>JANQHE010000052.1 GCA_028282785.1 Bacteroidales bacterium | reverse complement strand
TGATTATATCAGGCAAGATTCTGTTAACGAACTTAAGCATTATTATTCTTTGAACTTTGAGTCTCCACAAACTCTTTCTCCTGATATTTATTCAGGACGAATTAAAGCCCCTGAAGTTGAAAATAAATACGAATTATTGAAAAACTACCTTAAAAAGGTCGTTGAACAGCACAACACTCCAAATGTAGTTAATGAGTTTTTCTTTTTTGCCGGAAGTGGTTATAATTCGGAATCTATAATTACAAGGTTGGATCAAAAGTGTGCCTTGAAACAACAACTCCCGGGATATCCCAAAATATCATTTTTGGATCATAGTATGGAAACTTTCATAAAATTTCCTTTTATGGAAGAATTGCAAAGAGACGATTTAGATATTGGCTTGTTGCATCACCACGGAAGTGAAAGTGCTGAATATCTTAGCAGATGGGAAAAAGTAAATCGTTATCAAAACCAAATAAAACAAGTTCAAAGGTATTTAAGGAATCGTATTTATCGTGCAAAAAAGAAAGGAGATGCTGAAGTTAACCAAATAAAAAAAGATTTGATGAGAAAGTATAAGGTCTCTGAAGATTGGTTTAATGATGCTTTTAATCCTCAAATAGAAAAAGAAGACAGTATTTATAATGCTAATATGGATCTTACTCTAGATGATTTTGCATATTATATTCCAAATGCCCGTTTTGTCATTTTTGATGCATGCTATAACGGTTCTTTTCATGAAAATGAATACCTTTCCGGAGCTTATATTTTTGGCAAAGGAAAAACTGTTGCAGCACAAGGAAATACGGTTAATTCCATCCAGGATAAATGGCCCCAGGAAATGATCGGCTTACTATCATTAGGAATGAGAGTTGGTGAGTGGAACAGAAGATTATGTTACCTGGAAACCCATATAATTGGAGATCCGACATTTCGCTTTACTTCCATTAACCCTAGTTTTGATATTCATAAACTTTCTGTGACGGAAACAAAAAAAATAAAGCTTTGGAAAAAAATGCTAAAGTCTCATTATCCTGACGTTCAATGTTTAGCATTAAGAATGCTTTATGAAAATTATGATAAGAAAGATATTTCACAACTACTTTTCGATACTTATACTGACTCTAAATTTTGGAGCGTTAGAGCTGAGTGTTTAAAGTTACTCTCCAAAATTAATGACACTAATTACATTGAACTATTAAAGCTTGCGTTATTTGATGAGTATGAGCTAATTCAACGATTTGCAGTTAATATGGCAGGTGATAATGGCAATGAAGCTCTTATTCCTTCATTAGTTAAGTTATCTTTTTTTAATGTTCCGGAAAGGGTAAAATTTAATTATGTAAATAATATTCAATTTTTCGATTCGGAGAAGCTTGTAGAAGAATTTGATAAACAAGCAAAAAGTGTTAATTTCCTTGTGAAACAGGAAGAAACGAAACCACAAATAAGAGAATTTTTAGAGAATTCAGATAAACGTTTTCATGATGTTCTTAAAACCATAACAGATAATGAAAGTTCTGAAAAACAAAAGTATTTTAAAATAAGAATTTTACGTAACTACAATTATCATTTAGGTGTAGATGAATTTCTTAACTTCGTTGAAAATAGTACTAATCAAGTTCATCGAGAAATGATGATTGAAGCTCTTGGTTGGTTTACTAACTCGATCGAAAAACAAAAAATAATTGATTATTGTAATGATCTAGCAACCAATGATAAAGAGCCAGAAAATATACGACAAGAAGCTAGAAGAACTGTAATAAGATTAATTTAAAAACAAGTTTATAGATTCGGTAAGCTTTTAGTTATGAAAATACCATCCTTAAACACAGAACAGCCTTTGGTTCACTATACCATTATACTTATAAAAGCTTACCATGCAAACCAACAAATTTAGTGAAGTAACCTTACAAAGATGGTGAGTAAACTCGACTTGTAGCTAATCATTTTAATTATATATTTGCTACGATAT
>JANQHE010000032.1 GCA_028282785.1 Bacteroidales bacterium | reverse complement strand
GGTTATTTTTACAGGATCAGAGATGTTTCTTTCCGTAATCAAATCGCTTGCAACAACCAATTTACCTGAAACAGGCAGTGGCCACAATTCCTTTGTTTTTGAAGGAACAATTCGCATTACCCTTTTGGCAATGATGATTTCCTGTAAATGATTTGGATAAAATATTTCCCCCCAACTGATATTGACCTTTTCTCCCTTATCATTTTCCAGTTGAACATACAAATCGATAATTGGGTTAAATTCTTCTTTATTCTTTTTATTTAACTTAACGAGGTTTAGGATATCATAAAGGGCATAACCATCATATCTATATGCACCAACAAATTGATCGCCATTTTCTGTTAGTAAAGTTTCCTTAACAATAATACTTCTTAACGGTATTTTTGAAAAGTCCACAATTCCGGGATTTTCAATTTCTCCTTCTATAGCTATTGATTTTACTGGTAATTCGAAAGTTTCTGCATTATCGTAGAAATCATTGGTAGCATCAATATTATCTGCGGTAGTTTGTCTTAAATAATTATTTTCATTTGTGTCGTTAACATTACAGGATGATAACACCAATCCTGCAAATGCTATTAAAAAGTAATTTTTCATGTGAAGTGTTTTTATTAAAATCTTATTCCTAATTCAAGTGTTATAAATCTTCCGGGGTTAACGGCCCCTTTGCTGTTATAAAATTTAGTGTCCAGAATATTCTGAACATTAAGGCTTACAAATATTTTTTTGATTGATTTGGACAATTTTAAATCCATTATGGTATATGCATCGTATTGGCTATCCTGAACAATATCATCGTATTGATTCGTATCATTTACCCAGCGTTTGCCCATATATTTAGCTGTTATTCCCGCATTTACAATTTTGTTTTGCCATTGTAAAGTGGCTGTAGCCATATGATTGGGAACATCCGCAAGGTATTTGCCGGTTAAATCAACAGGATCGTCAGTACTTAAAGGTTCGTAATTGGTTATTTGAGAATGAGCATAAGCATAATTGGCATTCAGGATGATATTTTCAAAGAACCTGTAATTAACTTCGAATTCAAATCCATAAATTTCAACTTCGGAAATATTTGAAGCTTTAATAATTGGCCTGGGGCCATAACTAAACTGAATCGAATCGCCAGTATTTACATAATACATAAAATCATTTCCAAGAGAGTAATACGCAGACAAGGAAGTTCTGAGACGGCCAAATAATCTGGCATCAGCACCTAGTTCAAAATTATTTAAGTATTCGGGTTGTAAACTTGGGTCGGAAACTTTAAATCCACCCCTGATTCTACCCGAACGGCACATATCATCCAGTACAGCAGGCCTGAAACCTCTGGCGTAATTGGTGTAAATCCGGTAGTTGTTATTAAATTCGTATTGTAATGACAACTTTGGGCTCAGTGCATTCCAATTATCTTCGGTGAGATTTTCGTTATGATAGTTTAACATAAATGTAGTTTCTGATGTAGGTGCTTCAATTTCAAATCCTCCATCAAAAAAATTAGCATAATCAAACCGAAGCCCGGCAACAATTTTGAGCTTATCATTTAATAAACGGATTTCGTCCTGGATGAATAACCCAAAAGTATTCATTTTACCCCTGTTATAGACAATATCTGTTGAGGTATAATATTCATCTTTTGCATCAACGCTTCCTTGTTTAAGGTCTATTCCCCCGGTTATCGTTTGTTTATTTAAACTGTATGATAAAGTTGATAAAGCGCCAAAATCAACACGGTTTGAAAGTACCTTGTAAAATGTATAATCATCCTTCATCCATTCACTAATTCGTTTATAATCTTCATTTAGATAAAAGAAACTTACATTCCACTCTGCTTTATTTTTATTACCGTAATATTTAGCTCTTAAGTGGTACGTATCGTGTTCACGGTTATTTCCTTCAGGCTGATAAACTTTTTCTCCGGTAGCCCGGTCGTCATCGTAATACAAAAGGTCTAATTCAATAGTATTATTTGAATTAATATCATATCCCAGTTTGGCAGAAGTTCCCCATTCCATTAAACCAGACTCAACAATATACGGATTCGCAAGTTGATCGGCTTCCGAAGCGTTTATATAGCCATCACTTTGCCTGTAAAAACTGTTTAAGTTCCAGTAAAAACCTTTTTCGCCCTCCGGATTTAATTTACCGGATAAATAAAGTTGGCCACGCATAGTATTGTATGTTCCGTAATCGGCGCTAACTTTTCCTTCGAAATTTTCCGTAGTTTTTTTTGTGATGATATTAATTGCTCCACCCATGGCATTGCCTCCATAAAGCGATGATCCAGGTCCTTTTACGACTTCAATGCGTTCAATTTGGTCCGTATTCATTAAATTCCAGTTTACAGAGCCGCCATCGGCTTTATTGGTAGGAATGCCATCTATCATCACTAACACGCGGCCTTGCTCCTGTCCATTGAGTCCACGCATGGTAACCCTGGATTGATGAGAGAAAATTCCAAAAGACCTGCTAATATTAATCCCCGGAATAAAATTCAGCAGTTCATCAGTAGTTTGGGCCGGAATATTTTCTATCTGCCTTGAAGAAACTAAACTTACTCTGACCGGAATATCCTGAATATAATTTTCGGTTTTTGTAGCTGTAATGGTTACCTCATCTGTTAAGTAAGAGACGGGTTTTAAATTAAATTCAAGGTTTTGAGTTTCATTTTCTGCAATATTGATTTGTTTTTTTAACGTTTCATAACCTACATAAGAAATGATAATCGAATATTCTCCGGGTTTTAGATTTTCTATTGAAAATTGCCCTTGTTCATTGCTAACAGCACTTGCCTGCCCATTAATAGAGATGTTTGCATAACTTATCATTTCATTATTTTCGGAATTGTATATAGTTCCGTTTAGCTCCGATTGTGCAAATAGTTTTGTAAAAGCCAATAGCAGAATGATTAGAATTAGTATATATTTTCTCATTGCTCGATTATTATTTTTGAATTTTAACTGCTATTTCCATGTAACCGGTATCAAACTCGTCTGCATGTAAAACTTTAATTAATCCGTATTTACCATCAGATGTTTTAAATGGAATGATTTTATCAGTATAGCAGTATTTACATGTTCCGCTAACACTACCGGGAATGTAACCATTAACAAGCAAGCTGTCATTTTGTGCAGCATCGAACTCTTCAATTGTAATTAAATCATAATCTGTTGTTTCATAATCGTATAACGTAGAGTTTTGAACTGTCCAACTACTCATTTCCGGATGATAATACCTTGCTGTTTCATATCCTGGGCATGACAGGGTAGGAGAAGATTTCCCCGAACTTAAATAATAATAACTTGCCAAATCAATGGAAGGCTCGTGTCCTTCAACTGTTGTATTGTTATATGTATTACCTGTATGCAAATCGATATAATAAGGTAATTCCGTATTATTTTGAAATCCTATGGTGATAGAAGAGAAATAATTAATTTCACCATAGGCACTACCCTCTCCTAAATTAATTACAGCTGATACCGACGCCGTATCACGATGGCCATTCATGATAATAAACCGCCAGGTTTCCAGTTCTGCAGGCCCCTTTACGAATGTAACTGTGGTATCCAGGCCTCCGGTTTTAATATACATTCCCCGGTCCAGTTCTGTAATAACTTCTTCATCTGTTATTCTTTGTACAGTTAAATTTGTAATGGCAGCACCATCTCCAACAGCAGATATTCCGAATTTAATTTGTCCGCCAACTGGTATTGAAGCACCATCCTTTGTATATTCTGCACCTGGTTTTAGTATAACAAATGGATTTGTTTCGGACAATTCATCTTCTGTGCAGGAAAAAGTAAAGCATAAGAAGATGGAAATAATAAAAGGTTTATAAACTTTCATCATTTACAGCATTATAAGAGGTGTTCCTTAATTATTTAAAGTTTACAAACTTTAAATGTTGAATACTTACCGTAAATTTCAATAAGTTTACGATAAGTATTCAGAGAAAGAACACCCGAGTGTTTTATTTTTTTATTATATATGTGAATTGTACAGAGCCGGCTTCACCTTGAGTAACGGATACAACTTTAAATAAGCCGTATTGGTCATCCTCATTTTGGAAAGCATAAATATCTCCTGGTTGTAATAGTTTTGCTTTTCGTTTTTTGTTTTCTTTATCAAATAAAGTTTCGATCATTGCATCACTTTCGGTAAGTGCATCAAATGCTGCAACTGTCAATAAATTTTCATCAACTTGGTGGAACCAGGTTGTATCTTTATCATCCCAATCCACAGGGTCGTTATCTCCCGTAAAAATATCCGTAATATTTGCGCCAGGTGATGATAAAGCAATATCATTACCTTCTTCATAGAAACATAATAAATCAATTTTAGTTTGGTTTTGAGCAGCTTCAGCCAGAGAATAAATTTTATCTTCGCTCATTGAGTAAAAACCATCAGTGTCAGTATTTGATTGTGCTCCGAGAGTAACAGTTTTAAAAGGTGATGAGCTATCATCGTCATCATCGCACCCTACGAAAACTAAGCTTGTTATTAAAGCAAATACAAATAAATAAATAAATCTTTTCATTGTAATAATTTTAATTTGGTTAGAATTGTTTTATTGATATGAAAATTTATGCATATCGCTTACAAAAATAATAAGCTATTTGAATTATCAAGTTTTTTTCAAATATTTATTAGTTAAAATATTTATTTAATTGAGCTGGTATTTTATTATGATAAATTGATTCAGTTAATATGATAGCCGGTTGCCCGTTTTCTTCCAGTATTTTCCTGCCGCCATCTGCAGATAATACAAAATCGATAAATTTAATGGCAAGGTTCTTATTCGGAGCATTTTTTAAAATGGTTAAACCGTAAACCATGGCCTGGCCATGTTGAGTAATTGTTGTGCCGGGTTCTTTTCCTAAGATATCCGTACTGGTAGTTTTGTAATATGAATTAAGCTTTGGAGTTTTGAGATTAATGGAATCTGGCAATATCAAATACTTTAACTGGTGTTGTTTAGCAACCGAACGATAAAGGAAAATATAATCGATTGTATTTGATTCAAGAAGAGCCAGCAAGTCAACCTCTTTTGGGCGTATATATTCCTGGTTTTTATTCCTGATTTTTTCGGTTAAACCCGGATAATTATAGTAATCTTCTGCTAATTGGGCAGTTAAAATGGCTCTGTACCCGCATGGATCAGAATTAGGATCTGACCTGCCAAAAATTACGTCATCTTTTAATAAAATCTCATACCAGTTTTCACTATTTATTTGGTTTGAGTATTTTGATTCCTCATGATAAACTATGCACATTTCGTTGGTAGCAAATTGAATATTCCATTCTGCATATTCCGGGATTAGCATTTTATCAATTATCGTATAATCCGCCGATAACATAATGTCGCATTCTTTTTTTAAATCAATAATCTTACGTGCACATTTTACACTGCCGGCAGCTTCAAGTAAGATTTCTGTGCCGGGGTTTTCTTTTTCGAACTGTTTTTTCATTTGTTTAAAAGGAACGGATAAACTACCGGCATGAAAAATGATTAACTGTTTGTTATCAGATTTTTCTTCCTGCCTTTTATTTGTACAGTTGATAAATATTAAAGCTATTGCTATAATATTTATTAAAAAAGTGATTCGTTTCATATTAAATTAAGATTACAATCCGGTTATGCAAAACTATATATATTGCAAAGAAAAAGAAGTTTAATATATATTTAATTAAGCATAAAAAACTTTATATGATTAATTCATCGCTAATATACTAACTTGCTCGATCCAACAATCGCCTTTGAGATCTTTACAGATAAAGAAGAGTTTCATTTGTCCATTTGTTGGCATCACATAAAAATGTTGGACTGAAGGTTTATTTTTACAATATTTACTCGAACAGGGTTTATTAATTGCTTCAACTATTTCCCAATTCGAACTTAAATCAACTGTAAAGATTTGATTGGCAAGCTCTTCAAATTTGTCTTTTGAGAAATTCCTGGTTAATGCAAATGCTTCTGATTTATTCCCTTGTTCAATGTAGTTTATAAATGAAAAAATATTTGCTTTATGAACCCTGTCGAAATGGTAAGAAATTTTAATATCGGATAAATTCCAGGTTGAGCTCTCTTTTTGGAAATTTAAAGAAATATTCCGTGTTTCTGCCGGGAGTCCGGTTATATAATAATGTAACCATACGTTTTCTCTTCCATTGGCACCATACCCGCTTTCTTTGTAATTATAAATTATGCCTTCTCCCGTAAAAAAATGCTCATAATCATATTGAAAATCATACTTACTTTTTATGATATTAAAATTACCTTGATGCAGATTATGAATGACTTCTTCACCTAGCGGCCTAACTTCTTTAACGGCATTATTGGTAAAGTTATTAAAGACATACCCAATAACGATAAGAATAATAAATATAATTATTAACGTAAAGTAATTTTTAGGCTGCATGATTAAATAAGCTATTGGGTTACTATTGTTTTGATAATTTTAAAATTAACAAAACTATTTCTTATAAAAAAACCTTGCAAGTATTTCATTTGCAAGGTTTACGCTAAACCATCATGCCTGTTGCCAGCAGGCAATTTGAAAAAAACTATGTAGAAAACTTATGAAAAAACTTAAAATGCGAATTTAATTCCCTGTGCTAGTGGCAATTCTTTACCATAATTAATTGTATTGGTCTGACGACGCATATATGCTTTCCATGAATCAGAACCCGATTCACGACCACCTCCGGTATCTTTTTCACCACCAAAAGCACCGCCAATTTCAGCTCCTGACGTACCACTGTTTACATTAGCTATACCACAATCGGAACCAACTTCACTCAAAAATTGTTCACTTTCGCGCATATTCAATGTAAATAAGGATGATGATAATCCCTGGGGAACGCTGTTATTCAATTCAATGGCCTCATCGAAGGTTTTATACTTGATTAAGTAAACGATAGGAGCAAAAGTTTCTTCCTGAACAATGTTATAGAAATTCTCTGCTTCGGCAATTGCAGGAACAACATAATTTCCGGAACCGTATTTTTCTGTTTCCAGAACATAACCTCCAAACAAGATTTTTCCTCCTTCATTTTTAACTTCATCAACGGCATGAGTGAAAGCTTCAACCGAATACTTATCGATAAGAGGGCCAACTAACGTATTTTTATGTAATGGATTTCCAATTTTACAAACTATTTGCTTGTACGCATTGATCAAACGTTCCTTAACTTCATCGTAAACTTTTTCATGAACAATAACACGACGTGTTGAAGTACAACGTTGTCCTGCCGTACCAACGGCACCAAATACTATTGAAGGAATCGCCATATTCAGGTCGGCAGAATCCGATACAATAACAGCATTGTTACCACCTAATTCAAGAATGGTCTTTCCTAATCGTTTTCCTACAATTTCAGCAACTCGTTTTCCAACTGCAGTTGATCCGGTAACTGAGAACAAAGGAATTCGTTTGTCAGCTAAGAAATTATCTCCTAAAACGGATGATTTGGCAATAACCAGACTGAAAACTCCTTCGGGAACATCATTATCTCTTAATACCTTTTGAATAATGTTCATGGTTGCAATCGCTGAGAGAGGCGTTTTTGAACTGGGTTTCCAAATTACAACATCACCAGCTATAGCAGCAAGCATGGTGTTCCATGCCCAAACTGCAACCGGAAAGTTGAACGATGTAATTAATCCAACCAATCCGATCGGATGATACTGGTCATACATTCTATGGTTTTTACGTTCAGAGTGCATCGTAAAGCCATTTAGCAAACGGGATTGACCAACAGCAAAGTCACAGATATCGATCATTTCCTGCACTTCACCTAATCCTTCCTGGTAAATCTTACCCATTTCGAGTGTGACCAGTTTGCCAAGGTCATCCTGAGCATCACGAAGTGCTAATCCCATCTGGCGTACAATTTCGCCACGCTGCGGAGCAGGAATTTCACGCCATATTTTAAAAGCTTCCTGTGCTTTGGTAATTACTTTTTCGTAGTCCTCAATGGTAGCATTTTGAACTTTTGCGATTTCCTTACCGTCTATGGGAGATTCCGAAGAAGTTACTGCTCCCTGCACATCGAACCATTCAGTTCCGGTTGTCACACCGGAGTTAATATCTTTTATTCCTAATTTTTCTAATAATTCTTTTATATTGAATTCTGTAGTTGTCATTTTTTAGTTTTCTTTTTATCTCACTGTCCCGTTAATTACCGGGATGTAGAAGTGTTTATTGATTTGAAATGTCATCCTTCGACAGGCTCAGGATGACTACTTTAAAGTTTTTATTCTTCCATAAACGGATATTTATAACTTGTAGGTGGAACAAAACATTCCTTCACCGTACGCGGAGTTACCCAACGCAACAAGTTTAGTTTCGAACCGGCTTTATCATTTGTACCTGATCCGCGTGATCCGCCAAATGGTTGTTGATTAACAACAGCTCCTGTTGGCTTATCATTAATATAAAAATTACCTGCTGCATGTTCCAGTTCTTTCATAGCATATTCGATAGCATATCGATCTTTTGAAAAAACCGAACCTGTTAATCCATAAATGGATGTATTATTAACTAATTCAATGGTTTCTTCCCATTTGTTGTGATCGTAGACATAAATAGTTAAAACAGGACCAAACAATTCCTCTTCCATGGTGATATAATGAGGATCTTTTGTAAGAATAATGGTCGGTTCAATAAAATAACCTTTTGACTTGTCATAGTTTCCACCATGAATAATCTCTACCTCTTTATCTTCTTTTGCTCTGTCAATAAATCCGGCTAATTTGTCAAATGACGCTTCATCGATAACCGCATTTAAGAAATTGGTAAAATCTTCAACCGGACCCATTTTCATGGTATCCATATCACACTTGATTTCACATAAGGTTTCATCCCATAAATTATCCGGAACATAAGCACGAGACACTGCAGAACATTTCTGTCCCTGATATTCAAAAGCACCCCTGGTTATGGCAGTTGCCACCTGGCGGGCATTAGCAGATTCATGGGTTAAAACAAAGTTTTTACCACCTGTTTCACCAACTATACGAGGGTAAGTTTTGTAATTAGCAATGTTATTACCTATTTCTTTCCAGATATTTTGAAAAACTGCAGTTGATCCGGTAAAGTGGATTCCAGCAAAATCAGGGTGAGAGAAAATTACTTTTCCTGCTGCAGGTCCGGAAACATATACAAGGTTTATAACACCATCGGGTAAACCTGCTTCCATAAAAATTTCCATGATGATACGAGCGGAATAGATCTGCGTATTGGAAGGTTTCCATACAACCGTATTTCCCATCATAGCAGGTGCAGAAGGTAGATTTCCGGCAATGGCCGTAAAATTAAATGGAGTTAAGGCAAATACGAAACCTTCCAAAGCACGTTGTTCAATTCTGTTCCAACGCAATTCATCAGAGTCTGGCTGTTCATTGTAAATCTCAGTCATGTACTGAACATTGAATCTTAAAAAGTCAGCTAATTCACAGGCAGAATCGATTTCAGCCTGATGAACAGATTTGGATTGCCCCAGCATGGTAGCAGCATTGATCCTTGCACGGTAAGGGCCGGAGATCAAACCGGCAGCTTTTAAAAAGATGGATGCTCTTTGTTTCCATGACATGTTTGCCCATTTATTACGTGCTGCCAGGGCGGCATCAATAGCTTGTTTAACATGGCTTTCGTCACCACGGTGATAATGACCCAAAACATGCTGATGGTCGTGCGGAGGAGAAAGTACTTTTTTATCATCTGTACGAACCTCTTTTCCAGCAATAATCATAGGAACATCAATCTCTCTTGATCGACACCACTCAATTGCTTTTATTAATCTTTCTCTTTCCGGTGATCCTTTTTTATATGTTAACACCGGTTCGTTTTTAGCCGGCGGAGCAAAGTATAAACTCTTTTGCATTTTTAATTAGTTTTTGATCTGTTAGACAATTTTTTAACTATAACAAGCGATATGCAAATATATGCATATCGAGCCAATATAAAACACGATTTTTGTCATGTTTGTCGAGATACGAAATCTCCATTTTTGTATGTTAATAACAAAAAACCATACGCTATGTTTAAAGCTAATGAATATTTCGACAGAAAAGTAAGATCAATAGCATTTGGAACAGCTGAAGATCCGGCTACGATTGGCGTAATGGCAGCGGGTTAATATGGATTCGGGACTTCAACAGTTGAGTTTATGACGGTTACTTCCGGTGTTATGGCAGTTCAACAACCAGGTGAAACAGTGGGGGAAAGATTATAAAGGTTCAGGGTTGAAAAAGACGTTAAGTTCAAGATAAAGGTAACAGATGATACTTCGTATTGTTGTTTGTATAAATGATAATCGAAATTTCAAATTCTAAATGTTCAAAGACAAAATTACAAAGATCAACCAGTTAAAGTTCAGGCAGAGTATAATTTTGAAAATTAGCAATTATATGTAATTTGTTAATTGATTATTGGGATTTTATTAGAGCATTTGCTTAGAAACGATCTAAATAATAATTAAAGATTTAAATAAATATTTATAAGTTTTTTTTGCTTATATGTAATTCTTTAATTTGCAGTCGATATGTATTTAATTGCATATAGTTGTATTGATTAAATTATAAGTACATGGCAGGGCCTAAAGGTTCAAAATATTATGATATTTTTCTAAAGTTTAAAGTGTGGTTGGAAAATACAGAAGGAGAGAGCATTTTAGGAAATGGTAAGTTTGAATTGATTGATTATATTGATCAGTTAGGTTCATTAAAAGCAGCTGCTGATAAGTTAAGTGTTAGTTACCGAAAAGCCTGGGGAATGATCAAGGAAACCGAGGAAAAACTGGGATTCCCTTTAACGGAAAAGCACCGGGGCGGACAACATGGAGGTAATACCGTATTAACGGGCGAAGGGAAAGAATTAATTGAAGCATATAAAGAGTTACTTGTCGAGTTTGATGAGGCAATTTATCAAATAACAAAGAAGTTCTTTAACAAAGTGAATAAGTAGATGATTTGTTTTATTGGCTTGGACGATACGGATAATAAGGAGTCGAGAGGAACAGGATTTAAATCAAGGCAGTTGGGAAAACTGATTGAAGAAAAAAATCTTGGTGAAGTACAATCGATTTCAAGACATCAATTATTTGTCCATGAAAAAATAGCATATACATCCCAAAATAGTTCGGCTTGCTTAATTGTTGACACGAATCAATACGAAGAATTAAAATCATTATGTATTGAATATATTCAGGATGTTGCGGAAGACGGATCTGATGCCGGACTGTGTTTTGCTGTTGAAAATCAAATAAATAAGGATATCATTAATTGGGGAAACAGGGCTAAAAAGGAGGTTCTTTTAAAAGAAGAAGCATATAAATCAGCACATGAAGCAGATATCTTTTTAGAAGGATATACCGGAACCAGAATCGGAGTAATTGGTTCATTAGCTGCCGTAGGATTAAGAAAAGGTGGAAATGATGGTAGAAATATCTGGTTAAAAGGAAAAGAACTACGAGATCTGGAAGGTATATATCAAGCAAATGAGTTGAAAAAGATCGTTAATATCCAAACAATCAAAACAACGGATGGCGAATTGGTAAGGGATGAAGACAGGGTAGAAGTGGGAAACTGGTTACGCCCGCCAATTCAGAATAACGAAAATACAGTAATTGTTGAACAAAGTAAAAATGGTGAAAACTATGAATGGAAGTGCGCCTCAAAAGAGTATATCAAAAGCATATCAGACTAATACGGTTTCATTAATATTAGAAATTTTATTCTTATTTGTGTTAGGTATAAGTGCAATTGTAATACGTTCATACTTAAGAATTCCTTTGGGGATCCCCGGAAGGCACGGATTAGAGTTTATGGCCCTGATCATGATCGGACGCAGAATTTCAAAATTGCCCTTTGCTTCAATAATTGCTATGCTGGGAGCAACTACATTTATGTTTGTGCCGTTTATTGGTATCAAAGATCCTTTCTTACCGGTAATTTATATGATCATGGGTTTTGTTTTGGATTTGCTGTATTTTGTATTCGGAAATCCATCAAATCGTTTGGCGATACTTACTTTGATAGGAGGTTTGTCTTATATGGTAATTCCAATAAGTAGAATTCTTCTTTATCTATTTGGAGGGGTTATTGAAAGTTCATTTATCAAACATGGATTTATAATTCCGGTACTTTCTCATTTTGTTGCAGGAGCAGCAGGAACTCTGCTTGGAGCAGGATTTATCTACTCAATCAAGAGAATCAGAAGAAAATAGAATTTATAATTAATCGTATTAATAGTTAAAATTATGCATGGCGATATGAAAAATAAGGCATATCGAATTAAAATTTTCAGGGTAATTCAATTTTTAATGATTACTTCGGTTTTTTTATTGACAGCCTGTGAAGAAGATGATAGTCAGGAATATCCAGATCCAACGATAAATCTAGTTTCCGATCCGGATTACATATCATCAGATGCAATAGTTGCTGTGGGCCAAACTTTTAAAATTGGTATTCATGCAGAGTGGAATGAGCAAAACAGGCTGACAAACTTCATTGCATTTCAAAATGGAGAGCGATATATTGATTTAGGAATCTATAAAGAAGAATATGATCGTGAAATTGAGATAACAAAAGGACTGGAAGATACTGATGAATGGGAATTTATGATTCGCGATTATGCAGGACAGTGGTCAAGCGTTTCATTAACAATAACCAAAAACCCAAATATTGAATACGGTGAGATCCTTGAATTTGATGATATTCGTTTAGGAGCACAGAATAGTGCCGAATATGGAAGCTTCTTTTCTTTTGGCAGTGGAAATGTTTACACTTTGCAAGAAGCATTTAGTAACCAGGAGATTGTTAATTTGGTTTATTACTATGATGGATTTGATAATTTTGAGGAGAATATTATTGCTTCACCGGGAGCCAATATTTCAGGTGCATTTACCGGGGATTACGGGATCTCAAACTGGACAACATTATATACCATAAGATATTCGGCAGAGACATTAGATGTTTCCGCAGATGATTTTGATTCTGCAAGCAATGACAGTATTCTTCTTGCTCATGCGTTTGCTTTCGAAAGCGGAAAGAGAAAAGCTAAATACCTTGAAGAAGGTTACATATTTTCATTTGTAACAGAAGATAATAGAGCAGGAATGTTTAAAGTTGAAAGTGTTGACGGAACCGATGCGGGAAATATAGTTGTTGATATCAAAGTTCAAAAATGATTGTTATGTTAGTTAAGAAATTTATACATACGCTTTTATTATCTATAGCCATTTCAATTAGTTCACTTGCACAAAGTAATTTGACAGGAACCGTTACGGACGCTGAAAATGGGAATCCGCTTATTGGTGCTAATGTTGTTATTAAAGAATTACAAAGAGGGATATCAACCAACCCGGAAGGTAAATTCGAATTCGAAAACATAGAGCCGGGAGACTATATTTTAATAGCTTCATTTATAGGATATCACAATAAAAAAGTAAAACTAAGGATTGAAGATGAAAATTCTCAGGTTGAGATAAAAATGATCCCATCTGCGGTTGAGATGGAACGTGTTATAATTACAGCAACTAAAACAGAACGTAAAATAGAAGACCTGCCGGGCCAAAATGAAGTTCTGGAAAAGGAAGAAATAGAATCTTTCCCGGCTACTTCGTCGGATTACCTGTTACAAGGAATAGCCAATGTTAATGTAAACAGAAGTTGGGGTATATTTTCAAAAAATGCATCTGTTACCATGCGTGGGCTTGATGCCGCCCAGGGAGTTCTCATCTTATATAATGGTGTGCCTTTGAATAAAACGGCAGGTGGTGCAATCAATTGGCATATGATCTCGCCTGATAGAATTGAACGGATCGAAGTTATTAAAGGACCTGGTTCCGCACTTTACGGAAACAATGCCATGGGTGGAGTAATAAATATTATCACAAAAAAATCAGATCAACCGATTTCCGGCGATGTTCGATTTATGGGAGGAAGTTATGCAACCTTAGGCGGAAAGTTTGACCTGGAAGGAAATCAAAAGATAAAAGGGAAAAACCTTTATTGGGGTTTAAGCGGTTTTTATCGTCAGGGAGACGGTTATGTTATTGAACCTAAAGATGTAAGAGATTCAACAGATGTTGAGGTATATTTAAGAGAAAACAAGGTTGGGGCTTCATTGGGTTATGAATTTAACGATAAAAATAAAATCGAAGTTGAATACAGTTATTATGACGATAAACGTGGTGATGGCCGGCAAGTGTACCTGGATGACGGAGGTTATGTAAAATATACGACCAATTTTGTCCGGACCAAATACAATGGTGAGCTGGGAAAAATAAAGATAGAAGTTGACGGTTATTTGCAACACGAAAACTACTATCAGTTTAGTGAATCGGTAAATCAGGACGGGAATTATAGAATATCTAAACGAGACCAGGTATCACTTGACTACGGGATTTGGGCAAATGCGACCGGAAAATTCGGTAAGAAAAACTGGCTGACTTTTGGATTTGACCTGAAACAAGGTTATATGGATGCATCCGAGATTTATATAACTTCTACGGATACTTTAGATCGCGATGGAAAAGTTCAGTTTTATGCAGCCTATTTACAAGATGAACAACGATTTTTTAATGATAAATTAAAAATTATTGCAGGTTTGCGTTTTGATTATGCCCGTTTTTATGATGGAAGTATCTATGTAGCAACGCCAACATCGAATACCGGTTTTGAGGAACCTGTTTCAGAAACTTACGGAACATCAAACTGGACGGCTTTAAGCCCTAAACTGGCAATTCAGTATGAAATTATCCCGGAAATTAAATCGTATGTATCTGCTTCATCCGGTTTTATGCCACCCAAGTTGGATGATCTGATCTCAACGCGCAAAGTTAGTACAGGTTTTAAAAAAGCCAATCCGGATTTACAACCACAAACTTTAACCAATTACGAACTGGGCTTTAACACTCGTCCGTTTAAAAAAGCACAATTTAAGATAGCCGGTTATTATTCGATAGGTAAAGATTTTCATTATTTTGTCGAAACAGGAAGGGAAGTTGACGGAAGAAGAGAGATCTTTAGAGACAATATAGCCAAAATTGATATTATTGGAACAGAATTATTCTTTCAGTATAATTTTACCAATAACCTCATATTCAAAACGAATTATACATACAATCATTCTACGATAAAGGAATTTGATCTATCAGGTTCCGAAGGAGATGACATAACAGGTAATAAAATAGCTGAGGTTCCCCCACATCAGGCTTTTGCAGGTGTTTTCTGGAATAATAAATTCATAAATTCAACATTCGTAGCAAATTATGTAGGCGAGATGTATGAAAATGAAGAAAATACAATCATGGTAGAGGATTATTTAACAGTTGATATAAGATTATCCAGAATGCTAACAAGGAAAATATTCTTTGCTTTAGATATACAGAATATATTCGATAATGTATATATCGATAAAAAAGAACGTCTTTCTCCGGGAAGATTTATTTTGGTAGAGCTAGCGTATAAATTTTAGCATATGTTAGGGTTAAATTTTGCCGGAGAGGGATTTAACGGTCTTTCTCCGGTTTTTCGTTTAAATGACAAACAAATTATATTTGCACCTGTTTCTTAAATAGATTAAAGATGATGATCATTTTATGCGAACCTCAGGATCTCGATTTTCTATAACCTAAAAGGGAATAGAGAAAATCAATTGCTCTCCTGTTGTCAGGCAGGCTTCAGGGTTTGGGGTGAATTAATTGATTTTCAGCAAAAAAGTGGATAATGATTGTACATAGGATGCATACGTAAAACAATTTGGGATGATATCAAAAGAGCTAATAAATACATATCATAATTGGTTTGACGATTATATCGGACGGTTTCTGAATAAATATCCCGAACTGGCCGGAAATATTCAAATCAAGGCAAATCACTGTAAAAAGGTTAGCCGGGAAATAGTTGCAATAACTAAAAACTTAAAGCTTGATGAAAGGGAGATTTTATTGGCAGAAACGATAGGATTATTTCATGATATTGGAAGATTCAGACAATATGTTAAATATCAGACATTTTCAGATTCAAAATCACAGAACCATGCTGAGCTGGGAATAGAAGTTTTAACAGAGAAAAATATTTTAAAAGATCTTACGGAAGAAACAAAGGAAATTATTCATGGATCAATATTAAATCATAGTAGAGTTGAAATAATTCCTGGTAATAATGAGAAGATAATTTTTTATTCAAAGTTGGTTAGAGATGCAGACAAGTTGGATATATGGAGGCTGATAACTGAATATTATATGGTAAAAGAACAACAGGAAAATAAAACACTCGAATTGGAATTACCTGATAGTGATGAAATAAGTGAAGAGGTTTTAAATGTAATTTTAAATAAAAAGGTGGTTTTAAAAGAATCACTCAAAACGCTTAATGATTTTAAATTATTACAGGTTGGCTGGTTGTTCGACCTGAATTTTGCTTATTCAATTCAGCGTTTATACGAAAAAAAATACCTTGAAAAGATATTTGATACTTTGCCAAAAAATGAGGAAGTAATTCAAATACAAAAGATAGTAAATGAGTATTTCGAACAACATATCGAAACTTTTTCGATTAAATGAGATTAGCACTGATTTAATTCGTAATTAATTATTATAGTTTAAAAATACTAATTAATAGGATAAATGGAATTCTGGAATAATGAAGATATGAAATATGGATGGTTAAAAATACAATCCATTTTTCCATTAATCCAATATTCCAATTAAAAATGTAATTTTGCTCAAAATCTTTACAATGATAACCATAGAACAAGCATACGATATAGTCCTTAAAAACGCTTATCAACTTGGAACTGAAAAAGTCTCTTTTACCGATTCCTTAGGTAGGATTTTAGCCGAAGATGTACATTCCGATATTGAAATGCCTCCTTTTGATAAATCAGCTATGGATGGTTATGCCTGTAGAAAAGAAGACCTGGATAATCCGTTGGAGATCGTAGAAGTTATACCTGCCGGTAAAACTCCCGAAAAGAAAATAGGTAAAAACCAGTGTGCTAATATCATGACCGGTGCGCCAATTCCGGAAGGTGCTGATATGGTTGTACAGGTTGAATTAACTGAGACAGATGATCATGTGGTGAAAGTTCTTGAAGTTCCTAAAAAAGATAATATAAGTTATCAGGGCGAGGATGTTAAGGTTGGAACCAAAGTTTTAGATAAAGGAATAAAGATAGAGGCACAGCATATTGCGGTATTTGCTGCGGTAGGTTATACAGATGTTTTGGTTTACAAACAACCCAACGTTGGAATAATCTCTACCGGTGATGAACTGGTTGAGCCTCAAAATAAACCATCTGTTTCGCAAATAAGAAACAGTAACGGTTACCAGTTAATCGGCCAGGTAAAAGCATGTGGAGCTATAGCAAATTATATCGGAATTGCTGAAGATACTCCGGAAGATACTTTCAATAAAGTAAGTAAGGCTTTACGAGAAAATGATATGGTTTTACTTACCGGCGGGGTATCCATGGGGTCATTCGATTTTGTACCAAAAGTTTTGGAAGATGCGGGAGTAAAGATCGATTTTGATGCGATAGCAGTTAAGCCGGGAAAACCGACCACTTTTGGAATGGCAGGTAAGAAATTTTGCTTTGGATTGCCGGGAAACCCGGTATCATCATTCATGCAATTCGATTTATTGGTAAAACCATTGATTTACAATTTAATGGGACAGGAATACAAAGCATTGGATATTCAAATGCCCATGGGAATTGAATTTAAAAGAAGAAATGCCGACCGAAGAGCTTATTTCCCTATAATCATAGAAAACGGGCAGGTATTTCCTGTTGATTATCATGGTTCTGCTCATATTCATGCCTTATCTTCGTCGCATGGAATTATTTCCATGGAAATAGGAAAGAAAGAGATTAAGAAAGGAGAGATGGTTCATGTTCGACAGATTTAACCGGAAAATAAATTATTTAAGGATTTCAGTTACCGACAGGTGCAACCTCCGTTGCGTTTATTGCATGCCTGAAGAAGGTGTAAAATTGCTTTCGCACCGGGATATTTTATCTTTTGATGAAATTGTTGAAGTTACAAAAGCTGCTGTTCGTAAAGGAGTAGATAAAATCCGGATAACGGGTGGTGAACCATTGGTTCGAAAAGGCATTGTTGATTTGGTGGAGATGATCGGTAAAATAGATGGAATTAAAGACTATTCCATGACAACCAATGCCATTTTTTTGGACAAATTTGCTAAGGATTTGGTTAAAGCAGGTTTACAAAGAGTAAATATCAGCCTTGATACACTAAATCCTGAAAAATTTAAAGAATTAACCAGAGGTGGTGATATCCAAAAAGTTTTTGATGGAATAGAAGCAGCTAAGAAAGCCGGGTTGGAACCAATAAAGATTAATTGTGTAATTAAGGAATCGGACCAGGAACAGGATGCTGTTGAGGTAACAAAATATTGTAAAGCGCATAACCTGCAAGTCAGGTTCATAAAAGAAATGGACCTGGAAACGGGTGAATTTGGAGTGGTGCAAGGTGGTTCAGGTGGAGACTGCGGAATTTGCAACCGGATTCGTCTAACGGCAAACGGTACCATTAAACCTTGTTTGTTTAGTGATATTTCTTATAATGTACGAGAACTGGGGGCCGAAAGAGCAATTGACCTGGCCATAGGAAATAAACCGCAATCAGGGCATACGAATGTTACAGGAAAATTCTACAACATTGGAGGTTAAATGGTTAAAAATTTCAGGTTTCAAGTTTCAAATTATTATTAACTTGTAATCCGAAATTTTGAATTTGAAATCTGGAATTTGAAATCTGAAACTATGAATAAGTTAAGTCACGTTGATGAAAAAGGTAAAGCCAATATGGTTGATGTTGGTGCAAAAGATGATCAAAAGAGAGTTGCAAAAGCAACCGGACATATTACGTTAAAACCTGAAACCATTCAGCTGATCAAAGATAATTCCATGAAAAAGGGCGATGTATTAACCATTGCTGAGATTGCCGGAATCCAGGGAGGAAAAAAAACGAGTGATTTGATTCCATTATGCCACCCTTTACAAATTACCAAATTGGACGTTAAAGCATCAATGGATGAAACAGGAGTGAGGGTTAATTCTGAAGCGCGTTGCATTGGCAAAACAGGAATTGAAATGGAAGCATTAACAGCCGTATCGGTTGCACTGCTTACCGTTTACGATATGTGTAAAGCAGTAGATAAAGAAATGAATATTGATGAAGTTAAGTTAATTGAAAAAACTAAATCAGATATGCAATAGCTTATTCTGGTTTTGGAAACTTACTTTAGGCCATTTGAGAGCCTTATATTTCTCTTAATTCACCAATTACCGGAAGCTCAATTTTAACTCCTTTAGCTTCAGATGCAGATTTTGCTCTTTCTATTGGTTCTTTCCATGGGTGGATACTTAGTTTAAATTTACTCCAATGTATAGGAAGGAATAAATCTCCTTTCAAATCAATATGTGCATCTACCGATTGTTCTGGCATAGCATGAATCTGAGACCAGTTTTCATTGTATTGACCACACTCAATACAAGTCAGGGCAAAAGGACCATATTTATTCCCAATCTCCTTGAAATGTTTTCCGTAACCCGAATCTCCTCCAAAAAATATGCTTTGTTCCCCGGATTGAATAACCCATGAACACCACTGAGTTTTATCTCTGTCCCTGGTTCCGCGCCCTGAAAAATGACGGGCAGGAGTTGATATAAATTTTAACGTTGAATCAATTTCAATAAACTCATACCAATCAACAACTTCTATTTTATCTTTCGAAATTCCCCACCTCAGTAAATGAGCATTAACACCAAGCGGTACAATAAATTTCTTTGTTTTTGAATCAATATGCTGAATGGTTCTATAATCTAAATGGTCATAATGGTCATGTGTAATTAACACTACATCAATATCTGGTAAAACATCTACATTATAATTATTTACAAAATCGAAAGCTTTGTTAAAAATAGGAACCGGAGATGCTGCTTTGGAAAATACGGGATCGGTAATGATTATCTTGCTATTAATATTAAATAATACAGTTGAATGACCAAACCAGGTATAAGTAATTCCGGAATTTTTCTTTAAAAATGCTTCTTTATTAAAAATAATCGATTCAATAGGCTCCTGAGGTTTATCATCTTTTACACCGGCAATAAACTTTTTAAGTACTTTTCCCATAGATTCACCAGTCATCATTTGGGTGGGCTCCATATTTAGAAATTTACCATCCTTATAATGTGGCGATGATTCAATTCTTGTTCTATTAAATTTATCAGGTTTACCTCCAAATGTAGGATGAAACTTTATAAATAGATTTATACACAGGATAATAAAAACAATTGCGGATATGATAATAATAATGGACATCTTTTTCATTTAGCTTTTTAAATTATGATTAACGAGTTTAAACTTTGATTTAACTCAAAGCCAAAATAGCTTTTCCTTTTCTTATTCCTTCCACTTTACATGATATTTTTTCAGGAAAGTCTGTTTTAAAGTATGTTAAATTCGATCGTACTTTGGTTTCAATTCCATAAATATCCTTAACAATAATTACAAATTCGTTCTTTCCAAGCGGGTCCTTTTCTTTCATTGTACGCAGGTATTTAAACAGGTAGGTTTTCCCAACTTTATAATGTGGATGAACAGGTTCTATTTTTAAGTGGCCATCGGTATGGTATTTTGTAACCGTGCACTCAACTTTTTGATTGATCTTAAATTCATAGTGCCCGTACATATCTTTTTTCAGGGAATATGAATTGTCAAAATCATCTTTTAAAATGTAATAATCAAGACCTTCTTCAAGCTTTTTAATATCAGTAACTTTAAAACAATAATTCTTTCCGATCCTGAGCCGGGTTTTTTGCTGAGATTCGGGAATTGATAAGAAAAGCTCGCCTTTTTTTATTCTTAATACTTTACATTTAATGTTACGTGCATTTTGCTCTATATCAAAATTAACAGGTAAGGAACAAGTTAACTCAATTCCGAATTCATCTTTAACAACGGCCGCTTTTTCTTCTTCTCCTACGGAATTTACCTGATCAATTATTTTAATAAGAACAAATTCATAGATTTCCCCTTCTTTATAAATTGGATTTTCAGGTTCAAGATAAATCTTCCCGCTACAATTTATTTTATCGATCTTACAATGAATGGTTTGATCTTTTTGGAGTCCATAATGTTTATAATGAACGGCTTTAAGAAGATGCTTTCCTCCAAAAGGATTTATCAAAATGTAAAATGATTCACCTGTTCCGGGAATTTCCGTATATCCGGCTATTTTAAACCGGTGAATTTCACCCTCCGTGAATTTATATTGATTTTGGTTTTCCATTTGGATTGTAAAAATAAGGTTTTTAGGTTAATCCTGGCTGTGGAAAATCAAAGATTTACATTAGTTAAACCTTTGATCTTTCCTATGTCATCAGCATTATTCATGAATAATGCAAGCTAAACATATTTTATTTTCCAATGTTTAAAACTTATATTTTATTAAATTTGCCACAATTCAAATAGTTAAGAAATGAGTGAGATTAAAGTAGTTTCCGTAAATATTTCGGAAGAAAAAGGTGTGATCAAAAAGCCGGTTGAAAAGATTTTTTTAAACAAAAAAGGAGTTGAAAATGATGCTCATGCAGGAGATTGGCACAGACAGGTTAGCTTACTTGCAAAGGAAAGTATAGAGAAGTTTGAAAAAACACTTGGAAGAAAACTGGAATATGGTGAATTTGCCGAAAATATAACAACTGAAGGAATAACTTTATATAAAACTAAGCCGGGCGACAGGTTATATATTGGAGATGTAGAATTGGAAGTAACACAGATTGGAAAAAAATGCCATGGCGATGGTTGTGCGATTTTTAGCCAGGTAGGGAAATGTGTTATGCCAAAAGAGGGGATCTTTGCAAAAGTTTTGAAAACAGGAGAAGTTAAGCCCAATGATACAATGAAATATCTTCCCAAAGTAATCAAGATCTTGATCGTTACGCTAAGTGACCGTGCAAGTAAAGGAGAATATGAGGATAAAAGCGGCCCTAAGATCAATGAAATGCTTACCAAATACTACAAAAGTATTGAGATGGAGCACTTAATCGACCATAAAATTATTCCTGATGATGCTGATCAATTAAAACAAATACTTGAAACGGCAAAAGAGGATATGTATGATGTGATCATGACCACAGGAGGAACAGGAATCGGACCAAGAGATATAACCGTGGAAACTGTACAGGAAATGCTGGACAAAGAAATTCCCGGAATAATGGAAATGATACGCATTAAGTATGGGCAGGAAAAACCAAATGCTTTACTAAGCCGGGGGGTAGCCGGTGTAGCGGGAAGTAGCCTGGTTTACACTTTGCCCGGCAGTGTTAAAGCTGTTCAGGAATATATGACAGAAATTTTAAAAACACAGCAACATTTAATATATATGTTACACGGAATTGATGTACATTGATTATATTTGAGAACCCTAAATCACACCTAAAATTTACAAGAACAATGAGAAGAAACGAAGCTGAACGCTTGTTAAAAAAGTATGTTCGAAATGAAAAAATGTTATACCATTGTTATGCTTCAGAGGCAGTAATGTGTGCTTTAGCTAATAAACTGGGCCGCAATGAAGAAAAATGGGGTTTAGCCGGATTGCTTCATGATATTGATACCGAAATTACCAATGCTGACCCGCAAAAGCATGCTTTGGTTGCAGAGGAGCTTCTTCGGGATGAAGGACTTGATGAAGACATTTTGGATGCTATAAAGATGCATAATAAACATGCAACAGGACAAGAGCGAACAACCGAATTTCAACATGCATTGGCAGCCGGAGAAACTATTACAGGTCTTATTTATGCAACTGCTTTGATTTATCCTGATAAAAAAATAAAAGATGTTAAGGTTAAATCAGTAACCAAACGAATGAAACAAAGTGCTTTTGCTGCATCAGTAAGCAGGGAAAATATAATGGAATGTGAAAAAATAGGACTTCCATTAAATGAATTCACCGAGATTGCATTAAATGCAATGAAGGAAATAGCTTCTAAAATAGGCCTTTAATCTTTATAAACCTAAATACTAAATTATCTTATTGTAAGATAAGTTGTTAAACTAACTGTTAAAAACTTAATATTGTTAATAGGATATTTTTCATATATTTGATTTGCAAAATTTGTTGTGAATTTTGTTCATCTTACAAAACTACAATATTAGAGAGCGAGCGTTTTATTAACTAAAATAAACGTTATGGAAACATTTAAGGAGCACAACAAGGTTTCGGCAGCTATCCTTGCCGGAGGAGCTAACAAAAGGTTTCATGGTAAAACTAAAGCTAATATTCAAATTAGTGGAGTTCGTATTATAGCACGAACAGTTAAGGTCTTACATGAATTATTTGATGATCTTATTATTGTTACAAATACTCCGGAAGAATTTAAAGCATATCAGAGTTTTAATCTGGTTCCTGACGAAATAAAGAATGTTGGACCGTTGGGAGGAATTCATGCAGCAATGAAAGTTGCAAAAAATGATGCTGTATTTGTATTTGCAAGCGATATGCCTTGCATTTCAAGTGAAATAGTAAAGAAACACATTGAATTTTATCATAAAAGAAAGTGCGATGCGGCAATTCCAAGAATAAAAGATTTCAAGGAACCATTACACTCAATTTATAATAAGAAAATATTTGACAAATTAGATGAATTTATCAGAGGTGCCAATAAATATTCAATAGAGAACTTCTTAAAAGATTTAAGTGTGAGATATCATAATTTAGAGGATACAGAGGAGTATAAGAAAGCTTTTATTAATATTAATACTCCCCAGGATTTATCTTGTATGGAACTATATGCAGCTGCCCATCATTTATAAAGCCATAACATAGAATGCCAAAGGGAAGCTTTTGCTTCCCTTTTTTATTGATGATTGATCTAATTTATTCTTTAGACGCTTTAAGCATCCAAATACCTTTCTCTAATGATGAAATTATTTCACTTAACATGGCAACGCTTCCTTCGTCTCCGGATTCGGAAGCTAAATCATTTGCAGCAAAGGCATTTTCAAGTAATACTTCTTGATTAGAAAGAACAATGTCCAGACTTTCATTGGTGTTGGTCACATTTTTAACTGCCGGTATGAATGAATTCTTGATAAAATCTTCATAAGTATGTAAAGGTGTCTCCTCCAACATAAGAACTCGTTCTGCTATTTCATCGATTACTTCTGCAGCTTCATTATACAACTCTTCGTATTTTTCATGTAGCATAAAAAACATTCTTCCACGGATATTCCAATGTAAAGCGCGTAAATTCTGATAATACATTTCATAATTTGATAATAAGCTGTTTAACTTATCTGCAATTTCCATTTTATTTTTAATTTCTCTTTTCATGATCGTTTATTTTTTGAATTTGTATTTGTTTTAATTTCTATGGTAAAAGTACTATATGTTATATTTATAAAAATTATATATTTATAAGAAAAAATTATACGTTATGACATTTAATCAGTTGAGATATGTTGTTGCTATTTCAAAATATGGCAGTTTCTCTAAAGCTTCGGAGGCACTAAAAATTACGCAACCCGCATTAACATTACAAATTAAAAAACTTGAGGATGAAATTGGCCTGGTATTGTTTGACCGTAGCCAAAAACAGATTTCTTTAACCCGGGAAGGTGAAGTAATGATGGCAAAAGCAACACAAATTCTCAGCCTGGTTGACAATCTTTCGGATGTTGCAATTGAATTGGAAGATGAAATTAATGGAAAACTCAACATAGGAATTATACCAACAATAGCACCGTATATTACCCCACTTTTTATAGACGAATTAAATAAGAACTATCCAAAACTCAAACTAAATATAATAGAACTTATAACGGAAGATGTTGTTTCAAGAATTAAAACCGGAGAATTGGATTTGGGAGTTATATCAACTCCTGTTCAGGCAAAAGGTGTGGTGTTTACCAAATTGTTTTATGAGAAATTCTATCTGTTTGTATCTGATCAAAATGAATTATATTCAAATGATACTGTTAAGATAAAGGAAATAGACCTAAATGATTTATGGTACCTAAATGAAGGGAATTGCTTTCAGAACCAGGTAAATGCCTTATGTAAACTTTCAGAGAAGCTGATAGAAAAGCAAAATTTCAGATACCAAAGTAATTCGATCGAGTCCTTGAGGTATATTGTTGAAAATCGTGGTGGAATAACTTTTATACCGGAACTGGCAACTTTAACTATTTCTTCTGAAAAAGAAGGTATGGTTAAAGATATTGAAGGGATTCTGCCTGTTCGGGAAATAAGTATGATTACATCAAAATTTGTTGCCAAACAAAAATTGATCGATGCTTTTTTAGAGATTTTACTTACAAACATTCCGGAAAGAATGAAAAGTATGCAGGCTAATATGATCCTGGATACTAAAATAATAACAAATTAATACTTAATTGTTTGGTTTATATTTTTTAGTTCTGATTTTTGGTACCGGATCATATCCATGAGTTCCCCAGGGATGACACTTAGATAATCGTTTCAATCCCATCCAACTGCCTTTTAAGGGGCCATGAATTTTTACAGCTTCAATAAAATATTCCGAGCAGGTTGGAGTATGTCTGCAAGATGCTGGTGTAAAAGGTGAAATACACCATTTATAAAAATAAACAGGGATCAAAAAAATATATCCGATTATCTTCTTTACAAATTGCAGCATCGGTGCAAATGTAAGTATTTATAATATAAAAAAGCTTCCTGTTATGAGGAAGCTTTTACCCGGAACTATAAATTTTTTGTTTTATAAGTTTTTTCTCTTTCTTTGGCTTTTTCCTTCCAAACAGGAACAACTTCTTCTAAGAATCTTTGCTTATCCGTTTCCATTTTTTCAATATCTAAACCGATGTATTTCTGAGCTTTCTCCTTAGTAGATATGTCCGGATATGGAACTTCTTTATTATATCCTAACGAAGCTAATAATCTGGCCAACTTTAACCTTGCATCATGCGCAGCATCTAATCCGGTTCCTAAAATTCTTGCAGATTCAATAGGAGCATGGAACGATCCTCCATGGCTAGCCGCCACATAATCCCAACGCCATTGAGCATGCCTGATATCCATTAAAATATCCTTCATTTGTTCTTCTTTAGCACCAAGCTCCCAGGCTTTTCCTGCTTCAATGTGAGCACGAACAAGTAAATCCTCCAGGTAATTTCTTGTTTGCTTTATTTTATCTTGGCGCTCGTATACATTAGAAAGCAACTCTTGAGTTTCTTCTCTATGGCAAACCTGGCATGTATTAGCAATATTATTTAATGGGCTTTGTACTTTATGGTCCGTAAATTTTTGCCCACCTTCATTAATGTATGGCATATGGCAATCGGCACAAGCAAGTCCGCGTTGAGCATGAATTCCGGCCTGGAATAATTCAAAATCCGGATGTTGAGCTTTCAGCATTGGAGCCTTACTAATTGGATGTATCCAATCTTTGAATTCATATTCATCGTAATATGCTTCCATTGCTTCGGCAGTTAATCCTTTTTCCCATGGGAATATTAAGTATTTACCTTCGCCGAAATAATATTCAACATGGCACTGGGCACAAACCAGCTGGCGCATATCCTGGTGGCTTACGGAGTTAATATCAATTCCCATTTTATCATAAGCTTCTACTAATGCAGGTCTGGAAATTCTAAGATTCATATTTTGTGCATCATGACAATCGGCACAGCCTATATTGTTTACAACCTCATGCCCTAAAGTTTCCCACGAACCCTTATAAAACTCAGCTACTCCCATTTCTTGCATTAATCTCGGTACATCAGGGCTTTTACAGGTCCAGCAAGTATTTGGCATTGGACTTTTTTTACCATCAATTGGAGCTCCTGTCCTGTGTATTTTATACATATCCGGAATAGCGTGTTCATGACCTTTCCCCTGATTATACGCTTTTGAAAAACCATATCCGGCCCATAAAATTACTAAACGGGGATCTTCTTCAAGCATATCCATATGTGCGCTTCCATTATGTTTACTTTTAAATGATTGATCTTCGGTTTGAAGGAAAGTATTGTACTGGCGAGGGAAGTTTTCACCCCAAACTTCATTTCTAGGTTCCCATTGCGAATGCTCAATCTTTGGAGTATAAGCAAAAACAGCTTCAGCTCGACGTTCTATTATTGAAGAAGCTAATAAACCTAAACAAAAAACAAGGATAATGGTAACCAGAAAAAGTACCCAACCTTTCCAGGGTTTTTCTTTGATTTGATCGGTAAATGGTTTCATATTGTTTGATTTTAATATTCTTATTCTTCAGTTAACTCCTTAATCCATTCAGGTACAGGGCTTTCTGGCAGGGGGACTCTTGCGTCAGGGACAATCGACAAGCTATTGACTCTGCCATGAGGAGTTTCACGATGGCATTCCCAACAAAGCCTTGATTCTCGTTCGGAATGAAAATCTTTGTTACTTATTTGTTGCTGGGCAGTTAAAAGTAAATGTTCATGGCATCTAACACAATTCTGTTGTACAACTTTAATTCCCTCTTCTTTTATATGAATCACCTGAGGTTCGGCTCTAAGTGTAAAAATGGTTGCATGCCTCAATCCGTCTTTTGCTTTAAAATAATAATGTGCAAATTTATTATTATGAGGAACATGACAATCATTACATGAAGCTACTTCTCTGTGCGAACTATGGTTCCATGTTGCAAATTGAGGAACCATTACGTGGCAGTTTACACAGGTTTGGGGATTATCAGAAAAATATGAGCTTGCCTTTGAAAGATAAACCGAATAGGCTGATAAACCGATAAAAATGGCCAATACTATCGTTACAGGCAGTTTCCATTGATCTGGAGGTATTAATTTATGAATAAATTTAACCATAGGTATCAATTTTAATCCAAAAATAACAAATGACAAGAAAAAAAGTAATTAAATACTTAAAATCTTCATAATTTATTCTTATTCTAATTTACTATAATAATTTGATTAAGTCAACTTCCTAACTTTCTGAAAGGTAGTTGCCGCATCAATCATTTTAGTATAACTTACTTTTTGTTTTGTAGCTATAGATTCGTATTCAAAGCCATTTTCTCCATCTATTAAAATACTTTCACCCATTTCGTACCTTAAGCAATTTACTTTATCGCCAGGAAAAAGAGCGAGTCCATCCAGATCTTGTAATTGTTTCTTCTTACTTTTTCGTTTAAATAGTTTAAGTACCATAGTAATTCTAAATTTATAATATCATCTAAAATAGAAAATATTATTGATTCTAAATAGTGTAAAGTTAGTGAAGTTAATCTTAGAGGTGAAACAAATTGCAATTAAACAAATACCATTAAAATGAAAAATTACCTTATTGTAATCCTGATATTATTATTGATTTCCTGTAAAGAAAACCCTATTAATCAATGTTTGGACGAACCGGAGTTGGTTTTGCCCTGGATTATCAACACGACAGCATTCGAAATGAATACGGCTATTTCAGAAGTTGGAAATGAAATTTATTATTCCATAAGCGATGCTTATCAGAATTATAACACGATCGTATACGTTGATAAAGGAAATCGAAGTTGGAGTGTCCCGAATGTGGCTTCATTTTCAGGTAAATACAGTGATTTTGATCCATTTATTACAAAAAGTGGTGATCAAATTTATTTTTGTTCAAGAAGGCCAACCAATGGAACTAATTCACAAAGAAACGATGCAAATATTTGGTATGTGGAAAAAAGGAATAAAGAATGGGGACAACCTAAATTATTAGGTAATAAAGTAAATTCTGAATTTGATGAATTTTATGTTTCACTTTCGGAACAAAATAATTTATTCTTTTCATCTACTCGCCCTGAAGGTATTGGAGCCTGGGATATTTATTATTTTAGTAAACAGGAAAATGAGGTTTACAATGTTGGTAAACCAATAAATTCCGAATATAGAGATTGGGACCCGTTTATTGACAGAAATGAAGATTATATAATTTTTGCTTCGGATAGGGAAGGAGGTTATGGTTGTGGAGATCTATATGTAAGTTTTAAAAATAAAAATGGTGAATGGGATAGGCCTTATAATCTGGGCAAATTGATAAACACCCCGGACTATGAATATTGCCCGTTTGTTTCATATGATGATGAGTATTTATATTTCTCCAGATTCGGAGGAAGTTCAATTAATTATTTGGAAGGAGTTAAGAAAAGCCATAAAGATTTAATTAATCAGTATCGTTCAATTGAAAATGGGCTGGGTAATATATATAGAATACGTTTGAAAGGTTTGGAAGTCTTTCAAAAAAAGAAAGCTGAAATCAGTGATTCCAGCTTACAACAAATTAAGAACTAGATCTTAATATAATTCCGGATATTTCTTTGGATCAGCTTCGTTCATCATTGAATAGATTGCCTCAAATACATCCTCGGCATTTGGATTTGAGAAATAATCTCCATCAGATGCATATGCAGGACGATGGTCTTTAGCTGTCACTGTTCGTGGTTCAGAGTCTAAGTAATAATAAGCATTCTGATCTTCAAGGACTTTTTGCATCATAAATGCGGTAGCTCCTCCGGGAACATCTTCATCAAAAAAGACAATGCGATTTGTTTTCTTAACTGATTCAGCAATCATATGTTTCCTATCAAACGGCAATAAAGTTTGAACATCAATTAATTCAACGGAAATATTAAATTCTTTTAATTGTTCAATCGCATCCTGGGCAATTCTAACACATGATCCATACGTTACAAGAGTAACATCAGTTCCTTCATTTAATATTTCCGGCATTCCTAACGGAATTTTATATTCACCAATATTTTCGGGACGCTTTTCGCGTAAACGATATCCATTCAATGGTTCAATAACCAATGCAGGGTCTTCACCTTCAAGTAATGTATTATAAAATCCTGCAGCTTGTGTCATATTCCTTGGAACACATATATAAATCCCACGAATAGAATTGATAACCATACTTAACGGTGATCCCGAATGCCATATACCTTCTAATCGGTGACCACGCGTGCTGATAATGACCGGAGCTACCTGCCCACCTGCAGTTCTGTAATGTGTTGTTGCTAAATCATCACTCATTCCCTGGAGTGCATAAAGTAAATAATCGAAGTACTGAATTTCCGCAACCGGCCTTAATCCCCTTAATGCAAGACCAATTCCCTGGCCAAGGATAGTTTGCTCACGAATACCTGTATCCGTAACTCTTAACTCACCATACTTTTTTTGTAATCCTTCATATGATTGGTTTACACCTCCAATATTACCTGCATCTTCACCAAATGTAACCAGTTTAGGATACTTATTGAAGAGATAATCCCAATTGTCTCTTAATACTTCACGTCCGGCAACTTCCTGGGAGTCTGCTTTTATAATTGGTTTTATTTCCTTTACACTTAAAGCAGAGAACTTTGATTCATTATACAAAGCGGTATTATATCTTTCATAATTATCTTCGTAATTCCTGTCAAGCCAATTGGTTAAATCCTTTTGAAGCTTTTCTCTTATATTGCAATCCGTACAAACATGCCGTAAGATCTTCTTAGCAGTACTAAAGTTGTCTTTTCTGATTGGATCAACTATTTTCTTAAGGTCATTGGTAAAAGTACCTACCTTATCATAACCTTCACGTTTACATTTACATGACCGATTATCAATTAATTCGACAAGTTTATCTCTTTCCGATTTTACGGGGGCTTTAAACTTTTTCCAGGCATCTTTCTTTGCCTGTTTTGCTTCAGTTATTGCTTCCTCTTCGATTTTACTCAGTTCAGCTTCATTAGCCAGATTTTCAGAAATAATCCACTCGCGCATTTTCTTTAAACCATCGAATTCTAACTCCCACTTTAATCTTTCTTCGGATTTATATCTTTCATGCGAACCAGATGTTGAGTGCCCTTGAGGCTGAGTAATTTCCTCGATATGGAAAACTACAGGAACATGTTCTTTACGAGCTATTTCAACACCTTCTTTAAAGGTTTTAATTAAATGAGGATAATCCCACCCTTTGGACTTTAAGATTACGATACCAGCTTTGTCTTTAGTTCTTTCAAAACCTTTTAAAACTTCCGATATACTTCCCTTTGTAGTTTGATATTTTTTTGGAACTGAAATTCCATAACCATCATCCCATACGGCTATTACAGCAGGCACTTGTAGTACACCAACAGCATTAATTGCTTCCCAAAATTGCCCTTCCGATGTACTGGCATCTCCAATGGTTCCAAATGCAACCTCATTTCCTTTGTCAGAAAGTTCAGTAAACTGATGCAGTTCTTTAATATTTCTAAAAAGTTTTGAAGCATACCCCAATCCAACCCAACGAGCCATTTGACCGGCAGTAGGAGAAATGTCAGCCGATGAATTCTTTTGTTTCATCAGATCTTTCCAGGTACCATCAGAATTTAAACTTCTGGTTGAAAAGTGATTATTGAAAGACCTACCACCATTACCCGGGTTTAATTCTCTATCGGTTTCTCCGTATAATTGTGCAAAAAATTCCGTAGCAGAAAATAATCCTGCGGCCATCATAAAAGTCTGATCTCTATAATAACCTGATCGCCAATCTCCATCTCTAAAATTTTTTGCCATGGCTATTTGGGCAATTTCTTTGCCATCTCCAAAAATTCCAAATTTTGCTTTTCCGGTTAAGACCTCTTTTCGGCCAAATAAGCTAATTTGACGGCTTAGATTTGCAAGTTTATAATCGTTTAAAACTTCCTGTTTATCAAATGTTGAATTTGTTGCTGTAGTTTTCTTCTCTAATGTTTTTGTACTCATGATATTTTATGTTTATCAAGCATTTCAAAATTTATTTATCAATTTATTAAAAATATAAATGAATGTAAAGATTTAGATGTATCAATGTAATTTAAATCTCTATCTTTGCATTCGAATGATATAACAACAAACCTTTATTAATGTTTATAGAAATACTTCTTTTAGTTTTAGGTTTAATCGCAATTTCCTTTATTGCAATTGGATTCAATATTTTCTTTAGAAAAAAGAAATTTCCGCAAACTTCCGTGGGAAAAAATAAGGAAATGCGAAAACTGGGATTGTCTTGTGCTAAACACGAAGAAATTAAGTGCAGAAGGGAGATTGATCGAGATACAGGAGTTGTAAATTGTGCAGGTTGTGGCCATGCTTAATTTAGATTTCAGATTCAGGATTAAATATTCCGGATTGCGGGCTCAGAACTTAATTTCAATATATTTGTTATAAGCTAATAACAAAAGTTAAAAATATGGAAACAGTTGAAACTATACGCACAACTTATACCGGACAATTAAGAACCGAAGCTATCCATGTTAGATCCGGCAATAAATTAATTACCGATGCTCCGATTGATAATCGGGGAAAAGGAGAAACTTTCTCCCCAACCGATCTATTGGCAACATCTTTAGCCAGCTGCATATTTACAATTATGGGAATAAAGGCAGAAGCCGGTGGTTTTAGCATTGATGGTGCTACAGCGAAAACATGGAAAATTATGTCTGAGAATCCAAGAAGAGTTGCTGAAGTTAAAATAGAATATGACTTTACCATGTGTGATCTTACGGATAAGCAGAAAAAAATATTGCAGGCTTTAGTAAAGGTATCTCCGGTTCCTTTGAGTGTACATGATGAAACTAAGCAAGATGTTATATTAAAGTTCTGATTAATAAAGAGTAATATTGGTTCTGTTTATTACAAAAAGGACATTGAATCCGAAACATTAGATGCGGTTTGGAGTCATTCGACAGATGCTTATGGAACGGGAATAGCAACAGGCAGGTTAAACAATAAGGCTCTGTCAAAGCCCCTTTCATTTTCTTTCAGTTACTTATGTATTTATTTAGGTTGTGCATGGGGTTATTTATCTTACTCATGGGATTATCTTTGTTACGCATGGGATTCTAATTGTTGTTTTTGCGATTATTTTGCTTTCTCATGTGTTTTTTATCATTTTTTACCTGTTTCTGATCTTTACTCATGTATTTATGAGCAACAATCTCTGTTTGCTACTTTGCAAACAAACCTTTTCAAAAAATAGTATAGTTCCTTAGGGTGGGTTTAGGTTAATCCGTCTGTCAGCGGACCAATGTCAATAAGTTAAAAAACTTCCACATGATTTTCAATGATTTTTGCCCCAGCCCTAAAGCCAGCCTGCCGGACTGGCAGGGGTGACATTGAAAATCAATATGCTATAAATGAAGACCTTTTGCTACCCTGACTGCCCTCAGGCAGGCTTCAGGGTTTTGGGGCAAACAAAACGTCTTAACTAATTACCATAGGTCGGCGGACAGGTAAATTAGAATTCGTGTTAAAATTCTATTATTGAAATGAACGAATGTTGGTGAGATTTATTATAAAAAAAGAGGCTGTCCAAAAAGACTCGAAGACGTCATTGCGAATGAAGTGAAGCAATCTTTTTATTCTTGTAATCAATAGATTACTTCGTCGTTCCTCCTCGTAATG
>JANQHE010000030.1 GCA_028282785.1 Bacteroidales bacterium | reverse complement strand
TTACCACTTCTACCAGCAAAGTTGTAGTTATAAATATCAGGCTGTAAGTCTTTACTCCCGGTTAAGTATAAATTCAATGCTGCATCTGCCGGCCTCCAGCTTGCAAATGCTGAATAGTCTGTGTTGGGGTCGGGTAATATGTTCCCATCAACTAAATAACCGTTTTGATCGTCTGGTTTACCATATACCGTTCTGCTAATTACGCCACCGGCATTTAATGCCCATCCAATTCCAACCCAGCCTGCCACTTCATCCACTTTTAAACCACTGGAATGATAATTTACTGAAATAGGTAAGCTTAAGCTTTTACTTTGAACATTCCATATTGGAATTGAAATATCGGGAATCCCTGTATATGTGGAAACCGGTATATCTCCAAATTTACCCAAACTAGCCACAGATGGAGAGGGTGGTAGTATTTGTTCTTTGGAAAAAGGATCGAAATAGTCGACACCTTCTTCCTGAGCATATAAGTTTATTATTACCAACAAATTTATTAAAATCAGTATCGTTTGTTTCATGGCTTATTGCTTTTTATTAAAGTATGAAAATGTCTTGCAAAAAAATTCAATTCAATCCTCATAACTTTTCGTTTATAAGTTTATTTAATTCGTTAATTTCATTTCTTAATTCATTTACTTCTTTATCTTTTTCAATTAAATAAAGAGTTAATTCCTCAATTTTTTGTAAAAGCTTGGCATTCATTTCACCAACCGAAATGCCATTTTCTTCAACTTCTTCGGTTGTTGGGATTTCGGGTAAATGTTTGTTTTTTTGTATGTAAGAATCCAGTTCTTGCAAAGGCATTAGGTTATAATCGTCTTCGAAAACGAAATCGGCCCAGCCTGTAACATTTTCAACAATTACTTCTCCGCAACCGATGGTTCCTTTTACTGAAAGTAAGTAGGTTGGGTCTATTGTTCCTATGCCGACATTACCAACATCATCTATTAATATTCCAGTATTCCAAACACCATCTGTTACTGAATGAGTTTGAAGTTGTAATTTACTCGCCCTTGTACTTGCTGAATATCCATAATGTACTATTCGACTTGTATATTCATTATATGTAGTTGACTTTAATCCAAATTCAATAGCTACTCCTCTATCCCATGATGAAGAAGATGGATTTGCATCAATATGAAGTGCAGTTCTAACTCCTGTTTCGTTCACATCAAGGCTTAATCTCATTAATTCACCAGATATCTTAGATGAATTATTCTGTCCCACTTGTAATTTAGTATATGGACTTGTTGTTCCAATACCAACATTACCGGCTGAAATATAATGACCTCCTGATCCTGTAATTCTTAAATTACCCGTTGATTCTATACTATGCTCCGAATCTAATATTCTGCGCCAATCACTCCAACCGGAATTATAAGAAGCACTCCTATGCCTTATAACACCATCATATCCAAAGAATAATTGTGATGTTTGATGATTTAAGCGTCCATAAAGCTCAAGAACAGTTCCATAAGACTTAATACCAGGTGGATTGGTAGGATAAGAATAATGATCCCATAATCTTAAGGACATAGGTTCTAAAGCAGTTCTTGGAGCTGCATCCAAATCAATTTGAGCCAAATCCCAAGAAATATTATTGCTTGTTAGGTCTATATCTCCTCTGAATATTGTATTTCCATTTACATCCAATTTAGCACCAGGATTTGTTGTTCCTATTCCAACTTTACCGGCATTACTGGATGTACCAATAATGTCAGGAACATTAAGAGTTTGCCCCCAAACATTTACTGTTAAAAAAGCTGTAATTGTAAGTAAAAGTAATTTTCTCATAATTTTTTAAATTTTTATTATCTGGATGTAAGTTTCAAGAGCTATTAGTTTTTAGCTGTTAGTTCTTAGCTAAAAGCAAATCTTGAAACTCTATTTTTGTTTATTTAATTAATTTCTTTAATTCTTCTATTTCGTTTTTTAATTCTACATTAACTTGCTTTTGTTCTTTATTCTCATTGCTAAGTTCAATAACATAAAGCGTTAACTCTTCAATCTTTTGAAGCAGCTTGGCATTCATTTCACCCACAGAAATACCGTTTTCTTGAACTTCTTCGCTTGTTGGGATTTCAGGTAAATGTTTGTTTTCCTGTATGTAAGAGTCAAGCTCTTGTAAAGGCATTAAGTGGTAATCGTCTTCGAAAACAAAGTCGGCCCAATTATCTGATATATCTACTCTAACTTCTTCGCAGATTATCTTACCGTCTACAGCAAACTTGTATCCACTTGGTATAGCCATATTTGATGTTCCTATCCCCACATTTCCATAAAACCGTGTAGTTTTAGCCGCATCAATATGCATTGCAGAATAAGCGATTCCCTTTGAAGCACCGTTAACTCCAAATAATAAATATCCACTGGTAGCTTCTGCCCAAATGTAATTGGCACTATTTCTAGAAAAACCAATTATATTTCCGTATAATTTTGTTTTGTATGTACTACCAATTCTAGCATAACCATTAACGTCCAACTTTTCTGATGGAGTTCTGGTATTTATCCCCACTTTACCTTCTTCGGTCAGCATCATTACATCGATATATTTATATGTCTGTGTTTCATTGTGTACTCTAAAAAAGATTCCTCCACCATAATGTTTATTTGAAGAATTATCTGAGAAGATTTTATCATTTACGTCATGTCCGATTCTGATATTCGTATGATCTGTGCTAGGGTTATCAAAAATAACTGATCCTCTAACATCCAACTTTTCTACTGGATTAGTAGTACCGATTCCAACATTACCTTTATTATCTGGATGCATTACTATATTACCTGTTCCGGATCTTAATACTAAATCTCTGTTATCATAAGTGAACAATGCAAAATCGTTACCATCACCATAAGCCGCTTGTTGAATATTATACATAAAGCCAGCATAATATTCGGTTATATTTCCAAATCTTAAATATTTATAATCAGAAGAAACAGAAGTTGGGTTTAAATAATTTATATCGATCGTTTGCCCCCAAACATTTACTGTTAAAAAAGCTGTAATTGTAAGTAAAAGTAATTTTCTCATAGTTTTTTAAGTTTTTTAGTATCTGGATGAGAGTTTCAAGAGCTATTAGCTATTAGCTGTTAGTTCTTAGCTAAAAACAAATCTTGAAACTCTATTTCTGTTTATTTAATTAATTTCTTTAATTCTTCTATTTCGTTTTTTAATTCGTATAATTTTAAGCTAAAGGTCTTTTAAGCAATGCACGGTAGAAATTCAGCATTGTACTTTTACATTAAATTTTAGTTGATTTTAGTTAATAACAAAAGTTTATATTTAGTAATTTCTCAGATTTAAATATATTCAAATCAGTTGGTATTACCTAGCAGCTTTTTTGTTATTTATTAACAAAGTAACATAAGGTAGAAAATAGTCCATGACGTGCAGGTATTTGACCATGTAATACAAAGTCAATCCAAAATTTATTTACTTTTAAAATTTTAGAATTAAAAAAAGGAACTTGAATAAGTTCCTTTCGATTATAGTTTATGTATTTTTATTTAAAATTTCGGATAAATTTCTCCTTTTGAAGCTTTTAGGGTATTCTGAAGTAATGAAACTATGGTCATTGGGCCAACGCCACCCGGAACAGGTGTTATGTATTCCGTTTTTTCCGAAACTTCATCAAATTTAACATCACCTAATAATTTCCAGCCTGATTTGGTTTGATCTGATTTTACTCTTGTTATTCCAACATCAATTACAGTTGCTCCTTCTTTTACCATATCGGCTGTTAAAAATTCAGCCTGTCCCAATGCAGCAATAACGATATCAGCTTTTGAAACTAACTCTTTTAAATTCTTGGTTCTGCTATGTGCCATTGTAACGGTAGCATTTCCCGGATCAGCTTTTTGTCCTAATAGAATACTCATTGGTTTACCTACAATATTACTTCGGCCTATTACCACAACGTTTTTACCGGAAGTTTCAATTTTATAACGTTTGATAAGTTCCATAATTCCGGCAGGAGTAGCTGAAATATAAGCCGGTAAACCTATTACCATTCTACCCAGGTTGATCGGATGAAATCCGTCCACGTCTTTTTTAGGATCGATCGCTTCGATAATTTTTTGTTCCGAAATATGGTCCGGTAATGGTAATTGAACAATAAATCCGTCAATTTCCGGATTTTTATTTAATTCATCCACTTTTCTAAGTAAAGTATCTTCTTCAATATCATCTTCGAAACGTAAAACGGTAGAATCAAATCCAACTTGCGTACACGCCTTTTCTTTATGACCAACATAAGTTTCACTGGCACCATCATGACCTACTATGATTGCTGCCAAATGTGGTATTTTGCCACCATCTAATTTGATTCTTTTAACTTCGAGCGTAATTTCTTCTTTAATTTGGTTAGCTACTTTTTTACCGTCTATTAGTTTCATATTCTGATATTTTTGTTTATAAACATTAATCAATTTATAATGTTCATTGTATGCTTAGCTTCGTGTTAGAAGTATTTAACGAGCTTAAAATTATCGTGCTCCCTGCATTCTGTTCATCAGGCCTGCCATTCCCTTTCCGTCCTTCATCATCTTCATCATCTTCTTGGTTTCGTCAAACTGCTTAACGAGCCGGTTCACTTCCTGTATATCGTTTCCACTACCACGGGCAATACGCTTTCTTCTGCTTCCATTCAAAATCTTTGGGTTTTGCCTTTCTTCCGGTGTCATGGATTTTATAATTGCTTCAATGCCTTTAAATGCATCGTCATCGATATCGATCTTTCTCATGAGTTTACCCATTCCCGGTATCATCCCTGCCAGGTCTTTCAGATTACCCATTTTCTTGATCTGAGCAATTTGAGTTAAGAAATCATTGAAATCAAACTGATTTTTAGCAATTTTCTTGCTTAACTTTCTTGCTTCCTCCTGGTCGTATTGTTCCTGTGCTTTTTCAACTAAGGAAACAACATCACCCATTCCTAAAATACGGTCTGCCATACGATCCGGGTGGAATACATCAATTGCTTCCATTTTTTCACCGGAACCGATAAACTTGATTGGTTTGTTTACAACAGATCGAATTGACAGCGCAGCACCACCACGAGTATCACCATCCAACTTGGTAAGAACAACTCCATCAAAATCCAAACGATCATTGAATTCCTTGGCAGTATTCACAGCATCCTGACCTGTCATGGAATCCACAACAAATAACGTTTCGTGTGGCTCAATGGCTTTATGAACAGCAGCAATCTCGTTCATCATTTCTTCGTCAACAGCCAAACGACCTGCCGTATCGACAATTACCAGGTTTTGTCCGTCGCGTTTTGCTTGTTTTATTGCATTTTTAGCAATTTTAACAGGGTCCTTGCTTCCTTCTTCGGTATAAACCGGAACGCCAATTTGCTCACCTAAGATCTTAAGCTGATCGATCGCGGCAGGACGATAAACGTCACCGGCAACCAATAACGGAAGTTTTTGTTTTTTCGATTTCAGGTAATTAGCCAATTTACCCGAGAAAGTTGTTTTACCGGAACCTTGTAAACCTGCAATTAAAATAACTGTAGGATTCCCTTTTATATTGATCTCGGTTGTTTGTCCACCCATTAGCTCTGCTAACTCATCGTGAACAATTTTTATCATCATTTGGCCCGGTTTAACAGCATTTAATACATCCTGGCCAAGTGCTTTTTTCTTAACTGTATCTGTAAATGTTTTGGCAATCTTATAGTTAACATCGGCATCCAACAATGCGCGACGAACATCTTTCAGTGTTTCCGCAACATTTATTTCTGTTATTCTTCCCTGTCCTTTTAATAATTTAAAGGATTTTTCTAAGCGATCTGATAAATTCTCGAACATATTATTAATTCTCTTTTAAAATCACACAAAGTTAATTTAAGCACCTTAATTTTCAAAATACCTTTCTTAGTTATAAGTTTTGAGTTTTGAGTTCTTAGTTCAAAATGAAGTTTTCTTTTTTAAATTAATTCAACTCCAAACTTTGAACTTAAAACTGTCTTACATTCTCTCCGGAACATCAATTCCCAACAACTTCATTCCTGATTCGATAATATTTCCAACCTGTTTTGATAAAAACAATCTATATCCTGAAACAGCTCTATCTTCTTCACTTAAAATCGGATGATCATGATAGAACTGATTAAATTCCTTAGCCAGGTCATACACATAATTGGCAACCTGGGCAGGACTATAAGCCTTTGCAGCTTCTTTTAACACTTCAGGATAGTTATGGATTTGTTTAATCAATTGTAATTCTTTCGATGAAATACTGATTTCCGGATTTAATGTACCTGGGAGTTGAATATCCTTTTCATTAGCTTTCCTTAACAAGGATTGAATCCTGGCAAACGTATACTGGATAAATGGTCCGGTATTTCCATTAAAATCAATTGATTCTTTTGGATCAAAGGTCATTGTTTTTTTAGGATCAACCTTAAGGATAAAATATTTTAAAGCCCCAAGTCCTATGGTTTTAATGATCTCATTTCTTTCTTCATCGGAATAATCATCCAGTTTTCCTAATTCGCGCGACATTTCATCTGCAGTTGTCGTCATTTCTTCTAACAGGTCATCAGCATCAACTACAGTACCTTCACGCGATTTCATTTTACCTTCGGGTAACTCAACCATTCCATAAGATAAATGATGTAAACTTCCCGACCAGTCAAATCCAAGTTTTCCAAGAATTAATTTCAATACCTGGAAATGATAATTCTGCTCATTTCCTACAACATAAATACCCTGATCGGCATTATAATCTTCCATTCTTTGCTGAGCCGTACCCAAATCCTGGGTCATATAAACCGAAGTTCCATCGGAACGTAACAGGATCTTTTGATCTAATCCTTCTTCGCTTAAATCTGCCCAAACCGAACCATCCTCTTTTTTAAAGAAAATATTTTTGCTCAAACCTTCCAGAACCAGCTCTTTTCCCAATTTATATGTTTCCGATTCAAAGTATATTTTATCGAAATCAACGCCCAGGTTTTTATAGGTTACATCGAACCCCTCCAAAACCCAGTTATTCATTTCCCTCCAAAGAGAAATAACTTCCGGATCTTTAGCTTCCCATTTTCGTAACATTTCCTGGGCCTCAAGAATTAAAGGTGCGTTCTGTTTCGCTTCTTCCTCACCCATTCCACCTTCAACTAATTCTTTGATTTCTTTTTTATATTCCTGATCAAATCGAACATAAAAATCTCCAACCAAATGATCGCCCTTTTTACCAGCTTTTACGGGAGTAATTTCATCACCCCATTTTTGCCAGGCTAACATGGATTTACAAATATGTATCCCTCTGTCATTTACAAGGTTTACTTTATAAATTTTATCACCTTGCGACTGTAGTATATTTGCAACCGAATAACCCAGCAGGTTATTACGGATATGTCCTAAATGTAATGGCTTATTTGTATTTGGTGATGAATATTCAATTAATATTGTTTTCGGATCTTCTTTTTCAGTTATAAAACCATATTTTTCATCTTTACTGATATCGTTTAAGTAATTAATCCAAAAACTATTATCGACAGAAAGGTTTAAAAATCCTTTAATAACATTAAAATCAGATATTTGCTGGATATTTTTTTTTAATTCGGCACCAATCTCTTCTGCGGTTTGCTTAGGCGGCTTCTTCGAAATTCTTAATAAAGGAAATACTACCAAGGTAAAGTCACCTTCAAAATCTTTCCTGGTTTTTTGGAATTGAATACTATTCTCAACCGGTTCCTGACCATATAATTCCTTTACTGCTTTAACAACTGCCTCGTTCAATATTATTTCAATATCCATGATAAATTTTATACTGTATTATACTTGGTTTTAGCTAAAAATTTAGCGCACAAAGATAAATCCAAATTACGCATTAAACAAATTTATGTAATACTTAACAAACAAGAAATTAATCTTAAAAATGACCCATTAAAAGGGGCTGTTGAAAAGTTTTCCGACAGCCCCAAAACTACCCTTCATCATTGGGAAAATATGAATATGAAGGACAGGAAAGTGCCTTAATCATTTTATTTTAACCAAAACCTAAAATTTACCATATACTACCTAATCTTATTATTGAATAACTTTCTAATTGCATATTATTTTCTTCATTTGCAACTTTTAATTGGTTAGTTATTTGTTTGGTAATATGACCAGTAAGTCAAGAATTCGTTACAGGCAATTACCATTTAAGAGACGCATATTTTCTAAAAGAGATGCATACTTTCAAATAAAATATTTACTTTCATGATTTATTAAAGATGAAAAATAGCGCCGAAATTCATATTGTTTCTTTTACTATACCGTATCCAGCTGATTATGGGGGAGTTATAGATGCATTTTATAAAATAAAAGCTCTTTATGAATTAGGCGTAAAAATAAATTTACATTGTTTTCAATACGACAGAACTGAGTCTGAAGAGTTAAAGAAATATTGTAAATCTGTTCTGTATTATCATAGGCCGAAAAGGCCAAGGTATTTTTTATCAAAAATTCCGTTTATTGTTTTAACACGGTCAAACAATAAATTATTGGATAAACTGAAACAAGATGATCATCCTATTCTTTTTGAGGGATTACATACTACATTCCATTTACAAAGGTTAATCTCAAAAAGCAGAACCATAGTTGTTAGAATGCATAACGTTGAACACAACTATTATTCCAATTTGGCTAAAAAGGAAAAGAACTTTTTTCGAAAAGTATTTTTTAAAAGTGAGGCATTAAAACTTAAAAAATACGAAAAGATTTTAAAGTCAGACGTAAAAGTCGCGGGAATCACAGAAAAGGATTGTGCTCATTTTAAAGATTACAACAAAAACGTTTTTTTAGTTGAGGCATTTCATGCCAATAACAGTATTGAGGTATTGAAAGGAAAAGGTGAGTATATTTTATTTCATGGTAATCTTTCAGTTCATGAAAATGTTGAAGCTGCAAAATTTATCATTAAAAGAGTTTGTTCCCATATTGAATTTAAGTTTATTATAGCTGGTAAAAACCCCACTCAGGAATTATTTAAATTATCAAAGATCCGTTCAAATGTTGAGATAATACCTAACCCATCGGATTTTGAAATGAACGAATTAATTCAAAAAGCTCAGATTAATCTTTTAATCTCTTTTCAGGATACAGGCGTTAAGTTAAAATTGATTAATGCTTTATATAAAGGTAGGCATTGTATTGTAAATTCAATGATAATAGGCGGAAGCGGATTGGAATCGCTATGTCATATAGCTGATACGGAAAATGAGATCATTTCAAAATTAAATGAACTTATTAAGGCAGACTTTACCGTTGAGGAGATAAATAAAAGAGAAGAAAGCTTGTTAAAAAATGTTAATAATAAGCTAGGTGCCCAAAAATTGATAAATTTGCTTGTTAAAAATCATATGATATGAAAAATCTATATACCATTTTATCAGGATTATTATTAGTGTTTGCCTGGAATACATTGTTTTCGCAATCATACAAAATTGATGTTAAGATCTCCGATTTAAAGGAAAAGGAAATTTACCTGGGATACTATTATGGTGACAAAACTTATGTGAAGGATACCATAACGTTAGATGAAAATGGTAAGGGGACTTTCCAGGGTGACAGCTTATTGGATCAGGGTATATATATAGTCGTTTTGCCATCAAAAAATTACTTTGATATTCTTGTTGGTGACGATCAGGAGTTTTATGTTGAAACCAGCAGTGATGATCTAATTAATAATCTGAAAATAAAGGGATCGGAAGAAAATAGTTCTTTCAAAGATTTTCAAAAGTTTATGATGGATAAACAAAAGGCGTCATCACAAATTCAGGAAGAAATTAAGAAATACAGTGAGGGTTCTGATTCTGTTGAAATACTCGAAAATCAACTTAAAGAATTATCCGATGAAGTTAAAACCAATTGGGATAAAATTATCTCCGAAAATGAAGGAAAACTTCTGGGAGTTATTATTAATGCAATGAAGAATCCTGAAATTCCTGAGATTGAGGTTCCCGAAGATATAGAAAATAAAGATTCTGTTCGATGGTTTCATTCATATAATTATAATCGCCAACATTATTTGGATAACATTGATTTTTCGGATAAAAGATTTCTCAGGACACCGATTTTTCATAATAAGCTGGAAACTTTCTTTACCAGGATTTTAATGCAGGATCCGGATACGTTAATTTTTTATATAGATAAAATAATTGAGCAGTCCGAGTCGGATAAGGAGATGTTTCAATACGTTGTAAGATATCTGTTTAATACCTATAGCCAAAGCAATATTATGGGAATGGATAAGGTTTTAGTTCATATGGCTGATGTGTATTATTTAACAGATAAAGTTGACTGGTTAGACGAAGAAAATGAAAAGAATCTAAAAGAACATGTTGCCAAATTAAGGTTTAACCTTGTTGGAAATCAAGCACAGGACCTGAAAATGGAAACCTATACCGAAGAATATGCAAGACTTTACGATATTGAAGCCAAGTATACGTTGGTATATTTCTTTGAACCTGATTGTGGCCATTGTAAAAAAGTTACTCCCAAGGTTTATGAACTGTATCAGGAATATGACAGAAGTGAATTCGAGGTACTTGCGGTTTATACACAAACTAATAAGGAAGAATGGACAGAATATATTGCAAATAAAGGTTATGAGGACTGGATTAACGTATGGGACCCATATAACTTAACTAATTTCCGGTTCTTTTATAATGTTTATAGCACTCCAACTATTTATTTGCTCGATGAAAATAAAAAGATCATTGCCAAACGAATTGGGCATGAGACTTTAAAGAATATTCTTGAGATTGAATTAGGGAAAAAGAAAATATCCGAGAATAATTAAAAAGCGCGTAATGCGCTTTTTTTTAATCTTTATCATGACCGGTTTCCCGTATGAGTACCGAAAATATAAATAACACAATTACCGATGCCACAAAAATGATGAATAAGGATACGAATATCTTTCGAATCACTTCTTCAAGAGAAATAACTTCCCATATACCAAGTAAAGAAACAACTGTGATCAATAATACAAATGTTATTAAATGTAGGAGGTAACTTTCTTTAATCCTTTCATAATGTTAGTTTTTTGGCCTGCCTGTCATGCCTTCTGCAGTTAAATCGGCAGACGGGTTTGTATTTTTTAAATGTATTGACAAATCATAAATTGAATTAAACACATGTTTAAGTTCATCATCTAACAACGTCCATTTACAAAAATTATTCCCCGTTTCAATTTTTACATATTGTATTGAATCATTTCCTTTTTCAACGTAAAAATTTAATCTCTCCAATGCCTTTTTTGTCCAGGTATACTGAGGTCCTTCTCCAATTAACCCGATTTTACAGTGATGTTTTTTTTGCATCTTAAAATCACCTTTAATTTTATCAAATCTTAAATTTGATTTTTCAAAGATTTTATTGAATGTCTCATCTAAAATCAAATCTTCAGGTGCTCCCTCCACAATTTTATCATCTAACATCAACCATATTTTATCGGCTTCCTGAATAGCTATATTAAGATCATGTGTTGAAAAGATAATGGTCTTATTTTCTTCTTTAGATAATTTATTCAGAAGATGAATAATCTCGTATTTATTTGGTAAATCAAGAAATGCTGTTGGTTCATCCAGTACAATCATTTTCGTATCCTGTGCCAAAGTTCTGGCTATCATTACTCTTTGCCTTTCTCCATCACTAATTTCGTTTACATTTTTTCTTGCAAACGAACTCATACCAACCATTTCAAGGGCTCGAGCTGTGTTATTAACGTCTTTGGTTGTTAGTTTACCTAACCAATTTGTATGTGGAAACCTTCCTAACGAGACCAGATCAAAAACACTTAAATTGGTAACATTTACTATCTCAGTTGAAACAAAGCTTATCATTTTTGCAAAATCAGCCCTTGAGTAAGCTTGTTTTTGCTTATCAAAATAATTAATCGTACCATTTAAAGAGCTTTGTAAACCTGATATATTTCTTAAGAGAGTGCTTTTTCCTATTCCGTTTTTTCCAATCAATGCAATTAATTCTCCAGATTGGCCACATAAATTGATACCCCGGTATAAAATATTATTTGACTTCCCTTTTTCCGGATATCCAATCTCAAGGTGATCTATTTTTAATATGTTTCCTTCCCTTTTCATCACTATCAAACAGAAGTAATTTTTTGGTTTCTAATAATTATCCAGATAACTACAGGTATACCAACCAAAGCAGTAATTGAATTAATAGGCAGCGTTCTTTCATGTCCAGGTAGTTGAGAAATTATATCACTTAACAATAACACAATACCTCCTAAAAGCATGGTGCCCGGAAGCAATACTTTATGATTAGCTGTTTTAAATACAATTCTTGCTATATGAGGCACAGCAATACCAATAAATCCTATAGGGCCGCAAAAAGCAGTAATACTCCCTGCCAGCAGGCTTGTGCTAAAAAAAATCAAAAACCTTGATAACCTTACATTCAGTCCCATACTTTTTGCATAATTCTCTCCTACCAACATTGCATTCAAAGCCTTAATCAATAAAAATGTAATAACCAAGCCAATAATTATACTCGGGATCAATACTTTTAGCTGGGTTAATGAAACACCCCCCAAACTTCCCATGGTCCATACAATAAAAGCCTTTAGCATTGACTCGTTGCTAAAATATTGCAAAATACTTACTATCGCAGTAGTAGCACTTCCAAACATAATACCCAGAATAAGGATAGTCATAATATCCCTAACCCTTATGGAAACAATTAATATTAAAAATAAGATCAATCCGGAACCTAGCCATGCTGCCAGCACAATGGTCCAGTTTCCCAAAACACCGATCTGGCTAACAACTGTAAAAGTTGATAATCCCATTACCAATAGAGCAACTCCTAAACTGGCACCTGCACTAATTCCAAGTACATACGGCCCGGCCAAAGGATTTCTAAATACGGTTTGCATTTGCAAACCACTAACGGATAAAGCAAATCCTGCAAATAATGCTGTTAGTGCTTTTGGTATCCTAAAACGATAAATTATTGTTGCATACTCCGGATGTTCGGTATTACCGGTAAATATCAATTTAATCACCTCAATAAAAGGTAAACGAACCGAACCTAATACAATATCAAAAAGAAAAAGTATTATTAGTATCAGTATTAGTATACTCCAAATTAAAAAATTTTGCTTCTTCGAAAACAATTCCTGAGGTTTTATAATGGTTGAAAAATGCTAATTTAATAAAATCCGTATTGATCTATTCAATAATTTTATAATAAACCAATTCATGTTCAGGTAATAGGTTAGGATGAAAAACTTTAATCATATCTTTTAAAACAATATGAGGTTCAACTAAACCCTGCTCCCAATAATTATTTCCTCCGGACTTATTCAATTGCGAATTATTATTGTAGATTTTTTTATAATAAGGCGGAAAATCTTTGAATCTTTCATCCAACTTTATTATGTCTTCCTTTTTATTAACTGTACCTGTATTTATCCAAATATCCGCATCAGAAGCTTTCACAAAAATAGATTCCATATCGAATGGTAAGCTTTCTCTCGATTCGTTTTCTGTCCATATGTAATCTCCTCCTGCATCATGAATCATTTTTGCTAAAAACGAATTCCCTCCTGGAACAAACCATGAACCTTTCCATGGTAAACCCAAGAGTACGCGTGGTTTATCATTAATATTCCGGGTTACTTTTGATAACTCATTATATTCACTTACGATGTTATCAAAATAATTTTGTGCAATATCATTTTTTTCATATAATGCTGATATTAATTTTATCCATTCAAGTTTTCCCAAAGGATGCGTTTCGAGATATTCAGCTATAATCATGGTTTGTATACCCAGGTCATTTAACTTTTGTGTGTACCCGGCAACCTGCCCACTAATACCAAATGTAAGTACCAAATCGGGATTTAAACTTGCAATAAGCTCATAATTTAAACTATTATCATAACCTACATCCTGAATCTCATTATTATCAATTCTTTCTCTTATTTTAAGGTTATTTACATAATCGGTTCCAGATACGGAAACAATACTTTGCGTTTCGTTTAATACATCAATAAAAGCAATATGCGTTGTTGATAAACATATTACTCTTTCTACAGGTGTTCTTATAACATTAAAATCCTCTATATTTTCATTTAACTTTTGATCTTTATTTACAAGCAGGTACTCATAGTTAACATCCTTTGCTCCTTGCCATGGATTATGTATAATTACTTTTTTATAATCAGATTCCTTTATTATTTTAAATCCTTTAGCATACTCCAGATCTGAACTTTGTAATTGTACATTTGAGCTTTGCCCGTTTTCAGAATGATCTCTATTACATGAAACTAGCAAGATAGTTATGATAGTGAACAATGCGCATTTTATTTGCATATTTTATTTTTTTTTAATTTCCCAACGCCTGATTAATTCTAATATCACCTATGTCCTATAAAATTTCAATTATATATGACTTATAAGTCATATGACATAAACTTTATTAATCTTAAAACGTATAAAGTGTGAATAGTTTTTTTATCTTTAAGCACTTAGCCTTACTCTATATTAACGTATATTATGATGAATAAACTAACAAAATTAGTCATTTTAATTTTTATCACTCTCCTTACAATACCAATATATTCAAAGAATTTTAAAAAAGACACTATTTTTTTTAAAGCTAATTTTGATTATCCCCCATATCACTACGTAGATAAAAACTCAGAGCCTACAGGATTTAGTATTGATATATTAAATGCTATTGCAAAAACCATGGGGTTAGAAGTTGATCTGGAACTTGATACATGGGGTCAGGTAAGAATTGATCTGGAAAATGAAAGAATAGATGGAATAGTTGGTATGTCATATTCTCCTCAAAGACGTGAAATTGCTAATTTCTCTACTCCCTACATTTATATAACACATTCATTATTTGCAAGAAAACAGAGCAATATAAAATCTATTGAAGATATTAAGGGTAAACAAACCTTAGTTGTAAAGGGTGATATAATGCATGATTATTTGATTGCGAGCAAATTAACTGATTATATTATACCGGTTAAGAATTATACTACCGCATTAAGGTTGCTTTCCTCTGGTGAATATGATTGTGCATTGATTAACAAACTCCACGGACAATTTGCGATAAAAGAGTATAATTTAACGAATTTAGAACCAATTGGAAGCACTATGCAGCCAAAAGAAATTTGTTTTGCCATAAACAAACAAAGAGGTGATATTTTAGCGCAAATTAATGATGGATTGCAAATAATTAAATCTACAGGTGAATATGACCAAATATATGATAAATGGTTTGGTATTTATGAAAAAAGAGACATTAAATCACAGGTTTACAGATTAATAACCTTAATATTATTACCATTCCTGATAATATTAATCATAGTCCTGTTTTGGTCCTGGACGCTTCGTAAACAAGTTTCACTTAAAACAGCAGAATTACAGAAAGAATTGAATGAACGTAAAAAGACGGAGAAACAGCTAATTCATGAAAAATCACTCTTAAACTCTATGATTAATACCATTCCTGATTTGATCTTTTTTAAAAACAGGGATAATATCTACATAGGTTGTAACCAGGCATTTTGCGAATTTAATGGAAAAACAGTTGACGAAATAATCGGAAGAAAGGATATAAACATATTCAATAACGAAGAAGCATTGCATTACTATGAAACTGATAAAAAGATTATGGAAACAAATCAGCTTTACAGAATGGAATCATGGGAAATAAATATCAAAGGTGAGCGTGTGTTATTGGATACTTTAAAAGTACCTTACACGGATGAAAATGGTAAACCACTTGGGATAGTAGGAATTTGCCATGATATAACGGATAGGTATAAGACTGAAATTGATCTCAAAAATGCAAAGGAAAAAGCAGAAGAATCTGATCGATTAAAATCTTCATTTTTGGCTAACATGTCACACGAGATCAGAACGCCAATGAATGCTATTATTGGATTCTCAGATTTACTAGTTGATCCTGATACCGAAGATGATGAACGAGAAGAGCTTGTAACACACATCAATAACAACTGTAATACACTGCTTCATTTAATTGACGATATTATTGATCTTGCAAAGATTGAAGCAAATGAATTGACTGTTTTCATAAAAGATACGGATATCAACCATACCATTCAGGCTTTGCACGAGATATTTAACGAAACCAAGAAAAAAATAGGTAAACAAAATGTTGATATTGTTCTTGATAAAGATTGTTTGCAGGATGAATTCTATTTAAAAACAGATCCTTACAGGTTAAGGCAAATTATAACAAATCTTACTGATAATGCGCTAAAATATACTGAAACCGGCTCTGTTAGTATAGGTTACAAAATACTTAATGATTTGGACCTTGTTGAATTTTATGTAAAGGACACCGGTATCGGAATCCCAAAAGATAAGCAATCGGAAATTTTTCAAAGGTTCAATAAAATTGAAACGGATAAATCCAAACTTTATAGAGGTACCGGATTAGGACTTACCATAACTCAAAATTTGATCGAAAGGCTTGGTGGTACTATTCGCGTTGAATCTGAACCGGATAAAGGATCAACATTCTATTTCACGCTGCCATTAGAACTGGCAGAAACATCCGAAGACGAAAGTATTACCAAATATGTAATTGCCAATCATAAAAGTTGGAAAGATAAAACCATTTTAATTGCCGAAGACGAAGAAAGTAATTACAAATTTCTGGAGATGTTTTTAACTAATAAAGGAATAAATTTATTACATGCTGAAAATGGGTATGAAGCAATAGAAATTTGTCGTGGTAATGAACATATCGATCTAATTTTAATGGATATAAAAATGCCGGGGATGAATGGATTAGAGGCGACATCCAGAATTAAAAAATTAAGGCCTGAAATTCCGATTATAATTCAAACAGCCTATGCCATGCAAAATGATGAAAAGGAAAGTATGGAAGCCGGGTGTGATGATTATATAGCAAAACCCATTAAAAAGGAAAGATTAATCTCGTTACTTGAAAAATGGATTGATCAAAGAGCTTTTTAATGAATCCTGCCCTTTAAATTATCTAAACAAAAATATAGTGGTGTTCCGGCATCTGACGAAGATAATTCAAACTCTAACCGTTTAACTGTTCCCAAAGTTGTTAAATCAATGTATTGCCAGGTACTCAATATATAATCATTTGCATCATCCTCATATCGAAAATCTGCCAAAAAGATATCGATCGATCCTGTTATTCCATTTGCATGATCAAAACCCGTTATAGTAAGTTTAAACCAATCCGGATCACTCCCGTCCCTCCCACCAAATTTTTTAGCATACCCATATCCGTATTTAATTGCCAGGGCAGAATACGTGCAGTTAGCTATCTGAACCAGTCTTTGCTCTTCCGCCTTTTCAAACTCAATAAAGATTTTTTCAAACTGACGTCCAATTGCGTAATTGCTCGATTCATTGGCTCCACCACTTGGATAAGCCGCATATTTAGCCGATTCGTTATAATATGAATAATTAATGATATTTGAATAGGCAAATCCACTCCAGGTGTTCCAGTCGGGGTAATATGAGTTAGCAAATATTTTATTTCCAATTGAAAAATCCCCTGAACTATCCGAACCATTCCAGTAAGATTGATTCCCTAATTCTAAACTTTCGAAACCGACAAGATCAGTTTTAAAGTTATCTTCATCGGTACAGGCTGTAGCAAAAGCAATAATTATTATAAAAAGAATTCTTATCTGGTTCATAGTTTCAACTTGATGACCCGAAAATAAATAATTGTTGCTTTACTTACAAATAACAAATTATTTACAGCCGAAAATATTCTTTTTGGTTTGTTAGTTTCTTTAAAGTTTGTGTTAATAAGATTAATTTGATGTTAACAAAAGCATTTGTATTTTTGTTTATCATAATATTCGAAAACATGAGTAAAGACAAGGATAAGAGCAGAATTGAACAATTAAGAAACTTACTTCATCATCACAATTACCAATATTACGTTTTAGCACAACCGAAAATTAGTGATTTCGAATACGACCAGTTATTAAAAGAACTTATTGATCTAGAGGCTAACAATCCTGATTTGTTTGACCCTAATTCCCCGTCTCAACGTGTTGGAAGTGACCTTAATCAAGAGTTTGAACAGGAAGCTCACTCATACCCGATGTTATCGCTTGACAATACTTATTCCAAAGAAGAACTGGCCGATTTCGAAACGCGAAATAAAAAAATATTACCTGAAGAGTACGAATATGTATGCGAACTAAAATATGATGGGGCCTCAATTAGTCTTAAATATGAAAATGGACAATTAGCAAGAGCCTTAACTCGCGGAGACGGAGAAAAAGGTGATAATGTTACAACAAATGTTAAAACAATTAAAAGTATCCCATTAAAACTTACGGGGTCAGGATTTCCTTCGGATTTTGAAATTCGTGGAGAAATCTTTATACCACATGATGGCTTTGAAAAAATGAACGAAGAAAAGAGAGCTGCAGGAGAACCGGAATACGCAAATCCGAGAAATACTGCTGCCGGTAGCTTGAAAATATTAAACTCATCAATTGTTGCTTCCAGGCCCCTGGATTGTTTTTTATATTATATGATGGGCAAAGAGCTGCCTACAAACAGTCATTATGATAATATGAAAATGGCTAAAACCTGGGGGTTTAAAGTTCCAAACCATATAAAGAAATGCAGGAACCTGGATGAAATTAAAGAATTCGTAGATTACTGGGAAAATGAACGCCATAACTTACCTTACGATATTGATGGTATTGTAATTAAAATTGATAGCTTAAAACAACAACAACAACTTGGAATGACAGCTAAATCACCGCGCTGGGCAACTGCATTCAAGTTTAAAGCTGAACAAGCTAAAACAAGGCTTTTAAGTATTGATTACCAGGTTGGCAGAACAGGTGCTATTACTCCTGTTGCAAATCTTGAACCTGTATTATTAGCAGGGACAACAGTAAAAAGAGCATCTTTACATAACTATGATCAAATTAACCTATTAGATATTCGTGTTAACGATTTTGTTTATGTTGAAAAAGGTGGTGAAATCATCCCTAAGATTGTTGGTCTTGATAAAGATTTAAGACCTTTTGACAGCAAAGCAGTTGAGTATATTAAAAACTGCCCCGAATGTGGAACAAAACTTATAAAAATCGAGGGTGAAGCTAAACACTATTGTCCCAATGAAACCGGTTGTCCGCCTCAGATAAAAGGAAGAATTGAACATTTTATTAGTCGAAAGGCAATGAATATAGAAGGTTTGGGAAAAGGAATTATCTCCTTATTAGTTGACAAAAATATTATTTCTGACTATGCAGATTTATTTGAATTGAAAAATAAAAAAGATCAGCTAATTGGATTAGAAAATATTATAATACCTGAAGATGATTTTGAAGAAGTAAAAGTTCCTTTAGAAAAAGTTATTTATTCTTTTGAAATTGGTTTGCCAAACATAAGTCTGCAAAACGCAAAAGTTTTTGCTAATCATTTTAAAACACTTAGTAAATTTATTAATGCATCATATGAAGATTTACTTGATATAAAAAATCAAATTTTACCTGTAAAATCAAGTCAAAAGATAATAGAATCAGTATTTGAATACAAGTCATCAATGTTTAATCAGAACTTAATTAATATTTTACAACCTGATATTAATAATACTGATGGAATTAGCATTAAAACAATAATAAAATGTTTTAATATAGAAGGTATGGACGATAATATTTTGGAAAAACTTTCAAACCACTATAGTTACATATATTTATTATCAATAGCTTCTAAAGAAGAATTATTAAAGCTTGGTATTAACAAAGTTATTGTAGAAAACATAGTTTTGACTTTTGAAAAAGAAAAAAATAGAGAAATTGTAAATAAATTAAATACACTTACCAGAAATGTCCTTCAAGAAAAATCGGTAAATAAAATTCTTGGTGAAATTGAAAAATCTAAATCCAATCCGTATCATAAAGTTTTGTATTCTTTAGGAATAAGGGATGTTGGTGAAGTTAATGCAAAATTATTATGTGAAAATTTTAAAAGTGTTGACCATTTTATAGAGTCTTCAAAAACAGAAATTTTTAATCATATTAAAAATAATCTAATAAAATATTTTCCTAAAGAAACTAAATTAAGCACACTTACTTATTATTTAAATGAAGAACTTAATGCAGCTAATGATCTAAAAGACACAATTCCTGTTTTTTGGAATCTTTACAGTAAAATTGGATTATTAAAAAAATTCTGGTCAAAATACAATAATATAGAAGTCAATTCTAAAGAAAAAATTAATTATAAAGAGCAAGTTAAAAATATTATTAAATATGAACTTCCTGATGCTAAACTGCACTATTATGAAATTTCAGGAATTGAGACAGCCATATATTCCAGTATTATTGATTTTTTTTCGAAAAAGGGAAATCTAAATTTAATTAATAGACTTAAAAAGGCAGGTTTAAAATTTGAAATAGAAGAAACGTTGACTCAAGAAACTAGCAATGTTTTAAAGGGCTTATCAATTGTAGTCTCAGGATCGTTTAATAAATATGAAAGAAAGGAATATGAAGAAATAATTGCACAAAATGGAGGTAAAATTTTATCTGCAGTTTCAAAAAACATGTCATTTCTTTTAGTAGGTAGTAATCCTGGCTCTAAGCTAGAAAAGACCAAGAAACTAAATAAAGAAATACTAACCGAGGATGAATTCCTATCAAAGTATAAGGGTAAACTTATTATTCCATAGGACTTTATGGTTAAGGAATTAAAAAATACAGTTGCACAAAAGCTTCGAGAAAAAGGTTCAATGGAACTAGATGGTATTACTGTACATTTTTGGACCGGACATGATAAGGATAATATTGCTACTTATAATAAATGGAATAAGGTTAAATCTTGTTCATTTTATAACCAAAATTTAACAGGAGATAATGGACATATAGTTGTTACGGGAATAATGCAGATTCCTCGACATGAAGTTTTGGAATATGCCACAAAACTTGGACTCAAAGTACATTCTGGTGTAACTTTAGATACAAATCTAATTGTTTTGGGTTCTGAAAATATTTCTCCTACTAAAATAGCGAAAGCTCTTAAATTAATTGAAAAAGGTCATCGCATTGAATTCTTAGATGAAAATGCTTTTTTAGAAATAGTTTTAGATAATCTTGATATGAATGAAATAACTTGTGAAAAAAAACTTGAGGAAACTGAAAAAAGGAAAAAAGCGGTTAAAAAGAAAAAGGTTAGAAAGCCAGTTAGCAGCACAATTCAACAAATTAGTAATAAACTTAACGGACAAACGTTTGTAATCTCTGGTACATTTAGGAAACACTCCCCTGGTGAACTAAAAGAATTAATTAGTAAATTCGGAGGTAAAAGTACGGGATCCATATCGGCAAAAACAAATTATTTATTGGCAGGAGAAAATATTGGCCCGTCTAAATTAGAAAAAGTGAAAAAACTGAATATTCCGATTATATCTGAAGACGATTTTTTACGGATGATCGAATAAGCGGAATAAAAATAGTATCATTGCATCGTGAGTACATTTAACAACATAAAAAGCAAAATAGGTAAATTCAATCTAAAGAAACGATTGAAGAACCAAAGGAGAAAAGTAAAAACGCACAATTTTAAAACAGCCCGGTCAGCAGGTATTCTTTTCAGTTCGCCTGATGAACAATCATTCGGCGCAGTAAAGGATTTTTTGTCTTTTCTATCGAATAATAGCATGAAAGTTTATGCATTAGGGTACGTTCCTTCGAAAAAAGTTCCACAACAATTTTTAATGTGGAAAGGAATTAATTTTTATTGTAATACAGATTTAAACTGGTACCATAAACCCAAGAACGAATTAATAGAACAATTTATAGATCAGGATTTTGATATACTATTTGATCTTAGTATCAATGAATACTTTACCGTAAATTATGTGGGCTCTCTTTCAAGGGCCGAATTTAAAATCGGAAAACAAAATAAAAATTCATACCAGGATTTAGTTATTGATATTAAAAAGAACGAATCTGTTAATTACCTTATTGAACAAATAAAGCATTACCTAAACATATTAAATAATTAAGTATGAGTACACAACATAAATTTGCAGGAACCGGTGTAGCCATTATTACACCATTTAAAAGAGATTTAAGCATTGATTTAGAGGGCCTTGAAAAACAAATTGAGCATCTAATTGCCAATGGAATTAATTATCTTGTTGTACTTGGAACTACAGGCGAATCTGTTACCCAAACCGAACCAGAAAAAGAAGAACTGGTAAAATTTATTATTGAAAAAGCAAATAAAAGAATCCCGATTGTTTTAGGAGTTGGCGGCAATAATACGCAAGCTTTAGTAAATGAAATTAAGAAAACTGATTTTAGTCAGATCGATGCGGTACTTTCAGTTGCTCCATATTATAACAAACCTACCCAGGAAGGTTTATATCAGCATTTCAAAGCAATTGCCGAAGCTTGTCCTGTTGATATTATATTATACAATGTACCGGGGAGAACTTGCTCGAACATAAATGCAGAAACTACAGTTCGTTTAGCCCGTGATTTTAATAATATTGTTGCGATTAAGGAAGCTTCGGGAAATTTTTCTCAGGTGATGAATATAATAAATGATAAGCCAAAAGATTTTATCGTTGTTTCGGGAGACGATGCAATTACACTTCCGTTAATGTCAATTGGAGTATCGGGTGTTATTTCTGTGGTTGCCAATGCATTCCCAAAAGAATTTTCGGACATGGTTCAATTAGCATTAAATAATAAATTTAACGAAGCTGAAGAAATACATTATAAACTATTAGAGCTTATCAATTATTTATTTGTTGAGGGAAACCCCGCCGGTATTAAAGCTACTTTGGAAATTTTAGGGATTATTGAAAATAATCTCCGTTTACCATTGGTTCCGGTAAGTGAACAGACTTATAAAAAACTAGATGAATTAATTCAAAAAATATAGTTATTTATTTCAAATCATAAATATTCAATAATCAATAATGAAGTATTAAGAATTTCTTCATTGGATATTTAGTCTTCTTTATTCAATATTTGGAAAAACTGGTCTAATTTTTGCGCACGTTTTCACGATTAAAATAAAATTAATATGGAAAAACTATACAAACTTGTAAGCTTAGTAATAATCGTTTTTGTAACTTTTGCATGTGCACCTAAAAGACAGGTACAAAGAGTTGAAACCGATCAAACAATTGATTTAAGTGGCCGCTGGAATGATTCTGATTCCAGGGCAGTTTCCGAAGAAATGATCAAACAATTACTTCACGATAATTGGATCATTGAATATAAATCAGGAAACTCTAATAAAAGACCGGTACTTATCGTTGGTTTAGTTAAGAATAAGAGTCATGAACATATAGATGCAAACACTTTTATTAAAGATATTGAAAAAGCAATTATTCAAGATGGATCGGTAAGATTGGTTCAGGCAGCAGACAAAAGAGAGGCGCTTAGAGCAGAGAGAGTTGACCAACAAGATTTTGCTTCAGGTGAAACTGCTAAAAACTGGGGTTTGGAGTTAGGGGCCGATTATATGTTACAGGGTACTATTACTTCTGTAGTTGACACTTATAAAAAAGAGAAAATCATTTACTATCAAATAAACCTTGAACTTTCGCACTTAGAAACCAATGAAATAGTTTGGATTGGTGATAAAAAGATCAAAAAGTATATTCGAAATTAATACAGAATGAAATCTTTTAAGAAATATAGCAAGATTTTCATCATCTTCTTTGCTGTTCTGTTAATTGCCGGATGTGCTACATATTACCAAAAAAATATTGAATTTCAGAATCATATTACTCAAGGCAATTTTGAAAGAGCTGATAATTGGTTAGATAAAAATGATAAGGATGCCGATGGTAAAAATATGTTGCTATACTATTTAAACCGTGGTTATGTTTCGTGGATACGTCAAAATTATGCTGAAAGCAATCATTATTTTTCTATTGCGGAAAAGATTATTGAGGACTATGTAAGAAATTATTACCTGGAAGCGCTTACGTATATTTCAAATCCTAATATTAAGCCATATAAACCGGAAGATTTTGAAGTAGTTATGGTTAATTATTTCATGGCTCTGAATTATATACAGTTAGGAAAATTCGAGGATGCAATAGTTGAATGTAAACGTATTAACATAAAACTTAATCAGTTAAACGATAAACATAAAGACCATAAAAACCGCTATCAGCGCGATGCATTTGCTCATCACTTAATGGGAATTATTTATGAAGCCGACAATGATTATAACAATGCATTTATAGCTTATAGAAATGCTCTTGAAGTTTATGAAACAGATTATAAAGAATATTTTGACATATCAGTTCCCGAGCAATTAAAAGAGGACATTTTAAGAAGTGCTTACTTAACAGGTTTCCATGATGAAGTGAGTCTTTATGAAGAAAAGTTCGGTAAGAAATTTAAGTATCAACCAAATGAGAATGGAGAATTAATCTTTTTCTGGTTAAATGGATTTGGTCCATACAAAGCTGAAACTTCAATTAATTTTGTAAAAGTTCCTAACAGTAGAAGCGGTTATGTTACAATGGTAAATGATGAATATGACCTATCTTTTCCAATTTATATAGGAGATAAATCTAAAAGAGAGAAAGATGCATTTCATGATTTACGTTTTTTTAGGGTGGCTTTCCCAAAATATGTGGAAAGATCACCTTATTATACAAATGCTCTTTTAACTTCAAATTCAAAAGCATATAAATTAGAAATAATGCAAGATATTAATGATATTGCATTTAAAACATTAAAAGATAGGATGCTTCGGGAAATGGCTACGGCTATTGGGCGCTTAGCAACAAAAAAAGCCCTGGAAGCGCTTGCTGATGAGGAAGATGAAGCATTAGGCACTTTGGTAAATATTGTAAATACAGTAACCGAAAAGGCTGACACAAGAAATTGGCAAACTCTTCCCTACTCTATTTCATACGCACGGGTTCCATTAAATAAGGGATTAAACAACGTTACTTTGCTTTCTAATTCACCACATGGAGGTAACTCTCAAGAATTTAAATTTACAGGTGAAAAGGGAAAAACATTATTTCATGCATATCATACGATAGCCACAAAAAATTAAAGGCTGCACATCCCGATAGCTATCGGGAGCAGCCTTCATTATTTTTACTTCTTTATATTTAAGCTTCTGCCTGAACTTTTCCGTGACAATTCTTATACTTTTTACCACTACCACAAGGACAAGGCTCATTTCTTCCGACTTTCTTCTCGACACGTACCGGCTGTGCTTTTTGTTTCTTTTCACCTTGCTCTCCTCCACCCTGATCAGGACGGCTGGTTTGCATTCTACTATAATCAGTTCTTCTTCGCTGTTCAGCTTCACGAACTTTATCCGGGTCCTGAATAGGAATATGTCCTTTTACAAGCGTAGCAACTACATCACGGTTTACCTTATCAATCATTGCTTTAAACAACTCAAACGATTCAAACTTATAAATCAATAATGGATCTTTCTGCTCATACGTGGCAGCTTGAACCGATTGTTTTAAGTCATCCAGTTCACGTAAGTGTTCTTTCCATGACTCGTCGATATTTGCTAAAATAGCAGACTTCTGATACGATTTTACCAAATCCTTACCTTCAGTTTTATAAGATCTCTCGAGGTTTGTAATTACTTGTAGTGTTTTGGTACCATCGGTTACCGGAACTACAATGTTTTCGTATGTATGTCCGCTCTTTTCATATACATCCTTAATAACAGGATAAGCTTGCTTAGCTATAACTTCTTCTTTTCTCTTATAAGTTTCCAAAACCAACTTATAAAGTTCATCGGTTAAAGAAGTTGCATCATCTTTTAAGAATCTCTGTTCATCGAATGGAGATTCTACTGAGAATGTACGTAACAACTCAAATTTAAATCCTTCAAAATCAGCATTATTCTGATATTCATCAATAATACTTTCACATACATCCGACATCATATTAGCAATATCAACACTTAAACGCTCGCCGAATAGTGCATTTCTACGCTTTTTATATATCACTTCGCGTTGAGAATTCATTACATCATCATATTCAAGCAATCGTTTACGTACTCCAAAGTTGTTTTCTTCAACTTTCTTTTGAGCTCTTTCAATGGATCTGGAAATCATTGAATGCTGAATAACCTCTCCCTCCTTTAATCCAAGGCGATCCATAATTCCGGCAATTCTATCGGATCCAAATAAACGCATTAAGTCATCTTCCAGAGAAACAAAGAACTGAGATGATCCCGGGTCACCCTGCCGACCTGCACGACCTCTTAACTGGCGGTCGACACGGCGTGATTCATGACGTTCGGTACCAACAATAGCTAACCCACCTGCATCTTTTACTTCTTTTGACAATTTAATATCAGTACCACGACCAGCCATATTAGTTGCAATGGTCACTGTTTTAGACTTACCTGCTTCCGCTACAATATCAGCTTCGCGCTGGTGTAGTTTAGCATTCAAAACATTATGTTTAATGCCTTTGATCTTAAGCATTCGGCTTAGTAATTCCGAAATCTCAACAGAAGTTGTACCAACAAGTACCGGTCGTCCATTATTAATTAAATCAGAGATCTCGTTTGCAACCGCATTATATTTTTCCCGTTTTGTTTTATAAACAAAATCTTCATCATCGTTTCTCGCAATTGGCCTATTTGTTGGAATAACAACTACATCCAGTTCATAAATATCCCAGAATTCTCCTGCTTCCGTTTCTGCAGTACCGGTCATACCCGATAATTTGTGATACATTCTGAAATAATTCTGTAAAGTAATGGTAGCAAAAGTTTGAGTTGCCGCTTCCACTTTAACTCTCTCCTTAGCTTCTATTGCCTGGTGCAAACCATCTGAGTAACGACGGCCTTCCATAATACGGCCGGTTTGTTCATCAACAATTTTAACTTTATTATCAATTACAACATATTCAACATCTTTTTCGAATAATGCATAAGCTTTTAATAGTTGATTGATTGTATGAACACGCTCGGATTTTATTGCATAATCCTGTAGCAATTGATCTTTCTTGGCTAACTTTTCAGTTTCTTTTAATCCTGACTTTTCCAGCTCGGCAACTTCAGAACCTATATCAGGTAAAATGAAGAAGTTTGCATCATCAGATTTAGAAGTAATAAGGTCAATACCTTTGTCAGTCATCTCAATTGAATTATTCTTTTCATCAATTGTAAAGAACAATTCATCAGTAACCTTATGCATGTTTTTGTTATTATCTTGCATATAGAAGTTTTCTGTCTTTAACATTAAAGACTTATTTCCTTCCTCTGACAACAACTTAATTAATGCTTTACTTTTTGGTAAACCCTTATATGCTTGTAATAACAAAAATCCGGCCTTTTCCGTATTATTATCGTTAAACTCTTTTCTTGCCTCTGCTAAAACCTGGTTCATTAATTTTCGTTGTGCCTCAACCAGTATTTCTACTTTTGGTTTTAGTTCCTCGAAAAGTTGCATATCTCCTTTAGGAATTGGCCCCGAAATAATTAATGGTGTTCTCGCATCATCAATTAATACGGAGTCAACCTCATCAACAATAGCAAAATTGTGTTTTCTTTGAACCAAATCGTCCGGATTGATCGCCATATTATCGCGCAAATAGTCGAAACCAAATTCATTGTTTGTACCATAAGTAATATCAGAATTGTAAGCTTTTCGTCTGGATTCCGAATTAGGTTCGTGTTTATCAATACAGTCAACTGATAATCCATGGAACTGGAAAATTGGTCCCATCCATTCCGAGTCACGCTTTGCCAGATAATCGTTAACCGTAACTACATGAACACCTCTTCCTGTTAAGGCATTTAGGAACACAGGTAATGTAGCAACTAAAGTTTTACCTTCACCCGTAGCCATCTCGGCAATTCGCCCCTGATGCAATACAACACCGCCAATTAACTGAACATCGTAATGAACCATTTCCCATTTAGTTTCATTTCCACCAGCCAGCCAGGAATTGTAGTATTTTGCTGTTGTCCCTGATATTTCTACATTCTCATATACCGCTGCTAAATCTTTATCAAAATCATTTGCTTTTACTTCTATGAAATCATTTTCTTTAAAACGACGCGCAGTATCCTTCACAATAGCAAAAACAATTGGAAGTACCTCATTTAACTTATCTTCGAGCTTAACATCAATACTTTCCTCAATTTTATCGATTTCGTCATAAATAGTTTCTTTTTCAAAGATATCAACCTCATCACTCTCCGCTTTTTCCTTTAAGTTTTTTACTTTTTCTGATTCCTCTTTTATGTGATCTTTTATCTCAAGTTTTATTTCTTGTGTTTTAGTTCTTAAATCATCATTTGATAAATTTACTACTCGCTCGTATTCTTCTTTTATTTTATCGACAATTGGAGCAACCTCTTTAATATCTCTTTCAGATTTATTGCCGAAAAACTTGGTTAATACATTATTAATTAAACTCATTATAATAATTTTAAATTTTAAATCGAATTAATCTACAAATGTAACATTTTACAGGTAATTCGTGGAATGATTTATTTTTTTTTGATACTTCGGTTTACAACAAATATCATTCAAGATAATTGTTTTGTCATGTATATAAACAAGAAAAATATGAACAAAAAAACCGCTGCAACGGAATTTGCAACGGTTATATATATATTAAAAAGTAAATTAATTTTTTATGCTCCTGTTCCTCTTAGTGACATAATGTCACGATCGAACAAATACATGTTCTTTTCACCAACCAGGTTTAATTTATCAATGATAAGCTGAACTGATGATTCTTCTTCAATTTGTTCCGTAACGAACCACTGAATCCAGTTTTGGGTTGCGAAATCTTTTTCTTCAATAGCTAATGCAACAATGTCGTTAATTGACCCGGATATAAATCTTTCATGTTCTAAAACCTGATCAAATAGTTTCTTAATGCCATCGAATTTAGCAGGTGGCTGGTCAAATGCAGGAACAATAGCATGTCCACCACGTTCGTTAATGAAATGTACAAATTTCATCATATGCATTAATTCTTCTTCAGCTTGTGCAAAAAACCATTGGGCTATTCCTGCATAACCTTCCGTATCGGCCCAAGAAGCCATAGCAAGATATAAATTTGAAGAGTATCCCTCTTTTTGAATTTGTTCGTTTAAAATGTTTTCAACTTTTTTTGGTAACATAATTTTTTGTTTTTAAAATTTTAGATTTCAATTTAATCTTAGTACAATTCAATTGTAAAAATGTTTAATTATTCCAGGTCTAAATTAAACTCTTGTTTTAGTTTATTTAAATCTTGGTTTTTAGAAAGCATATGTTTGAACTTATCTTCTGCCGTATATAATTTATTATTTTCTTCTTCTGCCTCACTAATTATAAGCTTTAATTCAATATTGGAATTTTTAAGTTGTCTTTTTAAATAATCTATTAATTCATTTCTAATTTCATTAATCTTTTGTTCCTGTAAGTTATTATCAATTTGGAATGTAACTATATTTTTATCCTCTAATTTAGGATTTTTAGATGTTAGCGTGTTAAAAATCCTTGGTTTGGCACCCATTTTATTTGAAAACTCATGCCATTTTTCAATTAAGTCCTTTTCATTAAAACTATTATTAAGGTTTTCTGAACTTTCAGCTTTATGAATTTCTTCTCTGGGTTCTTCTACAACATCGGTATTTACAGTTTGGTTAAGCTTTTCTTTTATGGAAAAGGTTGAAAATGATTTCGGTTTGTTTTTAAATTGAGGTTTTTCCTTAATTTCCTTTTTTTCTTGAATAATCTCTTGTTCTTCAGATCTTTCTATCTTTGGTTTTGTTGTTTTCTCGTTACTTTCTTTTGGAGTTTCTTCTTTTTTTTCTAATTGACTAGAGTTTTTTTTTTCAGACGAAATATTGCATAGTTCAATCAATCCCAGTTCAACATGTAATCGTTTATTTTTACTTAATCGATATCCTATATCACACTTATTTGAAATTTCGAGTGCAGAAAATAAAAATTCCGAATTACAGGATCTTGTTTGTTCTTTATACCGGTCACGAATATTAGCTCCAACTTCCAATAACTGTAACGTTATCTCGTCTTTGCATACTAATAAGTTTCTGAAATGCTCACTTAATCCATTTATAAAGTGATGAGCATCAAATCCTTTATCAAGAATTTCATTAAATATTAAAAGTGCATCTGAAATGCTATTTTGATTAAATGCATCGGTTAATTTAAAATAATAATCATAATCCAATACATTAAGATTATCAATTACTCCTTGATATGTAATATTACTGCCTGAAAAACTAACTACCTGATCGAAAATAGATAAGGCATCTCTCATTGCACCATCTGCTTTTTGTGCAATGATATTTAAACCATCAACTTCATAAGTTATACTTTCTTCCTTTGCTATATACTCAAGGTAATTAACTGTATCATCAACTCTAATTCTGTTAAAATCAAAGATTTGACAACGTGATAAAATAGTAGGGATTATTTTATGCTTTTCCGTAGTTGCTAAAATGAATATTGCATGTGCCGGCGGTTCTTCCAAGGTCTTTAAAAAAGCATTAAATGCCTGTGAAGATAACATATGAACCTCATCGATGATATAAATACTATATTTTCCAACCTGAGGTGGTATCCTTACCTGCTCAATGAGGTTTCTGATATCTTCCACAGAATTGTTCGATGCGGCATCTAATTCATGAATATTATATGATCTGTTATTATTAAATGATTCACAAGATTCACATGTATTACACGGTTCTACATTTTCATCCAGGTTCTTACAATTTATTGTTTTTGCAAAAATTCTTGCACAAGTTGTTTTACCAACACCACGAGGCCCGCAAAATAAATAGGCTTGTGCCAGATGGTTATTTTTAATTGCATTTTTTAAAGTTGTTGTAATTGAAACCTGTCCAACTACTGACTTAAAATTAGAGGGTCTGTATTTTCGTGCAGAAACAATAAAATTTTCCATTTTTTTCCTTTTTCAACTTCGTTCTACAAAGGTAAAATTTTTGATCAATTTAGGTTATAATCTTTAAAAAGCCTTCGTAAATTTTATTCACAATTTTACGTAAATACAATGAATTAATGTTATCTTTTTTATGATTGTTTTTGTTATATCATTGCATTATAAAGTTTGTGTCATTTACTCTTTATTAATTTTCCTATCAAAAAATCTATTCAATCATTCTATCATTTAATCATTTACTGTCATTTTCTTTTGTATTAAATAAAAAATATTCTAATTTTGCGGCTCGATAATTAACAATTAAATTTTTTAAATCATGATGAATCATTACGAAACCGTTTTCATTACAACTCCCGTTTTGTCTGAAGCTCAGATGAAGGAAGCGGTTGATAAATTCTTAGGAATTTTAAAAGATGAAGGTGCAGAAATAGTGCACGAAGAAAATTGGGGATTAAAAAAGTTAGCTTATCCAATTCAAAAGAAATCAACCGGATTTTATTATTTAGTTGAATTCAAAGCTGATGGTAATGTTATCCAAAAACTTGAAACTGAATACAGACGTGATGAAAGAATCATCCGTTTCTTGACTTTCAAAATGGATAAATATGCTGTTGAGTATAGCATTAAGAAAAAAAGTAAAAAAGAAACTAAAGCGGAGGGATAAGCCATGGCACAAAATCAATCGGAAATCAGATATCTTACACCACCAACTGTAGAGATTAAAAAGAAAAAATATTGTCGATTCAAAAAGAATAAGATTAAGTATATCGACTATAAAGATCCTGAGTTCTTAAAAAAATTCGTAAATGAACAAGGTAAAATTTTACCAAGAAGAATTACCGGAACATCTTTAAAATATCAAAGAAAAGTTGCTAAGGCTATAAAAAGGGCCCGTCATTTAGCATTATTACCATATGTAACTGATATGTTGAAATAAGAAACGGAGGATACTAAAATGGAAGTAATTTTAAAAGAAGATATACAAAACTTAGGCCATAAGAACGACATCGTAACTGTAAAAAACGGTTATGGAAGAAACTATTTAATACCTAAAGGATTAGCAGTTGCAGCGACTCCTTCGGCTAAGAAAATGCATGAAGAAAATATTAGACAAAGAGCTCATAAAGAAGAAAAAATTAAAAATGAAGCTCAAGAAAATGCTAACAAACTTGAAAAAGTATCATTATCGATTGGTGCTAAAACAAGTTCTACCGGTAAGATCTTTGGTTCTGTTAATACAATTCAAATTGCAGAAGCATTAAAAGAAAAAGGATATGAAATAGAAAGAAAGAATATTTCTATTCCTGAAGATCAAATTAAAGAAGTTGGTAAATACACTGCTACTGTTAAGTTACACAAAGAGGTTAGTGTTGAGATCGAATTCGAAATTGTAGCTGAGTAATTACAATTTACATATATTGAAAAAGCTTCCTAACTATAGGAAGCTTTTTTTATGCTATACATCGACATTTTTGTCACATTGTCCCGATATAACTATCGGGATGTCGAGATGTATTAAATTACTTAAAATAAATTGCCCATACTTCGATAAACCTGTCTGCCAACAGATAGGCTCAGCATGACAATTTTTATAATTACTTAACTGCAATCGTTTCAATCTCAATTAACGCTCCTAATGGTAACTTTACTACACCATAAGCCGCTCTTGCAGGCGGGTTTTCTTTGTAATAACCCCCATAAACTTCATTCATTGCCTGAAAATTATCCATATCACTTAATAAACATGTAGATTTAACAACATCGTTAAAGGTATAACCTGCTGCTTCTAAAATAGCACCAATGTTTTTCATTACCTGCTCTGTTTGATCCTTTATACCTTCCGGCATTTGGCCCGTTTCCGGATTTATGGGAACCTGACCTGAAATATAAAGTGTTCCATTTATCTCAACTGCCTGACTATATGGGCCAATTGCTTTTGGAGCTTTGTCTGTAAAGATTATTTTTTTCATAATTACTGATTATTTTAGTTTTGGTTAACAAAATTAATTTAATTTGCTAGCTATAAAAACATATTTACTGTGAAAATATTCATTTTAGATAACTATGATTCCTTTACATATAATCTTGTTCATATCATCGAGCAATTTACAGATGAGGTAATTGTTAAAAGAAATGATCAAATAAATTTATCCGAACTTGATAACTTTGATAAAATTGTATTCTCTCCTGGGCCCGGATTACCTTCTGATGTTAAAATAATGAATAAAATTATTGATGCCTGCAAAGATTCAAAACCTATTTTAGGCGTTTGTTTAGGCCATCAGGCAATTGCTGAACATTTTGGAGCAACGTTATTAAATATGCCTGAGGTAAATCATGGCAGAGAATTTGAAATACAAGTTACCTTGAAAGATTATATTTATGATAATATACCAAATATCATCCCTACAGGAAGATACCATTCCTGGATTGTAAGTAAAGAAAACCTCCCTACCGAATTAGAAATTACTTCAATTGATAAGAAAACCGGAAGTATAATGTCCTTACAACATAAAGATTATGATATTCGAGGTGTTCAATATCATCCCGAATCGATTATGACCAAACATGGTTTTCAAATACTAAAGAATTGGGTAAATAAATAGTTAAGATTCTACAAATTATCTTGCCAAGATTTACGCTTATTGTACTTTAAGAAATCGCGTAATGTAGACCCCTTAACATTAATCTGGAAATTATAACTTTGCATGGTACCAACCGGTATCCAACGAAATGAAGCTTCCCAACAATGTAAATCCCTATGAATATTTATTGAACCATTTGATAAATCGTTTTCTACTAAATCATAATTTGCTGTAAAGCTAATTTTCCATTTCTCGGTTAAACTAACATCTCCCCTTAACGTAGCTGTTTGTGTGATATTCTTTGTTGATTCCAATCCGCTTTTACTGTATACATATTTATATGATACACTCAAACTCCAGGGAATATCAAAATCAACATAGTTAATAAGATTCTCTTGCATTTGATTATATCCATCTTCGTATTTTGTAAATCGATCACCTCTTTGGTGATTATGCTGATCGTTTTGATCATCTTTCTCTTTGTCTTTACCAGGGCTTAATCGAAGATCAACTGATAAATTAAAACTGGTTAATCTACCAAGGCCGCCTTGTTTTTCCCACTGAAATTCATTTATTATTTTTCCGGTCTCTTGATTTAATGCATACGGATCTACTGAAGCACCAGCTTGAAAGCTCAATTTATTTTCAAACATTGAGGTCCTCGCAGAAATTGAGAGATCACTCCAGTTTAATGAGTCGGCAAACATATTATAGCTGGTTGATAATTTTAAGCTTTCCAAAAGCTTAATCTTTTTTGTACCCGTACCTGTAGTGTCCTCATAATCTCTAATTTTCATTTCCAGATTATTATTTAATCCAAAGTTTATCGATCCGCTTTCGCCAGGAGCAGCAGGAAGGCCATAAACACCATCTTTAAATATTGAATACTCTCGAGGATTCTCAAATAATGTGTCGGATTCACTGTAATATACTTTATAATAACCATCAACCATTGATCCTAAATCTGGCCTGTATGATACTCCAACAGAAGGTGTAATTACGTGCCTTACAGCAACTAATTTAGATTCAGGGTTTTTCATTTGGTACATTCCATAAATGTTAGGGCCAACGCTTAATGAAATGGAAGGGTTCACTAATTGAGCATATTTGAAAGTCTCATGTACTGTTGTATCTATATCAACATACGACTGATTGGTTTCTTCATCTTTTACCACAGTAGAAGTATATTCTACATAGTTTGGATATAAAATACCGGTATATTCCACTTTTGGGCTTAAATTAAAATGCTGTAAAATTTTAAAGTTAGTACTTATCGGTATTGAATGTTTAAAACCATTCTCATAATCGGACCATTTTGTTCCCGTAATATAGTTATCACTATAACTAGAATTAAATAATAAAGTATCTTTTGTACTAATTTTATTTTCCAAGTTAGATGTATACTGTACAACAATATCCTCAAACCACTTTGTTTCCCCCGTTGAATTCTTCCTTCTGAATGGATATTGCCTATCCATACTAAAAGTCATCACTGGCAAGGTTAATGAAATATTGTTTGTATTACTATTCTGACTGTGGTTTAGTTTTGCAGTCATTCTGAATGGGCTGTCAGGCCAGTTTTTAGTATATGAAATACTTGAACTTTTTGTATTGGTATTTCTTTGGGCTAGCGAAGTACTGTTATATTGATCATACGATGAAGTACTGTAATTTACACTTGCAGAAAAAGTTGAATTCGGATTGGCTTTTGGATCCTGGGTATGTGCCCAGCGAATTGCCATATCTTTAGATTTTGTATAATCTGGCAATCCTTCTTCGCTTTTTACAAATTCGGAATAACTAAAACTAAAGTCGCTATTAAATTTATAACGCTTTTTAAACCTATATTTTACATCGGAAGCCCATGATCCTTTTGAATAAATACTTCCAGTTACGGATAAATCCATTTTATCACTTATCCCAAAGTAATATCCTCCATCACGTAAGAAAAAACCTCGTACTTTTTCTTCTCCATAAGTAGGAATAATAACTCCGGATGAATATTCACTTTGGCTAGGAAAAAAACCAAAAGGTATGCCCAAAAATTTTATGGGAATATCCTCCATAACAAGATAAGCAGGCCCGGAAATAATTTTATCGTTAGGTATTACTTTTGCCTTTGACATGGCTAAATAAAAATGCGGATGATCTTCATTCTCACAAGTTGTATACTTTCCACTCTTTAAAAGAAAACTATTATCTTCTAACTTTTTAGTTTCTGAACTATGTAAAAAACCCTGCTCCTCTTCCGTAAAAACTTCTTGTATATATCCTTTCTTAGTTTTAAAGTTATATTTTATCGTTTTTGCAATAAATTCATCATTTTTATCCTTAAATTTTGGTTTTCCCTGCAAAACTCCAAGGGTATCCTCAACACCTCTTGCAAATACAAAATTATTTTCCTGATCATATTCTATGTAATCGGCTTCCAAAACAACATCACCATATTCAACTTTTGCTTCTTTAAATAAATATACTTTTTTATTATCGCTTGATAATATGATCGAATCTGAGGCATTGTATTTAACCTGGGTATCAATAAAATTATCGTTCTTCTTTGCTACAGATGCTGAATCTATCGTGGAAGTAGTATCTGTAAGTGCATGATCGTTTTCAATATTTACATCTACTTTTTCTCCCGGATTTCTATTTTGGGCAAAATTCTTGTTTGGAATACAAATAATGAAAACAGTTAAAAAAACGAAATATCTGAATTTTAAATACAATTTAATTATACTATTTTTGTGCAATTATAGTTATTTTTTAGAGCTCCAAAACTAATTAAAATATTGTATACATTAGTAAAGAAGATGTATTTTATAACGATTTTTTTTAAACAAATTAGATACCAGGTATCCATATTAATGTTAATTTTTCTTAATTTATCTTTAACTAATTTCAGTTACGGACAAATTGAGGAAAAGTATTCTTTGAAAACAGTTGTAATTGATGCAGGCCATGGAGGAAGAGATAGTGGAACTTCAGGAAGAAAAGCTAAAGAAAAAGATATTGCATTAGCTATAGCACTTAAGCTTGGTACATATATAGAAGAGAATATACCGGATGTAAAGGTAATTTATACTCGAACAACAGATGTTTTTGTTCCTTTAAACGAAAGAGCTAATATTGCTAATAAGAATAAAGCCGATTTATTTATTTCTATTCATTTAAATGGAAATAAGAATACAAAAGCTTTTGGAACTGAAACTTACGCAATGGGATTACATAAAACAGAAGGAAATTTAGAAGTTGCAAAGGTTGAAAATTCTGCTATTCTATTTGAAGAAGATTACTCAACCAAATACGAAGGTTTTGATCCCACTTCAGCTGAATCTTATATTATATTTACCTTCTTGCAAAATACACATTTGGAACAGAGTTTAAATTATGCATCTTTTGTCGAGGATGAATTTAAGACCAGGGCCCTACGCAAAAGCCGCGGTGTTAAACAAGCAGGTTTTTTAGTATTATGGAAAACAACTATGCCAAGTGTTCTGATTGAAGCAGGGTTTCTTACAAATCCTCAGGAAGAAAGGTATTTAATGAGTAAATCAGGACAAGAGTATATAGCATCAGCTATTTATAGGGCTTTTAAAAATTACAAGGCTACCATTGAAGCAAAAAGTCAGTTTGTTACAAAAATTGATTCAAGTAATCTAAAAACTACAGATTTGGAATCAACAAATGCCAGTTATACTCAGATTTATAATTCGCCGGACAGTAATATTAATAATAAAGGACCTGTTCGGTTTAAGGTACAAATTGCATCATCAACAAACTCAATTCCGGTTAATTCAGATTTCTTTAAGGGGTTTGAAAATGTTGAAGAATATAAATTTGATAATTATTATAAATATACTGTAGGGTCAACATCTAATTTTGAAAAAATAGTAGAGTATAAAAAGATAGTAGAAGAGAAATTTCCCGGAGCATTTATTATAGCTATCGATGAAAATAAGAACATAATACCATTAAGTGAAGCGCTTAATAGAATTAAAATGTAAAACAACTTAGATACTCTCATATGAATATATATAAAGAAACCAAAATTGGAATTATTGCAATTATAATAATAGCTTTTTTTATTTGGGGATATAGCTTTTTAAAAGGAAAAAATTTATTGTCAACTGCCGACACTTATTATGCAGTTTATGAAAATATTGATGGTTTGGAAGAAGCTAGTCCTGTATATATAAGCGGTTTTAAAATTGGAATAGTAGAATCACTTAAACTTCATCCAAAGAAAAAAGACCTTATAGTTGTAAGGTTTTCTCTTGAAGAAAAAGTAGACATACCGGTAAATACAAAGGCAATCATTTATCCTGCAAGTTTGATTGCCGGGAAAGCCATTAAACTTGAACTTTCAAATAACAAAGAATTACATTCTAACAATGATACTTTAATTGGTATTTTGGAAAAAGATCTTGTTAGTAGTTTATCAGATGAATTAATTCCTGTTAAGAATAAAATAGAAGATCTTGTTGAATCTATTGATGCTATTCTAATTGTATTTGATGAAAAGAGAAAAGAAAATATTCAAAACTCTCTTCAAAATATTGATGATATAACTTCAGAGTTGAATTATATGCTTGATTCTGATAAATCTAAGATAAATAAAATTTTAAGCAATGTTGAATCAATTACAAGTAACTTAAGAAATCATAACGAACAAATCTCAAATATTCTTGAGAACTTTTCAAGTATTAGCGATTCTTTAGATCAGGCTAATATTAAATCAACCATAGTAAATGCTAATAAAACATTAGCCGAATTTAGTGAAATTTCCCAAAAAATTAACCGAGGTGAAGGAACAGTCGGTATGCTTATCAATAACGACTCTTTATATAATAACCTGAATAATTTGGCAGCAGATCTGGATAGCCTGATAGTTGATTTAAATGAAAATCCTAAAAAATATGTTCATTTTTCATTATTTGGAAAAAAAGATAAATAAAAAAAGTTACATAAATCTACAATCAGATTAATCAAAATTAAATATCAAAAAATTAAAGAAAATTTTTACAAAACCTATTCATTTTTAAAATGAGTTTAAATCATTTTATAGTTAAATTTAATTAAATAATTAATTAACAAATGATTAATATTAAATATCAATATAGTTCTGATTTATTGATAGTTACAAAAACCTTAAAAGATTTTTAATTTTAATTGACTGAATTAAAATGCTATAGATTTTTTTCTAAAAAAACAACTCAAATTAAATTTTTTTTTACTTTTTTTTTTCACAAATTTGTTAGAGCAATTAAGAACGTAGTGGAAAATTATAAAAGTTTGTGAGTTAAATGGATAATAATAACTATCGAGAAATTTGGAACAATTGCTTAAAAATTATCAAAGACAACGTACCTTCAATAAGCTTTAGAACCTGGTTTGAACCAATTGTTCCTCTTAAATTAGAAGAAAACGTATTAACAATTCAAGTACCAAGTCCATTTTTTTACGAATATCTGGAAGAACAATATATAGATATTCTTAGAAAAACCTTGCGTAAAGAATTGGGAGAGAATGCTAAGTTAGAGTATAGTGTGGTAATGGAAAACAGCATATATTCTAATAATAAACCTTATACTGTTAAATTCCCGACGAATTATAAAACCGAACTGAAAAATAAACCTGTTACCGTTCCAATTAATTCGGAAGAAAAATCGATAAAGAATCCATTTATTATTCCTGGTATCAAAAAATTGCATGTTGATCCGAGATTAAATCCCGATAACAGTTTTGCAAATTTTGTTGAAGGAGAATGTAATCGTTTAGCAAGATCTGCGGGCGATGCTGTTGGTGATAATCCGGGTGGCACGGCCTTTAACCCTCTATTTTTATATGGTGAATCAGGATTAGGTAAAACTCACCTTTCACAGGCTATAGGTATTAAAGTTAAGGAGAAGTTTCCCGAAAAAACGGTTCTTTATGTAAATGCTAATAAGTTCCAGACACAGTTTGTAGAATCAGTAAGAAATAATAACAAAAATGATTTCTTGCATTTCTATCAAATGATTGATGTTTTAATAATTGACGATGTTCATGAATTTGCTGGAAAAGAAAAAACACAGGATATCTTTTTCCATATATTCAATCACTTACATCAATCCGGGAAGCAACTTATATTAACATCAGATAAAGCTCCTGTTGAAATGCAAGGAATGGAACAACGTTTATTATCCAGATTTAAATGGGGTTTATCTGCTGATTTACAAGCACCTGATTATGAGACCAGAATTGCAATACTAGGCCAAAAAATTTACCACGATGGTATAAATATTTCTGATGAAGTAATTGATTACATCGCATCTCATATTACATCCAATATTCGAGAGTTGGAAGGTGCACTGATTTCTTTATTGGCACAGTCAACATTAAACAAGAAAGAAATTACTTTAGAGCTTGCTAAACAAATGATTGACAGATTAGTAAAGAACTCTAAAAAAGAAATATCAGTTGATTACATTCAAAAAGTTGTTTGCGATTATTTTAGTTTATCACCTGATTTATTGCAATCTAAAACTCGTAAAAGAGAAATCGTACAAGCAAGGCAAATTGCCATGTATTTCTCAAAAACAATGACTAAATCATCATTAGCTTCGATCGGAGCAATGATTGGAGGAAAAGATCACGCAACAGTTCTTCATGCATGTAAAACCGTTAACAATCTAATGGACACCGACAAACGCTTTAAAAGTCAAATAGAATCTATAGAGAAAAAATTAAAAGTTTAAACTGCCCATGGCAGATAGATTAAGGGGCTGTCCAAAAAGTAAGCATATGTGATTTTCATCATCTTTCTGCCCCAAACCCTAAAGGGTGAAGATGTTGAAAATCAGGACTCCCTATAGGGAAGGGGCAAATCCTGATTTTCAGATATGGATGTAAAACTAAACTTTTTGGACAGCCCCTTTTATTCTTATTCTCCACCTTCTTCAGGATAGGAGATTTTTTTTATTCTAAATCATTATCAATCAATACTTAGAATATATTCCATTTATCGTATTACGCTTTAGAAAATTCTTCTGATTTATTGTTTCTAAATAATAATTTTAACTATTTTTCATATTTTTATACAGAACAAAAATCTCTTATTACAGTTGGCATATAGGCATTATAGCAGATTCATATTTTATTTTTTCCTACTTATTTTTGTCGGATTTGTTATTTCTTGTAAAAAAAATGAAGCTGCAAAAATCCAACTATTTGCCGCAACAGGTTCATTGTTACCAACCAAGGAAATTTCCAATTCCTTTGAATCAAAGCATAACATCCTGATTAACAATAATTATTCAGCGTCAGGAATATTGGCCAGACAAATAAAAACCGGAGCAGAAGCAGATATTTTTATATCTGCTAATAAAGAATGGATAGATTATTTAATTGTTAATAAATTGTTAAGTAAAAAAGCTGTAACGACTATTGCAATTAATAAACTTGTATTGATCTGTTATAAAAATAACAACATAAATATTACATTTACCAAAGAATTTGACATTAAGTCAAATGTAAAAAATAAAATTGCTATTGGAGATCCGAATTATGTACCAGCCGGAAAATATGCGAAACAAGTTTTCGATACATTAAACTGGTACTCAGAACTCAAAGAGCAAATGATATTAACAAAAGATGTAACTTCAACATTGCACCTGGTTGAACAAAGAGAATGCGACTGGGGAATTGTTTATCTATCGGAAGCACTAAAGTCAGATAAAGTAAAAATTTATACAATCCCTGAAGATTTACATGAACCAGTAATTTTCTACATGGGTAAACTAAATAATAAAGAAAATACTCAAAGTCTATATGAATATTTTAAAAGCGAAACTGCCGACAAAATATTTAATAAATTTGGTTTTAATTAGATTAAAATGCTTAGTTCGGAAGAAATATCAGTTATCATACTAACCTTAAAAGCTGCTCTTGTTAGCACCTTTATAACGCTTCCAATTGCCATATGGTTGGGTTGGATGTTAGCTAAAAAGAATTTTCTCGGGAAACTAATTATTGAAGGATTAATAAATATTCCTTTAGTTGCCCCACCAATAGTAACTGGTTATTTACTTTTGATCGTTTTAGGCAAAAATGGCATAATCGGTAGATTTATACATGAATTATTTGAAATCAATCTTGCATTTAATTTTACTGCCGTTGTTATTGCCTCAATCATTGTTTCTTTGCCGCTGGCAGTCAGGAATATAAAATCCTCATTTGAGTTAATTGATCCCAATTATGAGAGAGCTTCCAACTCATTGGGAGCATCAAGAATAAGCACTTTTTTTAGGATATATGTACCAATGGCTTTACCAGGTATAATAAGCGGTGCTGTTTTAGCATTTGCCAGAAGTTTAGGTGAATTTGGAGCAACTATATCGTTTGCCGGAAACATTGCCGGAAAAACTCAGACCATAGCATTAAACGTTTATTCAAATATGCAGATACCCGGAAAAGAACCGGTTGTAACAAGATTAGTTATTATCTCCATTATAATCTCTCTTGTGGCAATTATTTTTTCAGAGTATTTTAATAAAAAGAAAAACTATTTGGTTCGATGATATTACAATTTGAAAAAGTAAGACACCAACTTGGAGATAACCATTTTTACTATGATTTTCAAATGAATAGTTCTATAACCGGAATATTTGGACCCTCCGGTGCTGGAAAAACTACTCTATTCAACTTATTATCAGGACTCGACACACCTCAAAAAGGTAAAATAAGGCTAAATTTTGAATCGTTGGTTGATATCGAACAAAACCTAATCAAGCAAGTAAAAAAAAGAAATATAGGTTACATTTTCCAGGAAAACCATCTATTTCCACATTTAACGGTAAAAAGGAATTTACTGTTTAGTAAACCATATATAAAACACAAAGAAAAATATGTGTCTTTTAATGAACTGGTACACCTTTTAGATATTGAATCAATTCTGTATAAGAAACCAAGACAATTATCAGGAGGTGAACGACAGCGAGTAGCTATAGGAAGAGCTCTTCTCTCCCAACCTCGATTATTGCTTTTGGATGAACCATTCTCAAATGTTGACTGTTCTAAAAGAAAGCAAATTATTTCTTATTTGCTTAGAATCAATAACCACTTTAAAGTTCCAATGATTATTATTAGTCATCATTTGGAGGATATATTGAAACTTACTCATAAAATAGTAGTTATTGAAAATGGATGTTCTGTAGTTTCCGGAAATATCTTGAACATTATAAAGAACGATGAAAAACCTGAGTTAATTAGATCGAAAAAGTTTCAAAATACATTTAAAGTTAATTTTGATTCGTATAACAAAATTGAAAATTCTTATACAGTAACCTTTAATCAGGATATAGTTCTTAGGATTTCCAATCATTCAAGACTATTAAATAAGTTTATAAGTAAAGGAACCAAAATACAATTAAGCCTGAGGCCAGTAGATATTTCGTTAAACCTGGAAAATAATGTAGGAACAAGCATACAAAACCAGTTAAAAGGAACAATCAATCAAATTATAAAAAATAAAGAAGGTGTTTTTTGTATTATAGATTGTGGTTTTGAGTTATTAGTAGAAATATCTCAGGGAATTATTAGCAAATTATATCTGCATGAAGGTCAAGAGATCTATTGCCAGATCAAAGCCAATGACATTGATGTTGTACATGTTTTTGATCAAAGTGAAATTCAAGAATCAAAAATTAAACAAGCTAAAATTCCAGAACCAATAAATAACTAAAAAACCTAAATTTATTAACTTGCTATATTATGATTTCTTTTATTCTAAATAGTGAAACCATCAATACGGATAGTCATCCTGGAACTACTTTATTGGATTTTATACGTTATGGGCAAAATTTACCTGGAACTAAAATTGGGTGCCGCGAAGGAGATTGCGGAGCTTGCACGGTTTTAGAAGGTACTTTAAATGGTGATACAGTAAAATACAAAAGTATAGTTTCGTGCCTTACTCCTCTTGGGAATGCACATGGCAAACATATTGTGACAATAGAAGGAATTAATTTAAAAAACCTGTCTCCGATTCAGGAAACTATTGTAGAACAATCAGCAACACAATGCGGATTTTGTACTCCTGGCTTTGTAATGTCATTAACAGGACATGGAATGGCAGAAGAAAAAACAAATTATCAAAAAGCAATTGCTTCTGTTAGTGGTAATATTTGTAGATGCACCGGTTACAAATCCATAGAGAAAGCAGCTGAAAACATATCAGAATTATTGAAAAATAAAGACATTGATAATCCAATTAACTGGTTGGTTGAAAATAAGTTCTTACCTGAATATTTTTTACATATTTCAGAAAAGTTAGCACAAATTGAACCAATGAGCAATGACTCTGGTTTATTTCAAATTGTTGCTGGTGGTACCGATTTAATGGTCCAAAAACCTGAAGAAATTGCAGAAACAAATATCAACTTATTCTATAACAGATCAGATTTAAAAGGAATAAATGAAGAAAAAGGTAACATCATTATTGGATCTGCATGCAACGCTACGGATATAATGAATTCAGAAACAATCCAAAAGTATTTTCCCGAAATTGAATCTTATTTTAAACTAATTTCGTCAGAGCCAATAAGAAATATGGGTACTATTGCCGGTAATCTGGCAAATGCCTCACCGATAAGTGATTTAAGTATTTTTTTCTTGGTGCTGAATGCAAATATTATTTTGAAAGAATCAGATAATACCCGAACAATACCTTTAAAGAGTTTCTTTTTAGATTACAAAAAATTAGATCTGAAAAAAGGGGAATTTATTGAATCGCTTATTGTTCCTATTCCTACGCTTAACTTCAAATTCAATTTTGAAAAGGTTAGTAAAAGGACACATTTAGATATTGCGAGTGTTAATTCGGCTATTTACCTGGAATTAAATAAAGATATTATTGAAAATTGTTCGATTTCTGCAGGAGGTGTTGGTCCGGTTCCAAAATACCTGCATCAAATCTCCAATTATTTGATCGGTAAAAAAATTACCAATGGAACAATTATTAAAGCCAATGAAATTCTTCAGAAAGAAATTACTCCTATTAGTGATATAAGAGGAAGCAAACAATATAAAAGGCTCCTGTTGAGACAATTACTTTTTGCTCATTTCATTAAGCTTTTCCCGGAAAGTATTTCGTTAAATGAATTAATAAGTTAAAAAGCCCTCTTTAATTCCCCCAAAGGGGAGGAATTTTCCCCCTTTGGGGAGGTTGGGAAGGGCTTAAAAATACAAATATGAAAAATTTAGATTCAAAGAACCACGTTACGGGAAAATCTGTTTATGTTGACGATATTCCGGTTCAAACCGGGACTTTATCTGGTGTGATCTTAGGGTCTCCTGTAGCACATGGTAAAATTTTAGAACTTGACATATCGAAAGCCGAATCAGTAAATGGTGTTGTTCAAGTTTATACCTTTAACGATATACCAGGCAAGAATCAAATCGGAGGAATTATTGAAGATGAACCTCTATTTGCAGAAAACGAAGTTCATTTTATTGGACAACCAATTGCTTTAATTGTGGCAACAAGTGAAAAAATTGCCAGAAATGCTTTGAAATTCATTAAGGTAGAAATCGAAGAATTGGAAATTATAACTGATCCAAGAGAAGCCAAAGAAAAGGGTCACTTGTTAATCCCTCCCCGAACATTCAAAATAGGTAATGTAAAAAATTCATGGTCAAAATGCGATTATATATTTGAAGGAAAAGTGGAAAGCGGAGGGCAAGAACATCTATATATAGAAACACAAGGTTCATACGCCTATCCAATAGATAATGGAAGTATAAAAATTCATTCATCCACTCAGGGAGCTACATTGGTTCAAAAAATTGTTGCAAGAATACTAGATTTACCGATGCATAAAATTGAGGTGGATGTTGCCCGTATAGGTGGTGGATTTGGCGGGAAAGAAGATCAGGCTACACCTTATGCATGCATGGCCGGCTTAGCCTCTTACTTATTACAAAAACCGGTTAAGCTTATTCTTCATCGATTGGATGATATGTTAATGACAGGAAAACGTCATCCATATAGTTCAGATTTCAAGATCGGATTGTCAAAAGATTATAAAATATTAGCTTATCAAACCTGCCTGTATCAAAATGGTGGAGCCGCAAGCGACTTGTCTCCTGCCATTATGGAGCGTACTTTATTTCATTCAACAGGAGCATATTTTATTCCAAACACCGAAGTTACGGTTTATAGTTGTAAAACCAATTTGCCGCCAAACACCGCTTTTCGTGGATTTGGTGCGCCTCAGGGAATGTTTGTGATCGAATCGGCAATTGCGAAAGCAGCTTGTGAGTTGAATATATCAAAAAGGTTGATCCAGGAAAGAAACTTTTTAAATGAAGGTGATGAATTTCAGTATGGACAAATAGCAGAAAATGTAAACATTAGCGAGTGTTATAAAACTTCCATTGATAAATACCAAATAGATAAAATTGAAAAAGAGATTAAGGATTTTAACTCAAAAAATACCAATTACAAGAAAGGAATGGCAATTATGCCGGTATGTTTTGGAATTTCTTTTACTAAAACTCCAATGAATCAGGCTCGTGCTTTAGTTCATATATATCAGGACGGAAGTGTTGGAATAAGTACCGGTGGAGTTGAAATGGGACAAGGAATTAATACCAAACTGATTCAGGTTGCATCCAAAGTTTTTTCAATAAGCCCGAAAAGAATTAAAATTGAATCAACCAATACAACCAGGGTAGCTAACACGTCTCCAACCGCAGCAAGTTCAGGTGCTGACCTGAATGGAAATGCATTAAGAATTGCGTGTAACGGATTATTGGAAAGATTAAAAGAAACAGCTGCCCAAATGCTATCATGTAAATTGTCTCAAATTACCATTAAAGATGAAGTAGTATTTAAAGACGAGGTAGATTCTAAAATTCATTGGGAACAATTAATTGAAACAGCATTTTTAGATCGTATATGTTTAACAGAGAATGGACATTATGTTACTCCTGTTATTCACTTTGATAAAACAAAAGAAAAAGGACATCCATTTGCATATCACGTATATGGTACTGCAATAATAACAGTAACAGTAGATTGTATTCGGGGAATTTATGAATTTAATGACGTAAAAATTGTACATGATTTTGGCAATAGCATGAATACCGCAATTGATAATGGACAGGTTGAAGGAGGCGTTGCCCAGGGAATCGGTTGGGCAACAATTGAAGAAGTTGCTTTTTCAAAAGAAGGAAAATTACTTTCTAATAGTTTATCTACTTACAAAGTACCGGATATTTATTCTGTTCCAAAAAATATTGAAATAACTCCTTTAAAAACTAATGGACCAGAATTGGCATTATTACGTTCTAAAGCTATTGGAGAACCCCCGTTCATGTATGGAATTGGAGCATATTTTGCGATAACAGAAGCAATTCGAGCATTTAATCCGAACTATACACTTGATTATGATGCACCGTTAACACCGGAAAAGGTCTTGATGAGATTATACCAGAAATAAGTCAAAATTAAAACGTTAATTGTATTTATATGTGGTATTTTGAATTAGAAATTGAAATGCCTTTTATATTCATCTAAAGTATTTATATTAACTAAAACTTTATCATCTTTAACAGGAATTTTGAGCTTGGTATATTGATTTAGGAATTCTTTAAGATGCAGTTTATTTTCCTTTATAGTATCGATATCATTAACAATATTATCAGAGATCAAAACAGGATGTCCTCCCCTTCCTTTATATTCAGGAATTATATAGTCGGCTTTCTCTTCATTTAAAAGTAACTCATTCAAAATTTCCTGATTTACAAAAGGATTATCTACATTATGAATAAACACAGGTAAATTCTCAATTAAACTCTTAACTCCTAATTTTAAAGAATAAAACCGATGCCATTCCGGATGTTCATTCATAACAACTTTAACACAAGCCGGGAAAGTAATTTTGTTATTAACCAGATAACTTTTTCCCTTTTCGTTTACTACAATCGCAATCTCTGCGCATTTCGATTTAATATATTCATTTACAATACATTCTAAAAATGTAAAACATTCATCAAATTTTAAAGATAACTTTGGAAAGCCGATTCGTTCTGATTTCCCGGCAGCCAAAATAACAACAGAAAAATCTTTTCCAATTTTAATATTTTGCTTCATGTTTTTCCTGAAATAAGCTATAAATATAGAAGTAATTTAAGAATACCAACTGATTTACGTAAATTTGTTTTGTTCACAATCCAAATCTAATAACATGTCAGATAAGTTCCTTCCTATATCGCTCAAACATTTATTACAAATCGTATTCAAGGAATATCAATATAATAAAAGCATTTTTGGAATACCGGAAGAGCTGTTTTTTAATCCTCTGGAAAACCCTCAATTTAAAATTGAGCAATTTAATCAACTTATTGATACTCCAATTGGTATTGCAGCCAGTCCGCATTCTCAGATGGCACAAAATATTATTGTAGCCTGGCTAATGGGTGCACGTTACATCGAGTTAAAAACTATTCAAACACTTGATGAATTGGAGATATCGAAACCTTGTATTGATATGCAAGATGAAGGTTATAACTGTGAATGGTCGCAAGAATTAAAGATTAAAGAAAGCTTTAATGAATATTTAAATGCCTGGATAATAATTCATATCCTTAATCACATATTCGGTTGGAATAAAAATATTGGAACCATATTTAATATGAGTGTTGGATACAATTTGGATGGAATCTTAAAAGAAAATGTTCAGTGGTTTTTTAATAAAATGAATGATTGTTCTCTGGAATTAACAGAAAAACTTAATGAAATCAATGAAATTTATCCAAATGTTAAGGGAATACAAATTCCATCACAAATTTCCAGTAACATTACCCTATCAACAATGCATGGTTGTCCGGCCAACGAAATAGAAGATATAGCTAAATATCTGCTGGAAGAAAAGAAATTACACACATATGTCAAGTTAAATCCAACTTTATTAGGGCCTAAACTTTTGAGACATATCTTAAATGATAAATTAAAGTTCAAAACAGACGTACCGGATATTGCATTTAAACATGATCTAAAATATACGGATGCTGTTAAAATTATAAAATCACTGCAGGATACCGCTAATACTAATAATTTACACTTTGGGTTGAAGTTAACCAATACCTTAGAATCCATAAACAACAAAAAGATATTTGGCAAGGGTGTGGAAATGATGTACATGAGTGGCAGGGCTTTACATCCAATTTCTGTTCAGGTAGCTAAAAAACTTCAGCAGGAATTTAATGGTGAATTACAATTATCATTCTCTGCCGGTGTGGATGCATTTAATGTTTCTGATGTTTTATCCTGCGGTTTTAAAACAGTTACGGTATGTTCAGATATTCTGAAACCAGGTGGATATACAAGATTAAACCAGTATTTTGAAGAGTTAAACCGATATAAATTAAATTTAAATCTTTCTAAACATAAAGCTTTAGAAAACCTTAATAAGTATTCCGAAAAAGTATTGAATTCAGATAATTATAAAAGAAAAAATATAAAAGACCCTGATATAAAAACCAAAAGAAATCTTGGTTTTTTCGATTGTATTTCAGCTCCTTGCAAGGACACTTGTGCAACGAACCAGGATATACCGGATTATTTATATTACACTTCCAGGAATCAATTTGATAAGGCATATGAGATCATATTAAAAACCAATCCATTTCCTGCGATAACGGGAATGGTATGCGATCATTTATGTCAAAACAAATGTACAAGAATCAATTATGATAACTCAATTTTAATTCGCGAGGTAAAACGTTTTATTTCGGAGCAGGATGAAATAAAACTGGAACCAGTTTCAAAAAACAAATTGAAGATAGCAGTAATTGGTGCAGGTCCTTCTGGTATGTCAGCAGCATATTATTTGGCATTAGCCGGATTTTCAGTTGAAGTTTTTGAGGCCAAACCAAATGCCGGAGGAATGGTAGAATATGCTATTCCTGGTTTTAGATTAACTGATAAAGCAATCAATAATGATTTTAAACGAATTACAGACCTTGGTGTACAAATACATTTCAACACTAAAATTGATTCTGAAAAATTCCATAGATTAAAGGAATCATACGACTATATTTTTGTTGGAGTCGGTGCACAGCTCTCTGCTCCTTTCGATATGGAAGGAATTAAAGCCAAAGGAGTTTTGGATTCTTTAGAGTTTCTTTTTAAAGCTAAGAAAGGAGAAAAAACAGGTTTAGGAAAAAATGTAGTAATTATTGGTGGTGGAAATACTGCAATGGATGCGGCCAGAACTGCATACAGGCTGGTGGGTGAAAATGGAAAGGTAACAGTTGTGTATCGCAGAACTATTAATGAAATGTCGGCAGACCAGGGAGAAGTCAAAGCTGTACTGGAGGAAGGAATAGAAATTATAGAATTAGCCGGACCGGAAGAATTAATAGTAAAAAATGGACAAGTTAAAGGTATTCTGGTGAATAAAATGGAATTGAAAGAATCCGATGCTTCTGGTCGGCCAAGACCGGTAAAAATCAAGGGATCGGAATTCGAAATATTGTGCGATACGATTATTCCTGCCATTGGGCAGAGTTTGGATATAGATTTTATAAATGAAGAACTTTTGAAATCAAAAATTGGTGATTATCAAACACAAATAAAAAATGTCTTTATTGGCGGTGATGCATTAAGAGGTGCTGCAACTGCAATCAAAGCTATTGGCGATGGACGAAAAGCTGCTGAAAGAATTATTAAAAAAGCTCAAATAGATTTTAAAATTGAACTTTCAAAAGACAGGAAGGAGTTTTCCAAAAAAGAGCTTATGTTAAAAAGAGCGAATAGACAATTTGCTCCAAAGCTTATCGAACTCAGTGTAAATGATCGTAAAAACTTTAAGCTGGTTAGTGAAACTCTTGATAAAGAATCCATAGTTACAGAGGCTGACAGGTGTTTACAATGTGATGAAATTTGTAATATTTGTACTACGGTTTGCCCAAACTTCGCAAATTATTCTTATGATATAGAACCTATTAGTTATTATTTACAAAAAGCTATTCAGCATAAAAATGGCGAAATAGAAATACAAAACGAGGGATTATTTCAAGTAAACCAAAAATACCAAATACTTAATATCGCTAATTTCTGTAATGAATGTGGAAACTGTAATACCTTCTGCCCTACCAAATCTGCACCTTATATAGACAAACCAAAGCTTTATTTAACAAAATCTGATTTTGACCTTACTGATAATGGATTTTATCTTGATAAAAATGAAGTTTTATTACAAAAACAAAATAAAAACCTGTTATCTCTTTCTGAACAAGATGATTATTTTCTATTTGAATGTGATGAGGTCATGTCAAAATTAGATAAAGAAAGTTTATCAATTCTTGAAATTGAATTTAAAATTCAAGATTACCGAGAAATATATTTCTATAACGCTGCAGAAATGGTTGTTATTTTAAATACTGCTAAAGACTTGTTTTTTAATTAGTTATTTCAAAATGCCGTAAAATTGCCGTGTTAAAGCAGTTGTTATGTAAAGTATAAAAATTAGATATTTACATTGGATTATGTAATACTAAAATCATGAGCATAGGAAATAAGATAAAAGAGTTGCGTATTCAAAAAGGTATGACGCAAGAAGGTCTATCAGAAAAAACAGATCTTAACATCCGAACAATTCAAAGAATTGAAAATGAAGAGGTTGATCCCAGATCATATACTTTACAAGTTATCGCTAATGCCTTAGAGGTAGATTATCAATATCTAATAGAGGAACCGGATAATAACAAAAGGCTTCATAACGAAAATAAGTTATGGCTGTGTCTTTTGCATTTAAGCGGGATATTTATATTGGTTTTTCCACCATTAATAATTTGGTATTTAAAGAAGGACAAAGTTGAAAAAATAAATACTCATGCAAAAGATGTTCTAAATTTTCAAATAAGTATGTTTATTTATTTAATTATTGCCGGTTTATTAACACTGGTACTTATAGGGCTACCAATTGCTATATTTTTAGGAATCTTTAGTATAATAGTTGTACTTATTAACACAATAAAGATAATTATTAATAAACCTTATAATTATCCTTTGTCATTAAACATTTTTACTAATAAAATTAAAGTGTAAAATTCTGTTTCACCTTATTTTCAGACATTACAAAGGAGCTATAAAACTGTGTAATATTTCCAATTACGGAAAACTTATTTGTTATAAAATGATGAAAATCGTCCATATCATTACAATAAACTTTTAATAAGAAATCAGAACTCCCTGAAATATAATAAGATTCCATAACTTCTTCTAATTCAAGCATTCTTGCTTCAAATTCTTCGATAGCTTCTTTCGTATGATTATTTAGAGAAACTGATATATAAACAATTAGCGATTTCCCTATTTTTTTAGGATCGACCAGGGTTATATATTGCTTTATGTATCCATTCTTCTCTAATTTCTTAATACGTTCATGAATCGGAGTAGTTGAAAGATGAAGCTTTTCAGATAATTCACGAATGGTAATTCTACTATTAGTTTGAAGAATATTAAGTAGTTTCTTATCAATTTCGTCAAGGGCCTTCATAACAGTTTATTTTTCTATTCCTTAAAATGCAAGATTAAGCAAATATAATAAATTTCTTATATAAAAACCTTTTATAGAATTATTTACTAATCAAATAGGCCCATCGAGTATTATTATACAAATTTTGTAAATTGCAAAGCAAATTAATCTAATTAACTAAATGATTCCTTTAATTAATCAAGTTACCAATAAAAAAGCATTACAAAATGCTATTAATCGTTTCAAGGAACGAAAAATAATACTTCCAACATTCGAACAACAAAGAAATCCGGATTTAATTCCTGACCAGATAAAAGATCAGATCAAGAATATTGGACTTTGGGAAATAAACCCCTTAAATCTATTCAGAATTACATGGAAAAATGAACCTAAAGAAAAAGGTGGCCTTTTCGGAAATGTAAATTATCTTGAGTTGCCTAAAAAACTCACTGGTGTAAATGCAAGAATTGTGCTTTTAATTGGAAAATGGTTTCCAACCGGTGCACACAAAGTTGGTGCTGCGTATGGTTGTTTAGCGCCAAGAATTACTACGGGCGAATTTGATCCAACTTACCATAAAGCAGTTTGGCCATCTACAGGTAACTATTGCCGTGGTGGCGCTTTTGATTCTAAACTTATGGGAACGGAATCAGTAGCCATTTTACCCGAAGAAATGAGCCAGGAACGTTTTAGTTGGTTAAAAAATGAAATTGGGTCTGAGGTAATTGCTACGCCCGGGTGCGAATCAAATGTAAAAGAAATTTATGATAAGTGTTGGGAAATTAAGGAAACCAGACCTGATTGCATAGTCTTTAATCAATTCGATGAATTTGGTAATGCGGCATGGCATTTTAATACAACAGGCAAGGCTCTCGAGGAAGTTTTTAATTTAATAAAAACCGAACGAAGCAAATTAACTGCGTATATTTCAGCTACTGGCTCTGCAGGAACGATCGCCGCAGGCGATTATTTAAGAACAATAGTGCCACATATTAAAGTTGTTGCTTCTGAAGCTTTACAATGCCCTACCATTTTAATGAATGGATTCGGAGGACATCGTATTGAAGGTATTGGGGATAAGCATATACCATGGATTCATAATGTTAAAAATACAGATGTTGTAACTGCAATTGATGATGAAGATTGCATGAGGGTTTTACGATTATTCAATGAAAAGGAAGGTCAGGACTATTTAAACTCACTTGGAATTGAAAAAGAAACCATTGAACAACTTCATTTGCTAGGAATATCAGGAATTAGCAATTTACTTTCCACCATAAAAACAGCCAAATATTTTGAGTTTACAGAAGATGATGTTGTATTTACAATAGCTACCGATTCTGCAGATATGTACCAATCCAGAATCAACGAGTTAAATAAAGAAAGAGGTTCTTATTCTGAAATACAAGCCGTAAAAGATTATGAAAAATGTATCTTGGGCTGCACAATAGATTATATGAAAGAACTCAACTATTATGATAGAAAAGCAGTTCATAACCTTAAGTACTTTACATGGGTTGAGCAACAAGGTAAAAATGTTGAGGATTTAAATCAGCTTTGGTACGATAATGAAATCTGGAACAAGCAATTTAGTCAGGTTGATCGTTGGGATGAATTAATAAGAGAATTTAACGAGAGAACAGGTTTATTAAAAGATATACGTTAAGTTCCTGTTCATTAAAAAGGTGTCTCTATATAGCAAATACCTGAATTAACTCAATACAAAAACTTACTTTATAAGTAAAAATGCAGGTACACCAAACCTTTAAAAAAGCTACTGAGACACCTTATATATAAAACAAAACTGATTTCGAGCCCTATCTCTGGCAAAATTAGTTAAATTAGTGCTAGAATAAAACAATATGATACAGAAAAATAACACAAATAAGTTTATTTACGAGTGTATAGACTGTAAAAAACAATACGATTCTGAGAAGATCATATACCTCTGTCCCTCATGTAGTAAGGAAAACAATTATTTAAATCCTCCCAAAGGAGTCCTTAGAATTGATTATAACTTTTTTGAAAAATATCAGAAAAAAAATCTTTTTGATCATCTGAAGAAGGAAAATTTTCTTCAAATCCTTCCGATCAATAAAATTAAAAGTCTGCCAAATTTAAAAATAGGGAATACCCCATTGTATGAAATAGGTGAGTTAAATAATGATCCTCTCCCTTTTCAATTATTTTTAAAAGATGACTCTCAAAATCCCACTTTTTCGTTTAAAGACCGGGCATCTGCTGTTGTATCTGCTTTTGCAAAAGAAAGAAACTTAAATTCCATTATCGCAGCATCAACTGGTAATGCCGGATCTTCACTAGCTGGGATATGTGCTTCTCAAAGACAAAACGCGATAATAATGCTTCCGGAATCAGCTCCTATGGCAAAACTAACTCAGATCATTATGTATGGAGCAACTATAGTTCCAATAAAGGGAACATATGACGATGCTTTTGATTTAAGCGTAAAAGCTACCGAAGAATTTGGCTGGTATAACCGAAACACTGCATTTAATCCGTTAACTATCGAAGGTAAAAAAATTGTTTCCTTTGAGATATTTGACCAATTAGGTAAAACTTTACCTGATAATATATTTGTTCCTGCCGGAGATGGAGTAATATTATCAGGGGTTTATAAAGGATTTGAAGACCTCTTAAAGCTTAAAATCATTGATAAAGTTCCAACTATTATTGCTGTTCAGTCTGATGGAAGTGATAATATTGTGCGTAATATTGAGCGAGATAAGTTCGAAATAAAACCCGGTAAAACCATAGCCGATTCTATATCAGTAGATATTCCCCGGAATTTTAATATGGTAAAATACTTCATACAAAAATACAAGGGTGAATATCTAACTGTTTCGGATCATGATATACTTGAGGCATCTTCAACCCTTTCCGGAAATACGGGCATTTTTGCTGAACCTGCTGCAGCAACATCATTTGCAGGTCTTTTAAAATACCATCAAGAAAATAAACTTAACAGAGACTCCAAGAATGTTGTACTTTTAACAGGGAGTGGATTAAAAGATTTAAAATCAGTTCAAAAAAAATTAAATATTCCTAACTCCATTGAACCTACTATCGATAAATTGAAAAAACTACTTTCATGATTAGCTTTACACTAAACGGAAAAAGAGAGGCTTATTCAGGCAATCCTGAAGAGAATTTATTAAAGTATTTAAGAATTGATAAACACATTACTTCAATAAAAGACGGATGTTCAAACCAGGCAGTTTGTGGTGCTTGCACTGTTGAAATAAATGGTAAAGCCAAATTAGCTTGTGTTATTAAAATGAAAAACCTTGAGGGAGCCGAAATATTCACTCCCGAAGGATTTCCTGAATATGTAAAAGATACCATTGCTAAAGCATTTGTAAATCAAGGAGCTGTTCAGTGTGGATTTTGTTCTCCGGGATTTATTAGTAGAACCAAAGTTCTTTTACAAGATAACCCTAATCCAACTATTGAAGAAATTCAAAAGGCAATCAAGCCGCATATTTGCAGGTGTACAGGATATAAGAAAATTGAAGAAGCTATTCAATATGCGGGAGTTGCTATTCGTGAGAATAAAAACCTGGAAATAACCAAAACGTCTGGTAAAGTTGGAGTTTCACACCCCAAATATGATGCATATAAAACAGCTATTGGTGAACGTAAATTTGTTGACGATATCTTTTTTAATGGAATGTTGTATGGAGTGCTAAAATTCAGCGACCATCCAAAAGCAAAAGTTGTAAAGATTGATATTTCTGTTGCAGAAAAACTTGAAGGAGTTCACCAAATCTTTACGGCAAAAGATATTCCCGGAGAAAAGAAAGTTGGATTAATTCTTCAGGATTGGAATGTAATGATCGACGAAGGCGAAACCACTCATTATATTGGAGATGTAATTGCCGGAGTTGTTGCTGAATCTGATGAAATTGCAAGAAAGGCGATAGGCTTAATAAAGGTTGAATATAAAATACTTGAACCTGTTACTAATGTTTTTAAAGCAATAGAAGGCGAAAGGGTTCATCCTGAAAAGCCCAACCATTTTGATACTTGCCAGTTTACAATAGGTGATGCAGAAAAAACTTTCAGTGAATCAAAATATACAAGCAAAGGTAGGTTTGAGACACAAAGAATGGAGCATGCTTTCTTGGAAAAAGAATCTGCTGTAGCACGTCCTGATAGTAAAAATGGAATCGAATTATTTAGTCAAAGCCAGGGAGTTTATGAAGATAGGCGACAAGTTGCAATGATCCTGGGACTACCGGAAGAAAACGTTAGAGTAACACTAATTCCAAACGGTGGTGGTTTTGGAGGAAAAGAGGATTTAAGCATTCAAGGGCATACCGCATTATTTGCTTATCTATTGCAGAAACCCGTAAAAATTACACTTACAAGAGAAGAATCTATTCGCTTACATCCTAAAAAACATCCTGTATATATGGATATGGAATTAGGGGCTAATGAAGATGGCAAACTTACAGCATTAAAACTTAGGGCAGTTGGTGATACGGGAGCATATGCATCCGTTGGAATGAAGGTTATGGAAAGAGTAGCCGGACATGCAGCTGCCGGATATTATATCCCGGAAATTGATATTGAAGCAAAAACAGTATATACCAATAATGTTCCATGTGGTGCATTGAGAGGATTTGGTGCAAATCAGGTTTCATTTGCCATAGAGCAATGTATTGATGATATATGTCAGCAAGCTGGTTTTGATCGTTGGCAATTCCGATATGATAATGCTTTAATTGATGGACTAAAAACTTCTACAGGACAAACCGTTCAAGGTGTTGGTATTAGAGCTTGCTTAGATGAAATTAAAGAGGATTTTCAAAAAGCTAAGTTTGCCGGATTAGCATGTGCTATTAAAAACTCTGGGGTTGGTAATGGAATGGTTGATGAATCAAAAGTTATTATAGATGTGATTTCGGAAAACCATGTACGCTTACAGCACGGTTGGACTGAAATGGGACAAGGAGTTCATAACATGGCACTTCAAACACTTTGTGAAGAAACTTCTGTTTCACCTGAAATTATTGAAGTTGTTGTAGATACAGAAGCCCAGATTAAAACCGGAATGACAACATCATCACGAGCAACTGCTCTTGTAGGATTAGCGGTTATTAATGCAGCAAAAGCATTAAAAGAAGACTTAAAATCCAAGCCATTAAAGGAATTAACCGGTAAATCATATAAAGGTCAGTACTCATGCAATTGGACAACAAAACCGGGAAGTAATGATAAAGAACAAATCACTCATTACTCCTATGGTTATGCTGCCCAGGTTTGTATTTTAAATGATGATGGAAAAATCAAAAAAATGATTGCAGCCCATGATGGCGGTAAAATAATGAACCCCATGTTATTTGAAGGGCAGGTTGAAGGTGGAGTTCATATGGGATTGGGTTATGCATTAACTGAATCACTGCCGATGAAGAACGGATTCCTAATAAGTGATAAAATGAAGGATTTGAAAATATTGAGAGCGCATGAAACTCCGGAAATTGATGTTAGAATGATTGAAGTTAAAGATCCTGTTGGCCCTTATGGAGCTAAGGGAATTGGTGAAATAGGTATGGTCCCTACTGCAGCAGCCGTTGCATGTGCATTCACAAAATTTGATGGTAAAAAACGGTATAAATTGCCTTTGTTAAGAAATTAAGTTAATTTCACTCCTAACGGAGTTCAATTTAATGAGAACATCTTTTACCAACATATCAGCCCTACAGGCTTAACAGGTAGAAATAATATAATAAACACTTTGTATAACACCGTAGGTGTGTTATTTTGGTAAAACAGAAACACATTAATAAACTCAATGCCATAGGCATGGCATAAAATTACTTAAACTAATGTCAATACTATTAAAAAACGCAACATGCATTGATTAGAAAATCATTTTACCAATATTTCAGCCTTACACTTATGATGATATTATTATCAATTTATGAACACCGTAGGTGTGTTATACTGGTAAAACAGAAATACATTAATAAACACAATGCCGTAGGCATGACATAAAATTACTTAAACTAATGTCAATACTATTAAAAAACGCAACATGCATTGATTAGAAAATCATTTTACCAATATTTCAGCCTTACGCTTATGCTGATATTATTATCAATTTATGAACACCGTAGGTGTGTTATATTGGTAAAACAGAAACACATTAATAAACTCAATGCCGTAGGCATGGCATATAATTATAAACTATGTCAATACTATTAAAAAACGCAACATGCATTGATTAGAAAATCATTTTACCAATATTTCAGCCTTACGCTTATGCTGATATTAATATCAACTTATAAACACCGTAGGTGTGTTATTTTGGTAAAACAAAAATACATTAATAAAC
>JANQHE010000007.1 GCA_028282785.1 Bacteroidales bacterium | reverse complement strand
CAGATGTTGATAATTTGTTAATAAATTATGCAGATGTTGTAATTACTAATATTCAGATAAACAAGTTAATAAAAACATTTTACGATTTTGTATTTATTGGATTTTAAGTATTAAATTTATTTCTAATTAAGTTTATGAGACTTAATTTAGTTTTAACCTTGTTATTAATTATATACCAATGAAGAATAAACGCTATTCATTTTTCCTATTGTTTATTTTAGGGAGCTCTGCTATTGCACAGGAAATAACTACCAACAGAAATGCAGTTAGTATGGAGCATAATATGCTGTTTAATGCTCAGAGTAGATATACTGTGATTCAGGCCGGATCTGCAGTTTTATCAATTGACCGTTTATTTAATGGGAACTTCGTGCCGTCGTATACATCTGTTGCACCTTCATTTTCAGACCCTACCGTGGTAGAAATTTCAGGACTTCCGAAATCTCATATTCAACAAGGTGCATGGATTGGGTGGTCGACTAGGTGGTGGAATCCTAAACGTTTTAAGATTGAAGGATTTGATGAATATTATGGTAATGGGTGGACAACATTAGCTGATTATGAAAATATTGATTTCTCTGGATACGATTTTAACGTTAAATGCAAAGCTGGTGCTTATACAAAATTAAGATTTACTTTTTATGAAGCCACGGGAACAGACGGAAGACTGGGTATATCTGAACTTTATTTTATCCATCCGGAGGCAACCACTCCCTACAAAGGTTTATTGGGCCCTGCTGGTTCATCATGGAATAGTAATGGAGACAATATATATTACAATAAGGGGAAAGTAGGCATCGGAACCAATAATCCGGGAACATATAAACTTGCCGTAGAAGGAGTTATAGGAGCACGCGAGGTAGTTGTAACAAAGGATGCATGGGCCGACTTCGTTTTCGAAGACGATTACAACCTGATGCCTTTACAGGAACTCGATTCCTACATTAAAGAATACAAACACTTACCTGAAATTCCAACGACTGAAGAAGTAGAAGAGAACGGTATTTCCGTTGGTGAGATGAATGCAAAATTATTGCAAAAGATTGAGGAATTAACACTTTATGTAATTGAACTTCAGAAAAAGAATGAAGAACAAGATGAAATAATAAAACAATTAAAAAATAAAATCTCAGAATAATGAAAAGAATAATCCTATTAAGCGTAGTTTTAGTATTTACTTTAAAAGTACTTGGGCAAGTTACAGATACTAGTGATGAAGTTGGTATAGGTAATACTAACCCTTCTCAAAAATTAAATGTTCAAGGAAATGTCGTAGGATTTCCTGCAACTTCAGGGACTAACCAAACTTATGGTATATATAGAATTGAATCAACGCAAACCGGAAGCGTTTTAGATTTTGGAGTTAATGGAGGGAGCAATACAAGTGGCTGGATTCAGGCTACTTATAGATCAGATTTAAGTAATTCAAAGAATTTATTATTAAATCCGGTGGGAGGTAATGTAGGTATTGGAACAACATCACCCAATTATACCCTGGATATAGATAAAGGAAATTTGACAACGGTAAATGCCAGGCTTAAAGGTAATGCACCTTCGATTACATATACTGTCCATAGAGAGAGTGGTTCGGCTGCTGCTATTAAAGCTATGAATTTAAGCTTCGATAATGGATCTAATGAAGTAAATCTTGTTAATATTGGAATGTTAGCACGTAATAATATAGGCAGTATTCCAACTCTTGACTACTTATATATAGGAAAAGATTATAATGATAATGCATTAAGGATTTATCCTGATAAAAGGGTGTATTTTGATGGAAATACTGGAATAGGTACTACAGGGCCTTTAACAAAACTGCATATCGAAGGCAATGGTGGAGTACCTGCGGCAGATTATGAAACTTTAAAAGCGAATTCTAGCATAATGTTATCATCTACAATTGGATTAGCAACTAATACAAAGTTATATGCCGGTATTGGAGGTAGTACATATACATGGTTACAAGCCTTTAATAATTATTCAGGATATGCTCAGGATATAGTGTTGAATCCAGTTGGAGGAAAAATAGGTATTGGAACCACATCTCCTGGTGCAAACTTAGAGGTAAGGAATAATACAAATTCATATGGAGAGAGATTGCTATATATTGCTCAAAATCCTGATATTGAAGCAACTTATAATACAGCATGGATAAGAGGAGAAACTTCTGATGTTACTTTAAAAATAGATAATTATGGAACTGGACATGGTTTAGTTGTTAATACAGGAAATGTTGGCATAGGAACAACAAATCCTACCTACAAACTTTCAGTTAACGGAACAATTGGAGCAAAAGAGGTTATTGTAACCAACGATGGTTGGGCCGACTTCGTTTTCGAAGATGATTACAACTTAATGTCTTTAAAGGAACTCGATTCGTACATTAAAGAAAACAAACACTTACCTGAAATTCCTACTACAAAAGAAGTTCAAAAGAACGGTATTTCCGTTGGTGAGATGAATGCAAAATTATTGCAAAAGATTGAGGAGTTAACTCTTTATATAATTGAACTTAATAAAGAAAATGAAGAGCAAAAGCAAATTAATTCTTATTTAAAAAGTGAAATAGAAGAGTTAAAAAAGTTAATTAAATAGTAGGCAGTAATTGGTGAGTAAGAAGTAAAAATGAATTAGTACCAATTACGAATCAATGTTATGATAGAAAGATATTAGCAAATAAGAAAAAACTTTACAATCTGATTTAAATAAAAAATATGAAAAAGAAAATATTATTATTTAGCTGCCTAAACCTTTTACTTATGCAAATTCTGGTTGGACAAGATCCTGTGTCTTATAATCCAAATAATAGTAGTGCAAGCGTAAGGTTATCATGGCTCAATGATATTGCAAGGATTAGAGTTGGTGGAGAAGGATTAGGCGTTGCAAATGGTTTCGAAATTCAAAGTGTTGGCAATTTGGTAATGATGAAACTGCAACACAACGGTCATGTCGGTATTGGAACAATAAGCCCGGATGAAAAGTTGGAAATTAATGGAAATTTGAGATTAGATATAGGTGGCGATCATTATATGCTGTTAAAGCCATATGTTGATGTAACTAATCTAAATCCTGGGTTAACAACTTCTGCCGCTTCTATTACTGGTCGAAAATATGGTCACTTGGTTATGGATATTTATGCAAATGATGCTCGTGATGCATTTGCGATAAGAACTGATACTGATTTTGATGGAACATTAGATAAAGTTCCATTCGTTGTAAATACTTTTGGAAGAGTTGGAATTGGACCTAAAGATCCTATTACAAAATTACACATTGAAGGTGCATCAGCAAATTGGAACGAAACGATTCCTGGTCATAGCTATGGAACCATTCACTTAAGCACTGGCTCAAATTCCGATCATTTTGGAAATGCAATTACATGGGGTGCAAGTGATGCAGGAAATGCACAAGCAGGCATATATGTTAGAAGCGATGGTTCTTATGGGACAAAAATGTATTTTGCTACTACAGATGCTTATATTACTGGTGCTAAAACTAGGTTGTTTATAAATTATAATGGTAAAGTCGGAATTGGAAATACAAATCCTGGGTATAAATTAGATATTTTAGAATCGGGTGCAGCTTATACCGCACATATAAGGAATTCTGGAACTGGTAGTGGAAGATCGGGACTACTTATAACAACAACAGATAATACCTCTAATTCATATCCACTATGGGTAAGAGGAAGTAATGGAGCTGTAACTGGTTTAATAGTAAATAGTATTGGGCATGTTGGCATCGGAACTACTAACCCAACACACCAGCTTTCGGTTAATGGCACCATTGGAGCCAAGGAAGTTATTGTCACCAACGACGGTTGGGCCGATTTCGTTTTCGAAGACGATTACAACCTGATGCCTTTACAGGAACTCGATTCCTACATTAAAGAAAACAAACACTTACCTGAAATTCCTACAACCGAAGAAGTAGAAGCGAACGGTATTTCCGTTGGTGAAATGAATGCCAAGCTTTTACAGAAGATAGAGGAATTGACATTACATACAATTGAACAACAAAAAGAAATTGATAACCAAAAAGAATTAATTGAAAAGCAACACAGTGATTATACCGAATTAAAAAATGAAATAGAAGAATTAAAAAAATTAATGAAATAAACAGAGATAGAGTTTCAAGATTTGCTTTTAGCTAAGAACTAACAGCTAATAGCTCTTGATTCTCATATCTTGATACTAATAATCTAACAAATATGAGAAAGTTACTAACCCTAGGTTTAAACCTTATTCTTACCGCTACTGTTTTTGGGCAGCTTGAAGAAAATATTACGTTAAGCGAACCTATAACAGGCGATACTACAGTGGTTGCAAAAAGGAAGATAATATTGAGCCCTGGTTTTCATGCCCCGGCAGGAACAAAGTTTACGGCTCAAATCGATTATTTTGCAGTATCTGATAATCATTTTGACCATAATTTTGTTAAAACTGAAACAGCGCTAATTTCTGGTTCTACTGAGAACAGTATTGATTATTTGGCAGTAGAACAAAAAAGCACAGTTTTTAATTATTTTGATGGATTGGGTAGACAAGTTCAAACGGTTATAAAACAAGGCAGTCCTGCAAAAAAGGATATCGTATTACATATTGAATATGATCATTTAGGAAGGCAGGTTCGTGAATATTTACCTTATTCGGTTAAATCTCAAAATGGTGCTTTTCGTGGAGAAGCTGCAGGCGAACAAGGTTTTTATTATAATAACCAGTCGGATATTGCTAATTCTGCTTATCCTTTTGCCGAGAAAGTGTTTGACAATTCTCCGTTAAACCGTGTATTAGAAAAGGGAGCACCGGGAGCCGATTGGCAACCACACGACGGAAGTATACCTAATTCAGGGCATACTGTTGACATGAATTATTTAACCAATACAGTTTCCGATGGTGTTATAATTTGGACTGTTGATAATTCAGGAAATTGTACAAATACAGGTACGTACTCTGTCGGTAATTTGTTTAAAAACGAAACAATTGACGAAAATGACCATTCGGTTATAGAATTTGTGGATCTAACCGGGAAAACTATTTTAAAGAAAACCAGTGATGGAAACGCTGATTTATTGACTTATTATATTTACGATGATTTCGATCGTCTGCGTTATGTGTTGCCTCCTAAAGCAACAAATCAGGCAGGTACATCCTTAACACCAGCAAGTTTAAGTGAGTTAATTTATTATTATGAATATGATGAAAAGGGCAGGATGATTAAGAAGAAAATACCTGGAGCTGATGAAGTTTTAATGATTTATGATAATAGAGACAGATTAATATTGACCCAGGATGGTAATTTAAGATCTCAGGGCAAATGGAGCTTTACCAAATATGATGTCTTGAACCGCCCAATAATAACTGGTATTGTTCAAATAACCGGTTCTAACTATAACCAGTTAGTTACGGCTTTTAAAAATCATGGTACTCATTACGAAAGTATAAATACCAGTGAAACATATAAATACACGCTAAATAGTAGCTATCCTTCGGAAGCTGCAATTACAGAATCTGACTTACTAACAGTAATCTATTATGATAATTATAACAGTTTAAGCTCATATGGTTATAATTATAGTTTACCTTCAGGTTTCGATGCAGTAACGAGAGAAACTAAACCCATAAATCAAGTAACAGGAACTTTAGTTTGGAATCTTGATCAATCGGAATATTATGTAACTGTAAATTATTATGATGAGTATGGGCGAATAATTCAAACTATAGCAGAAAATCATTTAAGTGGTTTCGATATTCTGACAACACAATATGATTTTGTGGGTAAAGTAACGCAAACAAAATTAACTCATACAATAGATGCAAGTTTAGACCCGGTTGAAAAAAATATCTGGGAATTTTATGCATACGACCATGCAGGCCGTTTAACCCATCATTACCACCAGTATGGAAATAACAGTGCTGACAAAGTTCTGATGACTGCCTATGAATACAACGAAAACGGTGAGCAGATTGCCAAGAAAATGCATTCCGAAGATGGAGGTTCAAATTACTTACAGGAGGTTGATTACAAATACAATATTCGTGGCTGGCTAACTAAAGTAAACGATGCAGACTTAAGCAATAGTAAAGATTTATTTGGTATGGAGCTGGTTTATAACAATCCGGTTACAAACATTGATCCAACCATAGAAGAAAACTACAATGGAAATATAACCGGTATGTATTGGAATACCAACGGAACTTTCAAGAAAAAACGCGGGTATGGATTTAAATATGATGATATTAATCGACTAACCGATGCTTATTATGGCGATAATTCCAATTGGACAAACGGATTATATGATGTGCAGGGAATTACCTATGATTTAAATGGCAACATTGAAAGTATTTCGCGTAATGCCGGAGCAGAGAATGGAGAAATTGATAACCTGGATTATGTATACAATGGAAATAAACTGGTGGCGGTTGGTGATGCTGCAGTAGGTAGTGCTAATCTCGGATTTAACGATGGCGTAGCGGGCAGTGCCGGAACAGAATACCTTTACGATGATAACGGGAATATGATCGATGATGCTAATAAGGCTTTAAATTTTAATTATAATACCCTTAATCTGCTTGCATCTGTTTCTAAAGGTACACAACACTTTAGTATCGATTATGATGCTACTGGCAATAAGCTAAGCAATAGTTTAAATGTTTTACCAATTAGAGATACACGACATTACATTGGTCCGTTTAATTATTTACATCATATTCGGTATCCTGTATTACCAGGAGGTAGTACTACAGAATCTTTTAACCTGGAATATATTTTAACCCCCGAAGGCCGAATAACCTTTGGCGATGCTGGTGAAATAAATTACGAATATTTCTTAAAAGACCATTTAGGAAATAACCGGGTGGTATTTGCCGATTATGATCATAATGGTACAGCCGAAATTGTACAGGAAGACAGCTACTTCCCATTTGGTATGCAAATGCTGGGATTAAGTGAACGCACAAGTGGGATAAAACCAAACCAATATTTATATAATGGTAAGGAGTTGCATGAAGAATTAGGATTAGGATGGTTAGATTATGGGGCTAGGATGTATGACCCTGAATTGGGAAGATGGCATGTGTCGGACCCTATTGTTGAAAATAAATATAATGTAACTCTTTATGGGGCATTCTTTAACAATCCAATAAGGGTAATTGATCCTGATGGACAGATTGAATACGATGTAGTAAATGGAAATTTAGTGCGCAGGTCAGAGCTTGGTGGAAGCAATATGGTAATTTACAATTTCAAAGATGGTAAGTTTGCCGGGAAAACAATGTCCATTCATTACAAAGAGAAGTCTACCGCAACCTCTTGGTACGATACGCCATCAAACTATTTAGAAAAAGTATTTAGTTATGAAAATGCTGTTGGTTGGAGCGATTATTTCAAATCTGGTGACTGGCAACATTATCTACCTGTATGGGGATCAGCTAAAAGATCAGGAGAAGCCTGGGAAGATGGGAATTATTTTATGGCTGCTGTTCATATTGGTTTAGGAGTTGCTGAGTGTGCTGGCCTGAAAGCATGTATTGGAGGGACTACACGAACAGCCTCTGCAAATATGGTTAGACAGACAACGAAACAAGCTACATCTAAAGGAGTATCTGTAATTGGACCAAGAGCAACGTATAGGCAATATGCGAAAAAAGTTGGTGCAAATTTTCTTAACGTTACAGATGATGCATGGACATGGGCAAAAAATGAAAATTTTCTTATAGATGTAATTAAAAGAGGGGATGATGTAGTTTTTGCTGGAGAGTTTAACCCAGCAATGTTAGATCCTAAATCAGTATTAGCTCGTGAAATAGATTACTTAACACGGCATGGCTATAAATGGGCTGATGATTTCTCGAAACTGGTTCAATTTAAAATGCCTAGATTCATTACAACTAGTAGTGGAATACGCGTATATATAAAATAATTAAGTGATGAATAAAAAAATTCTAAAACACATAGATATATGTTTCTCAAAACTAATTAAAAAACATGGTTTTGTAAAAAGGAATGAGGTAAATACTAAAGATGATTATTCAATAGAGTTTTGGTCTGATACTTTTATGTTAAAAATTGAAAAATACAGAAGAGATTTTCAACCAACTTTGTTTAGCTCAACCTTTAAAGATAAAGGAATTAGTTTATTTAATTTATTTAGATTTCTGGAAATAAAGTTTTCAGAATTTAACTATTATCATAATGAACTCTCCGGAGAAAAGGAACTTGAAGAATATTACAAAAAGCAGATTAGTTATATATCTGATTTACTCTACAAAAACCTGTCCTTAATTCAAGGTTTTTTCGATAAGCCAAACTTTAAATCAAGGTTAGCTGATATAAATGCTTTTATGATAAAAGAATATCCATATTTATTTAAAAAAAGATGAGTATTTCTGTAAGAAAAGATGATACTTTATACGGGTATTTTAGTATCAAGTATTTTGAAAATAGAGTAGGTTTTTGGAATGCAGATAAGAATGATGCTCTCTGGGTAAGGTATGTTAAAGATAATTTGCCCTAATTAGTTTCTTTGAATAAAAGAGAATGATATAAAAAATTTAAAACAAAAATGAGAAAAATAATAAAAATACTATTGATAATTACAGTTACTAACAATATCTGTTTTGGACAAGACGATTCCAATGTATCAAATGTAAATATAATGCCGCCATCACCAACAGCATCGGCCTTAGGGGAATATATCGATTTCCCGGTTAGCCACTATACGGGTATACCAGAGATACAAATTCCGTTTTATACCATTAAGCAAAAAGAATTAAGTATACCTGTTACCATAAGCTACCATGCAAAGGGAAATAAGGTTGAAGATATAGCTAGTTGGGTTGGATTAGGCTGGTCACTCAATGCAGGTGGGCTTATAACGAGGTCGGTACAAGGTTTACCTGATGACGGATTTCATTATTTGGAAGTATATGAAAACGATTTTACCGGATATTATCATGAAAATCAAAATGAATATAGAACGGGCCTATTTCAAAACGGTAATATAACAAATTATATTAGTAGTGGAATTTTCAATGGGGTGCGAAATCAGACTATCGATACCCAGCCCGATTATTTTTATGTTAACTGTTTAAACTTAAATTTCAAGTTTGCTTTTGATAAAGATGAAAATGTCCATTTAATACCGCAAAGTGATATTGTTATTACTAAAGAGATGGATAGCAACGGTTCTATTACCGCTTTTACCGTTATCGATGCAAGGGGCATTAAATATTATTTTAACAAGGCTGAAGAAAGTAAAACAATAGTAACTTTCCCTAATTGGAAGGTACCTGAAAAAAAAGATATCTATACAAAGACCTACAATTCATCGTGGCTGCTTGGTTCGGTAACTGATGCTAAAGGTAATGTAATTAATTTTGAATATGATGATGAAGAAATAACTTATGAGCAAAGAGGTCACAAGAAATATTATTATAGATGTGAATATGGCTATACGGTCTGGTTTACCGAATATAATGAAGTTGAGTATGTTGTTGAAACAAAGAAGCTAAGATCTATTAACTGGAATGGTGGTACTGTTAGGTTCACAAGAGGATTAAATAGAGAAGATTTGACAGGGGCAAAGGCACTAACTGATATCTCTGTTTATAATTTACGTAATGAATTTGTTAAGGGTTATAGTTTATCTTATTCGCATTTTGTAACCAATGGCATTAATGAAGCTATAGGGAAACGTTTAAAACTTGAATCAGTGCAAGAATACGGAGAAAGTACTACAAAACCTTCATATATTTTTCATTATAATACTAAACAGTTACCAAGTAGGTTGAGTATTTCTCAAGATTATTGGGGGTATTATAATAGTAATGTCACACAGTCAAAGACAAAAACCTATTATTACCCCGACTATTATGATGAGACATTGCGAAGTCAACATTGTATTTTTCCTTTAAAAACATACACAGGAACAGAAGAATTCATAGATGGTGCTGATAGAAATTGCAATGAGGATGATATTTTTGCATGTTTACTGGAAAAGGTAGATTATCCTACTGGTGGATATTCACAGTTTAACTATGAATTGCATGAATTTCAAAATCCGGATAATCTATTTGATTTAGGCAGTAATATTAAAGGTGGAGGTATTAGGATAGAGTCAATTACACATTCGGAAGATGGTAGTCAGTTTATCGAAAAAAAATATCATTACGAATTGTCCTCTGATGCAAGTACAACTTCCGGTAAGATAGCCCAGCTTCCCCAATATGCAAAAAACTGGACTTCAGGTTTGAGTTGTGATCCGGAGGATTTTCCCTCTCAAATAAGTTTTGAAACCCATAGCTTGTCAGGTTTAGGTACAACCCATGGTAGCCATGTAGGTTATACAGAAGTAAAAGAAGAAATAACGGGCAATGGATATACCTGGTATAAATATAAAATGCCCGGTGCATTTGGAGTGGATGAAGATGTTTATGTTGATGGTTCTCCGATATACACAAGGTCTGAAATGAAAATTTATGATTATCAAGTGAGTACTTTTTGTAATAATCCACCTACCTATTTTACCAGAGATTGTGAAATTTCACAACCGTACCCACCAAATTCTAATTTAGACTGGTACCGGGGGCTTTTAGAAGAAGTAACTGTTTATGATAACACTTCTAATAAAGTACAGAAAACTGTAAATACTTATAAAATAAAAGCAGTTGAAAAAATATCATCAGTATTTTCACAAAAAGAAGGTTCAATGACGTTGTATTGTGGACAAGGGAGTAGCAGGAGAAGCAAAACACGTTATAGCTATTTTTTTGCTGAATATGATATTATCTCCCCTTGGGTTGTTCAAAGTAGTGTAACGAAATATACATACAACTCTCAGGACGATACAAAGTATAATTCAAAGGCTACAAATTATAAGTATGAAGGTAGTGGGCATAAACAATTAACTAGTATTATTACCTCCGATAGTAATGGAGAAGAGCTAAAAACAGAATTTAAATATCCGGTATCTTTTCCAAATGATTTAGTCACGTATAGTATGGCTAATTCGGTTAACAATTTGATGAACTATCCTATTGAAACGATTCAATACAAAAATAATAAAGTAATAACTTCTACAATCAATCGTTTCGGTTGTTACGATTGCGTAATGAATCCTCAAGGATTTTTATTTGGAGGAAATTTTATGCTAAATAAGACATACAAGCTGGAAACAAATGTTCCATTAAGTAATTATCAAGAAGTAACCAGTAATTTTACTATTGATAGTAGGTGTAAGGAACAAATTAATATAGATGCTTATGATAACTATGGTAACATATTACAGTACCATAAAATAAATGATAATAATCAATCATTTATTTGGGGTTATGGTAGGCAATACCCAATTGCTAAGGTAGAAAATGCAGTTAGCAACGAAACTTTCTTTACAAGCTTTGAGGGAGAGGAAGAAGATTTAATGTCACTTGTAATTGATGATTGTGTAACTACCAGGTCATATTCCGGAGATAGATCGTTAGAATATACATTATCCAATCCATCTCAGTCAATTTGGGAAAGGCGTTACGAAGTATTTAAATTAAAGCCGGTTATATCAGGTTTACCTAAAAGGTATAGGTATTCCGGATGGGTTTATTCAAATGGTCCGAAAGCTGTAGTTTCTTTGTATTTCAAGAAAGCCAATGGTGTTTATAATTCAGTGGGTAATGCTAATACTACAGTTACTAATCAATGGATTTACGTTGAAGGTGAATATACTTTACCGGCAACATTTGATGGTTCTACAGTAACGGACTTAACTTTATGGGTTTATGGTAGTGATAATTCAGGTAAAATCTGGTTTGATGATCTTCGATTATACCCCGCGGATGCTCAAATGACATCATATACCTATGATCCATTAGTTGGAATGACATCACAAACAGGGCCGGATAACAAAAAAGCAACTTATATATACGATGATTTTGGCAGGTTGGAGTTTGTTAAAGATCATCATGGTAATGTTATCAATAAATACACCTACCATTATAAAGGAGAACCTGTTAATGAATTTACGGAAGATTTTGTTGATTTGTCTGTTAGCCGTATAACCTGCCCAACAGCTGTTAACGATAATGAAACAACCATTGATGTTGATGTTTCAATCAGAAATTCCGGTAATTTGGTGTCAAATGCCTGCAAACTATATATCTACATATCCGATGATGCTAACCTGGATGCCGGCGATATAAAACTGGCGGAACAAGATGTAGGAACCTTAATTAATGCATATGACAGAGGTTATATTATAAATCTTACATTACCGGCTAATTTAAGTTTAGGGACCCATTATATTATTGCAAAAATCGATGCTGACAACCAGAATGATGAAAGCAATGAAGCAAACAACACGATGGCTGGTCAGTTTAATTACGTGGAAACCCCTTCAGCTATCCTAGCAGTAAATAAATCTGCAATAATATTTAGAAATGGTGTTTATTCAACTACATTTAATATAACCTCCAATGTTAATTGGACCATATTGTCAAGCACATGGTTAACTCTTTCATCAAATTCCGGTAGTAATAATCAGACTATTACTGTTTCCGGTAATGAAGTTTTAGGGGATCAAACAGGTACCATAACAATTTCCGGTGGTGGTATAACCAGAACAATAAATGTTACACAAATAGGAGACCCGGGAGGGCCTGGCGATCCTTTACAAATTGAATAATTACAAATTTAGGAATAGTTAAAAATGGTACATGCTTAAAGTTTGTACCATTTATTTTTCGAAATTCTACGAATTAAAAATTATTTTTGAACAAACTTTCTATAATTGGTTTTTAAAATTAAAATATTCAATAGATTAAAAGCTTCTACCTTAATAGAAGCAATAATTGCGATGCTGATTGTTACCATTGCATTCTCGTTTGCTTTGGTTTTAATACTTAACATTAGTAAAAATTCTAACAATAGCCTAAAAACCAAAGCATATATTTTAGCAAATGATGTACTGGTGCAAACTAAAGCAGAAAATGAGTTCCTGGATGAAGAATTTAATTATGGAAATATTGTTATCAAAAGATCGGTAACGGAATACGAAGAAAATGAGGAATTATTTCAACTGAATATTGTTGCTTACGATTTGCAAAACAGGATATTATATGAGCAAAACGAGCTCATAATTATTGAAAAGAATTAGTAAGAAAGATTTGTTTTATACCTTTAGGTATTATACCTTTGGGTATAAATAAGGTTTTTGAAATGAAGTCACCTTTTATTTTTGGTAAAGTTGTAACCGGCGAACATTTTGTAAATAGGACAAAAGAAATTGATCGTTTGCAGTTAAATTTTGAAAGCGGCAATAATTCCATTTTAATTTCACCTCGGCGGTGGGGTAAATCTTCATTAGTGAAGGAAGCTGTAAAAAGATTAGATAATAAGAATATAAAATTCGTTTTTTTAGATATTCAAACTTTTCGTGATGAAGAATCATTTTTAAAGAATTATACCCAGGAAGTAATTAAAGCTACCATTTCAAAAAGTAACGAAATATTAAATACCGGTAAAGAATTTTTTAAAAAACTAATACCACGCTTTTCATTTGGATTAGATCCTCAAACAGACTTATCCGTTAGTTTTGATTGGAAAGAAGCGGTGCTGGCAAAAGACGAAATTTTAAACCTTCCGGAAAATATAGCCTCAAAAAGAAATTTTAAGATAATCGTTTGTATTGATGAGTTTCAAAGTATAAGTAAGTTTGCTGACTATGAAAACCTTGAACAAGAGCTAAGATCTTATTGGATGCATCACGAAAATGTTTCATACTGTTTATATGGCAGCAAAAGACATATGATGCTTAACATTTTTAATAAGGAAAACAGGCCGTTTTATAGGTTTGGAGACTTAATCCTTTTAAATAAAATTGAAAGAAAACACTGGATTAATTATATGGTTACTCAGTTTGAAAAAACAAATAAAATAATCTCGGAACCTGATGCAAACAAAATAGCAACTTTAGTAAACGATCACTCTTATTATTTGCAACAATTAGCAAATGAGATTTGGTTATTGACAGAAAGTGAAGTTACAGATCAGGTAATTGAGCAAAGCCTTGAAAATGTAATGAATACAAATTCGATTTTTTATCAGGAAACGATTGATAACTTAAGTAATACGCAGGTTAATTTATTGAATGCAATTGCTCATAAATCGGAGCATTTATTTTCTGTTGATACAGTCAAAGAATTTAAACTTGGAACACCCAGAAATATCTCTAAAAATAAAAAAGTACTTGAATTGAAAGATATAATTCATTTTTATTCCAAAGGCCAATCATCATTTGTTGATCCGTTTTTTGAAATATGGTTTAAAAAAGGATTTGGAATTATGTGATAAGAATTAAATACTCCGAATTCTTAAACTTGAGGTTAAAAGAAATTAATTTTGAGTTCCGGAGGCGAAAATCGGAATAACATTTTGAAAAAACTACCGGCATATACATTCGTAGAAATACTTGTAGCATTAACCATTACAAGTATAGTTATTGTATTGGCGATAAGTTTATATATGCAGTTAGTAAGCTCAAATAAACGAATTTTAAAAGATTATGGTACAAACCAAAGAGCATTGCAATTAAAAGCCGTTCTGAATAATGATTTTGAGCGTTACCATAAAATTGAATATGGTATTTATGAACTGGAATTTAAGAATAAAAACGAAGTATGTGAATACGAATTTTCAAGTGATGGTATAATTCGAAGGTATCAGGAAAATATTGATACTTTTAAGCTGGATTATTCAAATATTGAGTATAAATTGCAACATGGAAATACGGGAATGGTAAAACATTTCTCGTTCGAAGTAAAATTACATAAACAAACGTTACCATTCTCTTTTTATAAAGAATATCAGAGTGAAGAAAAAGTAAATAGCACAATCTTTAAATGAGTATTGATTTAGCAGATATTAAGAAAAAACAAAAATCTACCTTGAAGTCTTCACAAAAAGACGGGAAGGGGATATTTGATTTTTTAAGTAAAGATATTTCATTTGGAAAAAAAGGATTAAAAGACCCTAAAAAGGAACAATTTTATTCCGAATTAAATATTCTGTTAACTTCAGGTACTGATGTGCGTACCGCTATGGACATTATTGTAGAAGAGCAAACAAAAAAGAAAGACAGAGCTATTTTCGAAAACTTAACAAACCGGGTTTTGCAGGGTGTTAGTTTGTCGGAAGCAATGGAAAGCTCGTCGGAATTTACTCCATATGAATATTACAGCATACGTATTGGTGAGGAAAGCGGTAAATTAAATAATGTACTAAAAGATTTAAGTATATACTTTTCAAAAAAGATAAAACAGAGAAAGCAGTTTACAAGCGCTTTAACTTACCCTTTACTGGTACTGGTAACAGCAATTGGCGCAGTTATTTTCATGCTGAACTTTATTGTACCCATGTTTGTGGATGTTTTCAAACGATTTAAAGGAGATTTACCGGCACTAACCAAAACGATTGTTAAGCTATCAAATGTATTTTCAGAATACTTAGGCTTAACTTTTTTAATTATTATTTCAATCGTTCTGTTTTTATATATAATCAGAAAAAAGAACTGGTATAGAAGTTTTTCAACTAAATTGTTACTAAAAATCCCAATGTTTGGTGTATTGGTTCAAAAAATTTACCTGGCAAGGTTTTGCCAGTCAATGGCATTATTAATCGGATCTAAAACTCCTATGCTAAGGGCTATACAGCTTATCAAAAATATGATAACATTTTATCCGTATCAACAGGCTTTGGAAACCATCGAGAATGATATCTTGTATGGAAAACCTTTGCATGAAAGCATGGAACAGTTTTCAATATTTGATAAACGAACTGTTTCGCTTACCAAAGTTGCCGAAGAAATAAACCAGCTTGATACTGTTTTTGCAAAATTAAACGATCAGTATTCCGACGAACTGGAGCATAGAATAGGTATGATCAGTAGTGTTTTAGAACCTATCATGATCATTTTTGTGGGTTTGCTGGTAGGTGTAATCCTAATTGCAATGTACATGCCAATGTTTCAGTTGGGGACTTCGTTTTATTAATAATCTCTATATTTAATCCAGAATTCCAGGAATGGATGTGAATAGGATTGTAAAGAATTATCTGCCAAATTATAGTATAAAATCGGTAGAACCTGATGCTCATAGTTTTTTATCAGCAGAAAAAATGGAAAAAATGTTAACTGAGTATGAACATCCAATTACAAAAGAAGTAGGAGAAAAAGCTCGTGAAGTTGGTGAATATGGAGGAATGGTCCTCAATCATTGAACTATCAAGGACTTCTGTTAAAAATCAGGTATGCTTGTTCAGATTCCTGATTTTACTCGAGGAGCATGGGATATTTTATAAGTTTTACTAATTCCTGACTTGAGTTTTTTCCATATAAATTGCAAGCCCAACACAGGCTTTTGTTCCTTGCATAACACTGACATTTTCATCATTTGATACAATTGTAATTTCAATGGTGATTAATTCGGTATGATCTAATGCCAGACTAATCATATTGATATAGTTATCATATTTATTATCGAAAATAACTTCTCCGTTAACAGAGCTTTTTAATTTAAAGCGCAAGGGATAGTACTTTTCCTCTGTGCAGCACTGAATAATTATTTCTTTCTGACCATATAATACAACTTCATAAATTACTGTTTTTCCGACCCCTAAATAATGACTACGCGATAAACTACTTAGTTTGAATCCTTCAATATCATCCATCCGGCAGTTTTTTGATTTATGAAATTCATGACATTTTTGACCATGTGCAGGATTTGTAAAACCGGCAATGATAATGATCGCTACAATTAATAAATGATGAATCTTCATTTGTATATTTTTTTTATTATCTCGTATTAAAATTATCTTCCATATAAATTGCCATACCTATACATGCCTTCCCATCTTTAGATTTTTTTATTTTATTTTCTTTAGGATCAATTGTAATTTCAACAGCCAGTAACTCGGTATGGTCAAGTAATAAATTCAAATTATCAATATAATTATTGTATTTATTGTCGTAAATAACTTTTCCGCTTTCCGATTTTATTAGTTTAAAATGAATCGGATAAAAATCATCTTCCGTACAACATTGAATAACAATTTCAATGCCACCATAAAATACAAGTTCGTATCTAACAGTTTTTCCTATTTCCAAATCATACCTTCTTGATAATCCACTGCGCTTATATCTTCCTTCAGCAAACTCATAACTACAGTTACTTGTTTCCAGGAAATTTAAACATTCCACATCATTCTTTATTATTGCACTAGCCGAAGTGTCCATTACCAACGGAAATAGTAAACCCAATATGTATGTTTTTATAATCATATTTAACTATTATTTACTATTTCAGTTCTTATCCTTGAAATCGTCTCTTTCAACTTGTAAAATTCTTCCTTCTCCATTTTAAGGGTTGGCCCTCCTTTAAATCGTATTTTTCCATCCGGAGTTCGAATTATTTCCCGTTTGGTTCCTTCAGTTAACCTTACCATGTCATAAATAGCTTGTATATCTTTGAGATAAACCAATATCGCTGCAAGATTTCGGTTGTTTTTATGTAAATCACATGATTTAACTAAATTATTAAAAGCATATTTTTGCTCTGCCACTTTTTGAATTAAAGCACTATTTTCCTCATAATCACCGGCAAGATTTACAGCAATATAAATACATTCAATATAGGCGCCTGCAATAATCAACGTCATCGCATTTTGATTATTATTGGCTTCCAGTTCATTCATTATATCGTAGTAATATACATTGGTAAAGTGATAAATTGAGTCGAAATTATCAATGTTCTCGGTAAAATCATTTACCAGGTTTTCTTTTATCTGAGATGATATTAAAAGATAATTACTTAACTGACCAATAACTTCTAAGTAATTTAAAACTTTGGTCCTTCTCGAAAAAAACGCGGCATACGCCATGTCTGCCATATAAATCCCAAGATTTAAATTTCTCGATTTAGTATCTATATACTTTGAAAGATTTTCAGTTGGATTCATCAGTTTGTTATCAAAAGATAACTGACCTTCATCTATTACCGCAATCAGTTCACCTGGTGTAGGATATAGGAAATAGACCTCGGCACTTGTTTGTGAGATAGAGACTTGGTGTAAGAACAAAAAGCAGAGGATGGAAATTAGGAGCTTATAATTCATTACTTTAAGTTTTGATTATGTACACTAAAAATATGAAAAAAATATGTAAAAACGAATTCAAGTTACTGATTAATAATGTAAGATCTATGGTTTATACTTCTGTAAGATAAAGATAATTATTCACTTTTCCATATATACTTCCTTATATAAATAGAATATATTATTCAATTCAATAATTAGGTATTAATACCCTATTAATTATTCAAGATTAGATTTAATTATGTATAGGATTATAAGTACCTAATTGGAAGCTATAAAGCTTAATTTGACAATAAAGTTTAATAAAATGAAAAGACCAGTTTTAGATAGATATATTTTTTGTAATAGACTATATAATAGGCATTTGTAAAATGATAGCTTTATAAGAAGGTACTTTAGCCTATAAACTTAAACATTATTGAAAAATAAGATTTGAAAATATAAAAAACTAAAACAAAGGAAGTTGATATAATACAAATTGTTAATACCAAGTAAAAATACCTAGTTATTGAATTTTTAAATGAAAACTGATTATGATCGACAAAAGCAAATCTCGTGAAGAGTTGATTAAAAATAACGAGGACCTTGAAGTAAAGCATAAAAGGTACATTCGTTTGCTGGAAAATGCCACAGATATGATTTACCGGATGTCACTTCCCGAAGGTATTTATGAATATGTTAGCCCTGCCTCCAAACAGATTTTCGGATATGAACCGGAAGTTTTCTATAATTCGCCAACACTTATACGAGAATCTATTCATCCTGATTTTAAAGAGTATTTTCAGCAAGAATGGAGAAATCTTTTAAACGATAAAATGCCGGTAAGGTATGAATATAAAATTATACATAAATCTGGTGAAGAAAGATGGTTAAATCAGCGTAATGTTCTTATAAAAGATGATAATGGAAAGCCTGTTGCCATAGAAGGAATTGTAACCGATATTACTGAATGGAAAAAAACTGAATTAAAATTAAAACAAAAAAATGAAGAATATGAAGCTTTAAATGAGGAGTATACAGTTCAAAATGAAGAACTAAAAGAAAAAATAGAAGAATTGGGAGCAGTAGAAGAAGAATTGCGAGCTAACAATGAAGAATTGGCTGATTTGAACGAAGATCTCAGAAAAAAAGAAAGAATACTAAAAGAAGCTCAGAAAATAGCACAACTTGGACATTGGGAATTAGATATTGTAAATAATAAATTAGATTGGTCCGATGAAATTTACAGGATTTTCGATTTGGAACCACAACAATTCAAGGCTACTTATGAAGCTTTTCTCGAATCAATTCATCCGGATGACAGGGAAATGGTAAACAAAGCCTATTCGGACTCTCTTAAAAACAAAACATCGTATCAAATTGAGCATAAGTTATTGTTAAAAGGTGAAAAAATTAAATATGTTCTGGAAAAATGTAATACATCGTTTGATAATGATGGGAAACCTTTACGTTCTATTGGTACGGTACAAGATATTACGGGAAGAAAAACCGCACAAATAAAACTGGAAAATACCGTTAATGAACTTGAGCGCTCTAATAAAGAGCTGGAACAATTTGCATATGTTGCTTCTCACGACTTACAGGAACCATTAAGGAAAGTGAAAAATTTTACCGAATTATTTGCAAAAAAATATTCCGGTGTAGTTGATGAAAAGGCTAATCAATATATCAATTATATCACAACCGGAGCCGATAGAATGCAAACTCTTGTGCTTGATCTGTTAAGCCTTTCAAGGGTTTCTACAAGGGGTAAGGAATTTGTTCCTACAGATTTAAACGAGACAGTTAAAAAGGTAGTTGAAAATTTACAACTAAGTATTGAAGAATATCAAGCTCAGTTAGTAATTGATGAATTACCGTTATTAAAGGTAGATGAATCCCAAATGATCCAGGTATTTCAAAATTTAATTGGTAATTCTATCAAGTTCAAATCGGATATACCTCCTGTTATAAAAATTAGTGTTGAAGAAAACAATAATAACTGGGAATTTTCGATCAGTGATAATGGAATAGGTATGGACATGAAGTATAAAGAAAAGATTTTCGAGGTGTTCCAACGCTTGCATACAAAAGAGGAATATGCCGGAACAGGAATTGGCCTTGCAATTTGCAAGAAAATTATTGAACGACACAAGGGAACAATTTGGATAGAATCAGAATTAAGAAACCTGCCTGCTGGCAGGCAAGGGGGATCAACATTCTATTTTACAATACCTAAAAAATTAAAAAATTATGACTAACGATTTAAAATTTATCCAGGTCCTGTTAATCGAAGACGATCCTCAGGATGTAGAGATCACTAAAGAAGTAATGGAATTGTCAAAAGTGAAAATAAATATTAATGTAGTAAACAATGGTGCGGAAGCATTATCGTATATGCGAAAAGAAAATGGATACACCGAAGCCATAAGACCGGATCTGATATTGCTTGATTTAAATATGCCTAAAATGAATGGAAAAGAATTTTTGGATGAAATAAAAAAGGACGATGATTTCAAAATGATTCCGGTTGTTGTACTCACAACATCAAAAGCAGATGAGGATATTATAAAATCTTATAAACTCGGGGCAAGCTGTTATGTTACAAAACCGGTAGGTTTAGAGCAGTTTCAGAAAGTTGTGCAAGCAGTAGATAATTTTTGGTTGACTGTTGTTAAATATCCACCTAAACCTTGAGATTTATTAACTAAACCCAACCCGGAGCAAACTAAATATATGATTTAAATCTAATTAATTTAGTTATGGACAAAGAAATATATAGAATTTTACTCCTTGAAGATGATGAAGGTGATGCTTTTTTATTTAAAGAAATAATAAGCGAAGTTAAAAATTACAAATTTGATATTGTAATAAAAAAAACTTTGAAAGATGCAATTAGCACCTTAAAAAGTGAAGTTTTTGAATTAGTTATAACTGATCTCGGATTACCGGATAGCAAAGGTATCGAAACATTTATAAAATTAGCAGAGAACTTTAGTCATCTGCCAATTATTGTATTAAGTGGTTTAGGTGATGAACAAGTGGCTTTAAATTCAATAAAATTAGGAGCACAGGATTATATTGTTAAGGGTGAATATGATGTGGAAAAAATGTTCCAAACGATTAGGTACTCATTCAATAGAAAAAAATTATCAAATCAATTATTGGAAAGTACGGACAGGTTTAAAAGTATAGCAGAGAATATACAGGATGGATTAACTATTATTGAGAATAAGAAAATTGTATACGTAAATAACAGAATGACCGAAATAACGGGTTATTCGCTTGAAGAACTTATGCTAATATATACCGGAGAAACTGATATTGAAACTAATCTAACAAGTTTTTTTAATCAGTTAAGCGATTCTGGTAATTTCTATGGTGATGAATCTTTGTGGATTCAAAGAAAAGATGGCAGGCGTTGTTATTTAAGAAATAGAACAACTGTTAAAAAAACGAATGAAGGTAAAATTGTAAAATATATCTCTACAACAGATATAACAAGTAACTGGAGAAATGAAACTGTAAAGAATTTTGTTAACACAATTACATCTTCAATAAATGTGGTTGAGAATGAAAAAGATTTTTTCAAAATTATTTATAAAGAAGTACATAAAATTTTCAACGATAAAGATATCTGCCTTGCAATAACAAAGGAAAACCAACTTGATTTCATTAGTGTTAAGAATGAAGAGATTCAAATTCACAGATTCCCATTAAATGAGAGCATATGTGATTTATTGCTGGAAAATCAAGATGCAAAGTATTACACTGGAGAAGAGTTAAATAAACTTATAAAAGAAGAGAATAAAAAGTTTAACGGAAAAGTTCCAAAATCATGGTTAGGAGCCTCAATATATAGTAATAACGAAAAACATGGAGTTTTAATTCTTAAAGATTTTGAGAATGATTCGGCTTTTAACAATGAAGACTTAGAGTTGGTTAAGTTTATTGCCAAACAAATTACACTTGCAATTCAGAAAAGTAAAAGTGAAGAAATAATACATCAACTTTCTTTATCTGTAGAGCAAAGCCCTGCCGGAGTAATTATAACCAATGTAGATGGAAATATAAAGTATGTTAACAATAGGTTTACGGAAGTTACCGGGTATACGAAAGACGAAGTTTTAGGGAAAAATCCAAAAATCCTAAAATCTGGAAAAACAACAGCAAAAACATACCTCGATTTATGGCAAACTATTGGTAAGGGTGAAACATGGAAAGGAATTTTTATTAATAAAAAGAAATCGGGCGAGATATATTATGAAGAGGCCAAAATATCGCCAATAACTAATTATGAAAATAAAATAACACATTATGTAGCTATAAAAGAAGATATATCAGATAGAATTGATAAGGAAAAAGAACTATTAGTTGCTAAGGATCAAGCCGAAGAATCAGAAAGAAAGATTAAAGATTTATTAATCGAAATGCAGATCAAAAATACTGAGATATCTGAATTGTTGGATGGCGCTAAAAAAATCCTGGAACTTAGTTCATTTGAAAAAATTGCTAAAATCCTTTTTGATTCTTGTAAAAAACTTACAGGAGCTAAAGCAGGATATGTTGCCTTGTTGTCAGAATCGAGTAACGAATATAATGTACTTTTTATAGATGATGGAGGAGATCATAGTAATGTTGATCCCGATTTGCCTACGTTAGTTCACGGACTAAAGGAGTTAGCTTATCTAAAAAAGGAAGTTGTTTATAATAATGATTTTAGTAATTCCGAATGGGTTAAGTATTTGCCTAAAGATGATGTTATTCTGAAAAATGTATTAATTGCCCCGTTAATTATTAAAAATCAAACTGTTGGTGTAATCGGAATTGCAAATAAACTTACTAATTTTACGAAAGCGGATGCAAGAATTGTTAGTGCTTTTGGAGAGTTAGCTTCTTTAGCATTATTTAACTCTCGAAATATTAAAGAATTAAAAGAAGCCAAGGAAAAAGCAGAGGAAAGTGACCAGCTTAAATCGTCATTCTTATTGAATATGTCGCACGAAGTGCGTACACCTATGAATGGTATTATTGGATTTTCCCAATTTCTAAGGGATCCGGAATTATCTCATGAAAACAGGATACGCTATGTAAATATTGTAAATGAAAGTTGTCAACAATTACTAAAAATTATAGAAGATATACTCGAGATTTCTAAATTGGAAACTCAACAGATAGAAGTAATGAACGAAGATTTTGATCCCGAAGAAATAACGAACAATATTTTCTTGGAGCATAAAGAAATTTGTAAACAAAACGGAATTGAACTGAGCTTTTATTGTAAAACTTTAAAAAAGAGAAAATTGTATTCTGATAAAATAAAAGTGATACAAATCCTAAAAAACTTATTAAATAATTCCATAAAATTTACACATGAAGGCAAAATAGAAATTGGAATAAATGATAATAACGAACATATAAAATTCTTTGTTAAAGATACTGGAATTGGTATAGAACCTGAATTAAAAGACAAAATATTTGAAAGGTTCAGGCAAGCAGAAGTTGATATGTCCAGAACCTATGGTGGAACAGGTTTAGGTTTGGCAATAGCGAAAGGATATATACAATTAATGGGTGGAGAGATTTGGGTTGAGTCAGAGAAAAATAAAGGTTCTACTTTTTATTTTGAATTACCTTATCAAAAAACTAAAAAAGAGAAGATTATACCTATAGAAGACATTCAGAAACCAATAATAAGTTTTAGTAATGCAAAAGTTTTGGTAGCGGAAGATGAAGAAATTAATTATCAATATATTAAACGGGTTTTTAATGGTTTAGGCGTTGAGAATATTGTAAGAGCCTACAATGGAAAGGAAGCAGTTGAAATGATGAATGATCAGGATGATATTGGTTTAATAATGATGGATTTAAAAATGCCAATTATGAATGGATTTGAGGCAACTCGTAAGATTAAATCAATGAACTCAAATATACCGATTATTGCACAGACAGCACTGGCAATTCCGGGCGACCGCGAAAAAGCATTAGAGGCAGGTTGCGATGATTATATTGCGAAACCAATTGATTATGACAGTTTGTTAAATCTAATTGAAAAGTATATTTCCTTAAACGATTAAACTGAATCTACTTTATCTTAATAAATGTCTATAAAAGATCTTTCAAATATAATACTTGACAAATTACAAGATGGAATCGTGATTATAAATCAGGAGAAAATTATTCATTATGCTAATTTTTCGGCAGTTGGAATATTAGATAAGGATATGGGATCTCTTCTGAACTCGGAATTTGAATATCCGGTTTTAAGTCATGGATATAACGAGGTAACAATTTTCGAAGGCAATTCTGAAAGAAACCTTGAGTTTTCTTTTCAAAAAATAAATTGGGAGAGTAAACCACACACCTTGATTATAATTAAGGATATTACTGAAAATAAGCTTTTAGAAAAAGAACTAATTAAAAAGAGTGAAATATTTCAGTCATTTTATGATTATTCACCACTGTGTATGCAATCTTTAAACAAAGAAGGTGTTATTGTGGATGTAAATCCGGCCTGGTCCGATACGCTTGGTTATAAAAAATCAGAGGTGATTGGAACCTCTTTTAAGGATTTATTGCACAATGATGATAAAAACCAGTTTAATATTAACTATGAGAGGTTTTTACATACCGGATCTCAAAAAAATGTATACTACAGATTAACAAGAAAAAATAGAACTTACATCGGTGTTGAATTTAATGGAAGTATTGGTTATAATACAGAGGGTGAGGTCGAAAAAACATATTGTGTATTTAAGGATATAACAAAACTGAAACAAGTTGAGAAAGAATTAGAGCATAAAGTTGAAATTTTAACAGAGGCTGAAAGTATAACAAAAATTGGTCATTGGGAATTTGATATGATCAATAACAGATTTTTCTGGTCGGATGAGGTTTATAAATTATTTGAAATTGAAAAAGAGAAAGTTCAGGAATTAAACTTTGAGTTTTTTCTACATCTTATTCATCCGGATGATAGAAGCAATATACAAAAAAACTATATAAATTCAGTTGAAGAAAAAAAGGAATTAATATTGGAATACAGAATTTATACGCCTCAAAGGAAGATAAAGTATATAAAACAAAAATTTAAAACTGAGTACGATAAAAAAGGACATCCGATAAAATCTTTTGGGATTGTTGTTGACAAAACCGAGCTAAAGAGTACTCTAGATACTATAAGAGAAAGCAAAGAACTATACAGAGAACTCTTTGAGTCGGAATCTGATGCTATATTTTTAATTGAAAATAAAACGGGAAATATTCTAAAAGCAAATAGAGCAGCCGAAAAACTTTATGGGTATCCGCTTGATGAATTATTAAAAAAGAAAAATACCGATTTATCGGCAGAACCTGATAAAACAAAAGATTTTACACTAAAATCACCTGTAATTAAGGAAAATGTGGCATTTATTCCGCTTCGTTACCATAAAAATAAAAAAGGAGAGGTATTTCCTGTTGAAATAACGGGGCGATTTTTTGAGTGGAAAAATAAGAAAGTACATATTGCAGCAATTCGCGATATTTCTGTGAGAATAAAAACAGATAAAGCTTTAAAAGAATCGCAAAGAATGTTATCAGTTCTTATGAGTAACTTGCCCGGAATAGCATATCGTTGTAATAATGATAAGAATTATACAATGTTATTTGTTAGTGATGGATGTAAAGAATTAACAGGTTATGAACCAGAACATTTAATCAACAATAAATTGATTTCTTATAATGATATTGTTCACTCAGACTCAAAATCAAAAACACGGGAAGACATACAAATAGCTATTAAAGAAAAAAGGCAGTTCCAACTCGAATATAAAATTACTACGAAAGAAGGTAAAGAAAAATGGGTTTGGGAAAAAGGTATAGGAATTGAAACTGAAGATGGAAAAGTAAAATACCTCGAGGGATTTATATCGGATATCAGTGATTTAAAAAGATTTGAAGAGGAACTTATTAAAGAAAAAGAAAGAGCTGAAAGAAGCGATCAGCTAAAATCGTCTTTCTTGGCAAATATGAGTCATGAAATTCGAACTCCAATGAATGGAATTGTAGGTTTTGCCAAATTATTGTTAAAGGAAGACCTTGATCAAAATAAAAGAGAAAAATATGTAAGTGTAATAAACAATAGTAGTCAGCAACTTTTATCAATTATTGGAGATATTCTTGATATTTCAAGAATTGAAACCGGTGATGTGGATTTATATAATAGAGAATTTTCTTTAACTGAGATGTTAGAAACCATTTACAACTCTTTTTCACCAATTGCAGAATCAAAAAAACTTGATTTAGTTAAAAATATCCAAATTCCTCAAAATAAAGATTTAATATTTGCAGATCAGACTAAACTTCAGCAAATCATTACAAATCTTATAAATAATGGAATTAAGTTTACAGGAAAAGGATTAGTTGGTATTGAATGTAGTTTTAAAAAAGATTTATTTACGATTACGGTTAGTGATACAGGAATAGGAATTAGTAAAGATAGAATTCATGAGGTATTTGATAGATTTAATAAGGGAGAAATTGATTTAACATATCAATATAGTGGAACAGGCCTGGGGCTTTCTATTTCAAAAGCTTTTGTCGAGATAATGGGAGGAAAAATTTGGGTAGAATCGGAAAAAGGGAAAGGATCCGAATTTTATTTTACATTACCTTACAAACAGGCTCCCAAAGGAAATATATCAACTCAATTAACTAAAAAAGACCAAAAGAATGCTATGAAAAAAGCAAAGGTTTTAATTGTCGAAGATGAGTTATTAAACCTTGAGTATCTTAAAGGCTTACTCGAAGAAATAGGGATTTATCACATTATACATGCTGAGAATGGGAAATTGGCATTAGAACTTTACAATGATCACAAAAACGTTGACTTAATTTTGATGGATTTAAAGTTGCCTGATATCAGCGGTTTTGAGGTGGCAAAAGAAATCAGGAAACTGAATAAAAATGTTCCGATAATTGCACAATCGGTTCTTACAACACTAGAGGATAAAGTCAAGGCTTCTAAATCAGGGTGTGATGATTTTATCCCTAAACCAATAGATGATAAAAAGTTGATAAGTATTATAAAATCATATATATTGAATGCTGAATTAAGCTGTTTGCCTTAAATAATAATTTAATGGAAGATAAAATTAATGCTCTTTTTTATAATTATTCAAATCAAGATATAAAGCAGCTCACAGAAGAGGTACAAAAATTGGGATACGTTCTGAATTGCAATAATATTAAGGATTTGAATGCTGAAATGTTGAGTTTGAAAAATCGATATTGGGATGTAGTTATTTTCGATTATGAATTGGTAAGGAACAAATTAGATTCTTTAGTTAAACAACTCTTTAATTGGAATCCTCAGTTGAGTATTTTGGTAGCATCGGATAAGTTTGGTGAAAATCTTATTCGAAACATTAATAAAATTGGCATTAACGACATCGTTGAAAAATCGAATATAAGTCAGGTATGTTTGGGTCTGATAAGGAATTTTGAGAAAACCAAAGTTATAGAGCAGTTTGATTTTACTAAAAAAGAACTACTACGTAGCCAAAAAACACAAAGTGAACACGGTCATTTTTTAAATCAACTTATTGAATCGACTTCAAATCCAATTTTCTATAAAGGAAAGGAAGGGAGGTATTTTGGATGTAATAAGGCTTTTGCAGAGTTTATAGGATTACCCAAAGAAGAAATTATTGGTAAAACAGTTTTTGATATTGCTCCTAAAAAGTTAGCAAAGAAATATCATGAAATGGATGAGGCATTTTTCAAGAATCCTGTTACACAGAAATACGAATATAAAGTAGCTAATGTTAACGGCGATGTAATGGATGTGATATTTTATAAAACAGCTTTAAGAGATGATAGTGGAAACGTAGTTGGATTATTAGGCCACATGTTTGATGTCTCTGAACGGAGAAAGTTTGAAGCAGAAAAAATAAAAGAAAAAGAAATTGCAGATTTTATCTTGGATACATCAGATCAAATGTATATTACCTTAGACTTAAATGGAAATATAACCAGTATAAACAAAAAGGCCTGTAAAATTCTGGAATTAAATAAGGATCAACTACTTGGGGCAAACTGGTTTGATAAATTTATACCTGAAAATGAAATAAAAAAAGTTAAAAACACTTTTAATGGTATAATGGATGGTTCAATAATTATTGATAAGAAGATTAAAGGAAATATTCTAACTGCAACAAAAAAACAAAAAGTTATATTATGGGAAAGTAAGCAAATACGAGATTCTGCCGGGAACATAATAGGAGCGTTAAGCTCGGGCCAGGAACTTAAACAAGAAGATAAATTAGCGCAAGAACTTGAAATGAGCGAAAGAAAGTACAAAGCGTTAGTTGAAAATATGCATGAGGGGCTGAGTATCATTGATTTTGATGAAACGGTTATTTTCTCAAATGCTTCATTCGATCATATATTTGGTTATAATGAAGGAGAGATGTTAGGTAAAAACTTAAAAGATTTTATAGTACCTGAAGATATCCCTAAAATTCTTCAGGAAACGAAAAATCGAAAAAATAATATTAGTTCACAGTATAAAGCAGGTATTAAAAGAAAGGATGGAAAAAAGAGAATCATAGAAATTTTTTCGGTACCTTGGTTGAATGATAAAGAAGAGATTGTTGGTACCTTAGGATTAATAATTGATAAAACAGCAGAGGAATACTCAACAAAACGACTCGAAAAGAAATTGATAATAGAGCAATCCATTATAAATATCTCTTCTCAATTCATATCAACTGACGATTTTGAATCAAAGCTGGAAGATTCACTAAAGGAATTACATAATATTATTGAGGCCGAGCGTTATAGCATTCTTACTATAAACAACAATAAATTAAATCTTGTTTTAAATAAAAATTACAATAATCCATTAAAAGAGCTACCTAAGTTTGAAGAAATGGATTATAAACTTTTTGAATATAGTTTAAATATGCTGGATTCACTGGATTTTATTTTTATTGAAGATGTATCTAAATTACCGGAAGAAGCTAAAATTGAGAAGGAGGCTTTTGAAAAATATAACATTTTTAATTTTCTTGGGATACCTTTTTATTCTAACTTGAAACTTAAAGGCTTATTAGTTATTAGCAATATTTACGAAGTGGATGAATGGACAATTGAGGATCTATCTTTACTTAGAACAATTTCAGATATTATCGGGCATGCTTTTAGTCGCAAAGAAGCTGAAGATAAGGTAAATAAGCTAAATACGGAATTAGTTACCAAAAATAAAGAACTGGAGCAAGTAGTTTATGTAACATCTCATGATATTCGTTCTCCGGTTGTTAATATACTTGGCTTTAGTGACGAAATGATCAAAGCTTTAAATAAATTATCCGATAAAATATTTAATGAAAATAATAAAATTGAAAATCAGGAAGATATAAAGTTTATCTTAGAAAAAGATATCCCTCATATATTAAGTTTTATAAAGATCAGTGGGCAAAAAATTGACAAATTATTATTAGCATTATTAAAATTGTCGCGGCTGGGAAGAGCAGCAATTAATAAAGTTAATGTAGATATGAATCAGTTAATGAGTTCGTTGATAAGTACTTTTGAGTATAAAATACACGAAGAGAATATTAACATTGAAGTTGATGAATTACCGGCATGTCATACAGATGAAGTTCAAATAAATCAAGTATTCTCTAATTTAATCGATAATGCAATTAAATACCGATCAACAGATAGAGAGGCTCGTATAAAAATTACAGGAAAGGAAGAGGGGCATAGAGTAATTTATAGTATTGAGGATAATGGTATAGGAATTTCGGAAACAGAATTGGATAAGATATTTGATGTATTTTACCGTATTAACCCTGATAATCAGAATGGAGAAGGAATGGGTTTATCATTAATTAAAAAAACAATTGAGCGATTGGATGGAAAGATATCTGTGGGGTCAGAAGAAGGAGTAGGATCAAAATTTTTTATAAACCTTGAAAAACCAATAGTTTAAGTTCATAAATTAAAATAAGTTTAGTACATTTAAAGATAAATAAACTAATAAAATGGCAAATTATACTCCGGATTCAAAATATACCATACTTGTTGTCGAAGATGATGTAGGACTACAATATTTAATAAAATCAAAACTCGAAGAAGAAAAGTATAACATTATTACCGCTATTTCCGGAGCGGAAGCGTTGGATTTTATTAAAACACAAGATGTGTATTTAATGTTGCTGGATTATAAGTTAGCTGATATTACCGGGAAAGAATTATTACAAAACCTAAATGAAGAAAACATAGAAATACCTTTTATTTTCATGACTGGTTTTGGCGATGAAAGGATCGCTGTTGAAATAATGAAATTAGGTGCTAAGGAATACCTTGTTAAAACCGGCGATTTTTTAAATCAAATCAATGTTATTGTAAATCGTATTATCAAAGAAATTGAGAATGATGAGAAATTAAAGCGAATGCAGAAAGAGGTGGAAAGCTTAAATAATATGAAAACTCATTTTCTTAATATGATAAGCCAGGAAATCAGAACTCCATTAACAGGAATATCCGGAGCTTTACATCTTCTAAGAAACCAAGAATTTTCATCTACAATTAAAGAACTTTTGGAGACATTACAGAATTCAGTTCAACGTTTAGATGATTTTGCAAATAAGACGATTCTCTCAACACAGTTAAGTTCAGGGAGTTATCAACTAAATATATCGGACCTCAATGCAAAAGAACTAATTCAGTATTGTTATTTGGAACTTACCAATGAGATCATGGACAAACAAATTGAGATTGTTGAAGATATAGATCCGAACCTGGTCATAAAAGGAGATCGTGATTTAATGCATAAAGCATTTTTATATTTAATTGAGAATGCCATTATTCTTACAAATCCAAAAACATCAATAGACATAAAATTAGAGAAGGTCGATGAATATATTAAATGTTCAATTCTTGATCATGGCGATATAGAAATTGAAGATTCGGAAGATTTATTGATGAATCCATTTCGAGCTTCAGATCAAGATCTTTTACACAATTTCGGTCTAAGCCTGTTTTTAATTAATCAAATTGTAGAAAAACACTCGGGAAAGATTGAGATAAAAAACCCAAAGGATGCAGGAATGCTTATTGAACTCTATTTTAATCCTGATAAATTAACCGTGGAAGACAATGAATAAAATATTAATAGAGTATATAATTCGTTTGTTTTCAATAATTTCTAACATTTATTCCTCCGTGCCGAGCACAAATGTAAAGGATTTCATATCATCAATTTTAAAGAAAGAATTTGGTAAAGAAGCTGTAAAGGATTTTGTATCCCAATTTGAGTCGAATTATTTAAAATATAAGGAAGTAAAATCAGAAAATAAGGAACCGCTTAAAGATATATTATTAAGATTAACCAGAGAGGTTAATGATAAATTACCTCAACGAGAACGTTTTGTAATATTAATTAGATTACTGCTTTTTAATAAATTCCTTTTACGTTACCCTTTTCACAAAAGCGAAAGCCTGATTCGATTATCTGACTTACTAAAGGAAATAGCATCTGAATTGAATATTGATGATAATGAGTATAAAAACTGTAAATCATTTGTAGAAGAAAAACTATATAACCTAAAAGAGAAGGAAAACTTATTACTGCTTTGCGAAAAAAAACCTTTTAGTATTGAAATTAATTTTTTTGAGAAGGACGGTTTTAAAGGGCAGCTTTACTTTCTGATAATTAGAAGCATAAAACTTATTATCTTTTACTACAAGGGTAAAGAGAATATACAATTTAATAATCAAATTATCTTCCCTGAGAATATTTATACACTTCCCAAGGGTGCGTCAATCAAAGGAGAGCATATCGAACCAATATATTACAATCAGATTCTAAGGCATTTTCTGTCTGAAGAAACAGTACAATTGCTTTTTGAGGCAAAGGATATTGATTTCAGATTTAAGAATAGTAAAAACGGAATCCATGATTTGAAAGCAACGATTAAATCAGGCCAGATGATTGGTATAATAGGACGAAGTGGTGTTGGAAAATCTACTTTATTAAGTTTATTAAATGGAACTCTTTTGCCGCAAAAGGGACAGGTTACCATTAATAATTTTGATATAAAAAGAGATCAAAACAAACTCGAAGGGCTTATTGGGTATATTCCTCAAGATGATCTTCTTGTTGAGGAACTTTCAGTATTTAAAAATTTATACTTAAATGCTAAGCTTTGTTTTGGAGATCTAACGAGCGAACAGATAGAAGAAAAAGTAATCCGATTGCTCAGAGATCTCGACTTGTATGATGTAAGAGATCTAAGAGTTGGTACTCCGTTGAATAAGTTTATAAGTGGAGGGCAGCGCAAAAGGTTAAATATTGCCCTGGAATTAATTCGTGAACCTTATATTTTATTTGCCGACGAACCAACGTCCGGGTTATCATCATCAGATTCCGAGGAGATTATGCAATTGTTTACCGAGCAAACTATAAAGGGGCGGATTGTAGCAATGAATATACATCAACCTTCATCTGATACGTTTAAGTCATTTGATAAAATCCTAATGCTTGATAAAGAAGGTTATCCCGTTTATTTTGGTAATCCGGTAGAGTCAATCCCTCATTTTAATACGCTTGCAGAAAGCTTTGTAACCGTAGCTGATAGTTGTCAAACTTGTGGAAATATAAACCCTGAATCAATATTTAAGATCCTTGAAGAAAAAAAAGTAAACAAAAAGGGAGAATTTGTAAGTTTTCGAAAAGTTAAGCCTGAGGAATGGCATCAGCATTATCTGGAGCAAGTAAAATCAATTAAAGAACCTGTTGATATAAAGAAAGAGATACCGCAAATTACATTTAACAGACCCAATTTCTTTAAACAATTTTTAATCTTTAGTGAACGTAATTTTCTATCGAAATTTGCGAATAAACAGTATGTCTTATTGGCGTTTCTAATAACCCCTTTGTTAGCAGTAATTCTTTCATTATTGTGCAAACATACAAGCTCAGATTTTGATCATTATGTATTATTTGGAAATGAGAACCTACCGGCCTATCTTTTTATGGCGGTAATTGTTGCATTATTTGTTGGCTTAATTATTAGTGCGGAAGATATTTATCGCGATCGTAAAATACTTAAACGAGAAGCTTTCCTTAAATTAAATAAGATAAGTTATCTAAAATCAAAAATTCTTTTCTTATTTATTTTAAGTGCCATTCAGGCATTTCTATTTGCAATATTAGGAAACTTGATACTTGGTATTAAAGCAATGATATTCTATTATTGGATCATTCTGTTCTCAACATTTTGTTTCGCTAATGTTGTTGGATTGCTTATATCATCATTATTTAATTCGATTGTTGTAATCTATATATTGGTACCATTATTTATAGTTCCTCAAATATTGTTAAGCGGAACCATGGTTGAATACGATAAACTAAATTCCAAAGTGATAAACGATGAATACGTTCCTTTTGTTGGTGATATAATGGCTTCGCGTTGGGCATATGAGGCAATTGTGGTCTCTCAATTCGGTAAAAATAAGTATCAGAAAAAATATTTTAAATATGATAAACGAGATAGTTATGCACGTTTTTATGTTTTATTCTTAATTCCTGAACTAAAAGATGCAGTAGATGTACTTAGAAATGGTTTAAGAGATGGTGATATTGAAGAGTTAGAAGATCATTACAAATTATTGATTTACGAACTGAGAAAGATTAATCCCGGATCTTTTCCGGATCTTAAAAAACTAAAATTTGAAGATTTATCAATCGAAATATTAAATTCTGTTGAAGATTATCTAAGCCAATTAAATTCAGAATTAATAGAAATTGTAAATAATATATCTTACCAAAAAGATAGCATAACACATGCTTTAATTTCTCATCTGGGGGATATTCAGAACTATAATAACTTTAAGAATAGGAATTCAAATAAAAGCATAAACGAGTTGGTTTTAAAAAGGCAAACTTTTAAACCATTTATAAAAAACAATAATAAGATAATTAGAAAAATTGAGCCAATTTATCATGTTCCAGGATCGAAGATTGGCAGGTCTCATTTTTTTGCATCTGAGAAAAAATTAGGTTCGTTAACCATAAATACAATAAGCTTTAATATAGTTGTTCTTTGGTTTATGACACTTATTTTTTGTATCTTTTTAATCATTTTATTTTATAAAAAATTTTAAAAATTATATAAACTAAAAAACTTTTATCTCATGAAAATGAAATTACTTTTTATTCTAAGTTTCTTTGCGGTGTTTACATTGGTGCAATGTAAATCTGATAAAAAAGAAGAGAAAGAACAACCAATCGAAATAAAAGATACTCAGGGTTTTGGTGATGAGGAACAAGTTGTTTATATGTTGCCCTCACCTGATGAGATTTTTAATGAAATATTTATTGAAGATATTGAGCTAAAACCTGAGTTTGTTAATCCATCAACAAATGCAACAAATTATGTAGATATTAAATCACAATCAGTAAACCTTGGTATTTACATAGCCGATTTTGCTTACCTAAGTGCAATTGATGATAGTGCCGATGAATTAGAATATTTAAGAATAATTCGTGATTTAATGGATAAAGTGAATTTATATGGGATCGTGGATGAAGAAATGTTAGATAGAATCAATAATAACTTAATGGTGAAGGATTCGTTAGATAGAATTTCACAGGAACTATATTATAAAATGTCCAGAACACTTGAGAATTCAGACAGAAATAATATTCTGGTTTTAATTTCAACCGGAGCGATTGTTGAAGCACTTTATCTGGCAATAAATAATATTGATTTTAATCATTCGGGAGAAGTAATCCAAAAAATTTTCGATCAAAAATTTGTTTTCGATAATTATTATGAGTTTGCATCACATTATTCCGATGACATTTATGTTAAAACAGTTTTAAGTGAGTTGACAGCAATTAGGGACATGTTTGATCATTTGGATTTTAAGGAAAGTGATATAAAAGTTACAAAAGAGAAAGATAAAGATTTTTTGGTAATTCAGGGAGGTAAAGAAATAATAGTTACAGAAGATGCATATTTAGGATTTAGAGAAAACATAACTAAAGTAAGGACGTTGTTGATAAGTATCTCAAAATCTATTAATTAAGTTCAAAACAACACGTATATATTTAATAGAAACTTAAAATTTAGCGTTATGGTTTACCTTAAAAAAATATATTTTATTTTTATTATATCAATCATTTCATTTTCGGTCCAGGCACAAAGGTGCGATGGTTATCATAAAACCGGAGACTGTAAAATATACAGGTCGGATGGATTTGAGTATTACGGACAATCTCGCAGTGCTTTATTGGAAATAAGAAAACAGGCTACGTTTAAAGCTGTTTTTTACGGACAGCGTGATTATAAAGTAGTTTTGTGTACGGACTACGGATATTATCCGATTCATTTTGTAATAAGTAATGCAGATACTAAAGAAATTTTATACGATAATAAAGAAGATGATTATGTTGAATCAGTTGGTTTTACTATCGACAAAACACAAAACCTTGTTTTCGATATTACGGTATTAGCCGAAGACTTAAAGGCAAAAGATGCATTTGATTTAAGAATTTGTACAGGAGTTAATATATATTGGAGAAAAGTTCCAAAAATGGGATTTTAATTTATCCTGTAATATGCTTAAAAAGATATTAATACTTCCTTTTATTATAGGTGCTGTTTCGGTTAATTCTCAGAACCTTGTTCGAAATCATAGCTTTGAGGATTTTGAGGAATGCCCGGATGAAGTGACCATTGATTCCAGAAGAGAGCTTATTCCGCACTGGTATATGCCAAATAAAGGAACAACGGATTATTTTAATAGCTGTGCTCTTCGTCAGGTAAATGTACCGGATAACGTAATGGGACATATGTTTGCACTTCAAGGAGATGCTTATGCCGGTATTATTCTGATTGAACAACCTCCTGCAGAATCTAAATTAAAAAAACCTCTTCATTACAGGGAGTATTTACAGGCGCAGTTAACATCACCTTTAAAAAAAGATAGTCTTTATAGCATTCAATTTTATTTTTGTATTGCTTCTTATTCAACATATGTGGTAAATAGGCTTGGGCTATATGTTTCGGAAGAACCTGTAATAAAAAGATTAAGTACTAAAGTTATCGAAGTTGAGCCACAAATTTCTTTGGATACAAGCAAGATTTATAATGATCGGGACAATTGGTATCAGGTGTGCGATACCTTTAGGTCAAA
>JANQHE010000068.1 GCA_028282785.1 Bacteroidales bacterium | reverse complement strand
GGTAAATGAAACTTCTGTACCATAAACCGTACCAGCCGTATTTGTAGCATAAGCCCTTACATAATAGGTTGTATTTGGGTTTAATCCTGTCATACTTGATGTGAATGCTCCAGTTGCTGCAACAGCGCCCTCTTCCGTTTTAGTATCAGAAGTAGTAGGAGTTCCACTTGCATTCCAGCACACACCATGCTGAGTTGGGTTAGGTACCCCAAGGTCAGTAACATTCCCATTTCCGGTAGCTGTTGTCATAGCAATGTCTGTAACCGCTTGTGTCGTAACGGTAGCAGGTATTGACAGAGTTGTAAAACTTCGGGCTGTGCCGTAAGAAGTGCCTACGGAGTTAATTGCATAAGCATTATAGTAATAGGTTGTATTAGCACTTAACGATCCGATGGATTCAGAATATGATCCGGTACCTGAACCATTTGCATCTTTTGTTGCCCCTTCGGCAATGGTAGGTGTTGCATCTGTGGTAGAATATACTATTCCTCGGTCAGTTACCGTTTCGCCGCCATCAGATGTTACATTACCACCCAGAGTTGCAGAGGTAGTCGTTATGCCGCTTGCAACTGTTGTTGTTACTGTAGGAGCTGCAGAGGCTGCACTGTGCTGAAATGCATCAATTGCTAAGTATCGGAGACTGCTGGTCAATTCAAATTCTAACTCATCTATACGAGTTGTATTGTACGATGATAAATCTACATAAGTAAAATAGTTATTGACCGCACCTGAAGTATTGATTGACCCGCTTGACAATGTATAAGTAAATTCTGTTGAACCGTCTAACTTACCACGAATAATTACGTCTCCAGAATTTGAAATGTGTGGGGTGGCATCTCCGGGAGCAACATATAAGTCATGCACATAAAAGTCACTTCCCGAATTGGTAATCGAACCTATTACTCCGGCTGATCCCATAACATTATCAATATTGTCAACATACCAGTCGTCAGAAGCAGATCCGTTCCATCCGTAACCTGAGAAATTTTCAACCTTCAGGTAAGAACCTGATAAGGTATAATCTAAACTATTATCACTAAAGGTTGTGGTTCCGTCTCCATCATTTGTAAAATACTCAGTACTCTGAGCTGAGACAGAAAAAGAGTAAATCAAGATTAAAAATAAAAGCAATTTTGTTTTTATTTTAAGCGATGCTAAAAGAATATTGTTTTTCATAGATTAATATTTTTTGTGATTATTTTTGTTTATTTATTTTTATATTAAAATTTATAATTTTCGATGGATAATGAAATACTTGGCCAACTCTTCAGGCAACTAACAGACACCGATAGTTCGGAGAAAGAAATTATTCAATTGTTACAAAAGGTAAAAACCATTTTACATAAAAATTCCGAATATGCAGGTAATTACACTTTCGACGATATTTCTTTAAATAAAGGTGTTGCAGTAAACTGTAAATTAGCTTCCGATTGTTTTGATGATTATTTGCGAACATATTCGTTTATGTTGGCCACGTTTAGATGTATTGGCAATAAAACGAAACGAAATACAGAAAAAGTTAAGATCTTATATGCAGGTACAGGACCATTCTTAACTATAATTCTGCCATCTGTTTTTCTGTTTTCTTCGGATCAAATTTCCATAACAACTTTAGAGATTAATGAAAACTCATATCATTATTCAAAAAACCTTATCTCAAAACTTAGTAAGACAGATTATTTTGAAGCCAACCTGCATCAAAATGCTTTAACTTTTGAAACAGAGCATAAATATGATATAATTATTTCCGAAACCATGGATAAGGCTCTCACGAGGGAACCTCAAATTGCCATTTTCTCACATTTGGTTAAATTCCTGAAGTCAGATGGAAATCTAATACCGCAAAACGTTAAAATTGATCTTATAGCTTCTTCAATAAAGCTTGAAAAAAACGTTGATTTCTACTGTTATACCGACAAACGGACCAGAGAATTAAACAATAAGCACCGTCAATTTATTAAAACTGTTTTAGAAGCGAATAGGCAATTTTACGAAACAGCCAAATTAGTTGAATCGGAATCACTTTTCCTGACTACAATCTGCACATCTCAAGTGAAAACCAAGTTGAACGAGTTATTGCTTTTAACAGAGGTCCAATTATATGAGGACTTCATATTAAAAGAAGATGATTCATGGCTTACTAAAAAATATATTTGCCATTCATTCTCACGAAAAACGAGAGGAAAAGATTTCAATATCTACTACAAAAATAATGAATCGCCTATTATTACATTCAAGCTAAAAGATTAAACGCAGAGATAGGGATTTTGCCAACCTGTTACATTTTCACGATGAATTTCATCAAACACTTCATTATTATATGCCAAAGAACGTCCTTGTTCGATAACTAGTTTATGAACAGTATTAGTTTGTAATTTTATTTTCTCAATACTAATTTCCGGGGTCGAATATTTCGAATCAATATAAAAACTTCGTTTTCCTCTGGGTGAATTTACGGTACTTGTTTTCAGGTATGAAATGATTGCCCCCCAATCTTTCTTCTGAAACTCAGGAATCATTGGGTAAAAAGACAGTCCCATTTCATAACCCAGCAACGAGAATATATTTGCTTTATTCCCGGTTTGATTTAAATAAGAGGATTTAAACTTTTTGTTTAGTTTGTCATTACTATTATAATCCCACATGGATCCAGAATAGAACTCCATGCTCAGATTGCTCAATTGCGATAATATCTCATCGGATGCCATGTGAGCACTAACAATTAAGGGAATTTTCCCTTTAAGTTTTGATTTATAAAATTCAGTAAAAAACTCAATCGCTTCTGTTCCGCAAAAAAGAGCATGAATATATGATGGTGGGTCTTTTAACCATTTGTTGAATACATCTTCAATCTGCCCTGTTACCTGAGATTTTCCTTCCAGATATTTTAATACAAGGTAGTCAATCAAATCAGAACCTGCTGAAATAGCTCCTTGCCTGAAAGCACTCTGCAAATGATAACCGGAATCATAAAGTGGCATAATTACCGCTCCTTTGTCCCCGAATTTCTTATGTGCCCAATAGCCCAATGCGTACTCAGATTGCCACAGTTGAAAACTATTTAAGTATACCAGGTCACTTTTATGTTCAAAATAAGGTATATGCTCTCCTAAATCAAAAAAGAAAGCCAATTTTTTACTTCGTTCAATGGCTGGAACAACCGATGAAATTGCTTTAAAATTAACCATTCCGGATACAATGTCAACATTGTTAAATTGAATTAACTTTTGAGTTGTCTCAGCGACCAGTTTATTACCCCCTTGCTTAATGTATTCCGGAATAAATTGAAAGATAGCCTGATATTGTTCAGGTATTGCACTGTAAAAACCGTTAACAAATGACGGAATCATGTAAGGATATATAGATGAATAAGGAGTTAATACTCCAATTTTAATATTGTTGTTATTAAATTGCATTACGATAATAAGTTTAAATAAGTGTCGGAGTATTTACTCCGACACAATGAGATATTAAGATCTTGAAGGGAAAATACCTTTCAAAGCGATGATGTAATTAACTACGCTATATGGTTGCACATTATAATGCGATTGTCCTCCACCAGCATTTAGAACAGTTACTGCCCCTCCAAATGATGCATCCATATTCAAATCAACAGTTGGTTCTTCTGAGTTGTAAATATTACTTGCATCAGATCTTCCCTGATCACTTGCTGCCAAGGTAGTTGCATTATTTGTACCTGGCACTTTTTCCGTACCGGCGACAGGGCTCGCCTTTAAAGTTACTGCAGTTGGATCAAATTGAGTTGCGTGATTATGAATTGGCATTTCAGCCATTGAAAGAGAAACAAATTCAGTACCTCCCATTTTTCCTAAAACATAATAACTTGTTCCTGGAGATTGACCTGCACCAACAGGTACTCTTCCTCTGAAATCAGGCAAACCCATTGATGTCCTACCGTCACCACCATAAGTGGCTCCAATTAAAGCAAATAACGACTGATTTTGAGAAATTTGTAATATTCCACCGGCACAAAAGGCCCAGTCTTTTGGAGCAAAATTTGGCCCCCACAAGCAAATTAACGAGATAAAAGGTTCCATACTAATTTTTATTTAAAGGTTAATAATAAAAAGTTAATATTTCAGTCTTGAAACTTAACTTCTTGAAGGATATATACCTTCTAGTGCAATAATAAAATTCACAGTTGTATAAGGTTGGATGTTGTCATGTGCCTGGCTTGCCCCGGCATCGGAAACAATCACAGTGCCAGTAAATGATGCATCCATATTCAAATCAACAGTTGGTTCTTCCGAGTTGTAAATATTACTTGCATCAGATCTTCCCTGATCACTTGCTGCCAAGGTAGTTGCATCATTTGTGCCTGGCACTTTTTCCGTACCGGCAACAGGGCTGGCTTTTAGTGTTACCGAAGTTGGATTAAATGTAGCCGCATGTGTATGAACAGGTAATTGCGAAGAAGCTAAAGTTATATCTTCGTAACCTCCCATTTGCCCTAAAATATAATTGCTTGTAAGTGGCCCATGTCCAGCACCTACCGGAATTCTGCCACGAAAGTCCGGGATTCCGAAATTACTTACATCATTACCTCCATAATTAGTTCCTAGCAAGGAATACAATGCCGTATTTTGATTTATATCCAACAGTGCGCCATTGCAAAGTGCCCAAAACTTAGGAGCCCAACTAACGGGCCATAAACAAATTAACGATAAAAAAGTTTCCATAATATTTAATTTAAAAGGTTAATAAATGTTTTTACGTAAATAAATATTCACGTTAAAGTATTATCATTTAGAATATCATTAGATACAATATACAACTTTATTATTTTAAAACCAATTTATTGTTATGGAATTAACAAGTTAACACTAAACATATTGTATTGGACATTCCGACCCTGAACACCAAACGATGAAATAAATGTATTGAAGAAGAGCTATGTAAAAGTTATCGTAAGTTTAAAAATGGTATAAATTACTAAGGCATTATGGAGTACAAAAAAGAGTTATGTGGTTTGTGTAATTGGTGTCAAAAAATTGATTTTTGAAATAATCTCATTCGACACAATCGATATAAATTTTATTGTAAACGCATTTACATTAATTTTATTTATAAAACTAAATAATAGTGTATAGTAAAACATTAGGAAACAGCTTTAGCAATAATACCTCTGTTAATACCGTATGCATCAGAACGTATTTACACCTGTTGATAGCTATCCATACGAAAGCAGGCAATTTGATAAAAATTTAATAATTATTCTATTTTATAAAAGATTTACATAAGTATTAAAAATCCTGTCATCCAATAACTTTATGGGTAACAGGGAGAATTTCAATAATCAATGAAAATATAAAAAAGGATTTTTAAACTTATTTCTGCATTCGTTTACGTTCATGTTCTTTTAATAAGATTTTTCGTAAACGAATTGACTTAGGGGTAACTTCAACATATTCATCGGCCTGAATATATTCCAACGCTTCTTCTAATGAAAATTTAACAGCCGGAGCCAGCTTAACTTTTTCATCAGAACCAGAAGCACGTACGTTAGTTAGCTTTTTGGTTTTAGTAATATTTAATCCTAAATCTCCCTCTTTAGTGTTTTCCCCAACAACCTGTCCTTCATAAATTCCTTCTTGTGGTTCAACAAAAAACCTTCCTCGGTCTTGTAGTTTATCTAAAGCATAAGCTATTGCAGTTCCTGTTTCGATAGCAATTAACGAGCCAACCTGACGCTTTTCAAAATCACCTTTATATGGTTCAAAATCTTTGAACCTGTGCGCAATTACAGCTTCCCCTGCCGTTGCAGTCATCAGGATATTTTTTAAACCAATAATACCTCTTGATGGAATATGAAACTCCAGTAATACACGGTCGTGTTTACGTTCCATATTCATCATTTCGCCTTTGCGCTGTTGGATAATTTCAATGGTGCGACCTGAAAAGTCTTCAGGCACATCCACAGTTAAAAATTCAATTGGCTCACATTTTTCACTATCAATTTCTTTAATAATAACTCTTGGTTGTCCTACTTGTAATTCGTAACCCTCACGACGCATCGTTTCTATTAAAACAGATAAGTGCAAAACGCCACGACCATAGACTGTATGGGCATCAGCAGAATCAGTTGGTTCAACTCTTAGTGCCAGATTTTTTTCAAGTTCTCTTTCTAATCTTTCCTTGATATGTCGTGAAGTAACATATTTACCTTCTTTACCAAAAAACGGAGAGTTATTAATGGTAAATAGCATGCTCATAGTTGGTTCATCTATGGCTATTGGATCTAATCCTTCAGGATTTTCGTAATCAGCAATAGTGTCACCAATTGAGAATTCTTCAATTCCAACCAAAGCACAAATGTCACCTGAATTTACCTGATCAACTTTCTTCTTTCCCAAGCCTTCATATGTAAGAAGTTCTTTAATTTTAGTTCTTTTTATAGATCGATCTCTGGTAACCAAAGAAACATTCATACCTTGCTTTAGGGCTCCTCGTAATAATTTACCAATTGCAATTCGGCCAACATAAGGAGAATAATCCAAAGATGTTATTAACATTTGCGGGGTACCTTCGAATGACTTTGAATCAGGGATGTTTTCAATAATACTATCCATTAAAGGAGAAATATCATTGGTCGGTTTTTGCCAGTCATCTGACATCCAACCTTGTTTTGCTGATCCATAAATTGTCGGGAAATCAAGTTGGTCCTCACTTGCGTCCAGGTTAAACATCAATTCAAAAACTTGTTCCTGAACTTCTTCCGGGCGGCAATTTGGTTTATCAACTTTATTAATAACAACAATAGGCTTTAAACCAAGTGTTAATGCTTTTTGAAGAACAAAACGGGTTTGTGGCATAGTGCCTTCAAATGCATCTACTAATAGCAATACTCCATCTGCCATATTAAGCACACGTTCAACTTCTCCACCAAAATCCGCGTGACCAGGAGTATCGATAATGTTGATTTTATAATTTTTATAGTTTACCGAAACATTTTTTGAAAGAATGGTAATTCCTCTTTCACGTTCCAGGTCGTTATTATCCAGAATTAGGTCACCCGGGTTTTCATTTTCACGAAATAATTTACCCTTTAGCAGCATTTTATCAACCAAGGTTGTTTTTCCATGGTCAACATGTGCTATTATTGCTATGTTTTTGATTTTTTGCATTTCCCCCTAAAATTTAAGCGTGCAAAGGTATATGTTTTTATGAAATATGAAATAGAAACAGTAAAAATTAATATATGTTTTACAAACATTTAACTCTGTCAGGATTTTGATCCCTGACAGGATTAGGCAACTTTTTTGTTTTAATTTCTTCTTTTTCTTTTATCCTAATTAAAGTATGAAAACCTGCCTGCCGGACAGGCCGGGTGATTTGGCATTAAGCACCAGGCATAAATATCAGCAATTGGCAGAATGTATTTTTCATATAACCGCAGGAAGTACTCATAATTAGAAGCCTCTTCGAAAAGGTTACAGGAATTAATTCCGCGGTTATAAATATGGTAGTATTTTCCGAATTCTAAAGTTTGCATAAAATTTACTAACTCTGTCTGGAGTTCAACTCCAGACAGAGTTAATTGGAATTATCTATTGATTTTTTTCGTACATAACGAAGGCATTATTTAAAGCATTTTCTATACTTACTGCTAATTCCTTATCTCCATATCTTTTTGAAAATTCATTTAAGCGTTGCAGATAATGGATTGATAATCTTAATTCATAATCTAAAGTTGTTAGAAACTTAGCTGGCATTGAAAAATAATAACCAATTTCTTCCATCGCAATTTCCGCAAATTCGGCTACAATTTTATTTGCTTTTTCAGTAGCACCCAGTGCATAATAAGTTTCTATCATATCAAGTAAGAATAAATCATGTTTGAAATTATGTGTAGGCATAATTTCCATGCATTTATCTAATACTTTCTCTGCTGAATCTTTTTTACCCTCATTAAGAAGTTGTTTTGCTAATCGATTGAATTTATTTCTGATTTTTATTACAGATGTCGTTCTATCGATCGTATGATCAATATAAACATCAGGGTCATTCATATTCCCCCATTTAAATTCTTCCATCAATTTTTTATACATGATATCCGTATCGATACGGCCAGTTTCCAAATAACCTTTGGCAGGCGTTTTAATTGGAACTAATCTGTATGCAAATCCTTCTTGTTGAAGATAATCATCAATTCCAATACTTCCATCACCAGCGGTTGAAACAAAATATATCGGACGTTTCCAATTATTATTTGCTAAAAGGTCAAGAATCATCATCTCATTTTTCATGATTCTGCTTTTATTTATTATAAATCTGATTTCATTTACAACTTTATCAGCATCTTCAGGTTTAACTGTACCATTCGTTATTACTTTTTCTTTGTCTACCGGAATAATGAATTTATTAGTTGGCAAATAATCGATAAAATCATTTTGTCCTACTTGTAATTTTGTTCTAGGATCGTCAGATTTTGCAAAATCTATTGCCTGATCAACTGTAACATAATCGTTAATCCTATCATTAATATATAGTACATCGCGCTTACCGTCCAGATATTCTTCATGAGTCATTCCGAACGGTACGGGGTCGGAATCATATGCTTTAATTTTCATCTGATCTATATACCAGTGAGTATTCAGTAAAGATAGATTTACTACTCGAATATCTGTTCGGATTCCTTCCACTTCTTGTGCATACCATAAGGGAAAAGTATCATTGTCGCCATGTGTAAAAAGTATTGCGTTGGGAGCACAGGAATTTAAATAGTTATGAGCAAAATCACGAGTGATATATCGGTTAGATCTGTCATGATCGTCCCAGTTTTCTGATGCCATGATAGTTGGAACAGCTAGCAAGCAAATAACAGTGGCCAAAGCTGCACTTATTTTTGCATTAATTTTTTTCTGGAAGAAATTATAAACACTTAAAACTCCTAACCCTATCCAAATTGCAAAAGCGTAAAATGATCCGGCATACGCATAATCACGTTCACGTGGCTGCAAAGGATATTGATTTAAATATACTACAATGGCAATTCCTGTAAGAACAAATAATAAAAGTACCACTACAAAATCATTCATATGTCGGCGCATATGAAAGAAAAAACCCATAAGCCCAAGAATTAAAGGGAGCAT
>JANQHE010000029.1 GCA_028282785.1 Bacteroidales bacterium | reverse complement strand
AATCAAATTAATTATGTCAACAAGAGAAAGAGTTACCGAAATGGCAACCTTAGAACGCTACAGAGTAGCATTAGAAAACGTAGAAGCGCAAACAGAAATCTCAACTATTATGGCGGAGTTCGGATACGATGCTGCATTAATTGAAGATGGTAAGCAACTGTTCACAAAGACACGCCAGGCTTACGATGAGAATGTAAAAGAAGATGATGAAACTTCACAAGCTTACAGTGATTTCATGACGAAACGCAGTGCTTTAGAGAAAACATATTCATTGCACAGAAAGAAAGCTAAAGTAATCTTTAGAAAAGACCTTGAGACAATGAAAAAGCTTGTAATAGATGGTTCAATGCCTCGAGCATATGTTAGCTGGCTTGAAATAGTTAAGAAGTTTTACACCGAAATGCTTGCTGACACAGAATTGCAAACTAAAATTTCTCGTCTGAAAGTTACAACAGATGATTTGACTGCTGCAAATGCACTTTTAAGCGAAATGGAAACGGCTCGTTCTAAATACCTAATCGAAAAAGGAGAATCGCAAGATGCAACCAACATTAAGGATTCTGCTTTTGCAGAACTTGATGACTGGATGAGCGAATTTTATGCAGTAGCAAAGATAGCTTTAGAAGATAACATTCAATTGCTTGAAGCTTTAGGAGTAATTGTAAGAAACTAATATTCCCAACCTAAATACAAACACTTTGGTAAGCCTGCTTAGGCAAATGCACAGCCAAAGCCTGCCTGACGGCTAGGCAGGCTTTCAGCTGCATTTGTGAATTTATATTTAATGTTAAGTAAATCTTTCAATTATTATCAATACTTTTTTCAAAAAGAAGTCCTCCTTTATACATTCCTTTTAAAACAGGATGTATTTCTTGTCCAAGTTTTGTTAAACTGTATTCTACTCTTGGCGGAACTTCAGGAAATATAGTTCGGTTAATCAGCCCATCTTCTTCCAGTTCTTTGAGTTGTTTTGTTAGCATACGCTCGCTAATGTCAGGTAAGAGTTTTACTAAATGACTGTATCTCTTATTTCCCTGAAAAAGGTGTAAAATTATTGTTCCTTTTCTTTTTCCTTTAACAACATTTATAAATGTATCAATTGGACAGTAACTTTTTTTCATTTTTTTTATTCTTTGCTTCTACTAAAAATACTCAATTTGGAATAAAATGTTCGTTAGCTAACATTGTGTAAGTTGTTGTTTTTCAATGTAAAATAACGGAACTTTGCTGCAAAAATAACAAAAGAATAGCATGATGAAAAATAGTTCGACATTTAAAGCTTTTAGAGTAGAAGAAGAAAATGGTAATTATATCACTGGAATTAAGGAAATGCCATTTGAACCATTAAATAATGGAGAAGTTCTAATTAGAATAGAATATAGTTCTTTGAATTATAAAGATGCACTATCAACAATTGGGAATAAAGGAGTAACTAAAAATTATCCTCATACACCAGGAATTGATGCAGCTGGAATTGTTAAATCAAGTCAAAGTGAGCATTTTAAAGCTGGAGATTCGGTAATAGTTACAAGTTACGAACTTGGAATGAATCATCCAGGCGGTTTTGCAGAATATATTAAAGTGCCAGATTCTTGGGTAGTTCCTATGCCTAAAAACATGAGTTCTCGTAAAGCAATGATGTTTGGGACTGCTGGTTTTACTGCAGCATTATCAATTTATCGTTTATTAAGCAATGGACAAAAGCCTGAATTAGGACCAATTGTAGTAACTGGTGCTTTAGGTGGTGTTGGTAATATTGCTTGTCAGATACTAAATAAATTAGGATTTGAAGTAATCGCAGCTAATTATGAATTAGCTCCTGAACCAGAAATTAAGAAGATTGGCGCACAATCACAAATTGATAGAAGTATCTCTGATGATCTTTCAGGGCATCCGATATTAAAACCAATTTGGGCAGGTGCCATAGATGTTGTTGGTGGCAATACTTTAACTACTATGATAAAGGGGTGTAAACCTTTGGGTAATGTTACTACTTGTGGAAATATAGGCTCAGGCGATCTTGAAATGACAGTATATCCATTTATCTTAAGGGGCGTTAGTCTTTTGGGAATTGATTCTCAAAACTGTCCTATGGAAATCCGTCAAAAAGTCTGGGATTTATTAGCCGATAGTTGGTCAATTAAATTTGATCAGGAATTTGTTAAAGAAACTAAATTAGAATCTCTTAGCATGCATATTAATTTAATGTTAGAAAAGAAAAGTAAAGGTCGTATAATCGTGAAACTATAATTATTCGGTTAAAAATATATAACCACTTTTATAACCTATAACTAATGTAAAATCGTGGGCGTTTTAGGTTATATATAAATTCTTTAAAATATTCTCCCTTTCAAAACAAATTTATTTTAGTATTTCATTGTTAGTTTAACTGCTAATATCACCAGTACATTACTATCGCACAATTTGTAACACGCGTTCAAATTCCATACGGGGTTTACTCACAAAGTTCGAGAAATCGCTTCGCTAAGTTTGTGCTTTGCTGACTAAGTTTTATCTTAGTGTGGTTGTTCAACGGTGGACCTGCCTGCCGGCTGGTAGGCAATGAAACAAGGCGGAACTGAGCGTAGCGACTTCATGAGCCAAAGGCGATTAACTAAGCGAAGCGGTCTCTTGAGACGTAGTCGAAAAAACCCGCACGAAACTTAACGCGGGACTGTTAGTTTGTTTAATTTTAAAAATTTTATTTATGGATCCAATTTGGTTAACTATAGCTTTTACTCTTGGTTTTTTAGTTCGTCTAATTGGCTTGCCTCCATTGATTGGATATTTAATAGCAGGTTTTGTTCTTAAATATTTCGGAGCAGAATCAGGTGAATTCATAAAAATAGTATCTGACTTAGGTGTTACCTTACTTTTATTTACGATTGGTTTAAAATTAAAAATAAAGACACTCTTTCGTAAGGAAGTATGGGCAGGTTCTATTATCCATATGATTCTTACAACACTTGTTTTTGCCTTTATTCTTCTTTTATTAAGTTATACTACATTTAATATATTTAGAGATTTTAACATCAAATTAGCTTTTATTGTTGCGTTTGCTTTGAGTTTTTCAAGTACTATTTATGCAGTTAAAATATTGGAGAGCAAAGGTGAGGTTAATTCACCCCACGGAAAAATATCTATTGGCATTTTAATTATGCAAGATATTTTTGCGGTTTTATTTATTGTATTAGCTGCTGGAAAAATACCTAATATATGGGCTTTGGTTTTACCCATTGCATTATTTCTTATTCGCCCAATATTGATTTTTATTTTAAACAAAATTGGTCATGGTGAACTATTGGTCTTATTCGGTTTTTTCTTAGCCTTAATCGTTGGTGCCGAACTTTTTGAATTTGTTGGTTTAAAGGCAGATTTAGGAGCATTAGTAATAGGTATGCTTATTGCCAATCATAAAAAATCTAAAGCGTTAGCTAATATTCTATTACATTTTAAGGATTTTTTCCTTGTAGGATTTTTCCTTTCAATAGGTTTTTTAGGTATTCCTACATTTGAAATCTTAATTATTGCATTCATCTTAGCTTTAGGACTGAATTTCAAGCTAATTTTATACTTATTTGTACTTACGAGATTTAAATTAAGAGCAAGGACGTCAATTTTTACTTCATTAACCCTGGCAAATTTTAGTGAGTTTGGATTAATCGTTGCTTCTTTTGCTGCAGCAGCAAATCTTATCCCATCAGAATGGATAGTTGCAATTGCCATAGCTCTATCCATAACTTTCATAATTTCTTCACCATTGAATGTACATGCTCATTCTATTTATTTTAGATTAAAAGATAAATTGCATTTTTTTGAAACATCAGATCGATTAGAATATGATAAAGCATTTGATATTGGTAATGCACAAATCTTGATTTTTGGTTTAGGAAGACTAGGTTCCGCTGCATATGATCAATTAAACTATAAATATGGTCAATCAGTAATTGGATTGGATTATAACCTTGAAATTGTAGAAAAACTACAAGCTGAAGGAAAAAATGTGATTTTAGATGATGCAACAGATAGTGAATTTTGGGAAAAAATTGCTAATAGCCCTATTCGCAGTAAACAAGTAAAAGCGGTATTGTTATGTATGAACGATCATAAATCGAATTTATTTGCTATAGAAAGATTAAAAGATATTGATTATGATGGTTTTATTGCAACTACTGCTATTTATGATGATGAAATAAAAGAACTGGAGAAACTAAATATTCATTCCGTATATGATCTATATTCTGAGGCTGGGTTTGGTTTTGCCGACCACGCTTGCCAAAATATAAGTAAGATTAAAGTCTAAAAGCTGAAATCCCAGTCAAAGTATACCCACCGGCCGTTATAAGCAATTGCTAAAGAAACGTCTATACGAATATTAATTAATACAAAAACAAATTCAAAAATGAAAAAACTAATTTTAATTACTGTGGCTTTTTTAAGTTCAATTTTGATAATGAATGCTCAAAATTGGAGTGGATCAACTCCCGGGAATATATACTATAATCAAGGAAAAGTTGGAATTGGTACAACAACGCCTCAAGCAAATGCAGATATTACAACTACTAGTAGCACCATGCTTCTTCCAAATAATTCAGGTTCAACAAATACAGCAATATTAAGGGTGGGATATTATAGTCATTCTTGGGCGGGAGTGCAATTAGATATGGGAATTTACAATCATTCTGTAAGTCAAGAAAGTGGCTACCCGGCTTGGATACAGGCAAGAAATCCAGTAGATTTTTCAATTAATAGAAACCTTTTACTTAATCCTAATGGTGGTAATATTGGAATCGGAACAAAAACACCACAAGCCAGTATTGATATTTCGACTAAATCCGCAGCTATGTTACTTCCTACTAATTCTGGATCAACAAATACAGCAATTATGAGAATTGGTTACCATGATTATTCCTGGGCTGGCAGCCAACTGGATATAGGGATTTATAATAATCCTGCAAGTGGCTATCCTACCTGGATACAGGCAAGAAACCCAGTGGATTATTCAATTAATAGGAACCTATCACTTAATCCTAATGGTGGTAATGTTGGTATCGGAACTACAAATCCACAATCAAAATTAACTGTTAACGGAACAATTACTTCAAAGGAAGTTGTTGTTACAATCGATGGCTGGTCTGATTTTGTATTTAATAAAAACTATAAACTGAAAAACTTAGAAGAAGTAGAAAGTTTCATTAAAGAGAATAACCATTTACCTGACATTCCTTCTGAAAGTGAAGTTTTAGAAAATGGAATTCAAGTTGGTGAAATGAATGCAAAGCTTTTACAAAAAATAGAAGAGTTGACGCTTTATATGATAGAGCAAAATAAGAAAACTGAAATTCTAATTGAAAAAGTTGAAACACTTGAATCTGAAAATAAATTATTAAGAAAAGAGATAAGTACATTGAAAACTCAGTAAAAGAAACAGTTTATAACATGGCGTGCTATGTAAAGGCATAGTCGTTTAAGTAGTTCAAATTTAGTATGATTTATTCACTTTTGTCCCTGTTCGGCTTAGACTAACGCCCAGGTTATTCTATTAACTAAAATTCCATCTTCCCTTATATCCGTCTTGATTTTGCAAGTCACGGTGTGAGTTCTTGAATAACAGCTATGTAGTAAAATGAATTAGGTAAAATTTGCAGATGGCTCACGCCGTGACTATTAAACGTTTAAACAAAAGCCTGTCTAAGCCGGATTTATTAGATAATAAAGAAGACTAATTCCAGAGAAAAAATTTTCTTATTTATTGCCTGTTATTAAAACAGGCTTTTTTAATTCCTGTTATTTGATACTGAACTGAACGAACTCGATAAATATCGGTCACGACGAAAAGGAGTAACAAAGCGACCTCTTGAGACGAAGTTGAAAAATATGTTGAGATTGGTTCGGTAAGTTTGATAGTAAATTGTTTTAGTTTTTCCCTACGCGCTTTTTTGCTTCGCACAAATTGGGATTTCAATTTAAAATAGTTTGTTTGTATAGATTTTTTTATACTTTTATACTCCCTTACCTTTTTAAGGTAGAAAAATTGTATACTTGTTTATTAACCTTAATAACATTTGATTATGAAAATCTTTGAAATTGTCGAAAGATTTGATCTTATCTATAAGCTTATTAAAGAAGAAAGGACTGGTACTGCTTCTGAGTTTGCTAAAAAACTAAATATTTCTAGAAGCCAGTTATTTAATTATCTAGATCATATAAAATTGTACGGATTAGAAGTACATTATGATTCTTTTAAGAATTCATATGTTAAAACAAATGATATAGAGATTGAAATTCGACAACCAATAAAAGTGTTAAGCAAAAATGAACTTGTTTCTACTGAGGGTGGTAATAGGTATATTTCATTTTTTTAACAAAATTTAACATTTAAAAATAGCAAGTGTCCAATTTAATTGGACTGGGACGTTATTAGCTTTGCTCTATAAACGGGTAATACCATAAGGCGCCAAAAAGTTATTATTCGTTAAGGCGGATACCGAAAAGCCTTTTAAAAGAGTAGGTATTTTAAAAAATATAAAAAAAATGAAAAATCTAGAAGATTATGGAGTACAAACTTTAGAAAGTGAGGAAGTTAATAAGACGAATGGAGGAGGAATTGGAATAGGCACTGTTCTTGCAATAATAGGTGCTGGTATTTATGTCTATAACAATTGGGATGATTTTGTGGAAGGTGTTAAAGAGGGTTATGCATCAACACAATAGTTGCTTTAAAGTTTAATTTAAAAAAATTATTTATATGGAAACATTAGTAGAATTGAATGAAACTGAATTATTAAACATTCAAGGCGGTGATAAATTCATGCATGACTTAGGAGTTGTTATTGGTAAGATAGGAGGCTGGTTGGAAAATTTTGCTGAAGCATGTGAGGGTATGGAATTAGGAAGTATTCATGCTAAGTAAATTGAACTAATTAAAATTATTGAAGCAAACTTTGTTTGTTTCAATAATTTTTTAAGAAACTAAACACATATATTATGAAAAATGAGAAAATAGAACCAACGGATTTTTCAATTCAAAATCTTATTAAACAAAATCGAAGACTAAAAAAAACAAATTACTTTTTAATCGGATACGTTTTTTTTACTATTTTAATTATGCTTTATAATTTAATTTTTTAAGTTTCTATAAAGCGTAGTTTTATATTAAAACATGAAGCAGGTTAAGGTTTTATTTCAGATCCTGGGAATTTCTTTCTTAGCAATTTTTTCAATTTATATAATTGGAGGATTATTCTTTTATATTATAGGAGAATCATTTGAATTTAAATTTATATTAGTATTACAAAATTGTGGAATACTAATTTCTTCATTAGTAATAATATTGATACTTAAAAAGTTCGATAAAGAAACTTTTAGTAAATTCTTAAAATCAACGCTTAAATTAAGAAAGAAAGTAATAGCTTCAGGTATAATTTTTATAACTGTTTTTTTTTCTTATTATTTAATTATAATACTTTATTCATTATTAAATAAACTTGATTTAACTTTTCAAACATTTAGTTGGGGAGATATTGGAAATTTCTTAATGATTTCTCTGCTAGGTAGTTTAATAATGGTAATTGGAGAAGAATTAATTTATAGAGGCTTCTTACTAAATATAATTGTAAAAAAGTCTGGGAGTCTATTAACAGGTTTATTAATTTCATCTTTGGTATTTGCTATTGGTCATTTTCAATATGATAACATTTTTGACTTTATTCTTGCTTTTTGGGGAGGCATAATAATTGGCTTTTTATATTTCAATTTTGATTCTATTTATGCAGCAATCTTATTTCATTTTGGATGGAATTTTTCATATTCATTTTTTTCATTTGATAATGAGAATCCTGCAATAAAAATAATATTTGGCAATGAAATTAATAATTCATCAGATATTTTAGAACTGTCCATTCTTGCCTTAATAACGATATGGCTTTCAGTTTATTTATTAATAAAAAATTCATCTAAAAAAAGGTCTGAAAAAAAATAGTTTAAAGTACTTTACAAAATTCTTTGTTATTTATGAACAATAAATTGTATTCAACAGATATTGTCGAAAGCACAGTCGAATATCATTTATCAAAAAACTCAACAAAAAGCCAAGTCATTTATATTATGGTTATTTTAGGTTTTATGTTTGCAGTGATTTCTTTACCTTTTATTTATGTAAATGTTACAGTTCAAGGTAGTGGCATTATAAGACCAATAACCGAAAAAGCAGAAATAAAAGCTTTGGTTTCAGGCAGAATTTCAGATATTTTTTTTACTGAAGGACAAATGGTTTATGCTGGAGATACTTTGCTTATTATTCAAAGTGCTAAACTTATAAGCCAACATGTATTACTGGATAAGCAAAAAAAAGAGATAGAAAATTATATCTCCGATCTTGAAAAATTGATAAAACTTAAAGCATCATATTTTAAATCGAGCAAATATCAGGGCGAATATTTAAAGTTTAAAGACCAAATTACACAGGTAAAAAGTAAACGCAAAAAGGCTAAACGTGAGTTAGATAGAATCAAAGTATTACTAGATCAGGAATTTATAAGCGAAAAAGAATATGATGATAAGAAATACCAATATATCTTAGTTAATAATGAATATAATGTAACCGTTACCAATCAATTAAGTATATGGAAATCGGATTTAAGTCGTTATAAATCAAATCTAGAAGATATAAATTCACAAATAGAACAGTTACAAAAAGAACAGGAGTTCTATATAGTAAAAGCTCCTGTAACCGGCACAGTAGAACAATTTACAGGAATTTACGAAGGTACAATTATTCAGGCTGGACAAGCATTATCAGTAATCAGTCCTGAAACAGATTTAATAGCCGAAGTTTATGTCACACCGAAAGATATAGGATACTTAGAAGTAGGAAAGAATCTAAATATTCAGGTGGATGCTTTCAATTATAATAATTGGGGTATGATTCAAGGAGAAATAATAGATATTTCAGATGACTATATTTTAATAGAAAACCAACCTGTATTTAAAATAAAATGCCAAATGGCAAAAAATTACCTTAGCTTACGAAACGGTGTTCAAGGAGAACTAAAAAAAGGAATGACAATTCAAGCCAGGTTCATTTTAACAGAACGTTCATTATATCAACTTCTATTTGATAATGTAAATGATTGGTTAAATCCTGTACAAAATAGTTAATTAAACCATTCTAAAAAGAGATGAAAAAATCAGTAAGGATCAAGCAACATGATATTACCGATTGTGGGGCAGCATGCTTATCTTCAATAGCAACACATCACGGACTTAAAATACCTATTTCGCGCATACGTCAATATGCATCAACAGATCAAAAGGGAACTAATGTATTAGGAGTTATTGAAGCTTCAGAAAAAATGGGTTTTACAGCTAAAGGTGTAAAAGGTACATTTGATAGTTTGTTTAAAATACCAAAACCATCCATTGCGCATATCATTGTTAAAGAGCAATTACATCATTACGTGGTTATTTATAAAACAACAAAAAAGTATATCGTTATAATGGATCCTGCTACGGGAAGGATCCATAAAAAAACACACGAAGAATTCAAAAAAGAGTGGACCGGTGTATTAATTCTAATTATGCCCGATGAATCATTTAAAAAAGGTAATAAAAAAACTTCTGTTACAAAACGGTTTTTCCAGTTAATTAGTCCGCATAAAACCATAATGTTACAAGCTCTTTTTGGAGCAATTATATATAGTATTCTTGGCTTATCAACTTCGATTTACGTCGAAAAAATTGTGGATTACGTTTTGGTTGATGGCAATATGAACCTGTTAAACCTTCTTAGCATAATAATGGTCATCCTACTTTTATTAAGAGTTTACATTGGTTTAATGAAAAGTGTTTTTGCACTAAAAACAGGTCAAAAAATGGATGCAGCTTTAATTTTAGGTTATTACAAACATTTAATGAAGTTGCCACAACGTTTTTTTGATACCATGCGAACAGGAGAAATAATTTCTAGGGTAAATGATGCAGTTAAAATTAGGACGTTTATAAATAATGTTTCTCTTGATATAGTTGTAAACATCATGATTGTTGTTTTTACTTTTTCTTTAATGTTTATTTATTCCTGGAAACTGGCTCTAATTGTTTTAGCTGCAATTCCACTTTATATATTAATTTACTTGGTGTATAACAGGTTAAACAAAAAGTACCTTAGAAAAAATATGGAGAATGCAGCCGAGTTAGAATCACAATTGGTTGAATCCATTAACTCATCATCCACAATAAAACGGTTTGGATTGGAAAGTTTTGCTAATCTAAAAACAGAAACTCGCTTTGTTAAACTATTAGGTTCCACTTATCACACTGTTAGGAACTCTATTTTTTCAAGTAGTTCAACAACATTTATTGCAGGAGTAATAACAATAGCTATTTTGTGGATTGGGTCGCAAAATGTTGTTAGAAGAGAAATGACACCGGGAGAATTAATGTCATTTTATGCCTTAATCGGTTATATACTAAGTCCGCTTGCAAGTTTGATTAACACAAATAAATCTGTTCAAGATGCTTTAATTGCGGCGGACCGTTTATTTCAGATAATGGATTTAGAAATGGAAGAACAGGAAAGCGAAAAAATCACTTTAACAAAAGATATGCTAGGTGATATCAGTTTTAAAGATGTTTCTTTCAGGTATGGTTCAAGAGTAACAGTGTTTGAGAATTTAACTTTAAAGATAAAAAAAAATAAAATGACTGCTATAGTAGGTGAGAGTGGTTCAGGTAAATCAACATTAATATCATTGTTGCAAAATATTTATCCTTTACAATCAGGAAATATTGAATTTGGTAAATATAATTTAAGCTATATAAGCAACTATAGTTTGAGGGATATTGTCAGTGTAGTTCCACAAAAGATTGACCTTTTTGCCGGTAGTATTCTGGAAAATATTGCCATTGGTGAGATTGAACCTGATATGAAAAAAATAGTTGATATTTGCCAGTCTTTAGGAATCATGAAGTTTATAGAAAAGTTTCCTAATGGATTTCAAACTTATGTTGGTGAAAATGGAGTTTCATTATCAGGTGGAGAAAAACAAAGAATTGCCATTGCAAGAGCATTATATAAAGAACCTGAAATATTAATTTTAGATGAAGCCACATCTTCGTTGGATTCAGCATCGGAGCAATATGTGCAGAAAGCAATTCAGTATTTAAAAGAGCAGAACAAAACCATTATAGTAATTGCACACAGGCTGAGTACAGTTATGAATGCAGATGAAATTATTGTATTAGATAATGGCAAAGTAGTTGAAAAAGGGAAGCATGATAGTTTATTAGAAAAGAGAGAGAGTTATTATAACCTATGGAAACAGCAGTTTCCAATATTAGAGAACATTATTTAAATATGTGCAAGCACATTTACAATAAATTGCAAAAAAGCTTTTTTGCCCTTACGGGCAATTTGCCATTTCTAAAAACTAAAACAATTTAGCACTTCGTTGTTAATTTCTACAAAACTAACAAGGTTGCTCTTGGAACCCAACTTATAACATGGCGTGCTATGTAAAGGATTACTATGGTTTAAATAAATTTATAATCATATAATTTTCCTATCTCCAAAGGATAAGAGTTTTTGAAATCCTTAAGTTCAAAACCTAACTAACAATTAGTTCATGAATTTCAAAATTATCTCTTATCTAAAAAAAAGACCTTCCCAGTTAAATATTTACCTTCATTTGAAGAGAGTTTAACAATGTACAAACCATTAGCTAAATTATTTTTTTCAATCATTATTAAATCAGATGTTAAATCTTTTTGTTCTCTAACACAATTTCCATGAATATCATATAACCATAGTATAAATGGATTAAAACCAGTATCCGAAATTTCCAAAGTAACCCTGTTAACCGCAGGAGTGGGATAAATTTTCAACGCAGCTTTATGCTTTTCATACAAAATCATACCTACTGATTCCATTGAAGACCTGGCATAACCAATATCCCAATAATAAGGCGCAGGCCATTCCGGAATAGGTAAAGTATCAATTCCTGTGTACCACATATGTAAAGTTGAATTTTCAAGAATTATTGTTGGGAATCCTGCAAGTTTTTTATCCCAGTCATTGTTGCTTCCGTATTTCAAAACCGGATTTGCCGATGATTTGGTCCAGTTTATTCCATCGGATGAATAAGCGTAACCAATTTGGTATTGACCAAGTCCATCAAATATCCACTCCGAAAATCCGGAGTACCACATATGATATGTATCTTCATTTCTGAGTACAAATGGATCTTGAATGTTAGCTGCATCCCAGGTCTCTTCATCACCAATGGTCATAATTGGGTTGTTGGGATACTTATTCCAAAGTTTTCCATCTAACGACCAGGCATATCCTATTGAGCAGCTAAAATCGGTACGTTCACCATTATAGACACTATCGTATCCTGCATACCACATACGTAATGTATCATCAAATAAAATTACAGTTGGACCTTCAGGTCCTCCGCTTTCCCATGTATCATCATCACCCTTTAATAAAACTGGATCAGGGTGTTTTGTCCAGTTAACTCCATCTGGTGAATAGGCATAGCCAATTTTGTATAATCCATAAATTGGATCATCAGAGCCTGCGTACCACATTTTATATCTCTCAGGTGGTAATGCAGTCTCATCCTTTAAAACGGTGACTGTTTCAAGGCCAATGGAATCCCAGGTAGCTGGACTCGATTCTAAAACCGGATTTTGTGGATGCTTATTCCATGTAATGCCATCAATTGACCATGCATAACCAATTCTTAACCGGGTTACTGTATCTGTTGATGTCGGACCAGCGCCTGTATACCATATTTTAAGTGTATCACCATCTTTAATTACAGAAGGATCTGCTGCAGTAAAATAATCCCATTCTGTTACTTCTTTTGATCTTGGTAAAACTGGTTTGCTACCATGTTTAATCCAATCAATTTGACAAAAAACTTCGGTTAACATTAAAATAAAGAAAGAAAGTAAATATATTTTTCTCATAATCATTGCTTTATTGTGTTATTTATTTCTCATTTTTCAAATATCATACCAAATTATTAATGTTTTATATTTACTCTCTTTGTTTTTACATGCACGAGCTTATAAATCAGGATTCGTATTTGAAAACTTCGTATTAAACTTCTACCTAACCAGCCAGCCCAAATCGAAGCTAGAGTAAATATACATCAATCCAAATAGGGCAAAGTATTTAAAGTGAATATTTTCAAAATTATCGAGACTATCCCTAATGCCCTGGAAAAAATGATTGATTCTCATATCCAATATCGCAAATCATGTTTTTATATTTTACCATCTGTATATCAAATTCTTATATACGTTTTCTTGTTTTATCTTTTCTGGAAATTACTTATGATTTCATTAAAGAATCGTTTAAATAATTGTTGACTATTTCTTTGAGAACAACAAATCAAATTTTCAACTTTACTTTTCTATGGTATTATGTAATCCAACCAATTTTGCCAATTCAAAACAACTTCTCTCATGAGCGGAGCAAATAAATTTGTTTTGGTTTTATGGTTAAGTTTGTAAGTAACTTGACAACTTTGGTGGCTTGGATGCACAATTTATAACATGGCGTGCTCATAAAGCATACAGGTGTTTACTAGTCATTCGGTTCATGAGAACGCTTCGATTAGTTAAAGTTTTGTGACAAATTTAGTTATCTTTAGGTTCGGTTTCGGGTGATAGGAAGCTACGGCATCCCGATATTTACGAAACCCAAACTACACTTAACGCGTGACTGATATAAGTAATTTTAAAGTGCTAAGAACATGAAAAGTTCAATTTTAACTATCACATTTTTCTTTTTAGTTACATTTTCAACTATTAGTCAAACTCAACAAATTAATAATAGCAATGTAAAGGAATTTATATCTGAAAATTGGAAAATTATTCAGTATGAAACAGGAGACTTAAATAAGGATGGATTTGAAGATTTGGTAATTGTCATTCAAGACACTGACACTTCTAAAACAATAATTAATCAAGGTTTAGGTTATGATACTCTTGATACTAATCCGAGAACTTTATTAGTTTATTTTTATAATAAGGAAACTTCAGAGTTTGAAAAATTTAAAGAATCAAAAAATATTATTCCTTCCCATTCTTTTCCAACAATGGATGACCCATTTGCAGGAATAAAGATTAAAAAAGGTATTTTAGAGATTAATTATTATTTCTGGTATAGTGCAGGTAGTTGGTATACTACCGAAAAGACTTATAAATTTAGATTTCAGAATAGTGACTTCTTTCTAATTGGTATTGAGAATGGCAGCATGCATAGGGGAACTATGGAATCTACAGGGATAAGTGTTAATTTTTTAACGAGAAAAATGCAAATTATTGAATATTCAGCTCCTACATATGATGATAATGATGAAGAACAAGTCGAAAAAAAGGAAACATGGCTTAACTTCACATTGACAAATTTATACAAGTTAGACGAAATAGAACTTTTCAATATTAAAGTATTGAATGAGTACCTATAGAACTACCTATAACACACGTTATAAAAATTATAGAAACGCAAACATTAAAATATATCAGGTACTAAACTATAAATCAATGAAATCTATAGAAGTTAAAAAAAGAATTTCCGAATTATCAGAAACTGTTTCCTTAAAATATCCCGCTATTGGTTGGTATTTTTCATCGGAAGAAATTGAAAATTCCATAGTTTTTCAAAATGAGAAATGGATTTGTATGTTTATGTATCTTAAAGCAGTACTGGAAAAAGGAAGAAGGATCCGTTATTCAGATGATAACATGAAGGCATGTACCGGTCCATCAGAATATTTTGGATTTAGTGCCCTTGAAGATGATGATGGTAAGTTTATTGCTGAGGTTGAACGATTTAAAAAAAATCGGGAATTAGCAAGGCAATATTACAATGAATCCTTAAAAATAATTCATCCGCCCAAAGAAAAATACCTTTATATGGAGCGGATTAGTGATATCGATGACGATAGGAAAATTGAGGTTATTAACCTTTTCCCGGCGGATCTTACCAATCTGACAAAACTTGTGGGCCTGTCAGGTTATGACAGGATGGCCAATATGGATAATGTACTGACTCCCTTTGCTTCGGGATGCCAGGCTGTTTTCACCTTTCCTTATCATGAAAAATTCAGGAATACGCCCAGGAGCATTCTCGGGCTGGGTGATCAATTGGTAAGACACTATGTTCCTGAAGACATGGTTCCGTTTTCAGTGCCTTCAAACCGATTTGTGGAAATGGTGGATAATATTGAGGGCAGTTTTCTCGATAAAAACTTTAAGAACCCGACAGGTTTCTAAAGTTTATAATCTTTTAGCAAAAAAAAGCAATAAATATTAATTCGGATGATAAATAAAAAGATTAATAAAAATGGGATATTATATTGATTTAAAAGGCATAAGTATTGATAAATACAAAGAGATTTTAAAAACTACCGAACTAATTCCAAGTTGGAAGATTTTGGAAAGCGATATCGATAAAAATCTTGATATCATTAAAAAATCTAATATTAAAAATCTTGATGAGCTACTAATAGCCCTAAGGGATAAAGACAAAGTTAAAGAGTTTTCGAAGCAGACCGGGTTGCAAGAGAATTATTTAGCAGTTCTCAAAAGAGTGGTGAATGGTTACCGACAAAAACCAAATAGGATAAAAGATTTTACTTGTGTAACTGAAGATACTGTTATTAGACTTGAAAAAGCGGGAATAAAAAATACACTTAAGTTATATGATTTAATATTAACTGATGAAAAAAGAGAAGTACTTTCAAATAAAACAGGGATTAACAAAGATGAAATAATGAAAATTACGAAATTGACCGACCTTTCGAGAATAAGATGGGTAAACCACACATTTGCATATGTGTTATTGGAAGCTGGTTATAATACGGTAGAAAAAGTAGCAAATGCTGATTACCGGGAATTATACGAAACAGTTAAACAGCTTAACAAAGAGAGAAATATATATAATGCACATATAGGGATGCGTGACATGAAAATGGTAGTTGAAGCTGCTAAAGATTTAAATTTTGAAATAGAATATTAAAAATATGGAGAAAAAGCACGAACGTACAACATGCAATATAAAATTCAAAAATGGCAAGGCAGATAAGTGGAAAATGACTACGAATTTGATTCGTAAAAAAGATAATCCAAAGATTATAAAATTAGATTTGAATAATGAGAATAGAAAAAATTAACAATAACAAGAAGCAATACCTTGATTTATTGCTATTGGCAGACGAGCAAGAGGATATGATTGACAGATATTTGGAAAATGGTGATATGTTTGCACTATACGATGATGACCTGAAGACTGTTTGTGTTGTTGTAGCGATAGACAAAGAAACCTGCGAATTGAAAAACATAGCAACATATAAAAAATATCAAGGTAAAGGATATGCTAAGGCTCTGATAAAATTTGTATCAGATTATTACAAAAACAACTATAAAACAATGCTTGTCGGAACAGGTGAAACTCCGACAATATTGTCATTTTATAAAAGTTGCGGATTTGAAAGATCTCATTTTATTAAAAATTTTTTTACTGATAATTATGATCACCCAATGTTTGAAGACGGAATACAACTTATTGACATGGTTTATTTGAAGAAAAAATTATAAATGCCTGCTGCCAACATGTGGTGCTATTTAATGGCATAGTAGTTTAATGAGTTCAAACTTAATAAGATTTTTTCACTTTTTCAGCTCTTGGATATTTCATTAATTACAAAAGAAGGTTCAGTCATACCCCTTGTGGGTTGACGGATTGGTTGACAACCTGTTTGCCAGCAGGCTAGTTTTTGTTATCTTTAGGTTTGGTTTCAGGAGACAGGTAACTATGGAATCCCGATAGCTAGGGACTGCCGCTTATCATACAATTTTCCGTTATGTTCAATTAAAAAGCTGTTAAAGTGATATTGATTACTTGAGAAAATTGATTATAAATTTTAATAGAATATACATTTATGAAGAAATATAAAAATTGTCAAAGTTGTGGAATGCCAATAAAAAAGACCCTGAAAAAAGCGGAACAAATTCAGACGGGACAAAAACTTAATGTATTGCAGTTATTGTTATCAAAACGGGAAATTTACCCAACCCGAACGTATAGTGCACCTTGGATATCTTTATTGCTAATCTAAAGCTTATGCGTAATTCTTTTTCGCAAATTAAAGTTATTTTCCATTTGTAATAACAGAGCTTTATAAATATTCAGGATTAATTATAATTTAAATTGAATATTTTAGTTTTAAGTTTAAACAAAAGTTAAAAACGAAAACAAGAAACAGAAAGGCAATGCGAATTATATTCCTATCAATTCATTTATTTTTAGTTAGTTTTCTTTTTGCTCAAACTGAGCAAACTTTTAAATTGAAACAGCAAGAATTTTACTCGCCAATAAATATTGCCCCATTATCTGTTAAGTTTAATGATCAATTACCGGAGTTTGAAAGTTTGGGATACATTAAATCATTGAGTTTTGACACCCTAAATAAGTCAAATGAATTATATTTTACGAAATTGACAAATTCAAATGCTTTTTCATTTAACCAAGTAAAAGAAGAAAATACTTTCATTGGTTTAGGAACTTATGAACATTTTAAAAATAATTTTACGTTTAAAAGAAAGAACAGGTTATTAATTAATTTTGAAATTGGATTAGTAAAGCAAAATACTATCCAAAGTTTTGATAATATTAATTTTCATATTAGCGTGCGCACGTTGATAGAGTATAAAATAACTAAAACTCTTAGTGCATATATGTATGGACAATATATTACACTCCCGTTAAATAAAAATATATCCTCATACGACTCTTTTTTTTATATGAATCCACTTTTTCCGCAAACTGAAATAGGAGCTGGTTTAAAAGCAACCTATAAAAACTTAAAAACAGATGTTGGGATGAAATCCATACATAGTAATCAGTTTAACCAAATTAAGTCAATTAATACTATGGATACGAAAATAACAATTGGATTTTAAGAAGAACAACGCATAACCTGGCTTCAAACTTAAACGGGGTTTTTGTATCAGACAAAAATGCTATCTTTAAGTTTAATAAAAATTAATTAACATTGCTAACCTAAAAGTTATATACCATACGGAAGATTCGCTATCATATTTTGGATAATTGAAAAATACTTAATGAAAGTCTATCAGGAAAATATAAAAAAATACAATGCCAAAACATTAAGGTTGAAGAAGGTATTAAATAGAATATCATTACTTAGGTTATTTATTTTTGTTATTTCAAGTACCATCCTTATATACTTGTTTAGTAACAAATTGATTAATCCCGTTTTTATTGTTTTGCCAATTTCAATAATATGTTTTGCTTTAGCTATAAAGCGCTTTAACAAAATAGCTTACCTTAGGAAACATGTATCATTCCTGAAAAGAATAAATGAATCCGAAATTTTAAGAGGAAATTGTGTTCTGAAAGAATTTGATACGGGATATAAATTTATCGATCCAAATCACCCGTACACATCTGATTTGGATATTTTCGGACAACATTCCATTTTCCAATTGGTTAACAGAACAACCACAGAGTCAGGTATGATACTTCTATCTGAATGGCTATCTAAACCTGCTCCTAATTATGAAATACATGAAAGACAAAAAGCCATACAAGAATTATCTCAAAAATTGGATTGGAGGCAAGACTTTCAGGCATCAGGCATGCACTTTCAAAATAAAAAGAGTGATTATAATAAACTGTTAACCTGGGTAGAAACACCAAACGTTTTATTTAAAAATCGTATTATTTATATCGTACTCGCCTTAATCCTTTCAATTCTGTTATTACTTGGCTTATATTTTTTTACAATTAACCTGAATTCACCAACCAGGTATATTTATTTATCTCTCCTGATTATCTTTTTATTTGTCAACCATATAATTCTAAGAAAAGTAAAGCCTGTAGCTGAAGATATTGTTGAAACCTCACAAGAAAATATTAACACATTAAGAAGTTACCTGACGCTTATTGACAAAATTGAATGTGAAAGTTTCAGGTCCAATAAACTATCTGAACTAAAATCAATACTGGTAAAAGGTAAATATTCAGCATACGATGAAATTAACAGGCTATGCAGATTATTGGATTTCTCTCAGCAAAGAGGTGTAAATAAGGTAAAGATGCCGATAAAAGGAAACCCTTTTTATTCTGTATTAAACAGTCTCCTACTATTGGATATATACTTGATTATTGGAACAGAAAAATGGAAATCAAAGAATAAGGCGGTTTTAAAACCGTGGTCCAGGGTAGTAAGTGAATTTGAAGTAATAAATAGCCTTGCAGGTTTTTGTTATTCAAACCCATCATATACATTCCCTGAGATAACAGAAAAGAACAACTACGTACAATTTGAATCGTTGGGACATCCCTTAATTAATTCTAATAACCGTGTTTGTAATAATTTTCACTCAGAAGGACAAGGTGATATTGTTATGGTTACCGGTTCCAATATGGGAGGAAAAAGCACTTTTTTAAGAACCGTTGGTGTAAACCTTGTACTGGCTTTAGTCGGTGCACCTTGCTGTGCAAAATACGGACAGGTTTCAAACCTGAAATTATATACAAGTATGAGAACCCAGGATAATTTGAAGGAAGGAGTTTCCTCTTTTTATGCAGAATTAGACAGAATAGAAAAAATGCTTAAATTGATAGAAAGTAATCACAATGTATTTTTTCTTTTGGATGAGATGTTTAAGGGAACAAATTCAGAAGATAGGCATAAAGGAGGTTTTTCATTGATAAATCAGATAAGTAAGCTCAAAACATCTGGAATTATTGCAACACACGATATCGAACTTGCTAAACTATCCGAAAATAAAATGTTAGTTACAAACTATAGTTTCAATAGTGAGATTAAAAATGATTCAATGAATTTCAGCTATGAACTTCATTCGGGTATATGCAATGATTTTAATGCAAGTGAACTTATGGAAAGAAGTGGAATTAAAATTATATCTGATATTTCAAAAAGTGAGATCGAATAAAAATACGGCCACTGACGTCGACATGTTGTCGGGATCTTTTCAACCTGTTCTAAAAATATACTAAAAATTAATATTCCAACTCGTTTTGCAGCATCCGTATACAAGTTTTTATTTTTAATAAATATACTAGATTTTAAGAAAGCTATTCAATTAGATGTTACGGATATTCATAACAATCAATGATATATTTAATTTCAGTAATAAACATGGAGTATTTTGTTAGCGGTTTTTTGTTGCCTTTCACTTGTATTCATTTTTATTGTCTTTGTTTGGTAATATTAACAAAATAGTTTTTCTTGCGATAAATATTATTCCAGTTCTAACGTATAGATAAAGTAAAGCTCCTATTAAAGCTAATATGGCTCCCACTCCTGTTGGAAGAACCGCACCAAATGTATATGTCATACCAATGACAAACCCTAAAAAATATTCTGCTCGATAAATTGGAAAGAACAAAGCTAATAGAAAAAGTCCATACAACAGCAAGCTAAACTACATATATCTGTTTGATAGAAACTAATTTGTTTTCCCACCCGCTTTTTCCAGCCTGCCTGACGGCTAGGAGAATTTATTCATATCTTAACAATTCTGTAGGGCTCTTTTTTGCTGTTTTTACTGACTGAACAGTTATTGTGATTAATGCTAATACAATTACAATTATTAAAGCAGCAATAAAAAACCATATTTGAGGGTTAATTCTATAAGCAAAGTTTTGCAGCCAATTTTTAAGGAAGATATATGATAAAGGAATACCAATAAATGCAGAAATACTAATCCATTTTAGAATTTCTTTATTAAGTAAAACCAATATTAATTTTACATTGGAACCTAATGCCCTTCTGATACCAATTTCTTTTGTTTTACGAGACACTGTATATGATGTCAGTGCTAATAATCCTAACAAAGAAATTATTATAGTTAAAATAGATGCATATAATATTAACTTATTAGCTTTATCTTCTTTTTTATACATATTATCAAACAAGTCATCCATAAAAAAATAATTCTGAGTATAATCAGGATCAAAATCTTTAAACACTTCGGTAATAGCATTCATGGTTTCATGAATTTTTCCCTGTTGAACTCGAATACTTATATTATAAAAGGATTTTGAATAATGACTCAATACCATAGGTTTTATTTCATTGTGTAATGAAGTTATATGAAAATTCTTTACAACTCCTTTTATATAGCCTTCTTGTAACCATACTGCAATTTTTTTCCCAATTGGATTTTCAAGGTTCAACATTTTAACTGCCGCCTCGTTTAATATAAAGCCTGTACTATCTGATACTAATTTTTTCGAATAATCTTCTCCGGCAATTAATTGTAATCCATATGTTTTTATATAATCATCCTGAACACGATTTTCTGTTAAAGGTATAGCTTCATCCATTGCCCACTCCGGCAATCTTATATTCATTCCGCTTCTTTCATGCCCTGGTATAGATTGTGATGCAGTAATACTTATAATATGAGGATTTTGTAATAGTTCATGTTTTATTGCTTCATAATCATCTATTACTTTTATTGTTAAAGCCTGAAAAACAATAACCTGTTCTTTATCAAACCCCAAATCCTTGTTTTTCATATATCTAACCTGAGCAAACAAGCCAAATAATGAAGCAATTATAGCTATCGAAATTGTAAATTGAATTATTACTAACCAAATCATTTTTAATCTTCCTCTATTTTTCCCGGAAATTATAACTCCTTTCAAAATATTGATCAGATTATATTTGACAATGTATAAAGCAGGGTAAATACCAGATAAAAATCCAACAAAAAAGGCAAGAAGAACAAAAATAACAAGAGTTAATATATTTTGAGAATATACAAATTCTATTTTACTATTAACCAGTATACCAAACTCTTCTAAAAAAGATTCAACCAATAGCATTGCTAATAAAAAAGATAATATTGAAACTATTAATGACTCTCCAATAAATTGACCCAGAAGAGTACTTTTTGATGCACCAACTACTTTTCTAACTCCAACTTCTTTTAACCTGGTTTCAGATTTGGCCGTAAATAAATTTATATAGTTTAATGTAGCAATAAATAAAATTAAGAATGAAAGCAGACTAAATATATAAATATAAAGCCTATTACCCATTAAAACAGTTCTATCTGTATAATTTGAATTTAAATGAATATCTGTTAAAGCCTGTAAATAATGTTCATACTTAAGACCATAATCTTTCACCTTTCCATTTACATAATCTGATATAAACTGCTCAGTTTTATGAATTATCTGATTATTAGCATATTTATTAAATAAAACATAGGTCGAGTAACTGTTTCCATTAAGTTTATGCCATTCTTCAGAAATAAAATGTATAGAAATTAAATAATCGAATTGAAGATGAGTATTTTCTGGAAAATCATAAATTACATCATCAACAACCATATCTGTATTTAAAACATTAACTACTTTTCCAACCGGATTTTCTTCACCAAATATTTTAAAAGCCAAACTTTCTGTTAAAACAACAGAGTAACGTTTCTTTAAGGAATTCTCAAGATTGTTCCCATATATACTTTTAGCGCTAAAAACATTAAAGAAACATGAGTCTGTTAATAAAGATGTATGATAACCTTTTGAGATATTATTAATTTTAATTTCTCTTTCATCTAAATTCCATGTCCTTGTAGAATTTTCTACTTCAGGAACATTTGACTTTAATTCATCGGGCAATTCATAAATTGTAGAAGGGAATATTGACTCATGCCCATTATCTCTTTTATATTCAGAAATTATTCGATATATTTTATCTGAATTCTTAAAATGCCTATCGAAACTCAGCTCAAATCTTACATACAAAAATAATAATATTGTGGCAGCCAATCCAATAGCCAATCCAAAAATATTAATCAAACTATAGATTTTATTTCTATATAGATTTCGAAATGCAACCTTAATATAATTTTTAAACATAGATCATAATTTTAATAAAATTTTACTTAATACATTAAGTAATCCAATCTTTATTCCAAAATACCTTATATGCTTATTTTCAATTTATTACAAACTTAACACTTTCAATTATTTCTGTTATACGTTCGTTTTTGAAGCAATTAAGTGTTCGTTTATAGTGCAATATTAAATTTTTTAATTTTATTTATATCTTAATTAAAAATTACAATACGATTATGAATGCCAAATTCAGTTCAAGAATTTTAATTATTGATGACGATATTGATGTTCTAACATCAGTTGAGTTGTTTCTTGAGGAAAATTTTTCAAGTATCACAACAGAATCAAATCCAAATAATATCATTTCTCTTATAAAAAAAATTAACATTGATATTGTTTTACTTGACATGAACTTTCGAAAAGGTGAAATAGACGGGCAGGAAGGTATTTTTTGGTTAGAGAATCTAAAAAAACAATTTCCAAACCTTATTATTGTATTAATGACAGCATTTGGAGATGTTGAATTAGCTGTTGAAGCAATTAAAAAAGGAGCTTTTGATTTTGTATTGAAACCATGGGAGAATGCCAAATTATTATCTACTTTAATTTCAGCTCATCGTTTTATTGAAAACTCAAAAGAAAAAAAAATATTTAAAGACCAATCAAGTGTTTTCAGTAATGACATTGCCAAAGACTATACTGAAATTATTGGAGAATCGTATGCCATTAGTCAACTTAAAGAAACGATACAAAAAGTTGCTCAAACAGGTGCAAATGTTCTATTACTTGGCGAAAATGGTACAGGTAAAGAATTGGTTGCCCGCGAACTTCACAGATTATCTGACCGTAAAAATGAAGTATTTATTACTGTTGATATGGGAGCCTTAAGTGAAACACTTTTTGAAAGCGAAATATTTGGTCATGCTAAAGGTGCTTTTACTGATGCAAAAACAGATAAAACCGGGAGGTTTGAATTAGCTAATAAAGGAACCATTTTTTTAGATGAGATTGGAAATTTATCTGTTAATTTACAATCAAAATTACTTACGGTAATTCAAAACAGGAAAGTTGTCAGAGTAGGTTCTACAAAAGAAATACCTATTGATGTAAGGCTAATTTGTGCAACAAATATGCCTTTAAAACAAATGATTAACAGTAGTGAATTCAGACAAGACTTATATTACAGGATAAATACTTTTGAAATCAATATTCCATCATTAAAAGAAAGAAACCGTGATATTAACCTCCTTGCTCATTACTTTCTTGATAAGTTTAAATTAAAGTATAATAAACCTAACTTAAAATTCTCTGAAAAAGCTTTGAGGGTTTTGAAAAATTATGATTGGCCAGGAAACATTCGAGAATTGAAAAATATTATAGAGCGAGCAACAGTATTATCTGATGGAAATATCGTTATACCTGATTTACAAATTAGTTCTGGGACTTATTTGAAAACAAAAAATAATTTAAACCTGGAAGAAAATGAAAAAATACTTATTTTAAAAGCACTTGAAAAAAACAAGGGAAATATTACAAAAGCTGCCCACGAACTTGGAATACAACGAAATGCATTATATCGAAGATTAGAAAAGTATGGTTTATAAAAGGTTCTCTATAAATGTCTTTATTAGAATTATATTAATGCTTATTAATATGGTTTTTATAGCACAAATTATTTTTGAGCCAAACAAAATATTTACATCTATTGTACTTGGTTTAATGTTAATCTCTCAAATTTATGAACTCATTTATTATGTTAATAAAACAAATCGTATTTTAAGCAATTACCTTGATACAATCAAGGATAAAAACTTTTCGTCTGGTAATAATATACAAATAGTTGATAGTTCATTTACATCACTAAATGATTCATTAAAAAACATTTCACAATCCATATTAGATTCAAGAATAGAAAAAAACATTCAATTCAATTTACTTAACTTGATCATTGATAAAGTTGATACAGGAATAATTTTAATTGATCACGAAAATAATATAAATCTGATAAATCAAGCAGCTAAGATATACCTTAACCTTAAAAGAATACATTCCATAGAAGATATTAAAAATCAATCGAATGAATTTTATCAATTACTTAAAAATAAGTTACAAGCTGCTAAAAAAGTTGTAGAAATAAGTCAAAATGATAATTCACAAAACTTTTTAATTTTCACTAGCCCTTTAAAACTTAGGGATAAAAATTTTATTCTTATTACATTTAATAATATTAAGGACGAAATGGATAAGAAAGAAATTCAATCGTGGCAAAAGATCTTAAGAATACTTAGTCACGAAATAATGAATTCCGTAACTCCAATTTCGTCTTTAACCGAAACAAGTTTACATCAAGTTCAAACACAAGAAGGAATTTTAAAGTCTATATCGGAAATAAACAGTAAGTCGCTGGAAAAAATACAGAAAGCATTATTAACAATCGAAAAACGGAGCTCAGGGTTATATAATTTTGTTAGCAACTTCAGAAAACTGGCAAAAATACCTAATCCAGATAAAAAGAAGATTTTTATTAAAGATCTGTTTAACTCAATGCAACAATTAATGCAACCGGAACTTGAAAAGCATAATATAGATTTTAGTGTTTCATTTATTGAAGAGTTAAGTATTAACATAGACTATACACTAATTGAACAAGTATTAATAAATTTATTGGTTAATGCAAAAGATGCTCTTGTAAGTACTGAAAATCCAAAAATTAATTTGGATGCAATAACTGATCAAGGTAAAGTATTTATTCATGTTTCTGATAATGGGCCTGGAATTTCTAAAAATCAAGAAGAAAAAATATTTACTCCATTTTATACAACAAAAGAAAATGGTGCTGGTATTGGTTTGAGTCTATCTCGTCAGATTATGCATTTACACGGAGGAAATATTATGGTAAAATCTGTACCCTACAATCGAACAACCTTTATGCTTAAGTTTCTAAATTGATTCCCTTGTAGTCAGTGTTTGAATAATTAGTTGATTGTTAATTTAATAATATTTAAAGTAATCAAACAGTTTATTTATAACTTATAATATATAAATTTAAAACTATCACATTGTTTCTTTAACAGCAGTTTTTTAAAGTTAAAGGATTCGTTGGGTATAAAGATTTCTAGGGGCTTAACCGATCCTTAAGTCATTAGCTTCGTTAACACTTGGTTCGTGATCCCAATATTTATCGGGACGATTACTAAGGTTTAAGCAAATTTATAATCATATATTTTTTCATATTCTCTATTTTCTTTTATGCAACCTAAATATAAATACTTCATCTATTGTATATAACCTCAATTTTAAATGATATGGTCCGTAAACAGTTGAATTAAGAGACCACATTGGCACTAAAATTATCCGTTTATTTAAGTGTTGATTCAAGTACAGGTGTTACTTTATAACCTTTATTCCGTAACAAATTAATAAGACCGGTCATCCCTCCTAAATGTCCGGCACCAACTGCAATAAAAGTTGATTTCTCATTAATCATGGACTCAACCCTGGGAATCCATTTGTGGTTGCGTAGTTCCATAAGGTAATATTCACCGTTTTCTAACTTTTTAAGCCCTTTATATGCTGTTTCGTATAAGGCTTGAATATCTGCGTCGGCATAAGCATTGTTAAGCAATATGATCTCCTCATTTCTTTCCTCAATATTGCTAATGGACATAACCAGGTATTCTGCCTGTTTTTTCAAGGGAATGCTATCAAAGTAAGATAACTGCTCTTCCAACGTTTCAATACCAAGTATAGCTTTCCCGTTTGATATTGCATAATTGGTTAATTCGATTTCATAAGAAGTAGGTAAACAATCCAATACGCTCATCCACGCCATCGTTCCAAGAAATACAGGATTCATCCGTTCAAAGCTTGATAAGGGCATTTGAAGAGAGTCATTAAAATATTGATCCAATATTTCATACGCTTCTGCCGAAACCAGATCTTTTATGGTTAAATTGTCTTTCATCAATATTTCTGCCTGCATTTTCGTTCCGATGTTTTCCTCACCGAAATTTAGCTCAAAAGCCAATTGTTCTGAACTGGCTATTGCTGTTTTCATCAATGTATCGATATTAACTTCATGAGGACAGACAGCATGTATTGTGCCATATAAATATGATGGTTGAGTTAATCCGTTTCCATCAACTTTCCACAAAAGTGATTGCGCCGTGATGGACTGAAAGCTTACTAAAAGTAAAATGACCGTTAACATGTTAATCTTTTTCATAATTTGATTGTTTTATTTAATTTAATTGCATTAGTTATAAATAACGGCCCATTTTTTACATGAATTGGTCTTTTTTTATTTCCGTGTAAAAAAAAGACCGGAAAATAAACTAATGATATATCAGGACCAAATTTGAAAAATGTGAATAACAAGGAACAATTTCATAAACTGTTAAGTGATAATATCGGTATTATTCAGAAAATATGCCGTGCATACTCCAATAGTGAAGAAGAGTTCAAAGACTATGTTCAGGAAGTTTCTTATTACTTATGGAAATCAATAGATTCGTTTAAAGGTGAATCCAAAATTTCAACCTGGGTTTACCGTGTTACACTTAATGTTTGTCTTACACAATTAAATAAAAACAAAAAAATATCCGAAAAATTAATTGTTAATGATCAAATAGAACAAAACTTTTTGCACATACAGGCACCTTCGGAAGATCCTCAAATAACCATGCTATATGATGCCATCAAACAACTCAAGGAAATAGACAAAGCAATTGTAATGCTTTATTTAGAAAGAAAAGAGTTAAAAGAAATAGCCAATATTATGGGAATGACTGTTTCTAATGTAGGAGTTAGAATAAACAGGTTAAAAAAAGAACTTAAAAGAATTATAAATGGATAAATTACAGGAAATATGGGCTGCTGTTAAGGTAAATCCAATGAGTCCCGATCAAATAGAAAATGCCATTACTCAGAAATCTAAAGGGGAATTGGGCAGGTTCAGGAAAACCTTAAACATAGAAATGATTTCATTTCTTTTTGTATTGGCACTGGGTCTGTTATCAATATTATTTTATGATGAAATTATGATCACATTGATTACTATGACCATCACGCTTATTAATCTGATTTTAATTGGTATAGCTAAATTTCAGTTAAGAAAGATTTCTATAATTGATAATGTGCCTGACTTTATAAACAGTTCTGTAAAATTTATAGGATTTTATTTTATATCATTTCTTACGCTTGTTTTTTGCGCCGGATTAATTATGCCTCTTATTGTTAAATTTTTAGTATTTCCTAACATCTTATGGTTTGACTGGATCAAAACATCCGGTTTTATTTTAGTGCTGATACTAACTCTGGTAGTTATTTCAAGCTTATATTTGTATGCCTATTTATTTTACTATAAAAGAAGGAGGTATCTCAAAAAACTATTAAAATCACTGGAAAATAAATGATAAAGTGAAATCTATAAATAAAAGAAATAGGAATAATTATACGAAACTAAGTGTAACACTATTACAAACTTGACAAATATGGTGGCATCTACGTACAGTTAGATCATAAAACATGCAGGGTTTTGGTAGTACACTGACAAAATATTATATTCGTGTTGGTTCTGTTCGGGTGATGATAAAATGGATCGAAACTCCTGCAAGTCCAGTAAAGCAGGACCATTAGCGGTAAAGCTTTAAAATCTCAATATATGGCAAATCTTAATGTTTTACTTGGAGCAGGTTTTTCAGCACCTGCAGGTTATCCAACAGGTGGTCTTCTTAATCAAAAGTTTTTTGTAAACATGGAAGATAAAATGCTTAGAATGTCTTCTGGAGAGTGGGTTTGGGATGATTATGATGATGCGACTTCTAATAATGGTAGACTTAATTATAAATATTTAAATATTTCATATTTACTATCTGAATTTGTTGAAATGTATCAACAAGAGTATTTTAAAGTATTCAACTATGAAGAGTTTTATGACTGGTTTAAAGAATTATATGGTAATCAAGAATTAATTGAAAAACTTTCTGAAAAGGTAAACGCAAGACTGAAAAATGACTTTGGAATTGATGATACTTCTGAACATATAATTAAAGACCCTAATATTAACCAATATAGAAATGTTTATGAAAGCTTTAATTATTTAATTGGAGACTTATTAGGAAGAAACTATAAACGAGAAACAAAGAAAAGTGAATATAAACCTATTTTAGACTTTTTTAAAGAATTTGAAAATGTAAATATTTTTACTTTGAATCATGATTTATTAGTGGAGTATTTACTATATGAAAACAGTGTGAATTTTTCTGACGGTTTTTCAAGTCTAAATAGTATAATTACAGGACAAAATAATGAAAAACTTGAAGTTTTTATTAATTCATTTCCTAAAAAAGTTAAGTTGTTTAAATTACATGGTAGTGTTAACTATTACCGTTTTGAAGAAATTGTTCAAGACGGAATGTTTTCTCATAGGACTGATAATTACTGGTTTTTTAAACCAAATAGTTATCATAATAAGCATTATGCAAAACGAATAAATCCTGTAACGAATGAAGTAATTCAACAATGGAATTGGAATACTGTTCCACAATTCTTAACTGGGAAAAATAAAAAAGACTTTTTGACTAATCAGAATTTTTATAAAGACATTTATAAAACTTATATTAATTCATTTGAGAACTGTGATACATTATTGATTCATGGATACTCTTTTTCTGATTTACATATAAACTCTGTGATAAAGAATTCCCTTGATAAATACGAATTTAAAATTATAAACATAAATAGAAGTAGAACATTTCCATTTAGAAAAAACTATTCTACAGATTTTGTAAAAGACATTAAGAGTATTGCTGAACTTTAAATTTTAAAGCTCAACCGCTAACATTGGGTGCTCAAATTATATGCTGGGTTTTGTGGTTTGCTGACTACCTGCCTGCAGGAGTTTTATATTAGTATTGTTGTTCAACAGCAGGTAATAAAATGAGTTGAAATATTAATTAAATAATTTAATAATTATTACGATAAGATAATTCTAATCTGATATGACAACACATATAAGATACAAAAAGACCAAAATAACAAATTTTCGTCCAAGACCTCCAAAGGGTTCTAAGACTGGTATTATTACTTTAATAGTGTTTTTTGGAATTATTATTATCATGTTGGCACTCAACATTCCTTGGAATTATTTAGTTCATATTTACAACTTAAAACAACGGTTGTTATGTAAAAGTGCATAGTAATTTTTATATAATTCTGCATCAACAGTTAGCTCAATCCATAAGCAACTTTTCTTCTACTTTAAATTCATGTATAATCCTTTTTTTGTATTTTGGCCCCAAATTGAAATATTAGAAACCAAATATGAAATACCTCGAATTTAAACCCATTGAACCCCTCTCCGATTATATACAACTTATTTGGATACTGGAATCAGAAAACAGCGAAGACTATTACCCTCGCGAGAAAATTTTACCTGACGGAATTGTAGAAGTGATATTTCATTACAGAGATCCGTTTGTTACTTCTTTGTTCGATGGTAGTAAAAGCATTCAACCGTTGGGATTTGCCATCTCCCAGATGAGAAAATTCATCGAGATTGAATCAAATGGGCAAATTGGGTTTATTTCAATCCGGTTTTACCCGTGGGGTGCATACCACTTTTTTAACGAACCGATTAAAAACTTTTTAGATGGCACCATTAGCCTGGACAGAATATGGCCAAAGGATTATCAAAACATCATAAGTCAGCTTCCAAAAATAAACGATAATAAAAAAGTTGAACTGATCCAGAATTACCTTCTCGACAAACTCTCCGTTTATAAAAAGGATTCGAAAGTAACCGATGATACCATTAAATTAATAAGGAACACAAAAGGATTATTATCTGTTGAAGAACTCTCGGAAAAATCGGGATTATCATACAAACAACTCGAACGAAGGTTTCTTTCAACCTTAGGCACCACTCCTAAAATTTTCTCACGTATTTCCCGTTTTTTACACCTTTGCCATAACCTGAAAGAATATAAATCCACTTCGCTAAGTAAACTAACTTATGAATTGGGATATTTTGACCAGTCTCATTTTATTAAAGAATTTAAGGAGTTCACGAGTATAACACCGAAAGAATTCTTTGAAAAACATAATATCAGTTTTGCCGACATTTAGGTGGTGTCTAATTTTTACAATTTAAAGTTAAATTTTAAACTTTACTTTGTGATGATTAACATTAAAAAAAGATATTATGAAAAGAACATTTTGCTTATTAGCATTGATTCTGCTTACGGGAGAAATATTCTCTCAAAACCCGTTTGAAAAACTGAACTTTTTAATTGGCAACTGGCAGGGAGTTGAAACAGGTGTAGCCGGAAATGGTATAGGTTTTAGAACCTATATTTATGAACTTGGGGGAAACTATATTTTTGAAAGAAATACATCAACGTTCCCAATTTCGGAAAAAAAACCTTACGGAGAAGTACACAGGGATATAGGTGTTTTTAGTTATAACTCCAATGACTCAAGCATAATTTACAGGTCATTTAATGTTGAAGGGTTTACTAACATCTATGTATTAAATAATGACTCATCAACCGAATCAGAATTGGTGTTCGTTACGCGTGAAATAGAAAACAATCCGGGCAACTGGAAAGCCAGGGTAATTATCAAAAAAGTTTCGGATAAGGAGTTTGTCGAAAAATTTGATATTGCATTTGACGGAGTTAATTTTAAACCGTTCATCCAAAATACATGGAGACAAGTTAAATAGAAAAACTTGCCGGCTTTTACGAAATACTGGAGTCAGAACTCGAAGTTTTTAACCAGATTAAAAAACCAACATATTAAAACCCTTGGTAAATTATGATATGTGCTAAGGGTTTCTTGTATTATTTAAGGTCCGATAAATATTGTTATCTTTATACCCGCTACCTTTACCACTTAATAATTAATATCATGAAAAAATCCACTTTTACCTTAGTTTTCCTATTTCTTACCAGCTTAATTTATGGCCAAACAAACTATTATTACCCTGATAAAAATTCAGATTGGGAATTAAAATCTGCTTCACACTTCAATATCGATCAAAAATTATTTGATGAAGCAATCGAATTCGCAAAAAACAGTCCGAACAACGACACCAGAGACTTAAGACAGGCTATTTTAAAAGGTTTTGAACATGAACCATATCATAAGATACTTGGTCCGACAAAGAAAAGAGGAGGATCATCCGGAATCATCCTGAAAAATGGATACATCATTGGTCAATGGGGTGATGTAAATCGGGTAGATATGACATTTAGTGTCACAAAAAGTTACTTATCTACCATTGCAGGACTAGCTATTGATAAAGGTTTAATTAATAAAGTAAATGAACCTGTTGCCGACTATGTGTGGAACAGGAAATTTGAAGGTGAACATAATTCCAAAATTACCTGGGATCATTTATTGAACCAGTCATCGGATTGGAGCGGTGAACTTTGGAATTGCTATGATTGGGCGGACAGACCTCCAAAAGAAGGAGGAATTGATGATTGGAAATTAAGAAAACTAAATGAACCCGGAACAAAATTCGAATACAATGATGTTCGTGTAAATCTTCTGGCATACAGCTTATTAGAAGTGTGGAGAAAACCTTTACCCGGAGTATTAAAGAAATATGTAATGGATCCTATTGGAGCCTCAACAACCTGGAGATGGTACGGGTATGAAAATTCCTGGGTAAATATAGACGGTTTAAAAGTTCAATCGGTAAGTGGAGGTGGCCATTCGGGTGGTGGATTGTTTATTAACACATACGATCATGCAAGATTCGGATTACTGTTTTTAAGTAACGGTAGCTGGAACGGTAATGAGATTATTTCAAAAGAATGGATACAAATGGCTACAAAGCCCTCGGAACCAAATGAAAACTATGGTTACATGTGGTGGCTGAATCCAAACGGAGCTAACTCAAGAATGTCAAACTTATCTAAAAATGCTTACTATGCAGCCGGATTCGGCGGAAATTATATCATAATCGAACCGGATCATGACCTGGTCATTGTTTTAAGGTGGTTCGATACCCAAAAAACCGATGAATTCCTAAAACTGCTTTTAGAGTCTATGAATTAATATATTTTCTAAAAACTAAGGTAGCATTATGCCCGCCAAATGCAAAAGAATTGCTTAATGCAACTTTTATATCTTGCTTTTTTGCCTGGTTTGGCACATAATCCAAGTCCAGTTCTGGGTCCTGCTCATTCAGATTTATGGTCGGAGGTAATATACCATCTTTAATCGCTAATGTACTTATTACGCCTTCAATTACACCTGCCGCACCAATCGTATGGCCTATCATAGATTTTGTTGAAGATACCGGAATTTGATATGCTTTCTCGCCAAACACTTTTTTTATTGCCTGAGTTTCGAACATATCATTTAGCATAGTAGAAGTTCCATGCGCATTAATATAACCAACTTCTTCTTTTGAAATTCCTGCATGCTGAATAGCAAACTCCATTGTATCGGCCATTCCTTCTCCATCAGGTTTAGGAGCCATAATGTTATACGATTCGTTGGTAAATGCATAATCAACCAACTCTGCATATACCTTTGCACCACGAGCTTTTGCCGATTCTTCCGATTCCAGAATTAAGATACCGGCTCCCTCTCCAATCACAAAGCCATCACGATTTTTAGAAAATGGACAGCTTGCCTGTTCCGGTTTATCATTCTGAACAGAAAGTGCGTAAATCTCATTAAATCCTTCTATTTCTTCCTTATTTATAATTGAATCAGCTCCTCCAACGATCATCATATCTGCTCGGCCGGCTTTTATTGCATCATACCCAAGGCCAATTGCAAAAGCCGAAGAAGAACATGCCGAAGAAGTTGTATAATTAGGGCCCTCAATATTATAACGCATACCAATCCATGCAGCCATGGCATTGTTCATCCGTTTTATAATCATGTTTTTTGAATCAGTTCCTTTTTCGGTACTGGAATCACCCGTATTAACTACGCCCATAATCACCCCAACACGTTTTTTATCCATGGATTCAAAATCGATATTGTGTTTTTCAATGGCATCAATAGCACAAACATATGACATTTGCGTTACTCTTGTCATTTGCCTGGATATTCGCTTTTTGATCATTTCTTTAGACAGATCGGTAAATTCAGCAGGAAGTTCGGCGGCTATTTGAGTTTGGTTTTCAGAAGCATTAAACAATGAAATTTTTTTAACTCCACTTTTTCCAGCCCGGATATTTTTCCATGTCTCCTCCCAACCCAAACCCAATGCAGTTAGCATGTTTATGCCAGTAATAACAACTTTGTTAGCCATTTAATGTTAATTGTTTACAGAATAGGTGATTCAAAGCCCAAAATTAACAAAATAAATGACAAGTTTTGTGCCGAAAATGTTCAGTTTAACAGTTTTATAACATAATTCCACAAAATTCTTCCAAGCTCTTCCTTAAACCAAACAGATTAATCTGAAATTCTTCAAAATAAATCTGAAAATATTGATTTGCAGTTATTTTTAGCTCTTCCAGAATTTCCTTTTCTTTAACTTTGTTAATTTCTTCTACTTCATCTTCCGTGTTAATAAATAAATAGGTCCCCGTATCCCTTTTCCTTCCTTGAAGCTCTTTTAGTAATGGTTCATATTTCTTTTTATTCGGATCCATCCTTGAATAATTTAAAACAGCATTATACATAGTATAATGTCCAACATGATCCATCATTTCAAACAACCCAAACTCAGTGACAATTTTTTTAGCGATCCGATCCATCTGAATAAAACTTAAATCATATTTATTCATCAATTCGAGTGCTCTAATTTGAAGCTGTAATAAAAATCGGTTTAGAATAAATGCATTATGTTCGTTCTGAACAATATAGAACCTTTTTATTTCATCAAGAAAAATTTTTATTTTTTCAATAGTAATTTCGTCAGTATACTCGGAAGAAATTACTTCGACTACATTTTTAAGAGCAATTGGATAAAAAAAATGAACACCCAGAATTCTATTCCTGGTTTTAATATCCCGAGATATTTCCGACGGTAAAATGGATGAAGAATTAGAAGCTAAAATACACGATGACTTTACCAGCTTTTCCAGTTTCCGAAATAGTTCAACTTTAACATCTGCATCTTCAATGATCGATTCAATAATTAAATCACAATTAGCAAAATCTTTGATATCATAAGTAATCTGATAATCACTTTTTAGATTGAAAATTTCATGGCTAATGATACCATGCTTTAACTGGCGCTTTATTTTTTTATGAAAAGTCTTTTTTAACGTATCTTGATGCTCTTTATTTCTTGTATACCATATCAAATGGAAATTAAAATCAGATAAATAATTAAATAAATCCGATCCCATTTTTCCACTACCAATTATTCCAATTGTTTTAATTTTGTTCATAATTCAGTAAAATACGATAGTTAACCTTCATTATTCATGAATGCCGGAAAATATACTATTTATGAATACTTCAGGTTAAAGTTACTGCATCTTTTTTAATAAAAAAAGAGCTGCTCAACGAGCAACTCCTTTAAGTTAGCACTTTATATACTTACTATTCTTATGAAAAGAATTTCTTAAAAAAATCCAAATTTTAACGTAGCATTGTAAGATAAATCCGAAAGGTCTCCGTCGTCAATTCCTTCTAACATAGGATCATCAAAACTAGTTCCTGCTACATATCTGTATGATACTCCAGCACTAAATCTGAAATATTTGAATAAATTTAACTCTAGATTGACTCCAGGCTCCGCAACAAATGCTGCAGACGTTTCAATATCGTTAAAATTATCATCCCATAAATCTTCATCATCTTCATAGAAAGTAAATCCACCTACTCCAACTAACACAGGAACAGAAAAATGAATTTTCTTTTTGCCAAAAATGGTATACTCCAATGCTAAACCACCGTAACCCATTCCTATTCTTATAGGTTGCACCGGCCCGGATGTCGGAATATAATCAAAACTACTTTTAGTTACCAGCCCATAACCACCTAACCCCATTGTAAACTTATCATTAAAAGTAGCTCCCATTCTACCACCAATTAATAAACCTTCATCATCGTAAATGTTACTTACCTTTAATTCAGGTCCGATAAAACCTCCGGTAAATTTCAGATTATCCTCATCGAAAATAGTATTTATATCACTTTCCATTCTTTTCTTTTTTTCTTCCTCTTCCTGTGCAAATGATACCTGTACTACTAATGCCAGTAATAATAATGTAAAAATCTTTTTCATAACCCTATCTATTAAATAATTAGTAATTGTTTGTTCGTTTTTTATTATACATTTTTAATTAATTATGGTTCAAAATGCATAAACCATGCCAAACTAAAAATACTTTAAAACATATCCTGCCTGCATAAATTTACTAACTTCTGTAACAAAACTCAATATCAAATCGTTAGAGCTCAGTTTTTCTTTGGAAATAATTCTATCAATAGATATAAATGCCATTGGAGGACCCGCATATCCCATTGAAGCCATTTTTGAATAAAGCGTGTTACGATCAATTCCCAGTTGTTCACATTCATCCATCACCAGTTCTGAAATATGCTTTGAAGGGAAATTTACCTGAAAATATCTTAAATCATTTATGTTGACAGGGTATTCTTCCAGCATTCTTTTAAGCCCTTTTAAGAAAACACTTCCATCTTCATCATGAAAATGAGTTCTTAATTGTTCGTTGAACATTTGCGTAAGGTGATGATAACCTAATTCATATTCTTCTTTCGGATTCATCCAGTATGCAGGACGCCGGTTTTTCATAGCTGAAGGCTTTTTACCTCCTATGGACTCCATGTATGTATGTTCAACAAAAAGTCCGTTTTTCTTTTCATCCGTTGCCTGTAATACTAAAGCTCCTGCCCCGTCACTCAAAAAATAACGAAGAAATAATTCCTCTTTTTTTACTAATTCCTGATTATAGTATTCTGCCCTTAGTTCTGATGAAGACATACTTGATGAGAGTACCAATGCATTTTTATAACGTCCGGATCTGATAAAATCACTTGCTATTAAAAGTGCTTTATAGGCAGAGGTGCAATTTGCATGTATGGATATTTCGCCACATTGCTCAACTCCAAGCGCCTCTTGTATTCGAACCGATGCTGTTGGCATTTGATCCTGGTGGGCACTTCCATAAACAATTAAGTCAATGTCTTCCGGATTGAGTCCTGCCCCTTTTAATGCTTTTTGTGCTGCTTTAACAGACATCGTGATATTATCATCTGTAAATTCTCTTGTTTCCGGATCTATTGCAAAGTGATAATATTCCACTTCTAACATTTCTTTCATCAGATCCTTCATTCGTATCAACCACTTTTGCAACTTCTTTGGAGCTTTAGTAAGCTCACCCAGGTAATAATCAACTTCTTCAATAGCTATTGGTTTACCAGGTAAATATGATCCGGTTCCGGTAAGTTTTATATGGTTCTCAGAATTATTCTCCCTCATAATAAATCAAATTGATTTGAATACATGATTAAAGTTCTTACTTAACTTTTTTGCAAGTGTTGTGGCTTCTTCCAATACTTCTTTTGTAGAAACTATCTCCTGAACCAAGCCCCATTCCTTTGCCCGAAAAGGAGTAAATGTATCTCCCGTTAAGATAAGCTCCATTGCCAAAGATTCTCCAACCAGTTTTGGAAGAATATATGTTCCGGTACAACCGGGAATTAATCCAAAGGTAGTTTCAGGTAAACCAAGAACTGCTTTTTCACCGCAAATTATATAGTCGCAACACAATGCTAACTCGAAAGCAGAACCCAGGCAAACCCCACGAACTGCAGCTATAACAGGAATATTTAATTCTTTTAATGAGTAAAAGATCTGACTGTTTTTATTTAAGAACTTACTAATCTTATTGATATCGCCTTCTTGAGTATGACTACGACTTATTATTCCCAATAAATCATTTAATACAGCGCCCGATGAAAAATGTCGTCCTTTACCATGAATAACGATTGCTTCAACATTTTCCTTTTCGATTATTTCCGTTCTCCACCAATAAAACTCCTCAAAAAAAGTAGGATCCATCGGATTTGAAGGTGGGTTACTTAACTCTAAAAACCCAATTTGATTTTTTATATACCAGTGAAGAACTTTAAACATTATTCAATAATTACTAATGTGGCAACATAGTTCCTGGAGTGCGAAATAGAAACCTGAACATTCCTGATATTCTTTTGTTTTATTTTTTCGTCAACGATTCCTTGAAATGAAACCACAGGTTTTCCACTTTCTTCATTTTCAATTTCAATATCGTTGAAATCATCCCCTAGATCCAAATAATCTAAAATTGATTTTTTTATCAAATATCTTGCTCCCAATCTTTTTACAGTGTTCTTATGTTCAAGTGATTTCAATCCTTGATCAATAACATAATAATCATCAGAGTGTTTAAATAATATTTCCTCTATTTCTTCAAATGATCTTATCTGCTCAATTTCTTTATACATCTTCAATTATTGTAAAGGCTTTACATTAACAGCCAATTTGCAAAATAATTCCGTTTCAGATTTAAGTGCTTCGTTCTTATCCAGAGTCTTTGAGTCTTTAATCGCCTTCATCACAGATTGAATAACTTCAATTGAACGATCTTTTATCATATTTTCTAATTTTTCCATTGCTAAATCCATAGAATCTTTCGATTCGGAAATATAATCGGTTAAGCCAATTTTCTTAGCTTCCTCAGCATTCATCATATCTCCGTTAAGCAATATTTCGTAAGTGCCTTTCTTAATTAATTGAGTTAATCGATAGGTACCTCCCAATCCTGGGATTATTCCATGATTTACTTCAGGAAAAGCAAATAAGGCTTTAGGAGAACAAATTCGCATGTGTGATGCCAAAGCAATTTCCAGGCCGCCACCAAAACAAACTCCATTGATAGCAGAAATAACAGGAATATTCAAATCTTCAATAAAATCAAGAATTGCTTTTCCTTCATTCATCTTTTTCTTCAGAATAATCTCATCTTCAACCAATGCTTTAAGATTTTTCATATCTGCACCAGCGGAGAAGTTTCTCCCTGCTCCCGTAATGATAATACCTTTAAGGTTATCTTCGGAAGTCCATTTTTTTAAAGCATCCGGATTTAGGAAATCCGGAGTATTCAAATAATTCTCCTTTCCATTGGATATGGATAGAATTCCTATTTCACCCATACGTACCCAGTTCGCAATATTTGATTTCTCCATTCAATTTCTAATTAATTATTGCTAATAATTCTTCAGGAATGTCTTGTGGAATACGTTCCCGATCAATTAACAATGTTTTTACCTCGGCTTTAGCTGCTTTTATCTTATCTGTTGAATTTATAATATCATGTTGAAAAATAAGATAAGGTGGTTCAAATCTTATTTGTGTTTCAACTTTAACATCATCGAATAATTTAAGTTCACGCATATAACGGATATTCGTTTCTGTAACAACTAATAACAATTTTTTTGATAAAAAAGATTCTAACAAACCTGCATTTTCAAGAATTTCCCATCTTGCTTGTTCCGTATAACTTATATAAACAGCATTATTTAAGTGACCGTAGGAATCTAATTCGTAACCCCGTACTGTTGTTTCGAAGGTATATTTCATATCCGCATTTAAAGTGACAGGTAAAATTAATTAGAAAATTGGAGTTTTTTCTAATTTTAACCAAATCTACGGCTGATTTTATCGAAAAAAGTTTTCTATTTTTATCAACTAAACATAATCCAGATGCGGAAAAACAAAATCCCCCAATATCCACCTGCAAAAATCCTGAAGTTTTTTGAACGTTTTAGATATTTGCTGGTTCGATTATCTCGTAAGTTAACTCCTGCTAATGTTGCCATAATAGAAATAGTACAAGGGTTTTATGTAACAAAAGCTATTGGTGTGGCTGCCGGTCTTAATTTAGCTGAGCTGTTAAAAAAAGGAGAAAAAACGGTTACCGAATTAGCAAAATTAACTCGTACCCACGAAGATTCTTTGTATCGACTAATGCGAATGTTAGCCAGCCAGGGGGTCTTTATTGAAAAAAAGAATAAATGTTTTATTAATAACAGATTGTCCGAAACCTTACTAGACCGGCAGGATTCCATGCGACATATGGTAATTCATCAAGTGAATGGAATTAACTGGAAAATGTTCGAAAAGCTTGATCATGTTGTTAAAACGGGTAATAATGCAGCGCAGGATATTTTAGGCATGGATGTTTTCGAATATTTGGAAAAAAATCCGGACAAAAATGAGATTTACAATCAGGCAATGACTAATAATTCACTCATGTTGAGCTATTCGATCTTATCCGAATATAATTTCAGCAGGGCTGAAACCATAGTGGATATTGGCGGTGGACAGGGAATTTTATTATCGATGATCTTATCAAAGTATAACGATATTCAAGGAAAGGTTTTTGATTTACAACATGTAGTTGAAGGTGCAAAAAAGATTGCAGAAGAATATAAAGTTTCCGATAGAATGGAATTTATTCCGGGCAATTTTTTTGAAAATATCCCGCAAGGCGGAGATATATATTTATTAAAAAGTATCGTACACAATCTTTCGGATAATCAATGCATAAATCTTCTTAAAAAAATAAAAGGTGTTCTGCCACAAAATGGAAAAATATTGATTTTTGAACCTGTTATCGAAAATAATAACCGTTACTCCTTTGCCAAGCTTTATGATATCCAAATGTTGGTTAGCCGGCAGGATGGAAAAGAAAGGACAAAAGAAGATTTTAAAGAGCTTATTTCAAAATCTGACCTGAAGTTAAATAAAGTCATTCAAACGGCTGCTCCTTTTTCAATTATAGAAATTACCAAGTAAAAAGAGGTTGCCCAAAAAGTAGTATAGTTGAATTTAGTTCGTATTTTTTACTTTGAGTAACTTTGCGCCTTCTTTGTGGTTCTCTGTGCAATAGCCTTTTATAATTATACCACAAACTTGCCTGCTGCAAGCAGGGTTTCACAAAGCAGGCACAAAGAACACTAAGACTCTTTGGATAACCTCCTTATATTTAAACTGTTTTTGTATATACATCAAATTGCGGAGGTTGTTGCAAGTGGCGTTTTACAGCACAAAGATTTGCAGAGTTAATGACTGCATCTTTATATTTCTCAGGAAAATCTGCAGGTAATTGAATTTCCAGATCAATCTTATTAATTAATCTCGTTGCCGGATCAACATTCATTTTTTGTATGATTTTTATATTATCTGATGATAAACCTCTTTGATCGCAAAATCCTTTTACATAAATACCCGCACAAGTACCCAACGAAGTTAGAAACAAGTCAAATGGTGTTGGAGCCGTTCCTTCTCCACCTCCCTGAAGTGGCTGGTCTGTTTTTATGATATTTCCGTTCCAGTTAGCATTTACTTTCTTATTTCCATCAAAATAAATTTCCATTTCCATATTAATATTCTTTTTAAAAATTAAACTATTTATATATTTAGATTTTTAGCTATACAAAATTACTGCCAAAAATATAACTTAGCCCTTTTTATGACATACTGACGTTAGGAAAATTACTAAAACTAAAAATCCCTGCCAATTTTACTTAGCAGGGATTCCATTTAAAGAAATCAATTAAGGTAAAGGTTGACCTTTTATCCAAGGAGCACCTAATTCTATTAATTCTTTCTCTATTGCAGGAATTTTATTATCCATAATTTCAATTAAATGTGCTTTTAATTCAATGAATTCCTTTTGTGCAATTTCAAGGCTTCGTTTATGTGTTGGTGTAGGCCCATACGTTGAATTCATAGTTCCCATTTGTGCAGCACTGATCCTACTATAAATTGTCGGATTATTTTTTTCTCCCACCTCATTTTTTGCTTTACTTCCAAAGAACTCAATATCCATTCTGGCTAATTCCATTTTTACATTATGGATTTTAGAATTAAGAACAGTAGGATCTACTTCCGCTCTTGAAAGTGCTTTTTCCATTAATTCAATTTTCTTTTTTGTTTCATTAAGAGCCATAGAAACTGCGCTTAGCTTTCCTTGCAATTCTTCAATTTCTTTCCAAAAAGCTACTACCTCTTTTGTACTTGCTCCTTCTAAAGCTCCTTTTCTCATTTCAGCCACCTCAAATTCCATTGGGTCTGATAAATTGGTCACAACACCATCAATTTGTTTCGATAATGTTACCGTATATTTACCGGGCTCAACCATATAACCTTGTGGAAACCAGTTAGAGTTCCCTCCATTTTCATGAACAGCTCTTTTTGAAGCTGTTCTTAAATCCCAACTAACTCGATGGAAACCTTTCTTTGTTGGTCCTTCTACTTTTCGAATAACATTTCCATCCATATCTTTTACAGTCAAAATGATCTTTGGCTTTTCCTGTAACTTCTCTTCATCTAACTTATCCCAACCAGGGAATGGAATATTTTTGTTTTCTTTTGTTAGTTCTTTTTCTTTTTGCTTTCTTAATTGGGCAATAGTTTTATATTCTTTACCAATATAATAAGTAAATACTGCTCCGAATGGAGGATTTGGTGCGGTATACAGTTGTGCTCCCAAGGAGCCTTTTTGCCCACGGCCTAATGGAGAACGTTGCATATACCACCATGCCTTACGCACAGGAAATAATGTTGCTTCTTGTTTTAGCTGCTCTTCTGAAACTTCTCTAAGTGCTGAATAATCATCAAGCACATAAAAACTCCTTCCAAAAGAAGCTCCAACCAAATCATTTTCGCGCTTTTGTATTGCCAGATCTCTAAAGGAAATTGTAGGAACTCCACCTTTAAATTTGATCCATTTGGATCCGCCGTTTATGGTAAAATAGATTCCAAATTCCGTAGCCAGAAACATTAATTCAGGTTTTACATGATCCTGAACTATCCTCCATAAAAGTGTTTTATCAGGAACATTACCTTTTATTGATTTCCACGATTTTCCTTTATCCGTACTTTTATATAAATAAGGATTTAAATCACCAAATTTGTGGTTATCCAACACAACATATACCGTGTTTGCATCAAACATATCTGCTTTTATATCATTAACAAAAGCTGTTGAAGGAACTCCGGGTAAACTACCAACCTCTATCTTTCTCCAGTTAACCCCTCCATCTTCGGTTACTTGTATGATCCCATCATCTGTTCCGGCATAAATTAATCCTTCTTGCACTGGCGATTCTGCTAAAGAAGTAATGGTATTATAGTTTGACATTGCATCCATATCCCAGGGAGAATCATAACTCCATGTTTTTTCCATTATAGGAAGCTCTATCCTGTTTTGATTTCTGGTTAAATCTCCGGAAATAGCAGTCCAGCTATCACCTCGGTTTTCCGATTTCCAAACTCTTTGCGAAGCAAAATATATTCTGGTCGGTTTATGCGGGCTCACAAGAATTGGTGCATCCCAGTTAAAACGTTCATAAACCTCTCCTTCTTCGGGCTGAGGTTGAATATAGACAATTTCTCCAGTTGTTCGGTCAGCTCTTACTAAGTTTCCTTGTTGCCATTCAGCATAAACAATATCCGGATTTCCAGGCTCCGTAGCAGGTTGATGGCCATCTGCAAACAATACAACATCCCAGTCTGAATTTCTTATACCACTTAAGTTATCTGTACGTGATGGACCACCTTGCGTATTATTATCCTGTGTTCCTCCATAAATATTATAAAAAGGTTCAGCATCATCAACAGCTACTTTATAAAATTGAGTTAAAGGTAAATTGGGAATATATTTCCAGCTTTCGGTTAAATCAAAAGTTTCGTAAATACCACCATCTGTCCCAACCAATAAATAATTAGGATCATCTTTCCTAAAAGCCAAAGAATGATTATCCGAGTGTTTAAACTCTTCTTTCATCCTTTTGAATGTCTTACCTCCATCTTCGGATATTTGCATTCTTACATCAACTAAATAAATTCGATCAAATTGATGCGGACATGCATAAAGTTCCTGGTAATAATGAGGGCCGGTGGCTCCTGAAACAGCATCCGATTGTTTTGTCCATGAAGCTCCACGATCAGTAGATTTATAAACACCTCCGGTTCTTCTATCAAGCTCTATCGCTGCATAAACCACATCTGGTTTTTGTGGAGAAATAGCTAAACCGATTTTACCCATATTTGAGGTTGGTAATCCTTTCGAAAGTTTCTCCCAGGTAACTCCTCCATCTTCTGATTTATAAATTGCCGTACCGGGACCTCCTCCCATATAAGCAGCTACATTTCTATGTCGTTGCCATGTTGCCGCATACAGCCTGTTTGCATTTCTTGGGTCGATAATAATATCTGTTACTCCAACCCACTCCGAATCTCCCAAAGTTCTTTTCCATGTTTTTCCTCCATCCACAGATTTATATAAACCTCGTTCTCCACCTTTTGACCAAAGTGGGCCTTGAGCTGCTACCCAGATGATATTAGAATTTTCCGGGTGAATAATAATTTTTGAAATATGATGAGATTCCTTAAGTCCCATATTTTTCCAACTTGAACCTCCATCTTTACTTAAATATATTCCATCTCCGTAACCAACATGTCGCCCTCCGATGTTTTCACCGGTTCCAACCCAAACTATATTGGGATTATTTTCATCAATTGTTACACAACCAGTTGAATATGATTTTTGTGCGTCAAAAATTGGTTTCCATGTAGTTCCCGAATTTACTGTTTTCCACACCCCACCTGAACCTACAGCTACATACCATATATTATTATTTTCCGGATGAATAGCTATGTCAGCAATTCTACCGGACATAAATGCGGGACCGATGTTTCTGAATTTTAATCCGGAAAAGTTTGATTCGGAGAATACATCTTTATCTTTTTTTTCTTGAGCATCTGTTACGATAAAACATAAGAATGCAAGAAGAATCAGGGTTAGTTTTTTCATCTTGAAGTATTTTAGTTAGGTGAAATAAGTTAATTAAATTAAGTTTTTATGATTTTAAGACATTATAAGTTTCCAAAAGTTTAATTAGCAATTTATAAATGTGCAGCAATTCAAATCATTTATCGTCATTCAAGCAATTACATCTAAAACATATTATTATGAAAAAAATCAGCACGTTATTATTATCCGTAATTTTCTTTTTAACAGCAGCTCTGACAAGTTTTGCGCAAAAGGAAGTACATAAAACTTTTTCTCCTAAAGAAAAAATATCTATTTCTACAGTTAGTGGAGACTGTATGATCAAAAAAGGAGGCAATGATGAAATAAAAGTCAAATTAATTTATACATATTCAGATGATTGTTTTGAATATAGTTTTAAAGAAGATAATAATTCATTAATGATTAAAGAGGAATTTAATGGTAGAAACTGCAATGGAGAATCGGAATGGATAATTACAACACCAAGCAATGTAAATATTAAATTTAATACCGCTTCTGGCGATTTGGAGTTAAATGGCGTTGATAACAATATTTCCGCAAACACTGCTTCGGGAGATATGGAATTAAAAAATGTTGGAAAGGAGGTTGATATATCAACTGCAAGTGGAGATATTAAATTGGAGAATATAAATGGTAATTCAATTATTAGTACTGCCTCCGGTAATATTACTGCTAAAAATTGCGTGGATGGTATAAAATTATCAAGTGCAAGCGGAAATATTGATTTGGAAGACATTAATGGAAAAATCAGTTTGTCGGCAGCTTCAGGGGATATCACGATTATAAATGCATCCGGTGAATTTAAAGTAAAAACGGCAAGTGGAAATATTGAAGCTGAAAATATTGAATTAACAGATGAAAGTTATTTAGGTGCGGCATCTGGAGATGTTGAAGTAAGTCTTTCAAAATCTGCAGTATATGACTTAACAATTTCATCAGCTTCAGGAAATTCGATTCTTGATTATAATGGAAATGATATCAAAGGTTTTTTCGAATTTTCGGCTAGAAAAGATAAAGGGACTATTTTTTCTCCAATCAAATTTGATAAAGAAGAAGTTGTAGAAAAGAATGGGAAAGATTATGATGTTAAATCATTTACAGCAGGAAGCGATAATCCGGAAATTATTATTAAAACAGCTTCTGGTAAGGCCCAGCTAAAGAAATAAATAATCTTAAAAAAGCCTTGACATTTTATCAAGGCTTTTATATTCTTTTATTTTTCCAATTTCCGAACCGTAAATAAAAATATGATATGATTCCAATTAAGCTACCGTAATATATTTCTATGGTCCATACATATGCAATTTTGGCATTATCTAAACTTGATAAAACATAAGCCAAAGCAACATAAAAAATTATTACGGCAGTCTCTATTAAAAATGAAACTTTTGTCATTCCTGTTCCTGAAACGCCACTAAACAAAATAAATCCGGAAGTTAAGAATAACGCAGCTACCGTAACTACTCTTAATGCAGGGAGCGAATCTTGAATCAAATTTCCATTATTTGTATAAATAGACAAAACTTTCTCCGGTATTATTAAGTTTACCAAAACCAAACAAACTACACACACAATTCCCAATTTTAATACCTTAAAAACAATCGAAATTACTTCATTTGTTCTTTCCCTTCCAATTGCAAAACTCACTAACGTATTGGTTGCAGAATTAAATCCCCAAATAGGTATGAGCATAACCACAAAAATACTTCGAATAATATTTGATATTGCTAAGGGGCGTTCTCCCATTTTCTCAACAAATAAAAAAAAGAAAAACCAACCTGCCAATGATATAAAGTTTTGCATCATCATTGGAAATGCCACTGTTAATATCCTCTTAAATAGCCCAAAACTAAAATTCCGGAATTCAAACAATCCAAAATATTTAAGATCAACAAATTTTAAAGTATACATAATAAAAAATATACAGGCAGCGATTTCTGCTAATACTGATGCTATAGCAGCTCCGGCAATTCCATATTCAGGAAAACCAAAATTACCAAATATCAGAGTATAATCTAAAAATACATTGGTTAGGGCCATAAATAATGTGGTCCAGGTAATAACTTTAGTTCTTGCTATACCTATATAAAATGCCCTAAAACCAAAATTTATACAGGCAAAAAATAGTCCCCATATTCTGTATGTAAGATATTCGTTCGTTGCCTTCTTTACTTGATCTGATTCCAACACATTTTCAAAAATGAAAGGCATAAAAGCTCTCATCAAGAATATAAGTAATATTGACAGAACAATTAAGAAATAATGAGAATGCTCAATTGTTTTTCCAATTTCATTTTGTTTGTTCTCTCCATAACGACGTGCAACAATAATTTGAGTACCAATTGAAAATCCGAATCCCAACATAATTAATGTAATATAAAATACACCACCAATCGCTGCTGCTCCTAATTCAATTTCACCAACACGTCCCAAAAATGCAGTATCTGTTACACTAATTATATTCTGAACGATGCTCCCAAGTATAATTGGATATGCAATCTTCCAGATTTCTTTATATGTAACCGAAGTCTTTATCATTATATTTTATCGAGGCACAAAAGTAAACTAATTTCATTCATTAATTTGATAAATCTTAATTTCATTATAAAATTCAAATGAATAATCATGTTAATTGATTCTTTTATCAATTAAATGGAGAAATTAAACAAATTTTAGACAGAATAGATAAAAGCATACTTTAATCTTCGTATATTTGATATTTTGTTAAATTTTACGTTAATTTACTTAACTAGTAAACCCATAATCAACTTATGTTGAATAGATTACTGATCATTCAGAAGTTATTCGTCATTTTATTTGCAAGTAGTATTGTTTTGTCTTGTTCTTCAAAAAAAGAAAAACAAGAAGAAGAAGAAAAAATGCCTATTAGAGAAATCGATACAACAACAGTACTTCTTAAAATAAATAATACATTATTTACATTACCTTCACCCTATCAAGCAACATATTCGATAAAGAACGGTGATATTGAATTTAATAAATCCTTATTAAATCCACCTGGTAATGTATCAAATTACACAACTAATTTTCAACAAGCGATAAATTTAGGAATATACGGAACTGATCTTGGTTATTTAAATGTTTACGATCAAATTCCTGATGTGATCTCTTATTTTACGGTTATTAAAAAGTTGAGTCAAGAGTTAGGTATTCAGAATGCTTTACAGGTAGACATTATTGATAAAATTGAAAATAATATTGACAACCAAGACTCTCTATTACATTATTTAACCGGTACGTACAGACAATTTGACTCTTATTTAAAATCAAATAATCGAAAAGATATTGGTGTTTTAATTATTACAGGAGGTTGGATAGAAAGTATTTATATTCTTTCTAATAATGCTGTTAACAGTAAAAATCGCCAATTAATAAATAGATTGGGTGAACAGAAGCACCCATTAGATAATTTGATTGAAATTTTATCTCCATTTTACTATAAATCGAAGGAATTTTCGGTTTTGATTGATGATCTGGTTGATTTAGCATATGAATTTGATGGTATCATTTTTAGCTATTCTTATTCTGATTCGGAAGTACAAGAAGATAAACAACACACTTTGGTTAATAGTCAATCAAATGTAATCATATCTGAATATCATTTAGAAACGATAGCAAATAAAATTTCATCAATCAGAAATAAGATAATTTATTAAGATCTTTATATGAAACCAATATACTTCAAATTTATATTCTTTATTATTTTAGTAATTTCATTAAATAAATATACCAATGCACAAGATAATTCACTAAAGAATTGTGCAAAGTTTCTTACTTCCGGATTTGTTTCAGATGGTCAGGAATATCTTGCGAAACTCGACGAAAACAATATTGCTAAATTTTATACAACCTTTTATGGTGGAAGTCAATACAGGATTATTGCTTGCACAGATATAAATAACATTCCTTTAATATTAACGGTTTATGATACTGAAAAAAATTTACTATTTTGCAATAAGGATCATAACTATATTAATTATTGGAATTTTACGTTTACATCAACTGTTGATTGCATTATTGAAATTGAATTTGATGTAGAAAATCAGATTAAAGATGAAGTAATGCTGTTAATTGGTTTTAAAGAAAAATAATCGTATTTTCGTGTGAATCGAGTCATCCGTTCGTTACAAATAGAATCCTATGAGTGAACAGATTTTAAAAGCATTAATGCAATTATTTGCGATTATTGCACACCCAACAAGCGATGCAAAAGATCGTAGGGCTATAGTTGAATCTTTCTTAAAAAGACAATTAAATCAGGAAACAGTTAAAACGTATCTAAAAGTATTTAATGATTATTATTCTGTTCATCAGGAAAAATTAAGCGAAAAAAGTAAACGTAAAAAGAGATTTTCTTCCAGTTCTGTTCGTGTACTGAAAATCTGCACCCAAATAAATGAAGAACTTACACAACGCCAGAAAAATGTTGTGCTTGTTCAGTTACTTGAATTTGTAAAATCAGGAGGAGAAATTACTGAACAGGAAATGGCATTTGTTACTACTGTTGCCGAAAGTTTTTACATTGAAGATGAAGAATATAAAGAAATTGAAGATTTTGTATTTTTTGGAGAAGATAAATTACCTGACACCAAAAAACTTTTAATTATTGATAGTAATGAAGAGTTTGAAGATGAGAATGTTTATCATCTCACTAACTCTTCGTTAGCAGGTCAATTAAGAGTATTAGAGGTTACTTCTGCAAACATGTATTATATTAAATACATGGGTAAAAGTGAGCTTTATTTAAACGGACAGTTACTTGAACAAGAAAAGGTTTACGTATTAAACAATGGTGCTTCCATTAGAAATCCCAAAATAAAACCTATTTATTATGGCGATATTATAAGCCAGTTTAATGTTGACAGAATTAAATCGCGAATAGTTTTTGAAGCTAGAGAAATTGGCTATAAATTCAAAACCGGTGCAATAGGACTACATTCCATGGGTTTTTCCGAAGAATCCGGAAAGTTGATTGGTATTATGGGAGCCAGTGGAGCCGGAAAATCAACTTTATTAAATGTATTAAACGGAAGTTCTGCACCAACTTCAGGTGAAGTTCTAGTTAATGGCATTAATATTCATACTGAAAAAGATCAAATTGAAGGCCTTATAGGTCATGTTTCTCAAGATGATTTATTAATAGAAGAACTTACGGTTTACCAAAACTTATATTACAACGCGAAACTTTGCTTTGATAATTATACCGAACAGGAGTTACAGGAAACAGTACTGGAAGTACTTGAAAATCTTGGCCTTTACGAAATAAGAGATATTGAGGTGGGAAGCCCGTTGAATAAGAAGATCAGTGGCGGACAAAGAAAAAGATTAAATATTGCACTTGAACTAATACGAGAACCTGCTGTGCTTTTCTTGGATGAACCAACTTCCGGATTATCATCGCGGGATTCTGAAAATATTCTTGATTTATTAAAAGAATTAACGTTAAAGGGAAAGCTGGTTTTTGTTGTAATTCATCAACCATCATCAGATATTTTCAAAATGTTTGATAAGTTGCTTATCCTGGATACCGGAGGATATTTAATTTATAATGGCGATCCAATTGATTCAATAATATACTTTAAATCAAGTATCCAGCATGCAAATTGGAGTGAAAGTGAATGTCATTGTTGCGGTAATGTAAATCCCGAACAAATATTCAATATAATTGAAACTAAAGTACTTGATGAATATGGTAATTTTACCAACGATCGAAAAATAATACCTACGGAATGGCGTGAAAACTTTGAAAACCAAAAAGAAGAAGTTGAGGAAGAAGCTAATAAGAAATCATCTCATCCGGATAGGACGGTACCCGAAATTTCATTCAAAACACCCAATGGATTTAAACAGTTTCTGGTATTCGTAAAACGTGATGTTTTATCGAAACTAGCTAACACTCAATACCTGGTTATAAACTTTTTAGAGGCACCACTTTTAGCCTTCTTATTGGCTTATATTATTAAATACTATAATGTTAATGTCAGCAATGAGCTAGGATATACTTTAAGTGAAAATAGTAACTTACCGGTTTTTATATTCATGTCGGTTATAGTCGCCCTATTTATTGGTTTAACCGTTAGTGCTGAAGAAATTATTAAAGACCGGAAAATTCTCAAACGTGAGAAATTCTTAAATTTAAGTTGGACCAGTTATCTATTTTCTAAGATAGCAGTACAGTTCTCATTATCAGCTATTCAAGCATTTCTTTTTGTCATTATTGGCAACTCAATTATGGAAATCCGGGGAATGTATTTAGAATATTGGTTAGTTCTTTTTAGTGCATGGTGTGCCGCTAATATTATGGGATTAGTTATATCCGATAGTTTTAAAACCGTAATTACTATTTATATTTTAATACCGTTTCTCATAATTCCACAATTGATCTTAAGTGGAATTATTGTGAAATTTGAGAAATTAAATCCAAATATATCCAACCCGAGAGATATCCCGTTTTATGGTGAGATTATCACTGCTCGTTGGGCTTATGAAGCATTAGCAGTTTATCAGTTTAAGGAAAATAAGTACGAAGAACAGTTTTACAATTACAATAAAGCAATGAGTATTTCTGATTTCAAGAAAAATTATTGGATCAGGACTTTGAACAATAAAGTTGCTTTTATTGAACGAAATTTTGATAACGCCGAGCGGCTTGATGAACTTAAACAAAATTTGGAGGTTTTACGAAATGAAATTGAAAAAGAACTAAACTCAGAATCGGGCCGAATCGTTAAATTTGATTACTTAGATCAGTTATATTTCAACAAAATTAACCCGGAAACGGTGCGTGCTTTAAAAAGTTATTTTGATATATTGAATAAGTACTATATTAAGCTTTATAATAAAGCAAATGGATTAAAAGATAAAACGATCTCTTCATTACAAAAAACACCGGAGGATCGTGAAGAATTCATGAGCTTAAAACAAAAATATTATAATGAAAATCTTACTGAACTGGTAAGGAACTCAAACGAAATAAACAGAATTATCGAATATAAAGGGGAATTATTCCAGAAAATTGACCCTGTATTCCTTGATCCTCAAAATAAGTTTATTAAGTCACATTTTTATTCTCCAAGAAAACAGGTATTCGGTAACTATTACGATACTTTCTGGGTAAACATTATTGTTATCTGGTTTATGACAATTATGTTGTATTTTATCCTAAGATATAGGTTACTCAGAAGATTACTAGATTATATCGAAGAACGTAAATTCAAAAACTAACTAAAAAGTTATTATCAGGCTACAATAACTTTAAGATTCACTTAAAAGAAAGAATTTTTAGTCAACTACTTCAATCATTTTAAAAGGTATACGAATAATAGATTCGTAATCCTCTCCAGCTTCTAACATATCTTCATCGTCCTCCTCGTAATACCAATTAATCACAACTTCGTTTCGTGCTTTTTTTATTGCTTCCAATTTCTTGAAAACATCCAAAATACATTTCGAAGAGCTTGTATTAAAATACTCTAACTGAATATTAACAGTAGTTAGACTTTGAGGTTCCTTAGAATACTCCTCTAACCATTCCACTAAAGGACGGTAAAATTCAATTGAGTTTTCAGGTATTGACCTACCCTTAATTTCAATCACTCCTGTAGCGGCATCAAAATTTACAGTTGGAGTTTTCGGGGTTCCTTCTATTGAAATTGATTCCATATTGTTGAATTATTTTAGTTTTATTTTAATTAAATCGTAATGTTCAGGTTAAAAAAAGAATAATCATCATCATAATCATCAAATTCATAATCTACACGACCTTCAGTTCTTCTGGCAATATCTATTAAGCCAAGTCCTCCTCCGCCTTTATCCGAGAATTTCTGATTATTCAGTACAAATTTATATAATTCTTTTAATTCATCTTTTGATAATGATTTAATCTTATCTAAACGCTCTTTTAATTTTTTTACTTTTTCGTTCTTGATAAAATTACCCGTCCTAATTTCGTATTGATCACCAACCTTTGATATAACAAATATTCCGAAATGAATATCCATATCATTACCGGCTAATTCTGGCAGATCATCAACATGATGATACAAGTTTTGTAAACTTTCAACCAGTATATTGTAGATCTTCTTTTTTGTTATCGACTTATCAATGACATGATCTAGTTTTGATTCTACAACACCAAGTACATTCGTAATGAGTTCGGCAGTTATACTTCCTTTATAAGCAAGAAGTACTTCCCCTTTGTTCATTTTAGTATAACGCTCTTCTATATTAAAGCTCATAAAGGCTTTATGATTTTTTTCTTATCAAGTTGTATAAATTTATAACTTTTTTATACTTTAAACAAATTATATTAAAATTTGGTTCGATTAATTAAAAAATGTCAATATAACCTTCAACTTGATTAATTAATTAATATAAATATCACTTTATTTTCATATTAAAAATAAACAAGTAAATATTTGTATCAAAATTTTTTTTTTAAGCGTATAAAAAAAATAAATGAATGTATTGATTTCTTATATAAACGCTTAAGCTAAATCCTTGTATTTGTCTTTTTTACTACCCTCATAGATTGAATAGTTCAGAAATTTACACTCTAATGCCCCGTTAAAAAGTGTTTGTTTTTTTGATGGTTTTAATCCGATATTTTTTATTGCATCAAAGTTGTTACTTATTAGCCATGTTTCAAAACCTTTAAATCTATTCTTAAAGATATCTCCTAAGACCTTATAAAAATTGTTTATTTCGTTTTTTTTAATACGTTCATCATAGGGCGGATTTGTAATTAGAATACCGTTCTCACCTTTAACCTTAATCGGGTCAAAATTCTCGATAGGTTTGATATGCAATTCTATTTTTCGTTTTAAGCTTGCATTAGATATATTTTCTTTTGCCATTCTAATTGCTATCTCTGAAATATCTGCTCCAATGATTTTTACGTCTGAATTATTCTCCTCGCTTTCTTCTTCATAAATTTGTTCCAGTAGTTCATTATCAAAATCTTTCCAGGTTTCGAACCCAAATTTTTGCCTATATATTCCCGGAGGAATATTATTAGCGATCATAGCTGCTTCGATCAACAATGTACCCGAGCCACACATCGGATCAATAAAAGAGCTTTTTTTATCCCATCCCGACATTAAAATCATTCCGGCAGCTAAAACTTCATTTAAAGGAGCTTTATTTGTTTTTGTCCTATATCCTCTTTTATGTAAAGACTCTCCTGAGCTATCAAGCGAGACAGTACAAGATGTATTTGATATATGAATACTAATTCTTACATCAGGATCTTCTGTATCAACATAAGGACGCTTTTCATACTTTTCCCTGAATTGATCAACAATAGCATCCTTAACTTTTAAAGCAACATATTTAGAATGTGAGAATTCTTTTGAATTAACAACACTATCTACAGCAAATGTATTTCTTAAATCAAAATATTCGCTCCAATCAACCGTTTGAATTGACTTATATAATTCGTTTTCATTAGTAACTTCAAATTCTGCAATTGATTTCAGCACACGCAAAGCCGTCCTTAAATGAAAATTAGCTTTATACATCATGGTTTTATCACCAATAAATTCAACCATTCGATTACCTTTCTTTATATCTGTTGCACCTAATTCCTCCAGTTCGCTAAGTAAAACGTCTTCTAAACCTTTGAATGTTTTTACAACCAGATTGAATTTACCTTCAGTATTACTCATTTTCATTATTTTTTTTACGTATAATTTTACTTACAATTTCCAGTGCCTTATTGAATCGCTCATCTCCTTCTCCTGAAATAACTTTATAATTAAAACCATAATTAACCAGTTCCTGTTGATAAATTTTAAAGAGCTTATCTCTCATCTCTCCACCATTTTCTCTTACGGAATCCGGAATCCAGGGAATATCATTATTACACAGAAGAAATAAATCTATACTACTGTTTTTTATTCTTTGATTAATCCATTCCGGTACTTTTTTAAAAACAATCCGAAACCAGATCTTGGTTATAATCAAATAAGTATCATAAAACAATACGTCATTGGCAATTTGTAAATACTCATCCTCCAGCGCTAACTGTTTCAGCGCAATACGCTCAATGTCCTTATAAGTATAATCCCGATCTAAGTTTTCGATATATTCTCGCGCATATTCAGGGACAACAACTGTATTAAATTGTTTTGCTAAATATTCCGATAACTCAGTTTTTCCTGTTGATTCGGCACCAATTAAGACAATTCGTTTAATTGCTTTTTGATAGCTTTTTTCCATTCTAAATACCCTAATAGTGCTAATATCGTGTAAACTGCAAATAATATTACAGTTGGATACAATCCTTTGTAAATATATAAACCTAAAGAAACCAAGTCAACTATTATCCAAATAATCCAGTGCTCAATCATTTTTCTTGCTAACATCCATGTTGCTACAAAGCTCGCAGAAGTCGTAAATGCATCCCAATAAGGAATTTCTGAATCAGTAAAATTAACCAGTATATAAGCTATAAATATAAAAGTTACTGCATTGGCCAAAAACAAGATTATTCCAACTCTTAATCCGGTTTTTGTAATTTTTAAATCATCCTGCTTTTTATTTTTTGCTCCAAACATCCAATGATACCAACCATACAAGCTAATTACCAAATAATAAACCTGCAGTCCCATGTCGGCGTAAAACTTGGATATAAAGAAAACATAGATATATAATGCAGATGTAATAAAACCTATTGGCCAACACCATATATTTTGCTTTATTGAAAAAAGAATATACAATAACCCGAAAATTGATCCAAGAAGCTCAATATAATTCTGTGATATCCACAATAAAATATTTTGCAGCATTTAATTATATTTTAAACGCTGCAAATATATTCTAATATTAATAAATTTCCAGGTTTTATTGGGCATTTAGCACCTGTTTTTGGTATTGTTCCCAGTTTCTCATTATTTCTAAAGCCTTTTTAAATCCTTTATCTCTGGCATTCACAATTTGGAAATACTCACTCATATCCCATAAGTCTCTTGCAATTAAGGCTTTTATAATTAAACGAAAATCTTTTTTTGATTTTTCAAATTCCTCCGGTGTACTTTCAATGTCGTTTTCTTTGCTATATTCCAATAAATCATTTAATATCTTTTCGTTAACAACAAATCGCTCATTGTAAATATCAAAAGTCGAATAATTTGATTTTAATACTTTCCTGTTCTCATCAATATACTCTAATACAAATGAATTAAGCACACCCTGACGAATTACCTTACTATACAGATCTGTAACAGGAGTTGTATCTAACGGAACAAATATATCCGGCATAATACCTCCGCCACCATATACAATTCTTTTATTCGTTAAAGTTTTATATTTTAATGAATCCGGTAGATCAATGCTATCTTCATTTAAAAATTCTCCATGTTCATACCTGTCAAACAGCTCCCTTTCATACTCTTCTTTACCATTTTCATAAGGTTTCTGAATTAATCTTCCGGTTGGTGTATAATATCTTGCAACCGTTAGCCTCATCATAGAACCATCCGGGAGAAACATAGGTTTTTGAACTAATCCTTTACCAAACGATCGTCTTCCAACAACTATTCCTCTATCCCAATCCTGAACAGCACCCGATACAATTTCACTGGCCGATGCTGACCCTTCATCAATTAGTATTAATATTTTTTCACCTTTACAAACTCCATTTCCAGTAGCATAGCTTTCTGCCTTTGGCGATTGAAGTCCTTTCGTGTATACTATCATTTGTCCTTTTTCGAGGAACTGATCAGCCAAATCAATGGCTTTATCCAAATATCCGCCTCCATTTCCTCTTAAATCCAAGATAATTGATTTTGCTCCCTTTTGTTTCAATAAATTAAGTTTTTCCAGGAATTCATCAATAGTTGTCATAGCAAACCTGTTTATTTTGATATATGCTATATCATCATCAACCAAATAAGCTGCATCAACACTATAAATAGGAATTTTATCACGGATAATGTTAAAGTATAAAATTTCATCTACTCCTTTTCTTCTTACACCTACATTTACTTTTGTTCCTTTTTCACCTAAAAGCCTGTCACGTACACCTTGTGTAGTAATTTCAATCATTGCGACATTTTCTCCATCAATTTCCACAATTCTGTCTCCTGCTCTAATTCCCACCTTCTCTGATGGTCCTCCGGAAATAGGTGAAATTACATAAATGGTATCATTTAATATGTTAAACTGGACTCCAATTCCTTCAAAATTTCCTTCTAACGGTTCATTCATTTCTTTCACCTCATCAGCAGGAATGTATACGGAATGAGGGTCCAATTCCTTTAATATATTGATGATTGCATCTTCAACAAGATGCTTAGAATCAACCGAATCTACATAGTAAGATGAAATATACCCCAATGCCCTGCTAAACTTAAAGATATCCTCTGTTAAATACTGGGAAAATAATTTAACAGGAACTACAAACAATATTACAATAACTAAATATCTTATCAACCCTAACCTACACATAATTATTTATTTTGATTTGCAATTACTTAACATATAAATAATCCTCAAGTTATTTTCTTGGGATTAAATTAAACGGAATTTTTATAACATCCGATAAATCTTCACCATCTTCAAAAATCTGATCATCAATATCATCATAATACCAATCAACATTGATCTCAGCACCTTTCTTAAATAGTTGTTTAAAGTGATCTAAAATTTGTAGAATATATTTTGAAGAAGCAGAATTCATGTAAGATAAATCAAACTTCAAATGAAATTTAAATCCATTAAAATCCCCATGTTCATTAATCATTCCGTTGATATAATTCTCAACTTTGTATATAATTGATTCATAAAAAGCTATAACATCTTCGGGACGTGAGATTCCCACCAATTCAAACTTTCGATCCTTAACATCGAATATAATCTTAGGACTAAATTCTGTTGGTTCTATAAAAAGGTTTTCCATTTTTTATAAGACGGATTTTATTTGGGAGCTACCAAAATTTCAATTGTGTAATATAATAATTTATTGTTAATTTTTCTGAAGGAATAATTAATTTTATTCTTAGATACCTTAGCAATTCTAATTAAGCCTGTACCTGAATTGGCATTTTTAATATACATTCCTTCTTTCAATGTATCTTTATAATTTGTTTTAAGATCCTCTCTACTAAAATCATTAATTTTATCGATATGTGCTTTTAATTGGTAAGCATCATTCGTTAAGATCGGATTTGATGCAATTACTTTAAAATCAAGATCAGAATTTACAATTTTAAATTCAGGTTCAAAATTCTCATACTTAAGTTCATCCTCAATCAAATGGGTATACTGGTAATTGTTCTCCAGCATTTCCACCATTACAATTTGAACCTTTTTAAAAAAATAGCTGTCAATATTGTTTTTTTCTACGTACTTCATAAAGTCCATTAAAAGTTTATTTAACAAACCATAATCGAAAAATCCCTTATACTGAACAATTACGTTACCAGACATATGATATGAAGTTAACGAAAAAATTAAGGATGAGTTCAAAATACATCATAAAATTATTCCCATTCGATTGTAGCAGGTGGTTTAGAACTTATATCATAAACTACCCGATTGATGCCTTTTACATTATTAATAATCTTATTTGAAATATCAGCTAAAAATTCATATGGTAAATGCGACCAGTCTGCTGTCATACCATCTGTAGAAGAAACAGCTCTTAATGCAACTGCATTCTCATAGGTCCTTTCATCTCCCATAACTCCCACCGATTGTACTGGTAATAAAATAACTCCTGCCTGCCAAACTTTATTATAAAGACCATATTCTTTAAGACCCTCAATGTATATATCATCAACTTCCTGTAAAATCCGAACTTTTTCAGGTGTAATATCACCCAAAATTCGAATTGCCAGTCCAGGTCCCGGAAACGGATGGCGTTGTAGCAGTTCATTTTTAATTCCAATAGATGTACCAACTCTTCTTACTTCGTCTTTAAATAACAGCTTTAACGGCTCAACTATTTTCAGATTCATTTTTTCAGGCAAACCACCAACATTATGATGAGATTTTATCGTTGCTGAAGGTCCATTCACTGATACTGATTCAATAACATCCGGATAGATAGTTCCTTGAGCTAACCATTCCACATCCTGTATTTTGTGTGCTTCCTGATCAAAAACTTCAATAAAAACTCTTCCAATAACTTTTCGTTTTCCTTCCGGATCAGAAATTCCCGCTAATTGGCTCAAAAACTGATTCTTTGCATCAACTCCAATTACATTCAATCCCATATCCTTGTATGATTCCAAAACTTTTTCAAATTCATTTTTACGAAGAAGCCCATTATCAACAAAAATACACGTAAGGTTTTTACCTATTGCTTTATGCAGTAGAATTGCTGCTACTGATGAATCAACACCTCCTGATAAACCTAATACAACCTTATCATCTCCGAGTTGTTGCTTTAATTCTTTTATGGTATCATCGGCAAATGCAGAAGGTGTCCAATCCTGTGAACAACTACATATATCAACTAGAAAGTTTTTAAGCAATTGCTTTCCCTGAGTAGTATGGTAAACTTCCGGATGAAACTGTATGCCGTATGTTTCTTCATCGATAACCTTAAAACCACCAAATTTCACATCGTTTGTACTGGTAATAATTTGGTAATTATCAGGCACTTTAGTAATAGTGTCTCCATGCGACATCCACACTTGTGTATCTAACTCAAGGCCTCTCATTAACCTACTATCATCATCTATATAATTTAACCTCGCTCGACCATATTCTCGATGTTTGGAAGGTAAAACTTCTCCACCATAATTATTTGCAAGGAATTGAGCACCATAACAAACTCCTAAAAGTGGAAACTTTTTCTTAATTTCTGTTAAATCAGGTACAGGAGCATTTTCATCTCTTACCGAGAAAGGACTTCCTGAAAGAATTACTCCTTTAAAATTTGAATCAAGCGTAGGAATTTTATTAAATGGATGAATCTCACAATAAACATTCAACTCACGTACTCTTCTGGCAATCAACTGCGTATACTGTGACCCAAAATCTAAAATCAATATTTTTTCGTGCATTTTTTATATATTTTATGGCCTTTAAATCAAATAAAATGCAAAGATAATATTATAAAACCAATTAATAGAAAAGTTTCCTATTACAATTGAAAAAGTACTCTTTTTGAGGGCTTTTTGTTATAAGACTTTAAAACTGCATCAACTGCTTAAATCAATTAAATAGATAATATTGAATGAAACAACTCAAAACAATTTGAGATTTTTATTGTTAATTTCTATTAAACTTTTTAAACACTTAAAATTAAAGTATCTATTATGAGAACAATTATTCTTATTTTCTTTACAACCCTGATCACCTCAAATATTTTTGCACAAGATATTATCACAAAAAAAACGGGTGAAGATATTGAATGTAAAGTAACAGAAATTGATTTGGATGTAGTTAAATATAAAAAATCAAGCAATCCTAATGGTCCAAATTATTCAATTTTAAAAGAAGATATTTTCAGAATAAAATACGCAAATGGCGAAATTGAAGTTTTTAAAACCGAAGAATCTTCACCTAAGGTAATTACAGGCAACGTTGTAAATGAAAACTACAAAAAGTTAGAACCTTTTGTAGATCCCAGAGATGGTAATACCTATAAAATTGTTCAAATATATGACCAAGTTTGGTTTGCTGAAAATCTGAATTATGAAACAGAAGAAAGTATTTGTTCTAAACCAGATAATTGTAAAGAATTTGGTCGCAGGTATTATTTTAATGAAGCTATAAGTATCTGTCCCGAAGGATGGCATTTAGCATCGGATGAAGAGTGGATGAAGCTTGAGACCAATCTGGGAATGTTAGAAACGGAAGCCCGAAAATCCGGATGGCGCGGAACGCATCCGGGACAAGGTAGAATACTTATGGTAAATGGTGAAACAGGATTTGATGTTAAGCTTTGTTATGGTTGCTTCGCGTTAAGAGATCTGGCCTATTACTGGACTTCAACACTAAAAAATAAGAGAAATGCATTTACTCGAGTTTTTGCAAATAGACAGAGCATATCCAGAGCTTTTTTACCAACGAACGAAAAAAATAACTTATACAATACTAATTTATTATTTGTAAGGTGTGTTAAGAATTAATTCTTTCTAATTCAACAGAATGCTTCTCACCATCTTCTGCAGAAAATGTATTTTCAAACACCTCCTTGGCCTCAGTAAGCAAAAGTGACACTTCTTTGTAACGTGCTGAAAAATGTCCTATTATTAACTTTTTAGCATTTGCTTTCTTTGCAATATTTGCAGCATCTTCCGTTGTGGAATGTTGAGTTGATTTTGCTTCTCTTTTCATATTTTTACCAAAAGTAGCTTCATGAAAAAGTAAATCCACATCTTTTATAATTGGAATGATTTTCTCTGAATATGCCGTATCGGTACAATATGCATAAGATCTTACTTTATATGGCGGCAACGTGAGTTTACTATTTTGTACAGATTCTCCTTCTTCGTTAATAAAATCTTCTCCTTCTCTTATTCCTTGAATTTTACTGATTGGAATCTTATATACATCAACTATATCTTTTTTCAAATTTCGTAAATAAGGTTGCTCTGTAAATTTAAAACCACATGTAGGAACCCGATGTTTTAAAGGAATTGTTTCGACCTTTACTTTTTCATCCTCATAAATCACTTTATTTATTTTTGTATTAAGATGATGATAAACAATTTTAAAAGAAATTGTTCTCTCAAAATACTCTATATGCCGGTTTAGAATATTTTCCAATTCAGGATGTGCATATATGTGTAGATCTTTATCCCGTTCCAATAAGTTAAATGTAGATATTAATCCGAACAGCCCGAAAATATGATCACCATGCAGATGACTAATAAAAATATGGTCTATTTTTCCGAAACGAATTTTATTGCGTCGAAGTTGAAGTTGTGTCCCTTCACCACAATCGATTAAAAAAAACCGCTCATGAACATTGAGCACATGAGCGGTTAAGTTTCTTTTCGAAGTTGGAACAGCCGAGCTGCTACCTAATATTGTTAATTCAAAAGTCAAAATCAAATATTGGTTTATTTACCATTCTTTTCTCTTTCGTCCTCCTCAGTTTTAACAATATCAATCGCTTCTTCCGTAGAATAAGCAATATTCAAAACGGTATCCAACTGCGATATGGTAATCAATCTGTCAACGGCATCGTTTAATCCTGTTAAGACAAATGTTCCATTTGCATTTTTACAAAGTCGATTGGCAACTAGAATAGCACTTAGTCCTGATGAATCACAATACCTGCAATTACTTAGATCAAGTATGATGTTTTTTTCTCCTTTTCCGGAAATCAAAACCAATTCGGATTTCAAACTAGGAGCAACATTTGTGTCTAGTTTTTCTTCCATTACTTGGATCAAGGTGTACTTTTCGAGTTTTTCAATCTTAAATTCCATTGTAATTTGTTTTAAGTTAAAATAAAGAGCTATTCAGCAGCCTTCTCTTCACCCTTATCTTCTGACTTATCTTCAGCCTTTGGAGCCTCTTTCTTTACTTCCTCTTTCACCTCTTCTTTCTTCTCCTCAACTCCTTCTGCTTTTTGAGCTTTTGGCTTTGCCTTAGGTTTAGCTGTTTTAGTTTCAGCTTTCTTAGCTTCCTCTTTAGCATCCATTTCAGCTTTTTTCTCTGCTATCTCTTTCTTTTGCTCTTCTTCCATTTCACTCTTAAGTGATGCAAGCTCTGTAATATCTCCTAATGTTGTTTTTTCTAAATTAGTTTTGATTTTCTTTACAGCTTTCTTTGTTGTAGCAGCTTTTTGCTTCTTTTCTGCAGTTTCAGCATCTTTTTTCTCATCTTCGAATACTCTGCTATGAGATAAGATTATTTTCTTAGCTGATTTTGAGAATTCAATTACTTTAAAATCTAATTTCTCATCAACTTTAGCTGTATTTCCATCTTCCTTAACTAAATGTTTTGGAGTAACAAATCCTTCAACACCATATGGTAATGCAATTACCGCACCTTTATCCAATACTTCCACAACAGTTCCTTCATGTATGGATCCCACTGTAAATACTGATTCGAATACATCCCAAGGATTTTCTTCTAATTGTTTGTGACCCAAGCTTAATCTGCGATTTTCCTTATCAATTTCAAGAACAACTACTTCAATTGCGTCTCCAATTGATGTGAATTCTGCAGGATGCTTAATTTTCTTGGTCCATGATAAATCAGAAATATGAATTAATCCATCTACACCTTCTTCAATCTCAACAAATACTCCGAAGTTAGTAAAGTTACGAACAGTAGCTGTATGTTTTGTTCCAACAGCATATTTTTCATCAACATTACTCCATGGATCAGTTTTAAGTTGCTTAATACCTAACGACATTTTTCTTTCTTCTCTATCAAGAGTAAGAATTTGTGCTTCTACTTCATCTCCTACTTGTAAGAATTCCTGGGCACTTCTTAAATGCTGTGACCAAGACATTTCTGAAACGTGGATAAGACCTTCAACTCCCGGCTGAATTTCAACGAAAGCACCATAATCTGCTAAAACAACAACTTTTCCTTTAACAGAATCACCAACCTTAAGTTCTTTATCTAAAGAATCCCACGGATGTGGTGTTAATTGTTTTAATCCTAATGCAATTCGTTTCTTATCATCGTCAAAATCAAGAATTACAACATTCAATTTTTGATCTAATTGTACAATTTCTTCCGGATGATTTACACGACCCCAAGATAAATCAGTGATGTGAATTAATCCGTCAACACCACCAAGGTCGATAAATACTCCGTAAGAAGTAATATTTTTAACAGTTCCTTCAAGAACCTGACCTTTTTCTAATTTAGCAATGATATCTTTCTTTTGTTGTTCTAATTCCTCTTCGATAAGAGCTTTATGAGAAACAACAACATTTTTAAATTCGTGATTGATCTTAACCACTTTGAATTCCATAGTTTTTTCTACGTATACATCGTAGTCACGGATTGGCTTAACATCAATTTGAGAACCTGGTAAGAATGCTTCGATTCCAAATACGTCAACGATCATACCACCTTTAGTTCTGCACTTAATGAAACCTTTAATAATTTCATCTTTTTCAAGAGCTTCATTAACACGGTCCCAAGAACGTAATGCTCTTGCTTTTTTATGAGAAAGTACTAATTGACCATCTTTGTCTTCCTGACTTTCAACATAAACTTCAACACTATCTCCAGGTTTTAATTCCGGATTATAACGGAACTCGTTTAAACTAACAACACCTTCTGATTTGTAACCAATATTGATTACTACTTCGCGTTTGTTCATAGAAACTACAGTTCCGTCAATTACCTCATTTTCAGTAATTGTTGATAGAGTTTGATCATACATTTTTTCAAACTCTTCTCTTTCTTTTGATTTTGCTACTTTACCTTCACTTGCGATATTATCCCAATCGAATTCATCGTTTGGAGTAGCAAATTCTACAACAGATGATTCTTCAACAGAATCAGTTTTTTCTGTTTTTTCAACAGGCTTTTCTTCTACTTCACCTGTCGGACGAACAGGCTTTGCAGTCTCTTCAACCCCACCTGTAGGATTCACAGGCTTCTCAGATGCTTCAACTTGCACACTTTCCTTCTGCTCAACATTCTCTTCTTGCTCAGCAGATTTATTCACTTCTTTTTCAGTCATTTAAGTAAATTAATTAATTTTTAGTAAGTTAGACATTATTTATAGACTAAATCAAGGTGCAAAAGTATAATTTTTATTTAATTATTTAAAAATAAAGATACTAAAAAAAGCATATATTAATCAAATATGTATTCTACTTATTCTTAATAAACTTATTAAAATAAACAGTTTTAATTTTAACCCAATATGCTTAAATAACATTTTTTCCGATAAGTACTCTTCATTAATTTGAGTTTCATCAAATTTCCAATTTAAATAAAATGAACGATAAAAATTGACAAATTAATAGCCTTAAACTACCATAAAAAGATTAAAAGTATGTTAAAAAATGACCAAAAAATTCCCTATCAAAATAATTCTTCTTAAGTTCGTACACTTTTTTATATAATATGATTTCTTATAATAAAATATAGTTAATATGAAAATTGCAGTAGCTGGAACAGGATATGTTGGCCTATCAATCGCCACATTACTATCTCAAAAACATGAAGTAGTAGCTTTAGACGTAATTCCGGAGAAAGTTGATAAAATTAACAATAGAATTTCACCTATTGTTGATGCTGAAATTGAAGATTTTTTTAACACTAAAAAGCTGAATTTATTAGCCACATTAGACAAAGAAACAGCATATAAAAATGCTGATTTTGTAATAATTGCCACACCAACTGATTATGATACTGAAAAAAATTATTTTAATACAGATACAGTAGAGCAAGTTATTCAAGATGTAACTTCAATAAATCCAAAAACCGTTATGGTTATAAAATCAACTGTGCCTGTCGGGTATACAACGGATGTCAAAAAAAAGTTTTCTATTGATAACATTATCTTCTCTCCTGAATTTTTAAGAGAAGGTAAGGCTCTTTATGATAACTTATATCCTTCAAGAATAATTGTTGGAGAAAAATCTGAAAGAGCAGAAACATTTGCAGACTTACTAACAGAAGGAGCTATAAAAGAGGAAGTTAAAACACTTTTTATTAACTCAACAGAAGCAGAAGCTGTTAAATTGTTTTCAAACACTTATCTTGCCATGCGAGTTGCATTCTTTAATGAATTAGACACTTATGCAGAAGTTAGAGAGTTAAACACAAAAGAGATCATCGAAGGTGTAGGATTAGATCCAAGAATTGGAGATCATTATAATAATCCATCTTTTGGCTACGGAGGTTATTGTTTACCAAAAGATACAAAACAATTAAGAGCAAATTATAGCGATGTACCAAATAATATTATAGCTGCTATTGTAGATGCAAATAGAACCAGAAAAGATCATATTGCAGATATGATTCTTAGAAAAAAACCTGAAACTGTTGGCATTTATAGATTAACAATGAAAACAGATTCGGATAACTTTAGAGCTTCTTCAATTCAAGGAATTATGAAAAGAATAAAAGCCAAAGGTGTTGAAGTAGTTGTTTATGAGCCGGTTTTAAAGGAAAATGAATTTTACAATTCAAGAGTTATTAAAGATATTAATGAATTTAAAAAAATTTCAAATGTAATCGTAAGTAATAGATTGAGTCCGGATTTGGAAGATGTAAAAGATAAAGTATATACAAGAGATCTTTATACGAGAGATTAAGTTATAAATGCTGAATAAATATAAGATTAAATAAAAGCTGGTATTAATTTATGCCAGCTTTTCTTATTTTTACCTGCTAAAGAACTTTAACATGGAGATAATTAAAACCGAATTCCCAGATCTAATCATTATAAAGCCTAAAATATTTGAAGATTCGAGGGGTTATTTCTTCGAGAGTTATAATAAAAGTAAGCTTTGTGAATTAAATAATATTGAATTTATTCAGGATAATCAGTCGAAATCTATATACGGAACGATTCGTGGATTACATTATCAGCTGGAACCTTATGCCCAATCAAAATTAATTCGTGTTTTAGATGGTAAAATTCTTGATGTAGTGGTTGATTTACGAGAAAAATCACCCACTTATGGAAAACATTTTTCCATCGAACTTTCTTGTAAAGAGAAAAATCAGCTTTTTGTACCAAAGGGTTTTGCGCATGGCTTCTCTGTTCTGAGCCAAACAGCAATTGTATTATATAAAACTGATCAATTGTATAATCCCGAATCAGAGAGAGGAATTAATTTTAATGATCCAGATTTGGCAATTGATTGGAAAATTAAAATTGAAGAAGCCGTTATTTCGTCGAAAGATAAGGTATTACCTCCGTTAAAAGAAGCTGAAAAAAATTTTAAATTCTAAATTGAGATGATTAGTATATTAGTTACTGGTGCCAATGGACAGTTAGGTAGTGAAATCAAAAATATTTATAAAACAAACCTGTTTAAATTTGAAAAGCCTGTAAATTTTGAGTTTACAGATACTAGTACTTTAGACCTTACTAATTCGACATTTCTTAAGAAATTTATCCAAGATCATTCTTTTGATTTTATCGTTAATTGCGCAGCGTACACAAATGTTGATCTTGCCGAATCTGATAAGGAAAAGGCAACCGAGATTAATTCCGTATGTGTTAAAAACATTGTAGAGGCAATAGAAAACAGCACAACGAAGTTCATACATATATCAACAGATTATGTTTTTGATGGAAAAAATCACTTTCCTTATACCGAAGAAATGCATACCAATCCGACTTCTGTTTACGGTATTTCAAAATTAGAAGGAGAAAACATTGCACTTAGATACGATAAAACAATGGTAATAAGAACTTCTTGGTTATATTCAACTTACGGGAAAAATTTTGCAAAAACAATTCACAAACTTTGCAAAGAAAAAGAATTTTTAAATGTTGTTTTTGACCAAATTGGTTCACCAACATATGCAAAGGACCTTGCCCATGTTATTTTTCAAATAATTGATCAAACAGTAAAAGAAAATCAGTTTAATAACGGAATATATCATTATTCAAATGAAGGTGTTTGCAGTTGGTATGATTTTGCTAAAATTATTGTAAAAAAATCAGGTTCCGAATGTAAAGTAAATCCTATAGAATCAAAGGATTATCCAACGCCTGCAAAACGCCCGTTTTATAGTGTTTTGAATAAAGGTAAAATAAAGCAAACGTTTAATTTAGAAATTCCTCATTGGCAGGAAAGTTTAAATGAATTCTTTAAAAATTTAAATAATAATTAAAACTGGGTTTCGTTTTCCAATAATCAAATTCTTAACTTTAACATTTCCAACTTACTCAATTTATATTGAGCTTAAATTTCAATTTTATGGCAGATCAAGAATTACTTAACCTGGTTCAATCCAAAGCAAAAACGTGGTTAGAATCAAGCATCGATCCGGAATCAAAAAAGGAGATCGAAAAATTAATACAAAATGATGAATATGAATTGATTGAATCTTTTTATAAAGATCTTGAATTTGGAACCGGAGGATTAAGAGGAATTATGGGCATAGGAACAAACCGTATGAATATTTATACGGTTGGGATGGCTACGCAGGGATTAAGTAATTATCTTAAACAGCAATTTGGTGGCCAGGAAATCAGGGTAGCAATAGCACATGATTCGAGAAATAACAGCCGATTATTTGCGGAAAAAACTGCAAGCGTATTTTCTGCTAACGGCATTAAAGTATTCTTATTTGAAGATCTCCGTCCCACCCCCGAGTTATCATTTGCAATAAGGTACTTAGGTTGCCAAAGCGGAGTAGTTGTAACCGCCTCTCATAATCCAAAAGAATATAATGGCTATAAGGTATATTGGGAAGATGGTGGTCAAATTATAAGTCCACACGATAAAAATATAATAACAGAAGTTCAGAAAATTAAGGATGTTGGAGAAATTAAGTTTGATGACCAATTAGGAAATGTAGAAATTATTGGAGGAAAAATTGATGTTGAATATTTAAACGAATTGGTTAAACTTTCTTTAAACCCACAAGTAATTAATAAACAAAAAGATTTAAAAATTGTATTCACTCCTATTCATGGAACAGGTGTTGAGTTAGTTCCCAAAGCGCTAAAAGCATATGGATTTGAAAATGTAATTGTAGTAGGAGAACAGAAAAAACCTGATGGGAATTTTCCAACGGTAAAATCTCCAAATCCGGAAGAACCGGCAGCTTTAGAATTAGCTTTACAACAAGCAAAACAAATTAATGCAGATATTGTAATGGCAACTGATCCGGATGCTGATAGAGTTGGAATTGCAATTAAAGACAATAAAAGTGAATTTATTTTATTGAATGGTAATCAAGCCGCGGCTTTACTGATCAACTATCTTATTTCTCAATGGAATTCAACAGGAAAACTAAAAGGTAAAGAGTATATTGTAAAAACAATTGTTACAAGTGAGCTTTTAAAAGATATTGCCGATAAATATAATGTAGAATGTTATGATGTACTTACCGGGTTTAAATACATTGCAGATATCATCAAAAACAAGGAGGGTGAAATGAAATTTATTGGTGGTGGTGAAGAAAGTTATGGATATTTGGCCGGAGAATTTGTTCGAGATAAAGATGCTGTAATGTCTTGTGCCCTGTTGGCTGAAACTGCAGCCTGGGCAAAAGAAAACGGAAAAACCTTATATGAAGAGCTAATTGATATTTATATTGAGTTTGGATTATATAAAGAGAAATTAATATCTATTGTAAAGAAGGGTAAATCCGGTGCCGAAGAAATTCAAAAAATGATGGATGATTTCCGCAATAGTCCTCCGGAAACAATTAATGGCTCAAATGTTATGCTTATTCACGATTTCCAAAAGCAAAAAACATTTGATCAAATGAGTCATCTGAGATACGATATCAATCTGCCAAAATCGAATGTTTTACAATTTATTTTGAAAGATGGTTCCAAAATTTCTATTCGACCATCAGGAACAGAACCAAAAATAAAGTTTTATTTTGGAGTAAAAGATCAACTTGACAAACGTGAGAATTTCGATAAAATTAATGATCTACTCGAGAAGAAAATAGAAAATATTATTAAGTCACTTGGATTAAAGTAGTCTAAAATTTGTAGCTTTGAGTATCAAGTTTGAAATACAAAAAATTTAAGAATGAAATCACATAGAAAAGAGGTTTGGTTCAACACTGCTCGTCGCAGAGAATTTATAAATATAACTCCTGTAGTTGAACAAGAATTAAGAGAAAGTGAAATTAGAGAAGGATTAGTATTGGTTAATGCCATGCACATTACTTCAAGCGTATTTATTAATGATGATGAATCCGGGCTACATGATGATTTTGAGAAATGGCTTGAAGGTTTAGCTCCTGAAAAACCTTACGATCAATATAAACATAATTACGCTGAAGATAATGCAGATGCCCACCTAAAAAGAACTATTATGGGGCGCGAAGTTGTAGTTGCTATTACCGATGGAAAGTTAGACTTTGGACCGTGGGAACAAATCTTTTATGGTGAGTTTGACGGAAAAAGGAGGAAAAGAATTCTTATTAAAATTATTGGCGAATAAAAATTATTAGTATTTTGCTAGCAATTATTTACCTTTATTAATTACCCTATGAAAAACCTATTTTTATTACTTATACTCATATTGAGTGTTTTATTTATTAGTTGTGAGAATGAAAAAGAAGATCCTGAATTACCGGATGATTTGGTTATAAATACAAATTATACAGAAGTAGATTCAGTTTTTAAGTCAACAGTCTTGTTTGGAGGAGAAATAAAAACCTTACCCGTAAACGTAACAAATCACGGTTTTGTTTATGGAATAAATACTGCCCCTGTAATTGAAGAAGATTCTATTATTTCATTAGGAGTTCCTGATTTTGAAGGTGATTTTTTTGAAATAAAAAAAGGTTTTGAACCTGGAGTTAGTTATTACGCAAGAGCATTTGTTGCCACAGGAAATAAAGTATATTATGGTTCTACTTTAAGTTTTAGTATGAGTTTAATAAAAAATATTGAACCTGTCGGTGCTGGAAGGTTAGATACAATTACAATTTACGGAATAAATTTTTTAGAAGACTCCACCAAAAACATAATAAAATTCAATAATTCAGAATTTAAAATTATTTCTTTTAGTCAGAATCAATATGGTTCGGAAATAAAAGCTGTTGTGGCAGAAGAAACAAGTTTAGGTGAAAAAACAGTTACTGTTAATGTTAACGAAACTAAATCAGAATATGGTAAACCTTTTATCGTTGATCCTTATATAAAAATCCCAGGGATCGATGGAAATAAACAAGAAATAATGCTTTCTTTTTCAATAGATAGCTTATTCTATATATTAACTGAAAATACTAATGAGTTATATGTGTTTAATGAAATTAGTCAAACATGGACTAAACTTTCAGATTTCCCAGGTAGTAAAAGAGAAGGATCCACTGTTTTTACTTTTAATAACAAAGCATATATGGGGCTTGGGTATTTAAAGCAGACATATTTCAAAGACTTCTACGAATATAATCCTGAAACAAACACCTGGACAAAAATTAATGATTTCCCAGGAACAGGAAGGTTTAATGCTCAGACTTTTACATTAAATAACAAAGGGTACGTACTTATAGGAAGATCTTTTATTGGTGATACTCTTTTTTTTAAAGACATGTATTCTTATGATCCTGAAAATGATATATGGGAAAGACTTAATGATATTCCTTTTAACCCGTGGAACTATTCCTCTGGATCAACTTTTATTATAAATAATAAGGCATATTTATTAATTGATCTAGTATCTGGGGTATTTTTTAGATCATATGATCAAGCAAATGATCACTGGGATGGAAAATCGTATCCTAACAGTATTGCCAGCGGAGATCTCTCTATTGTAATTAATAATGAATGTTACAAATTTTTTACAATGAGAAATTACAAAAAATATGATAGCAATACATGGGAAGAATACTTTTATAAACATAGAGAAATTTGGGTAAAAAAAGGTGCTTCTAATGGAAAAATAGGTGTTATTGCAGAAAATACTCAAAACATGTGGATATTTAATCCTAATTAAATAAACATATTTTCATTTCAAGTGTTCAGAACTAAAGAACATGTCACATGGTCATCACTATATTGAGCCTAACAAAAAGAACCTTTTAATTAGTGTTTTATTAAATGCAGGAATTACATTAGCTCAATTTATTGGAGGAATTCTATCAAATAGTTTGGCTCTAATTTCTGATGCTGTTCATAATTTAAGTGATACAATGGCAATAATAATCAGTTATGTTGCCATGAAAATTGGAAAAAAAGATTCAACTGTAAAAAATACTTTTGGATTTAAACGTATTGAAATCCTTGCAGCCTTATTCAATGCTGTTGTTCTGATTGTAATCTCAATATACCTTTTTTATGAAGCATATTTACGATTCTTAGAACCAGAACCAATAAAGGGAAAAACTATGTTTATTGTAGCAAGCATTGGCTTGTTGGGTAACTTGATATCTGTTTTATTACTTCATAAGGATTCCGGACATAATTTAAATGTAAAAGCGGCATATTTACACTTACTAGGTGATACACTTTCGTCTGTTGGTGTAATTATAGGTTCGATACTTATTTATTTCCGGAATGTCAACTGGGTGGACCCGTTACTTACAATTATTATTGGAATTATTATTATTAGAGGAACCTGGAGTATTTTAAAAGAAACCTTAGAAATTCTGATGCAAGCAAGTCCTGCAGGATTAAATTTAAAGGAGATTAGGTCTGAATTAGAAAAACATCCTGACATACATAACATTCATCATATCCATACATGGAGGCTATCCGATAACATAATTCATTTTCAGTGCCATGCTGATGTAAATAAAAATCTTCGTATAAATGAAATTGATAAAATCAGAATTGATTTAGAGAATGTTTTACACGATCAATTTAAAATTGATCATATCACAATTCAAATGGAACTGGATACATGCTTTGAGAAGTCTACAATTAGCAATGGAAATTAATTTTCTGAATCAAAGAATCTTTTATTAAAATTAACCAGGTAAAGCTTTTCAGTTGGCCGCGTAAATGCAGTATAGAGCCATCTTAGATATTCCTTATCTATCATTTCATCAGCTATATAACCATGATCAATAAATACATTCTTCCATTGTCCTCCCTGTGCCTTGTGACATGTAATAGCATATGCAAACTTTACCTGAAGTGCATTAAAAAACTCATCCTCCCTCACTCCTTCGTACTGTCTCTTTCGAGTTTTTAAATGCTGGTAATCTTCCAGGATATTATAAAAAAGTTGCTTATTATCCTCGGTAGATAATGCGGCGGAATTAATATCTAACGTATCAAGGATTATTTTGCAATCAATTTCCAAATCGCCATAATCGACAAATCGTAAACTTACATCTGCAAATCTGAATCCATATCTTTCCTCATAACGTCCTATCTTAATGATCTCTGCTATATCACCGTTTGCAATAAAGTCAATCTTTTCGTTTTCATCCAACCAATAGTAGTTATTTTTAACGATCATTATAAAATCACCCACAGCTATTTCCTCTTCGCGCCATAAAATCTGACTTCGGATTCCTTTATTATATTGGTTAGCTCTTTTATTTGACCGAGTAATAATGATTGTATTTTCGTATCCCAATTTATCATATGAATCCGAAATTGTTTCAATTAACTCATTACCGGTAATTTTTCCGATATCGTTTATATTACTCAATCCTATTTTTGGAAAAGTATATTTTTCAGATAAAATTAAATTCCGCACATTGGTTGCATTAGCTAAAATCCCCGAACCTTCCTGTTGACGAACCACCTCTCTTAAATTAAATTCCTTTACATTAAAACCATATGATTCTAACTGTTTTGGATCCAAAGCAGGACTCATATCAATTCCAACAGGTGGAAGTTGTGCAACATCACCAATTAAAATTAATTTACAATTCTTGTCATTATACACGAATTGTATTAAATCATCCAATAACCTACCTGATCCAAAAACCTGTCTGCCGGCAGACATGGCTGAACTTTCACCTGAAATATTTGATATCATGGAAGCTTCATCAACAATAAATATAGTATTTGAATGAAGATTTGTATCCAAAGCAAATATCCCAAATCCATCTTTTGAAGATTTTTGCCTGTATATTTTTTTATGAATAGTATATGCTGTTTTTTTAGAATACGCGGATAATACCTTAGCAGCACGTCCGGTAGGAGCCAATAATACGGATTTTATTCTTAACTTTTTGAAAGCTTCCACTAATGTTCCCATAATGGTCGTTTTTCCCGTACCTGCATAACCTTTTATTAAAAAAATCGTACCTTCGTCATCATCTAAAATAAATTCCGATAATCCCTCAATTAAAATATCCTGATCGTTTGTAGGTTTAAATGAGAGTTTTTCGAGAATTATATTTTTGACGTGATCCTTTAACATTTTCTCGTAAATAATGTGCTATTTAAATTTAATTTTTAATTTTTTCTTATAAATTTGCAGGCAAACATATAAAATTAAATCAAGCAAAATGAAAAAAATAATTCAAATCGTACTGGCACTTTTGATTATAGTTTTGGTATGGCGTATCTGGGAAAGTATCCAAAATCCAATTCGTTTTAACAATGAAAAGGATAAGAGATACTCTGCTACAATCCAACGCCTTAAAGATATTAGAACGGCACAAATTGCTTATAAAGCAGAGTATGGTAAATTTACAGCAAGTTTTGACACTTTAATTAATTTCATTAAAAATGATTCTATGAAATTAGTTATGGCGGAAGGTGCTTTATCGGATGAATTACTAGCACAAGGCTGGACAGAAGCTATTGCTGTACAAGAGGGATTAATTACAAGAGATACAATCAGAATTGCAATTAAAGATACATTATTTGCTGCTGATTTTAATGCTGATCTATTATGGAAAGTCCCATTTACAGAGAATGATTCATTCAAAATGGCAACTGCTAACCTGGTAGTTTCTAAACTAGATGTAAACGTTTTTGAATGTAAAGTTCATAACGATATTCTTTTACATGGGATGGATCGTCAGTTAGTTGTTAACTTAAACGATAGAATGCAAAATCAGGATAACTTCCCTGGAGTTAAAGTTGGTGACGTAATTGAACCAAACAATAATGCTGGTAATTGGGAATAAGATATTATTTATATGCAAGATTTTGCTTTTGTTGATGAAACATTAGACATAAATTTAACTCAATCATATTACTTGTCCATTCAGATTAGTCTGAATGGACTTTCTTTTTGTATTCTTGATCCGGTTCGAGAAAAGTATATCGCTTTTGAAAATATAAACTTCCCTAAAGATCTTATTTTCGAAGATCTTTTAAATTATATTGAAGATTACCTGAATAAACACGAGTTACTTATTCATAGTTTTAAAGCAACAAAGTTAATCTGGGAAACAAATAAGAACACACTTATACCAAATAGTTATTTTAAGACGGAGAATTTAAAAATATATTTTGAATTCAATCAAAAACTAGATGATTTAGACGAAATACATTATAATGAATTAAAATATGTTGATGCTTATAGTGTTTATATTGTACCAAATCAAATAGCAAATATCTTTGCAAAACGATTTGAAAAAATACAATTCTATAATCAGCAAATTCCATTTATTGAACACTCATTGCTTAAGCACCATTCAGAAGCTAAGAAGATACTGGTAAATGTTAATACCGATTTTATTGACCTATGTATTACACAGAATGGTAAACTTTTGCTTTATAATAATTTCCATTATAAAAATGAAATGGATATGATCTATTTCATTTTATATATATTCGATCAATTTGAGCTTGATACACAACAAACTGAATTAATTTTGAGTGGTTTGATCGATCCGAAATCAAACTCTTATTCCAAATTAAAAGGCTTTATTAATCATTTGAAATTTGAAAAATTACCCGAAGAATTTTCTTACAGCTATACTTTTAAAAAGATTCCTTCGTATAATTTTTCAAACCTATTTACTTTGCATCTTTGCGAATAGTTAGCGGAACATATAAAGGAAGGTTAATAAAACCTCCCAAAAACTTTAAAGCAAGGCCAACTACAGATTTTGCAAAAGAAAATCTTTTCAATATCCTTAACAATAACTTCGATTTTTCAGGAGTTGATGTATTAGATCTTTTCTCCGGTACAGGAAGTATTTCTTATGAATTTGCATCCAGGGAATGTAGGTCTGTTGTATCTGTAGAAAGTAATTTTAAACATCATATTTTCATCAAAAAGACGATAGAGGAGCTTGGTTTAACAACAGTAAAATCGATTAAATCTGATGCTTTCAGGTATGTTAAATCATGCAGGGAAAGATTTGATATTATTTTTGCCGATCCTCCTTATGATTTAAAATCACTGAATGATATTCCTGATTTTATATTTGAACAGAACATCTTAAAAAAAGACGGATGGTTAATTCTCGAACATGGCGATAAAACAAGCTTTTCAAGACATCCAAGATTTAAAGAAATACGAAAATATGGCGGTGTAAACTTTAGTATTTTTTATAATTCTGATGAAAATTGAAAAAGAAATTAACTTTTTCTAAAAATTTTCACAAAAACTTTTGGTGGATAAAAATAATAATCTATTTTTGCAACGCAATTAAGCAAACGGTCCGGTAGTTCTCCCGATAGTTATCGGGATGGTTAGAATACAAAGCCGAAAATTTAGAAAGTTCTTATACAAAATATTGGTCTGGTAGTTCAGTTGGTTAGAATACATGCCTGTCACGCATGGGGTCGCGAGTTCGAGTCTCGTCCAGACCGCCAAAAAATTGAGGGAAGCAAAATGCTTCCCTTTTTTGTTATGAAATATTTCGTTTACATCATTCAAAGTTTAAAAGGATCACTTGAAAAACATGGTGGATTTATAAAAAGTTAAGCCCATATTTTAGCTACACGAAATAAGAAAAACTTAATATCAACCACACCTCTTAAAGTTGCTCTAAACACTTTCAGTTTAGCATTAAAAGACTCAGCAGATGCATTCGATAATGATCATGGATTGTATTCATAATGGTTTTAAATGAGTTAAAGCTTGATTCTTCTACTTTTCTATACCATTGAGCAAGTTTAGTATATGCTACTTCTTTTCTTTCATTCTTCGAAAAAATCATACGTAAAGAATGGGTTAATGAATATGCTTTTTGTAAGTCAGGATATTGAACAAATAAGATTGTAGCTCTTTCTTTTTGCTTTTCTGTCCATTTATTTGCCGACTTGAAAAGCAAATATCTACTTCGAGCCAGTAGTTGTTTTACAGTGTCTCCATTTGAAAGAATAACGGGCTTATGCTGAGTTTGATTATAGCGAGCTTGCCTTATGGCTTCTGATTCTTCATCAATAGCTTCCCAACGATGTTTGATTCTTATTTCCTGTAATGCATCATAAGCTAATTTTTGGACATGAAAACGGTCTATAACTTTTATTGCTTTAGGAAAACAATCATTAACTATCTTGTTCATAGATACAGCCATATCTAAAGTAATTTCTTTTACTTTTCTTCTCTTAGATATAGGTATTTTTTTTAGTATTTCTATAATCTGATCGGAACTGGTTCCTTTAATCATTGCAACTAAAACACCTTTTTTACCTTTCGCTTTTTTATTGGTTATTATCGTATATAATTCACCATTGGTAAGAGCTGTTTCATCTATACTTAAAAACTTTCCAATATTGCCAGGAAAAAGCAACCATTGGTCAGCATGAGTATATTGAGACCAGGTATAAAAATCACTAAAATGTTCCTTGTATTGTTGTCCTAAACAATCACCATCTATGTGATAATGTTTTTCAAGGCTTCTACTGCTAATGGGATAATTATCCAAGTAATCCTTTTAAAAAAGTCGCGAAATCTTTTGTGTAACGCGAACCTTTTTCTGTTAAATCCCATGTTTTACTAATAATTTTTCCTGTAGATTCTACTTGCCATTTTCGTCTTCTGACATGCAGATATACTGCTTTTTTTCTAATTGGAAAATCTTGTATCACAGTAGTATCTGTAAATCCTTTTGAAATAAGTTTTTCTTTTTGATATTGCTCCGGTGGCAAATTGAGCTCATCAAGATAGATATCAATGGTTTTATCATCAATATCTACTTTTATTATTTCAAAATATTCAAAAACTTCTGTTGGTAATATTGCTTTTAAAAGGTCTTCTCTATTTGCATTCATATTCTACTAATTTTAACAAATGCAAATATGTATTTTATTTTATTCTACACCTAATAGTTCAAGTGATCCGGAATTGCTTCAGGGGCTATTCCATTAGGAGCTTCAATACTTAGTCGCTTAGCATCTTGAAGATGCTAAGCGACTTCAAAGAAAATCGTATATTAGCATTATGCATTTTGAAGCGAATAAAACTTACCACATTTACAACAGAAGCAACGAGACGGTTTTTTTTGATAATAAGAATTACCTTTATTTCTTATCAAAATTTAATAAACTGATAGTACCTTATTCTCATATATTATCCTGGTGCTTAATGCCCAATCATTTTCATTTTCTAATTGTAGCAAAAAGTGAAGGGTGCCAGTTAATAAATGAAAAACACAGACCAAATGTCCAACAGCTTTCAAAGAATTTTGGAACATTGCTTAGCTCATACACTAGAGCAATTAATAAAGCCCATAATCGAAAAGGAAAATTATTTGCTCATAACACTCAGGCAAAATGTTTAAATGATAAATTTAATAATGGTAATTTTCTGATTAATTGTTTTCATTATATACATCAGAATCCCATAAGAGCGGAATTATGTTCTAATATGAAGGATTGGGAATATAGTTCGTTTTTAGATTATGCCGGACTTAGAAATGGTAAGTTAGCAAATAAAGAATTGGCATATGAGATGATAAATTTCGACAAAGATAATTTTGATGCTCAGTCTGAAATTCTGATTGAAGAAAGTAAAGTAAAAGGAATGCTTTAAAATAGTCGCTAAGCATCTTGATGATGCTAAGCGGCTATATTAATTCAAATTCCTGTATTCAGCCGGGCTCACTCCGGTTTTCTTTTTAAACAAACGTGAAAAGTATTGCGGATACTCAAAACCTAATTTGTAGGCTGTTTCAGAGATAGAAGTATTCGGTTCGAGCAATAAATTCTTTGCTTCTTCAATAAGGTAAAGATTGATTTGGTCGATAGCAGTTTTTCCTGTTTCTGCTTTTATCGTATCGCTCATGTATCTATGGCTAACACCTAATTGATTTGCCAACCATTCTACAGTCGGTATACCTTTTTCTTCGAGTTGGTTTGTTTCAAAATAGCCATTCAGAATATTCTTGAATTGAGTAAATAAATCCTGATTCATTTCTTTTCTGTTCAAGAACTGTCGTTTGTAAAAACGGTCGGCATATTTCAAAAGTGTATCCAAATGTGAAATAATGATTTCTTTACTGAATTCATCCTGATTGTTACGATATTCTTTTTCTATGTTTCTGAAAATCGATTTTATGGTTTCTTCTTCTGTAGGAGAAAGGTGAAGAGCTTCGTTAACGTTGTAATTGAAGAAATTGTAATTTTTAATGCGTTTGCGAATATCCAACCCACGAATGAAATCATCATGAAAAGTAATGTACCACATATCTGATGCTATTGCAACATCTCTTGTAATAATAGTTTGGTGAGGGGCCCAGAAAAGCATTGTTCCGGTAGTACAATCGTATTTTGTCCTGCCATATATTATCTCTCCGGAAACAATTTTCTTCAAACTGATAACATAAAAATCATTGGTATAGCTTACTTCTTCGTTGCTAAGGGAACAATTTAAAATTTCATCAGAATTTAACTCCTTATGTCCAATACCAAAAAGTGGATTTTCAGGACTGGGTAAGCGTTGGTCTTCATTAAATTCTTCTATTTTTTTGAAAGTTTTTTCAATCATATCTACAAAGTTAAGCCAAGAAAGAATTCTACTATATAATTTTATTTAACTATTTGTTAAACACCTATATTTTTGATTTGTTTTCATTAGTAAAAAGAAAGCCCCGAGCTTTTCGGAGCTCCTTTATTATATTCGTCCAGGTTATAAGTTAAAAGCCGGATGAATTGCTCCTCTTGTGGTAAATGTCATATCCGCGAAATTTACAATACCCACCACATCATCAGATTTATAAAGCTGATAAGTAAAATCCGCCATTTGTTCTGCTGTGTGGAATGTTCCGAATGTAGATGGATCAATTTTATTGGCTGCTGTTTGGTTTGCAACATCAACAAATTCTGTTTCAACAGGCCCGGGAGCTAAAACTTTTGCTTTCATTGGCAAATTGTTTGCTTTTAATTCCTGAGCCAACGATTCGGTGTATGCTGCTACGTAAAACTTTGTTGCTACGTATGTTGCAGCAGTAGCCATAGAATAATACCCGCCTATCGAAGATACATTGATTAACTGCGCTTCTTTGTCTTTGTAGTCTTTAGTGAATAAAGTTGAAAGAATTGAAAGCGATTTCACATTCAGGTCGATCATTTTAGTCATATGTGGTAAATCTACATCCCAAAGGAAATTGAAGTTTCCGTAGCCGGCATTATTTATCAATGCATTTAACTCAAACCCTTTTACTTTTTCATAAAGTTTATAAGCGTTTTCTTCTACCGAAAGGTCGCAATCTATAACTTCTACTTTTACTTCGTCTTTTGCTTCAATGTCTTTTTTTATCTCTTTCAATGCTTCTAACCTGCGAGCCGTAATTATTAAGTTATGCTCTTCTGCTGCAAATTTATAAGCCATTGCTTTTCCAATACCGGAACTTGCTCCGGTGATTAATGTGTAACTCATAATTTTAATTTTTTAGCCTGCCTGACTGCCTAGCGGCAGTTAAATCGGCAGACAGGTTTTTAATAAAATATTCATATTACAAAGAAAGGATACATCAACAGCATATTGCTTAAACATTTTGGTAGAAAACGTATACATTTTTACGTTGGGAAGAAGCCTGATAAGCCAGAATAGTTACAAACACAAATATTGGTGGGCTTTTTGTATAAAGTATACCTTTTATTGATATCAGAACTACTAAAAAACTCGATATGTTTTCATATCGAGTTAGTTCATTTAATTAGTCGCTAAGCATCTTGAAGATGCTAAGGTACCAGATGTTTTAATTCAAATTCCTGTATTCTGCCGGAGTCATACCGGTGTTTTTCTTAAATATTTTACTAAAGTATTGGGGATATTCAAAACCTAAATCGTAAGCTATTTCACTTACAGAGACTGTCGAACTTAACAGTTTATCTTTAGCCAATTCAATAACATGATATTGAATATGTTCCGTTCCATTTTTTCCCGTTTCTTTCTTTAATAAATCACTTAAATAGTTTGGTGATAAATGTAACTGTTCTGCAAAATCTTTTACTGATGGAAAACCTTTGTTTTGAACATCATCAGAACTAAAATAGCTTTTAAGTAATTCTTCAAATTCTGCTATTATATCTTTACTTGATTCCGTTCGTGTTATAAACTGGCGGTCGTAATACCTGTTACAATAGTTTAACAAAAGTTCAAGAGTGGAAATTATTAATGTCCTGCTATGTTTATCAATATTTTGAGTTAACTCCGATTTAATATCTTCAATTATATCTTTCAGTTTGTTTTGCTCCTTTTCTGATACATGTAAAGCTTCATGCAAATTGTATGAAAAGAAACTATAATCCTTCATTTTTTGGAATAATGATGTACCACGGATAAATTCAGGATCAAAAAATAAACCCCATCCATAAATATCTTTTGTTGCATCAGGGTCTACAATGGTAATAACCTGGTTAGGTGCTACAAAAAACAATGTACCATCTTGAAAGTCATAATAATTGCGTCCATAACGAAGAGCTCCCGGGGCAAGGTTCTTATGCATTACAATATAAAATCCTGTTGAAGCTTTTATGTTACCCTTATCTTTAAAATCCACTTTCGAAAAATCAACAATGCTAATAAGTGGATGCTTTGATTCTAGTCCAAGCATTTTATTTAAATCATTTATTGATTCTATTCTATATACTGAATCCATTTTTTGAAATTTACTTATTAACCTCTGTTCTTAAAATATCTGTATACTCACGAATTGATTTATGTGAAAATCCTTCAATTAACAACTGCCCGATGAAAAGAATGGCTACTGCAAATGCGATTCCTTTTGCTAATGGAGACTTTATAAATACTATAACGATTAATGCCGCAATCACAAACGCAGCAAATACAATTTGATAAGTTAAAAATCCCTTATCCACTTTTTCCATTCTTTCATGTTCAAACTGAACAAACTCTGTTGCATCTTTTTCATAAATTGTAATTGCATCGTTTTTTGTTTTTTCGCTAAAATTTCGATAAGTAAAACCTCCTAATATAATAAAAACTCCAGCTACCAGAGCTCCCCATTTTAAGCCTGTTGCCATCTGAGATTTACTTACAAAAAATGCAAATACAGCAGCTATAATCAACAAAATAAATCCTAAAATAATAAAGTTAGTTCCTACCCCTTTTTGGGCATTTGTATACGCTTCAAGTGATTGTAATAAATTCATATCTTTATTTTTTATACAAGTTATAAATTTTTAATGAATACCTGCCGGTTTTATTATTAGTACTCACCGACAGGATTCATCAAAACAAAATACAGGAATTTTTCAATTCCGTTATTTTGAAAAAAGTAGCTCGTTACAATTTCTTTTTGTTACTACTAAAGTTTAAATAAGCCAGCATAGGAACACTGACAACATCTACCGCAATTAAATAAGGATCTATAGCCCAAAGCGGCGATGCTTCCTGCATAACTAGCACACCCGTTAGCCCAAAAGCATTAATTATTAATGCAGGCAACAAAAGTGCTTTTTTCCTAAAAAGGAAGCTTATGCCAAACAAAGTATATAATATTCCAATACCAATAACTCCATAGAATGGTGCTGTTTCAATAGTTGATGCATCAATAAAAAATAATAAATATATGATATGCACCGGACCAACTATCGATAAAAGAATACCTTCAAAAGTTAAGAGCTTTTTATATGTTTTCATTTCAGTATCTTTTTTAGTTATTAATATATTGATTGACCTGGAATTGCTTTATCTAATAATCCATAACCAAACCATCGCTTCATGAAAATTGCTCCTTTAGCATCAGTATTTGGATGATAACGGCGTTTTGGCTTTTTTGATGAAGCTGCATGTAATACAACTTTTGTAATTGTTTCAGATGAAGCTCCTGTATCAATTCCTTTGCTCCATTTTTCTCTAAATGTCTTCATTTGGTGTGCATAAGCTGATGCATTAGGGTGTTGCTCTGCTTTATCAAGCCATGGTAAGCTGGCATTATCAATATCAGTGTCGATATAACCAGGTTCAATAAGCGATACATTAACTCCAAACTCTTTTACTTCCATTCGCAATCCATCGGCCAATCCTTGCTGTGCATGTTTTGTTGCAGGATACCAAGGCATTCCAGGCATAGACACATGTCCTGCTGCTGATGATGTTATTAAAATTCGACCTGATTTTTGTTTACGCATATGTGGAAGCACTGCACTAACTGCTCTTCCACAGCCAACTACATTAACATCAAATTGTTGACTTACTGATTCTGACGAATGAAGTTCAACTGGCCCCAACAGGCAATAACCTGCATTGGCAAATAAAACATCAATTCGTCCTTCGTTTTGAATAATTGTGTCAACCACATTTTGAATGTCCTCGTCTTTGGTTACATCGCATTTCATAATTTTTGCCCCTTGTTCTTCAAGGTCTTTCATTAATTCTACTCTACGTGCTGTTGCATAAACGATAAATCCATTTTGTAACAACTTTTGAGCTGATGCATGACCAATTCCGGTCGATGCTCCTGTTATAAATACTACTTTTTGGTTCATGATGATTTTTTTTATATTTTAATAATTTTACAATTCAAAAATATAACTATCAGTAAAGCAGTACTTAATACGATTTACTTATTTGTATTTTTTCTTACTTTATCAGCTCCTTTTTTCATCTGATTACCCATTAATTTATCAAACCTTTTTTCACTTAAATGGTCATCTATCCACATTAAGAGCTTTGCATCAGAAGTACTTCTATATTCGGTTTTAGGTCGTTTAGTTTCTACTGCATGTACAATACAATCTGCTGTTCTTTCAGGGCCTTCCACTTTTGTATACATATCTCTGGAGTATGTTTCAAAATCATCAGACATTTTCTTATAATCGTCAGGTACATTTGAATTTACCAGTTTTTCAAAAGCAACTTCATCAAAACCCGTATTTACAGCTCCCGGCTGAATTTTTACCACATCAATATTAAATTGTTTTACTTCCTGGCGGAGAGCATCTGTCATTCCTTCAACAGCATGTTTTGTAGATGCATACCAGCCTAGCATAGGAGTTGAAACTTCTCCCACAACAGAAGAGATATTAATAATTCTTCCGGATCGTTGCTTACGCATATATGGTAAAACCGCTTGTTGTAAACGTGCATAACCAAACACATTCACATCATACTGATATTTTAATTCATCGATATTAATATTTTCTATTGTTGCGTAAGAGCCATAACCTGCATTATTAATTAATACATCAATACGACCTTGTTCATCAATAACTCGTTGAACTCCTGCTTTTACTTGCTCGTCATTGGTAACATCCATTACCAAAGCATGCCCACCGATTTTATTCAAATAAAGGTTTTCTTCTACTTTAATATCACCACCGTAAACGATGTATCCTTTTTCAATTAGTTTTTCGGCTGTAGCTTTACCGAATCCTGAAGCGGTTCCGGTAATAAGTACTACCTCTTTATTCTGTGCATTTAATGTAAATGCTACCAATGTTAAAATGGCTACCATAAATAACCTTACTTTTTTACTCATGACATTTTTATTTTTAATTGTATTTGTGATTACTTCGTAATTCATTTCTTTATTTGTTTAAATGCCTGCCTGACTGCCTAGCGGCAGTTAAATCGGCAGACAGGTTTTAATAATAATTTTATGATACAAAAGTAGATTGAGAACCAAAGGAGTACTAAATACGATTTACTGATAATTGTATACGATTTACTTAATATAAAAAACTCGATATGAAAACATATCGAGTCAGTTCATTTAGCCGCTAAGCATCTCAAATATGCTAAGCGACTAACTTAATTCAGATTCCTGTATTCTGCCGGACTCATCCCTGTTTTTGTCTTAAAGATTTTACTAAAGTGCTGAGGATACTCGAATCCTAAAGCGTATGCTATTTGGCTTATGGATTCACTAGAACTTAATAATTGAGTCTTCGCCTTGTTAATTACAAAGAAGTGAATATGTTCTTGCGCATTGCGCCCGGTTTCTTTTTTAAGCATATCGCTCAAATAATTTGGAGACATGTTTAGTTCTGTCCCGCAATATGCAACTGATGGAATACCTGTTTCCAGTGGTTTCCCAGACTTATAATAATCTTTTAACAGTTGTTCAAATTTGGTAACAACATCTTTATTCAAGTTTGTACGAGTATAAAACTGTCGATCATAATATCTATGACAATAATCCAACAATAACTCTATGGTCGAAACGATAAGTTTTTGACTGTGCTTATCGATATTTAAGCTATACTCTTTTTCAATTTTATACATTAGTTCAATAATAGACTTCTTTTCATCATCTGATACATGTAATGCTTCATGAACATCATAAGAGAAAAAGGTGTAATCATCGATATGTTTGCCTAGTTGCGATTTACGGATTAAATCAGGATGAAATATTAAGGTTATTCCATTGACAGTTTCTTCCTCGCTCCAATCTCCAACTGTAATCACTTGTCCCGGTTGCATAAACATCATGGTGCCTTCCTGAAAATCATATGAGTTTCTGCCATAACCCATAGAACCTTCGCCGCAATCTTTTATAGTTACCTGGTACAAATCTAACGCTACGCGCATATTGTTATGTTCCGGATAGAAATTCAATTTATCATGCGAAATAACCGTCACCAATGGGTGTTTTGGCTTATCAAGTCCGAAATACTCATGTACCTGTGTAATAGTCTCAACTTTTATCAAATCGCTCATATCATTCTTCTCTTTCATGCTCTCGTAAATTTACTGAATAAATCAAATTCACTCAAATATTTCTTAATTCATGTGTTTATTGAACCACTCTAACATTTTTTCAGGATGGTCATAAAACCAATTGTATCCATCGAATCTATGAGTAGGCTCTTCCATCCAGTACATTTCCTTTTCAACAGGAAGCTTTTCGTAAACAGCATTAACAAAATCTAAATTTGTCCATTGATCTTGTCTTCCCTGGCATAAAAGCGTTGGTGTTACAACTTTATCAACCTGTTCTAAAACCGGAGCATCCAAAGAATACCCTGTTTGCCCTTTAAATTTTTCTTCAGCAATTTGGAAAACCTTCGAATCCCTGTCGTAACCATAAGCACATAAAAAGTCGCCATTTGTTAAAGGCTGCATTGCTACTAATGCTTTTACATTTGATTTTGTGAATAATTCAGCGTTTTTAGCTTGTGCAAAAAATGTAGCATTAGCTCCCATACAATAACTTAATAAACCTATATTTTTACCTTTAGTCGATTTATAGTTTGCCACAAATTTAACAGCAGCTATTACATCACCAGCCTCATCGATGCCTCCTGTTCCGCATCCATTTTCTGTTTTTTCACTTATTCCGTGATTTCTTAAATCATACATTAAAACACCATATCCTGCATCAGTAAGCCTTTTAGCAACTTTTACAAACTCTATTTCTTCTTTATAAGGCTTAATTGGCCCCGGTTGATGTTTTACCTGGTAACCAAACCGGTTTGCCCTATAGCCAAAGTGAGTCATGATAATTATTTGCTCGGCATCTTCGTTTATAAGCCAACCCGAAAGGGTAAGGTTATCATCGGTTTCAAAAGTTACATCTTTATAAGTTAAACCGTAATCTTCAGGAGTTTTAGGGAAAGGTTGTTCCGGAGGTTGTAAAAAATTATCACCCATAAAATTTCCCATCATATTAGCACAGCTCGAAAGTATTATAGCTGATACGAATACTAATCCAATTCTTGTTAATCTTTTAATTGTTTTCATCTTAATAAAGTTTTTAGTTAATTTCTAACACAAATTTACCCTGGCTAGAAGCCTTCCACGTATATCTATTCCAGATTGGCTAAAACATTTTACATGTTAAATTTTTCTCCAATCATTTTTTCAGAAAGTTCCCACAAGTTGGAGGCTATGCCTTCATTTCTTGAATAATCGGTACGATAAGCAATACCCAGCTTTCCTTTTAGTTCATTAAATCCTGTAGGCCCAAAATATTCCCCTCCTTTAATATCACCAGATAAAGCAGCATAAAGTGATGGCACGGCAGCTTTTTCGTTAGAATGTGTAATAAAAGGTGCTAATACTTTTAGAGTAAAGTACCATAGCCTTGACATTTCATCGAATAAGCCTGAATCAGACCCTCCTGGGTGAACAGAAAGAGAACGTATTTTACTTCCTTTTTTATTTAACCGGCGGTTTAGCTCATCACCAAACATTAAACAAGCTAATTTTGACTGGCCATAAGCTGCTCCGGCATCATCTGCATTTTCACAATTAATATCATCGAAATGAATTTTTGCTTTTTTATGAGCCACACTACTTAGAGATATAATTCGAGAACTGTTTTCATCAGGCATAATATCTATCAACATAGAAGTCAGCAGAAAATGCCCCAAATGATTAGTTGCAAATTGCAGTTCAATTCCTGCATCGTTCTTTTTGCCTGAATATGATAATACCCCAGCATTATTAATTAAAACATGTAGCCCATTATACCTTGATTTAAATTCCTTAACGAATTCTCGTACTGACTTTAAATCACTTAAATCTAAATGAATAACTTCAAGATCAGCATTTGGAAGTTTTTGCAATATTTTAGTCTTTGCTATATGGGCTTTAGATATATTTCTGCATGCCATAACCACCTTAAAACCAACTTTTACCAGCCCTACTGTTGTCTCATATCCGATCCCATTATTTGCACCGGTAACAATTGCTACTTTACCTTTTTGAAAAGGTATACTGCTAAATTTAAATTCCATTTTATTCTCTCCTATTTTAGATATTAGATAAATTTCTAATACAAATTTAGAAAGAGGTAATTCTGTGAACTTAAACTTATTCCAGTTTAGCTAATACATTTTACAGGTTACTTTGTATTCTTATTAATTATTGAATTCTTGGTGGTATTTCGAATAGTGAATGTTAATTAACCAACCAATGTCTATTAGTTAAGGCTTTTTATTTTTCACCGTCCGGCCTACGGCCACCTCCCTCAAGCCTGCCTGCCGGCATGACAGGGGAGGACACATCTCTGTATACTCTCCCTTAAGGGGTAGAGGGTGTATATTCTTTAGCTTACTGGCATTGGCCAGTCCAGTAGGCTTGGATTTTGTTTTATGAATTTTTAATTACTTCAAAAATCGTTATTCCCTGCCAGCAGCAGGCTGGGTTAACGGATATTCAATATTCATTTTTTTACATCCATTGATGCATATCGAGCCAGAAATAACTGCCTAACCCGATGGTAAAAACCAAATCGCCGTACATACCATGAAGTATGGATGAAAATAAAACACTTTTCGTTTTTAAATATGTATAGGTGAGGTATAAGCCCAAAATTAATGTTAGGATGATGGAAATATGGCTATAGTATACAATATGTACAAAACCGAATGCAATACTACTTGCTACTACAAATGCCAATTTCGATTTAAAAATTCGCCGGTAACGGTAAAATATAAATGTGCGGTAAATGATCTCCTGCCCATAAGCTGAAAATAATGGGTAGAAAATACAAAGCATAATCCAAATTTGTGGGTTAGCCCTGGGTAAATTAAACAAGTTTTCCCTATCGAAGATATAAACTACCAAAATCATTAAAGAAGATATAATAGCAAATATTATCAGGTGCTTCATTAATATCTTCTTATATATTTTGAGCTGAACTAATTCCCTAAATTTAAATTCCGGTAAACGGTACAGGTAAATAAAAATTACAAGCATTACTGGCAATACTATTGCACTTGGGTGGATAAATTCTGGGTCAAAATAAATGTATATTGGAACTCCGAAAAATAACAGAATAAACTCAATTAATCGTAAAATGTAATGAAACACTCCTTTCATACCTTATATTTTATTTTTGCTGTTCAATCAATTTCAACCAAACAATAAATCCAACAAATACAGGTAATAGAAGAAATATTGATGACAATACTAAAAAAACTTTCGAATTCATCTGGATAAAACCTAATCCAAACAATGCTAGTGCAGAAAAAAACATAGAAATGCTTCCTCCCTTATACATAGGCTTTCTATCTTCTTCCTGCCGAATTGTTTTTATAATAAATGATATACATATCAATATTACGGATAGTGATATGGTTAACAACCAATGTGCATTATGTTGTATGGGTTCATTAATATGTTCTATAATATTTACCAAAGCGGCACCTGTTGTTGTTATTCCGATTGTCATCGGTAAATGTAGGTAATACCACAGAGAATAAAATTTTATCCCATATTTTGGAATGCGATGTGAAACAAAATCAAAATATACCCACCAAATTCCAATCGCAATTAAAGTTCCCAATAAGGCTGTAATAATTAAGGAGTTTGTTGTCTTAAGGTGTGAAGCTCCGGAAACAACTCCTACAACTACTTCTCCTAACACAATGATAGTAAATAGCCCAAACCTTTCAACCAGCGATGGGCTAATATCAGTAATTATATCTATCTGTGCTTTTGCTACCGGATTTTTCTTGCTTACAATTAAGGAACTGAGGGGCAAGATAAGCGAAATTACCAAAGCTATTAACCAAATATAGTACCGGATAGGTTCTTCAATAAATACTGATACTACAAATAAAATTGTATTTACTAAAAAGAAAAATACATAAGGGATAGAAAGTGGGCGGTGCTCCTCCTCATGAACACCGGTTCTCCACCATAGTATCGTCATTATAAATTGAAATACTGCATATGAAAAGGCAAAACCTTTTGAGCCATCGCCGACTGCATTATGCGCAAAAATTGCCATTAACACAACCGAAAACATCTGGGCAAAAGTGAATACTCTTGTCCTAACATCATTGTTACCATGTATATCATGGTACAAAGTTCCATTTATCCATGACCACCAAACCAAGATGAATAAAAATGAAAAATTCCTAAAGCTTTCCCATGTAATATCGTGCGAAAAGGTATGAGATAGTTGAGCAATAATTACTACATATACCAGGTCATAAAACAGCTCCAAAAATGATACCTGTCGGTGTTCCAATGGCTCCCCGGCTTTACGCGGTACCTGCCACCAGTACCTAAAATTTTTAATTAGTAATCGCATAATGGGTTCGGTTTTAATTATGTGATATTTACGAATTTCAAATTGGAGAAACTATTCTTTAGCCAACTTTACAATATCAGGAACCTCAATTACTTTTTTATCATAACCTTTGAGTACAGCATTTATCATGGCTAATCCTATTTCGCGTAAAGAGGAAATGTATTTAGGAAATAAAAGCCTAAAAGTCGGCAATAAGGGTTTCATTACTTTATACATTGTATAAGTATTCTTTAAGCCTTTGGTTGGAGTAATTCCTCCCGGACGAAACATATAAGCCTGTTTAAATGGCATTTTCAATAAGTCATTTTCTGTTTTACCTTTAACCCTTCCCCACATCGACCTGCCTTTCTCACTTGAATCTGTTCCAACTCCTGAAACGTAAATTAAGGATAAATCAGGATTTAATTTTGCCAAAGGTTTTGCCAGTGCCATGGTTAAATCATAGGTTAAATACCTGTATTTTTCTTCTTTCATTCCAACAGAAGATACACCCATACAAAGAAATGCTGCATTGTAGCCTTTTAATTCTTCTTCTATAGATGTAAAATCAGAGAAATCCTTATGTATCACCTCTTTTAATTTTGGATGCTTAACTTCGCAAGATCTCCTGTTTATTACTAAAACAGATTCAACTTCCGAATGGTTAAGGCATTCGTGCAGAACGCCTTCGCCAACCATTCCTGTAGCTCCTGTTATTATTGCTTTTATATTCATCTGTTAATAATTTTTAATTTATTGATTTTGTACTAATTACTTATTAACCATTCCTGTTATCATGCTTTTTCTAGTTACTCGCACCCACAACCCGCAAACACAACCCGCTCGTGAACCTTCATGACTTTAATCTCTTTTTGAAAATAAGAATTAACTCATATAATTATTATCTTATGACTGCCCTTCATGCTTTTGGTGCACAAATTAAGTAGACAGGTGTCAAAACTTAATGTCATGAAGGTTTCATAATTCCGGTATTATATTAATGGTTACAATTTCGCTTTTGGTTCCGATTCGCATAGGTGGGCCAAATGTCCCTACTCCTTCTGATACAAACAGTTTTGTTCCATTAAAGTTATGCAAGCCTTTGTTATAATCAAAAATTTTCTTTGCAATTAAATTAATCGGGAACATTTGTCCGGCATGCGTATGTCCTGCTAAATAGAGGTCTACACCCTTTTCGCTGGCATATTTTATTCCGTCTGGACTATGGTGTAACAAAATTGTTGGCTTGCCTGGAATTGTTTCTAACTGAGGCAAAGTTTCTTTAATAGTTGAGTAAACACCTGTAGCATGCATATCAACTGAATTTTCATCAGCTAACATATGGTTAAGCCCAATTATTTGCAAGCCATTCCAATGCGTTACTTCATTTTCGAGGACATGAACTCCAATCTCTCTCAGGTTTTCTTTGATGATCTCAGAGCCCGAATATCCATCATGGTTTCCCTCCACAAAATATATTGGTATATCCAATTGTTTTAAAGGTTCAAGACTTTCGTCGTTCAACCGGATTTTTCCATCAAATAAATCGCCTGTAAGAAAAACAACATCCACATCTTCTTGTATGGTCCTATTCACAATTCGTTGTAAAAAATCTTTTCCTCGGAAATGGCCGATATGAATATCTGTTAAATGCATTGCTTTTACTTCATGCTGAATACCTGGTACAGGAATTTCAATCTTTGTAGTCCTAATGTTTGATGCATTTAAAATTCCATATCCCGAAACAATAACAGTAATTACCAAGGCAGCCAAACCGTAAAACCTTGGTTCGGTTTTATAAAAAATTGACACAAGGTCTACCAGTAAAACTGATAATATCAAATAAAGAATTGCCCCCATTCCAATAGCTGCCAGGCTAAATAAAATATGGCTCAATATACCGGTGGCATTGGTAAAGGCTATCATACCCCCGATTAAAAATACAGTTATGGAAGCAAATAAAATATACATTGCCCTGATTTTTCCGATACTAAAATAGAAAGCAAAACGCTTTGATAAATAGATATTTGCACCTATAACAAAAGCCCAAAAAACAATAAATATTACCCACATCATAATTCTCATTTTATTTCTTTTTAAATAGCCCGCCTGCTTAAAAGGAATGGAAGGCGGGCGGGCTACACCTTGCCAAAGTAGCATCAATTGAAAAGGTTTATTTTTAATGTGCTAAGAACTTAACCCGCTTTATTCATGAGTTCTCATGAATAATGACTAAAACCGCAGCTTCTATCAGGGTTAACCAAAATTAGCGTTCTTTTTTACCCTTGATTTATACAAATTACCGAAATACTAATACATTTTACTGTTTATTAAACCTGGCCTCTGCATCTGCTTATTTTACTAAAACTATTAAAGCTGTCTTGTACCTCCTTTATCCTTTGCTTAATTGTTTCAATACTAATATTTTTATTTTCATGCCTTTCCAGGTTCGAAAGGTTTAAAATTATATCTGGTTTAATCAACCTTATTATTGATGCTCTTAAAATCATTTTATTTATTTTTTAACAAATAACAAGTTGTTAATATTTTACACCTGTTAATTTCTCAGAAACCTCCCACAGCTTTCTTGCGGCTTCCTCATCATGAGATAACTTATTAGATTTTACTTTTACGGGATAACCTTTCATTTCCATGAATCCTCTTGGTCCATAGTAATCACCTGATTTAGCTTCAAGGTCAATTGCCGCTCTTAAAGTTGGTAAAGTCCCCATTTTCACATTTTGTGAAAAGAAATTATTCAGAAAACTAGCCAAACCCGAATGGCGCTGTAATTCTGTACGTGTCCAACCAGGGTGTGCTGCCGTAACTTTTGGTGCATTTTCTTCATTTTCTATTTTTTTAACCAACTCATACATAAAGTATAAATTAGCTATTTTACTATCGCCATATGCCCTTTGGGTATTATATTTCCTCTTTTCCCAATTTATGTCTGAAAAATCAATGTTACCCATATTATGGGCTGCACTCGATGTAGCTACAATTCGTGAATCCTTTGTCTTTTTTAGTAAAGGCATTAAATAGCCTGTTAATGCAAAATGTCCAAAATGATTTGTTCCCATTTGAATCTCAAACCCATCTTTGGTTTTTGAATAAGGGCACATCATTATTCCTGCATTATTTATAAGAATATCAAGCCTGTCAAAATCATTTGTAATTCCTTCAGCAAAAGTTTCAATAGATTCTAAGCTTGTTAAGTCCAGTTCACGAACGCTTATATCAGCAGAAGGAAATTCGTTTTTAATTTCGCTAATTACGGACTCCCCTTTTTTTACATTACGCACTGCCATTATTACAGTAGCATTTTTATCTGCTAATACCTTGGTAGCTTCTTTACCTAACCCGCTGGTTGCACCTGTAATTATTACAACCTTTCCTTTTTGGCTAGGTATATTATTTGAATCCCATTTTATTTTTTTCATGATTTCTATTTTTGGTTTTTAGTTTGAATCATAAACGCGGAGCATCTCAAAGATGCTTAGCGTTTAATTGTTTTACTTTACCTCCTGCATTTTGCGCACTGTTTTTAGTAATGTTTTTTTAGGCATAAACGGAATCATTGACATCATTACCTTTTGTGATCCGGTTAAACCGGACACTACATCCAATTTGCCTTTTAGCATACCGTTATATCCATCTTCTGCAACTTTTTGTGCACTTGCCGTTTTACTGAATAAATCAGTTTTATCCATTCCTGAAACCCTGGCAAATTCTGTTTCTGTTGCACCGGGCATTAGGTTGGTTACTGTAATATCTGTATCATATAACTCTTCAGATATGGCATTGCTAAAAAATGTAACGTATGCTTTCGTTGCAAAGTAAACCGCTTGTAATGGACCAGGCATAAAGCTGGCAGTTGAAGAAACATTAAGTATTTTACCTGTATTTCGTTTAACAAGATCAGGTAAGAAGAACCTTGTTAATGCAGTTAAAGCGACTATGTTAAGGTTTATCATAGTTAGATCATCGCTCCACTCTCTTTCATGAAACTTTCCATGACCACCAAAACCTGCATTGTTAATCAGGTATTCAACTTCAATTCCTGCTGTTTTTACAGCATCATAGATTTCCTTCGGTGCTTCCGGTAAGCTAAGGTCTTTTGCTATTACGATTACATTAACCGAATACTTAGATTCCAGTTCTTTCTTTACTTCTTCCAGTTTTTCCTTGCTACGTGCAACGATTACTAAATCGCCTCCTTTTTCGGCATGGATTCTTGCAAATTCTTTTCCTATTCCTGTTGAGGCTCCTGTGATTAATGCTACTTTTTTCATAATTTTTGTTTTTCTGTTTAAATATCTTATTACGTGAGTACTTACTTACATGTATTATTAAAAAAATTTAAAGTTCGTATTTATTATGCATAAACTCCACTAATTCTGTCACATCAAAATTTTTCTGAAGATAAAACCTTGTTGCTAAACCATCCATATTTATTAATAATAGTTTTGCTTCCAGTTCAGGTTTTTCGTATCCAAGCTTCTTAAATGCATTGGTAAGTGCCAATTGTAAAGGTTCCATTTTATGCTCTCCATAAATCTCCATTTCCCATTTTATTTTGTACTGTAGCTTCCAAAAATCTTCTCTATCCTTTGTATTCACGAATTTTGATGTTAATTCAAAGAATTTTCTTATCACTTCTTTAGGTTCTGTTTCAAGTACAATATCAGCAAATAATATCTTGGCTTGCTCTTCGCCCTCCTTAATTATAGCCTCTAACAAACCATCTTTATTTCCGAAATGTCTGAAAATAAGCCCTTCAGATACACAAGCCTTTTTTGCAATTTTACTTGTTGAAGTTGGTCTAAATCCTTCCTCTGCAAAAAGTTTCAATGCTGCTTGTAATATTTTTTCTTTTTTGTCTGTCATAATTAATTCAGTGAGTAATCACTTACAAATATAGAGACATTTTTTTAATCACCAAATTATATTAATACTTTTTTTCATATTACCTTCTTATATCCTTAGTTCATATAGGTCTTATTATTAAAAAATGTTAGATGATTATTAACTTACTAGCATCAACCCATTCTGAACTAAACTTAGAACATTTTAAAGAAAGTTTATTGTAGTTTTTTTATCTGAAGATTTTAATTATTTTTAATTTAAATTGTAATTTTATAATAATATCAATTTATAAATGAAGCATTTTATAATTGTATTAACTGTAGCCTTAATCACACTTTCAATAATGTTTGCCATTTATCAGCCAAATATCCTGGAAGATATCTGGCTATGGGCAATCGGCCTAATAGGACCTATTATCGGATTTCTACGGGAAATAATAAAATCACTTAATAAGTTTTTTAAGGAACTTGACTTAAATGAATAACACCCATAGTTAAAAGTAACTTTACCCAAGATAAAAAACCATGAATAAATTAACCAAAAATTCAAGAAAATGGCTTATTGCTAGTATTATATGTATTGTTTTACTAGTTTTTTTCAGAGGTCTATTTATAAGAAATATATTATCTGAAAATCACATACCTAAACTGGTTTATTATTTAACTGAAATTATACTAACAAGTTTGCTTATTATAAGCGTTGTCAGGTTATTTTTCATTTTTAAGGAGCAAATTTCAAACAGCTATAAAAAAACTAAAGAAAATATAAGAAAAAATAACGCCAGTAAAACCTTCATCTATATAGTTATCGCCATTTTTGCAATCATAACATTTTTTGGTACGGTTCAAATCCTTAGCGATACTAAATGTGCTTCTTGCAATGTGTATAAAGTAATTGGTTTTATATTAATCATGGTATGGACATGTATATTTTTATGTTATTTTATCTGGGCCATTTATTATTATAATTTAAATCTTGGAAAAACCAATGAAGAATGGGCTAAAATAAAAGAAGCAAAAAATAACCGGTCCAAAGGTTTACCATATAATCAACAAGATATTGATGAAGAACCAAGATATAATCCTTATCATGATCAAACGTTTGGTGTACCTCCCGGTACTGTGCGCGGTATGATCGCATTTACACTTTTATTTGGGGCAATAGCTATGCTTATTGTTAGTTTTGGAATGAGTAATCAAATTGATTCCGGCAGTTTCTTTTATGATCAGTTTGAATTTTTTAAAACAGCATTTTTAATGATGATTGCTTTCTACTTTGGAAGTCGTTCTTTAAAATACCTTAGAAATGATAATCACGGAGTTTATAAACCAGATAACGGATCTACTTCAAATAATGGTGATGATAACATTTCCACGGAAATTTCCTCTCCAAATGATAGTGAGATTATTGTAATTAATAATAATATAGAAACATCACAAACAGATGATGAAAGTATACCTCCTATTGTAGCAATTGATCCAATGGCACCTAAAAAATAAACTTAAACCACCAAATTTTAAGACATTGAAAAAACTACTACTAATAACAGTTTTGTGTCTGACGATCATATCCTGCTCAGATAAAAGAGCTATGGTGGTTGGTAAAATACAAAAGGCTTCAAAATTAGCTACAACCGAATTCACAGTTGATAAACTTGTTTTTGGAGTTAAGAATAAACGAATATTATGGGCAGTAAAACTTAATGAGGCCCAATTTCTGGCTAAATCACAAGCAATAATCAAAGCGGGCATAGATCTAGAGAAAATTAAAGAGGAGGATATAATAATAAAGAATAAAATGATTAGCATAACCCTTCCTCCTGTAGAAATAATAAATTTTTCTTATCCGGCCGAACGATTTTCAAAAATTGATATTTTAACCACCAACGCATTTACAACTAAAATTAATCTTGAAGACCAGGAACATTTTTTCCGTCAGGCTGAACTGGATATTCGTAATAGCTTACAATATATGGATATAGTTGAAACAACCCAAAAGAAAACAAGCACTTTGCTGCGTGCTATGCTGATAAATTTGGGTTACAATGAAATTTATATTGATTTTAAGGAAGACAAGTTAATAACAGAGATTATAGAAACAGAATGATTGCATACCTTATAAAAAACTGGAAACTCTTACTCGACATTGTTATTGTCGTCGCCGGAATTATTGTATTTACACTCCTGGATCCATTTGGTATGTTCAGTAAAAGAAATCTAAGAAGTACAGCTAATTTGGTATCCAGTGTGAAAGATATAGGTGAGTTGGTAACATCAGAATATTACGGAGAAGTTATAAGTAGTTTAAACGAAACTTTTATTTTTGATCTTCCCGAGGATACGGTAACCGAGAAATTTGAAGAGTCTTTATACCAACTTAAATTAGAATGTAACAATGCAATTGACAACAACGAAAATTTAAAGCAATTCTTAAGAAGTTCCGAGCTAAATGCAATTCGTACGGAATTTAACCAAACTAATGAGTATATATATAATCATCTAATTGTATTAATGGCAGTTAATATGATAGAACCCGATGAAGACAAGTTTTATATAGAAAATAATCAAACTCTTCAAGGCAAAACTGAACAACGTGTTATAAAGAGAATTTATAATCACATCGAAGCCATTCATAAAAAATACAAAAAAGATAAAATCACCGAAGAAGAGAGGGATACAGAAATCAATAGTTATATTAACGAAATACCGGTTTATATAGAAAGTTCAGCTCATTTCCATTACCATTTGAATAATATGGCTTTAAGTAAATATGAACGCAAACGCGATATAGTTTTTATAGGTCGTGGATGGGTTAAAGCAGGATATAAATTCGAAAAACTGGATGAACGGAATTTTGCCTACGATGAAAATAACAAGCTGATTCGTTTCTATGGTTTGTCGCCTATAGTACTTGATACGGATATTAATCCATGGTTTATTCCTGAAAATAAAATAAAAGGTTTCGAATTGGTTGATTTTTACAGGGGAGCAACATTTGAGGAAGCTAAGGTTGTAAAGAAAAGATGTAAGGAGAAATTACTCGAACAAGCTTATAATGCAGGTATCATGAAGCAAGCTCAGAAAAATGGAGAAGAAGCTTTGAGAAATTTCTTTTCTTTATTGCTTGATGAACCTGACTTGAAAGTAAAATTTCAGCCTTTACCCTATCAGAATGAGCTAAATCTTATTAAATCGGATACCTTAATTACGGTTAATGAAGCACTAAAGATAAATACCATTCTTAATCAATTTAAAGCCAGGATTAAAAGATCAGAATCCCCTGATAAGGAAATACTTCAGCAACAATTATCCATTTTTTATGATCAGTTAACCGAAATACCATTTGTTGATACCGCTCATTATTTTAATATTTATTCAACTGAAGCTGCTAAGATTCTTGACAAAAAATACTTTATCGTAAAGACAGATTATGATAATTTTATCAATATAAGAGATTCATTACAAATTTCTAAAGACCTGGATACCATTTTTACTAATTATACAGATACAAACCTGCTAACATTACATTATCCTGACTTCATTTCGCATTTTAACAATACGCTTAAACTATTAGACTCTCAATTAGAATCAGCAATTTCTGATACATCTGTTACGGTTGAAATAACAAAACAATTAATTGATTCTTTAGGAATAAAAACTGATGATGAAAATGGAATCAAACTGAAAATATCAGATAAAATAGTTGGTAAAGATACGGTATATATTCTTACCAGGGATTCAAATAAATTACCCTACAGGTTTTATGATTTAAGCTATCCGGAATTAACAATTCCTCATAAATTCGAGGATACCTTAAAACTATCTCAATTAGGTTCTATTGAATCTTTCATTGATCAACGGATTAAAATAATTGATTATACAACCGGCAATTCCGAAATAGACAGTATAAGAAAATATGAAGTTGAGAATATTATTAAAACCTATGAAAACAACAGAATAGAACAGCAAGTAAGCCTGAAACCTATTCATAAATTCATTGACTTTGTTAAGAGACCTATAAACTAAAATGTATCGCTATGATTAAGAAACAATATATCAGAGAATTAAAAACACAGGAGCCAATAGTTGAATCAGGAATGAAAAACAGTCCTGATGCTAAAAAAGTACAGGAATGGATAAATCTATGGAAACGATATAATCCGGAATGGAAAGTTACTGTATTAATGGATGGACATTTTGGCCCTATTACTCTTTCTGTTGTTAAAGAATTTCAAAAATTCCGTAAACTTAAAATTGATGGAATAGTTGGAAATAATACCTGGCGCGAATTAACTAAACCAATGCGAGAAGCCTTTACACGAATTGAAGAGGATTTATCCTTAAAAGAACTAATAGTTAAATATGCAAAGCAACATTTAGCCTCTGGTCCAAGGGAATTTAAACAAAATGAAGGAACCTGGGTAAGAACTTACATGGATGGGAATGAAGGAACTCAATGGCCATGGTGTATGGGCTTTGTACAAACAGTTATAGATCAGGCGACATACACTATAGGACAAAAGCTTACCGATTACATGCCGCATAGTTATTCATGCGATGTTGTTGGAAATTATGGTCACAAACATAAGAATCTTGTTAGAAATGAGAAGTTAAGAAAGGATGCTTCTATGGTTGAACCGGGAGATGTATTCTTAAACGTAAAAAAACCTTTTGACTGGACTCATACAGGATTAGTAACTGGTGTTGAGAATGGCTGGATTCATACGATTGAAGGAAATACGAACGATGAAGGTTCTCGTGAAGGATATGAAGTTTGCGAACGTAAAAGAAATCTAAATACCAATAACATAGATATATTCAGAATAATACCAAAGTAATTATAAAAAATTACAATCATTAGCGAAAAAAGGACCTTTCAAAATTAAAGGTCTTTTCATTTAATTTTTATATGTACATTTGCACATATTTATATATTTTAAAAATGGAATTCAAGAAATTAGAAATAGAACCGGAAGGAAATAAGTTTAAAAGGTTTATATCCTCAAATCACTTTAAAAAAACTACAATTTATATCATAATTGGTGCAGCTATCGGATTAGGTATTACTTATTTTGCAGAAGGCAGACAATTATCTGAGATTTCATCCAAAGATTTATTAACTAATGCGTTTACAGGAGCATTTATCGGATTCTTTTTAACGAATAGTCCTTGTGCAAGAAATAGATGTTAATTAGTATTCCAGAGCTTCTTCTTCACCATCAAGAACTCTGAAAATACCTTCTGCCAAAGCTTCCATTTCGTTTTCTCCTGCATAAACATGAAACTCGGTTAACGTATCAACATATTCCTTTAAATCATTTATAAACTTATTGCTGTATGCAATTCCTCCTGTAATTGCTATGGCATGAGCTTTTGCTTTAGAAGCAGCAAAACAAGCTCCGATCTCTTTTGCAACCTGGTAAACAAATGCAGAATAGATCAAATTAGCCTTCGAATCTCCATTTTCAACCATTTTTATAACTTCTCTTACATCCTCGGTTCCTAAATGTGCTTTGAAGCCACTGTTTTGAGAAAACAGTTTTTTTACTTCTTCCTCCGGTTTACTATAACACAATTTCATAACCCCACGCAAAGGTAAAGCTCCTGCCCTGTTTGGCGTAAATGGTCCCATCCCGAGCAATCCATCATTTACATCAACAATTTTTCCACCTTGTACTAAACCCACTGATATTCCACCTCCAAGATGCGCAATAACATAACATGACTCTTCAAATGGAATATTTTGTTTTGAAGCTATAATCCGTGCGGTTTTTTTCATGTTTAGTGTATGTGCCCTACCATCTCTTATTATTCCGGGAACGCCGGAAATTTTAGCTATTTCACTAATGCTACTGGTTGAAACAGGATCAACCGTATAACCTTCTTTTAAACCAAACTCATCTTTAAAATAATTCACTAATAAGCTTCCTAAATTGGATGCATGTTCTCCATACTGACATGACCTTGCATCCACAAGAAAAGCTTCATTTATTATATAAGTTCCTCCATTTATTGGTTTTACTATTCCACCCCTTCCAACGATTCCAACAACCTTTAAATCTGATTTGGATAAATAATCATCTAAATAAGGTTTAATATGGTCATGCCTATATTGCAACTGATCAGCAATTTTTTCAAACTTGCATAATTCACTTTGCGGATGACTAATAGACTTTGAAAATAATTCGCCCTGACGGTTATAGAATGCTATCTTTGTGGAGGTTGAACCCGGATTAATGACAATTACTGCTTCTTTTTCCATAATCAAAATATTTTACCGGTAAGATACATATTTCTGTTAAAAATGAAAATCATTCGTATATGCTTTTAAAAAGCAATTCTATAGCAAACTATATTCTAGGCACTTATAAATTATTGTTTGACTTTTAACATATATTTTATATATTACCATTTCATTATTAAAAGCACAAAAGCTCTTAGCATTCTTTATAATGTTCATTAATGTGATTCTTTGTAGTTGTTAAAACTAGGGTAGCAGGGCACGCTTAGGTACTAAAACCAACAGGTGTTTTTATAACACCTCTTTTTATGATTTCTGTTAAAATTTTAATAAGATTTATATAAAATATTACATACCCTAAATTATATTAAACCTAAAACTACAAAAAATGAATTTTGAATACACCGAAGAACAATTAATGGCTCAACAATCAGCCAGAGACTTAGCACAAAGAGAATTAATTGAAGATGTTATAGAGCGTGACACAAATTGTATTTTTCCTGAAAAACATGTAAAAACATTAGCAGAACTAGGATTTTTAGGTATGCAGGTAGCTCCGGAATATGATGGCACAGGTATGGATACTGTTTCATATGTTTTAGCCATAGAAGAAATATCTAAAGTAGATGCATCGCTTGGAGTAATTATGTCTGTTAATAATTCGCTCGTTTGTTGGGAAATCCAGGAATACGGAACTGAAGAACAAAAAGAGAAATTTTTAAAACCACTTGCAAGAGGTGAAAAACTAGGAGCATTTCTTTTATCTGAACCAGAAGCTGGTTCTGATGCTACATCACAAAGAACAACTGCTATAGACAAAGGTGATCATTATCTGGTAAACGGAGTTAAAAACTGGATAACCAATGGAAATTCAGCTTCAACTTATGTTGTAATTGCCCAAACAGATGCAGAAAAAGGGCATAAAGGAATCAATGCTTTGATTGTGGATCGAAATACAGAAGGAATTAGTGTTGGTCCGCATGAAGATAAATTAGGAATGCGTAGCTCAGATACCCATTCGGTTATGTTTACCGATGTTAAGGTTCCAAAAGAAAACAGAATTGGCGAAGATGGTTTCGGATTTAAACTGGCTATGAAAACCCTTGAGGGTGGCAGGCTTGGTATTGCAGCTCAAGCATTAGGAATTGCATCAGGCGCTTATGAGCTTGCTTTAAAATATGCTCACGAGAGAAAAACCTTTGGAAAAGAGATCATAAAACATCAGGCTATTGCTTTTAAGTTAGCTGATATGGCTACCGAAATAGAAGCTATGCGTTTCCTATGCTTAAAAACCGCCTGGTTAAAAGATCAGGGTAAACCTTATGGTACTGAGAGTGCCATGGCTAAATTATATTGTGCGGAAAAAGCAATGCAGATCACTACAGAAGCTGTTCAGATATTCGGAGGATATGGTTATGTTAAAGAATATCACGTTGAAAGGCTCATGAGAGATGCTAAGTTAACACAAATATATGAAGGCACTTCTGAAATACAGAAAATTGTTATTTCAAGAGCAATCAGTGATTTATAAAGTGGTTCCTGAAAAGTTCAAATTCAACATTTTAATTTCTATACTGTTTTTAATTATATAATTAAAAAAGATTTTATGTTACAATCCAAAATATATAAGTCCTCAAATAAAATCAGAATCGTTACAGCAACTTCGCTATTTGACGGGCACGATGCTACCGTAAATATTATACGCAGGATTTTACAATCTACAGGAGCTGAAGTTATCCATTTAGGGCATAATGTTTCGGTAGAACAGATTGTAAATTGTGCCATTCAGGAAGATGCGCAAGCAATTGCCATTACCTCATATCAAGGTGGCCATATGGAATTTTATAAATATATTTTCGATTTATTAAATGAAAATGGCTGTGGCCATATTAAAATATTTGGTGGCGGTGGCGGTGTTATATTGCCTGTAGAAAAAGAAGAACTGTTAAAATATGGAATTTCCGGTATTTACACGCCCGATGATGGCCGTGAAATGGGACTTCAGGGTATGATTAATGATGTAATGGAAAAATCTGATTTTCCTGTTGGGAACAAGGATATTGATTTAAATAAAGTAAAATCAAGAGATAAATATGAAATTGCATCTATCATATCAAAAGCTGAAAACTATCCCGATAAATCAAAGGATTATTTTGATATTATTAAAAAGGAAATTGAAAGTTCCAAAACTCCAATCGTAGGAATAACAGGGACCGGAGGAGCCGGTAAATCTTCCTTAGTTGATGAAATTATAAGACGGTTCATTGATTTATATCCTGATCTGCATTTGGGAATTATTTCTGTTGATCCTTCAAAACGCAAAAGTGGAGGTGCGTTATTGGGCGACAGAATTCGCATGAATTCAATAAATCATCCAAATGTTTATATGCGCTCGCTGGCTACGCGCCGGCAAAATCTTGCTTTATCAGAACATGTTGTCGATGCTGTAGATGTGTTAAAATATGCAGGATATGATCTTATCTTACTTGAATCTTCCGGAATCGGTCAATCGGATACCGAAATCGTTGACCAAAGTGATGTTTACTTTTATGTAATGACTCCGGAATATGGTGCTGCATCGCAGCTCGAAAAGATTGCCATGCTCGATTATGCCGATATTATTGCACTTAATAAATTCGATAAACAAGGAGCTTTAGACGCATTACGTGATGTTAAAAAGCAATATCAGCGAAATCACACTTTATTTGAAACTCCGGTTGATAAAATGCCTGTACATGGAACTGTTGCATCTCAGTATAATAATGAAGGTGTTAATATCTTATTCCAGGAATTAATAAATACGGTTAGTTCAAAAACCAGTTTTAAGTTTCCTGAAACAAAGAGTTCACTGGAAATAAGTCATAACAATGAACAAGTTGTACCATCAGAAAGAGTAAGATATCTTTCTGAAATAAGCAATACGGTTCGAAATTACAATCAGCACGTAGATGAAAAATCTCAAATTGCTAACAGGCTTCAAGCACTGATTATTGCTGAAAAAGAACTAAATGAAGAAGGGTCCGACCCTGAACAAATTTCCAATAAAATTAATACGCTTAAAGATGATCTGGGAAAAGAAAACCGGCTAATTATTGAAAATTGGGAAGAGAAGAAGAAAAAATATAAGGATGAGTTCTATATATATCACATAAGGGACAAAGAAATAAAGGTCCAAACGCATGTAGAAACTTTATCACATTCAAAAATTCCAAAAATTTCTTTACCTAAATATTCTGCCTGGGGCGATATATTAAAATGGAACCTCAAAGAAAATGTACCTGGCGAGTTTCCCTTTGCAGCAGGAGTTTTCCCTTTTAAACGAGAGCATGAAGATCCTACACGCATGTTTGCAGGAGAAGGTGGCCCGGAAAGAACCAATAAGCGATTTCACTATTTATCGCAGGGACACAAAGCTACCAGGTTATCAACTGCTTATGATTCTGTAACCCTCTATGGCGCAGATCCCGAAATTAGACCGGATATTTACGGTAAAATAGGTAATTCCGGAGTGTCCATTGCTTGTCTTGATGATGCTAAAAAACTTTATTCCGGATTCGACCTGATAAACCCGACAACATCAGTTTCAATGACAATTAACGGCCCTGCTCCAATCATGGTTGGATATTTCTTTAATACGGCAATCGATCAAAACTGTGAAAAATACATTAAAGAAAATGGATTGGAAGAAAAGGTCAGAAAACAAATTGAAAAAATTTACAAAGAAAAGGGATTGAATCCACCTGAATATCAGGGAGAATTGCCGGAATCGAATAATGGATTGGGATTACTTCTTTTAGGAGTTTCGGGCGATCAGGTTTTACCAAAAGATGTATATGAACAAATTAAAAAAGATACGATCTGCAGAGTACGCGGAACCATCCAGGCTGATATTTTAAAAGAAGATCAGGCACAAAATACTTGTATCTTCTCTACTGATTTTGCATTAAAGATGATGGGAGATATTCAAAAATATTTCATAGATAATACGGTAAAAAATTTCTATTCGGTTTCAATTTCAGGTTACCATATTGCAGAGGCAGGTGCAAATCCAATTACTCAACTTGCTTTTACTTTAGCTAACGGGTTTACGTTTGTTGAATACTATTTAGCGCGAGGAATGCATATCGACGATTTTGCCCCTAACCTGTCCTTTTTCTTTTCGAACGGATTGGATCCGGAATATTCGGTAATTGGAAGGGTAGCCAGGATAATCTGGGCAAAAGCCATGAAACATAAGTATAAAGCAAATGCTAAATCGCAGAAATTAAAATATCATATACAAACATCCGGGCGATCTCTGCACTCGCAGGAAATTGAATTTAATGATATTAGAACAACGCTTCAGGCTCTTTCCGGTATATACGATAATTGCAATTCGTTGCATACCAATGCTTATGATGAAGCAATTACGACACCTACGGAAGAATCTGTTCGTCGTGCTATGGCAATTCAAATGATCATTAATCATGAATACGGTATGGCTAAAAACCAAAATCCTTTGCAGGGCTCATTTATTATTGAAGAATTAACCGATCTGGTAGAAGAAGCTGTTTTGGCTGAGTTTGATCGCTTAACGGAGCGTGGCGGAGTTTTAGGTGCTATGGAATTTATGTATCAAAGAGGGAAAATACAGGATGAATCATTATATTATGAATCCTTGAAACATTCCGGTGAATTGCCAATTATGGGAGTAAATACATTTCTATCCTCCAAAGGATCACCAACAGTTCTTCCCAAAGAGGTAATTCGAGCTACCGAAGAAGAAAAGAAATATCAGATTGATAACCTTTCAAATTTTCACAAGCTTAATGAAAATATCTCTAATGAAATCTTGTTAAAACTTAAACAAGCCGTACTTGACAATGAAAATACATTTGAGTATCTTATGGAAGCAACCAAGTATTGTTCCATCGGGCAAATAACAAATGCTCTTTATGAAGTTGGTGGGCAATACCGTAGAAATATGTAATAAAAAAACCTAAATATTAATCCTTCAAAAATCATAAAATATGGAGTTCAAAACAGATTATTCCGCTGACACCTTAATTTTAGTAATAAATCCAAGATATCCTTTTACTAAAATCGGGATTTATAACAATAAAAACCTTGTTTTTTTAAAAAAATTAAAACACACAGAAGAAGAACTTAACAAATTTCCTGAAATAGAGGATCAAACAGAGTTTAGGAAAAATTTAATATTAAAGGAACTAAAAGAAAATGATATCGATTTTGATAAAATCAAAATGGTAATTACTAGAGGCGGATTAATAAAACCAGTTAAATCAGGAATATATGTAATAACCGAAGAAATCAAAAAAGATCTGTTAAAATCTGTTCAGGGAAAAGATATTGTTAACCTTGGCGGATTAATTGCACACAGCATAGTTGATGATCTTAAAAATGCAAACGCTTTTGTTGCAGATCCTGTAGTAGTTGATGAATATGAGGATATTGCCCAAATAACAGGATTACCTGAAATTAAACGAAGATCTATTTTTCATGCACTTAATCAAAAATGGGTTGGACGCCGTTACGCGAAGTCTGTTGATAAAGTTTATGAAGACTTAAACTTAATTGTAGCACATTTAGGTACAGGTATCACGGTTGGAGCGCATCAAAAAGGACGAGTTATTGATGCAAACATGGGCTATGATGGAGATGGGCCTTTCTCTCCGATTAGAGCCGGAAGCTTACCAACCGGTGATTTGATCAGGTTGTGCTTTAGTGGAAAATACACCGAAGAAGAACTTTTAAGAAAAGTTAGTAAAGAAGGAGGATTATTTGCGCACCTGGGTACTTTTAGTGGTGAAGAAATTGATAAACGTGTACAGGAAGGTGACCAGGAAGCAGCTAAAATATTTGAGGCAATGGCTTATCAGGTAGCCAAAACAATTGGATCTATGTATGCAGTGCTTTCCGGAGAAGTTGATGCTATTATAATTACAGGACCAATTGCAAATAGTAGCTGGTTTGTGCGTAAGATTGTTGAAAGGGTTGAAAAAATTGCTCCAATACAGGTTTATCCCGGATCTGACACTATTAAGATTCTTGCTATGAAAGGTTTGAGGATTTTATATGGCGAGCAAGATGTAGAAAAATATTAGTTTTTTGGTGCTAAACTGTTAGAATATCATGACATATAAAAAATGCTGCTAAGCAAGTTAGCAGCATTCTTATTTTAATATTTAAAATTTCTTTATTATATCCTACTTTTTTACATGATTAAAAAAGTAGGCAAAATAACGCTTCTCCCCTCTCTTTAACAATCTAAGAATTCTAATCAAAATAGGCTAGCCCTTTTAATAGAATTCTAAACTTTGTTAAATTCACTCATCGCATGGCTCACAATTTTGCCTTTCCAACCCGCAAATAAAATTAAATTATTTATTTGCACTTTTTATTATATCGTGTATGTACCTGTCAGGAACCTGGATAGTAACTACTTCTCCTGTTACCACAACTTCTCCTTTTGCCCACACTTCTACATCTACTGTAACTTTTTTACCTTTAATTTCACGTATCTTGCCACGAATTTCCAAGGTACAATCAATTGGAGTTGGTTTTAAGTATTTTACGTTTAGAGAACCGGTTAAAAACCTGAAAGAAGGTTCTGTATTCATTTCCCTTCCCTCCTGTTTGTACATAGCTGCTGCAGCCGACCCTGTACCATGGCAGTCAATCAATGAAGCTAATAGTCCTCCGTATACAAAACCTGGTACGGCAGTATGATAATGCTTGGGCGTAAATGTTGTTAATGTTTCATCTCCGTCCCAAACAGTTTTTATCTGGTAACCGTGCTCATTTAATTTACCGCATCCATAGCAATGGCTCAAGTGGTCCGGGTAGAAATCCTGAAATGCTTTTATTTCCATTTTATATTTAATTTCAATTAAAGAAGGTGAAAGATAAAAAATATTGAGAAGTAATCCAGAGTTTTTATAAAAAAGCCTCCTTCACGATAGTTAGGGATGAAAGACCTTATTATTCTATATTAGAACTTCTTTACCTCTTTATTATTTTAAAAGATTTATTTTTTTGATTTTCTTGCGTTAGAGTAATAAAATATACTCCATTGGCTTTTGCCAATAAATCTATCTTTTCCATATTATTAATAATTTCTCCATAGTATAAAACATTACCTGATATATCTATTACCTGGCAATATAGTTCGTTCCTTTCAAACAGATTTGTTTCAAGAATTAAGTAATCAACAGTTGGGTTTGGGTAAACCTTTGCATCTAATCCCATTCCAACAGAAGTTTCAACTGATGATAGTTTATGTGATTTAATGATACAATTTGGATAACAAATTCTAAGACAATAGAAACGAGAAGTTGTCAATACAGCATCAATCTTCCAGTAGAGCTAAGAAATAATCAATTACATCGGATCGGTTTGTTTTAATTTTTTCAACAAACTCTTCTGTGATATTCAACTCTTTATCGTACTTATACGACCAAACGATCATTTCTAATAATATAGGTATTAAATCTTTACCTTTTTGAGTAAGAAAGTACTCTTTTTGAGTTTTCTTTTTTTCATAAACAGCAGATCTAATTATTCCATTGTTTTCTAGTTTTTTTAACCTATCCGACAATATATTGGTAGCAATCCCTTCTTTAGAATTCTGAAAGTCTTTGTAAAACCGTTTTTGTTCAAGTGCTATGTCTCTAATGATCAGTAACGACCATTTATCTCCAAAAAAATCCAGTGCATAACTTATTGGGCAATTTGATCTCATTTTAAACTGTTTGTCTATTTTTCGAATAAATGTTTTAAACTTTCACAAAGTAAGAAAAGTTTAGTTAAACTAATAAATTGAAAAGCAGAATGTCGATATTGTTCCTGTAAAGAAGTCTTCAATTCGACATTCCGATTTTTCCAAATTTGATATTTGCTTGTTTGTTCCCTAAAAATATGTATTGTTATTTCTAAATTTGCCTCCATTCATCCAGAAAAAGAGTCTCATTGGACCATGAATAGGTTGAACTGCATCCCAGTGCTCTGTAATTTCTCCATTTTCCACTTTCCAAATATCCATAATATTCAATCCTTTTTGGGGATTTCCGCGGTGCTTTTTATTATTAGTAGCATGCGAATGTAGTGTAACGAAAGGACCATCTACATAAATATGTTTCACATCGTAAGTGTAATCAGGATACTTCTTTGTAAAATTTGTGATTACCTTCAATACTCCGGTAGGCCCATCCACCATGCTTTGGTTGTGTTGTTTGTACCTGTGATTGCCATATTTTTCCTTGATATAATCAAAATTATGGTCATTCATAATATTCTGTACAAAGTCAACTACAATCTTTGCATTTTCAAGCTCCTGTTCTGTCCAGGTGTCTTTTTTCAAACTGTTTAAGTCAATTTTAATTGTTTCCATAGTAATAAAGTATATAAATGTTATTAATTATTCACTTGCAATTTGCAAGTGTACAAATATACATATATTTACTTGCACTTTGCAAGTGTTTTTGTAATTATTTTATTATTAATTTCAATTTATTTGTTTATTGTATTGTTTGATATTTGCGTAAGCACCTATTAAAGAGCGAATTATAACTACCTGGGATTATTATAAAAAATCAATTGAAGCACTATATAAGATATATTGAAGATGGTACAACCAATCACAACTAACAAAATGTATTTTTTAAAACATATAAAAAACATTGATATAGTTAACTCTGAATTTGAGGAAAAACTGAAACAAAAATATGAAAACCTTACACGGAACGATTTGCGATTATGTGCTTACCTAAAAGTTGGATTAAATAACAAGGCTATTGCACAAATTACCAATACGGAACAACTTCTGTTAAAAAGACATTGAACCGATTAAAGAAAAAAATGGATTTAACCCCAGATGATAGCCTACGCGATTTAATGATGAAGTTTGTTTAATGTTTTATTCATGGTCTTTAAAAACCACAATTACCACTTAATTAATTTTAAAAACAATTATGATAATTCTTCTATTTCTTTAAAATTGAAATTCAGATCGAGCGCTTCTGACATGATTTCGCCTTCTTCCAAAAGATCATCATCTTCAGGATGATAATACCAATTTATAATCACATCAACTCCTTGCTCCTGAATTTGCTTAAATTTATTAAGCAACTCATATATTACCTTTGCAGTGGCAGTATTGAAATAATCAAATTTAAATTCAATAACAAGTTCTTTAGCGATTTTTGATTTAACTTTTACTTTCTCAAAACTTTCAATAAATTCAAAAACCGGTCTGTAAAAAGTTATCGCATTTGCTGGTTTTGATACTTTCAGAAAACTCAACTTATTATTTTCAACATCAAAGCTGATCTCAGGAGTAAACGTAGTAGACTCAATTTTTAGCGAATTCATAAAATGTATATAGTTTAGGTATTACTATATACGCGAAAGTTATGAAATGTTTACAAAAATTCTAAATTTTTATAAAAATCTTTTCCAAAAAAACTTCTGAAATTTACCCTTATACTGGTAACTAACGGGAATAGTATCTTTAATAGTGATTTAAGTGGTTATTTAATATACAATAAGATAAAAGAAGAGAGTCATTTAATTCAGAATATAAGTATTACCTTGGTTTTAACATCCGGCTCTGAATTTATATTTATGGACCCTTTATGCAATTTCATTATTTGCCTGGATATTGACAATCCTATACCGGTGCCATTTTCCTTTGTTGTATAAAACGGTATAAAAACATCATGCAGTGAATCTTCTTTTATACCATTACCATTATCAATAACCTGAATTTGAATTTTACCATTTTTATCAATAAATGAACATAACTCTATTTTAGGTTCTGTAATATTTGTGAACGCTTCTATCGAATTTTTTATCAGGTTAATTAGCACCTGTTCAATCATTCCTTTATCAGCTATTAGTTCCAGATCATCGCTAACGTTATTAATAACTGCATCAATTTTACCTTTTTTCAGATCTTTCTCAAATAACTGAATAATATTTTGTAAGAAAGATTTTATGCTAATGGATTCAAATTTCGGTTTAGGTAATTTCGAAACTGATCTGTAATTATTAATAAATTCTAACAATCTCTTCCCCCTATTCTCTATGATATCTGCATTTTCAGCGATATCAATAATTAATTCATTATTTATTTCTTTGTAATTCTTTAGTCCATTGTCATTGTGTACGTATTTCTTTATAGCATGAGCCAAAGATGTTATGGGAGTAATTGAATTCATCATTTCATGGGTTAATACGCTGGTTAGCTTTTGCCACGATTCTATTTCACTACTTTCAATTTCGTTTCTTACATCCTGTATAGTAAATAATTTTATTTTTTTTTCTCCAATCTTAAACTCTGAGCAGTTAAATGCTAAATGATATAATTTACTATCTATTACCTTTTTTAATACGCTCGATTCTGAAGGCCTTAGTTTTCTTACTATTGCCTTAAAATCTTCATCCAGGCGGTCGATATTTATCAATTTCCGATTTCTTTTCTTAAAAAAAACTTTAGCCTGATTGTTTACAAACTCTATTTCATTATATTCATTAATTCCAATTAGTCCCGTTTCTATATTTTCAATTAGATATTTAAAGTAATATTCTTGTTGTTCTTTCTCGGTTTTTATCTTTTTAATTTTTGCATTTATTTTATCAAAACTTGTTCTTAATCCTTTAAAAGTTTTTTCAATATTTTCTTTACTAAATACAACCGATGTATCTTCCTGATGCAGGTGAATTAAAAATTCAGCTAATTCTTTATTCGTAGTATTCACATATTTAATTAGTAAAACCGTTTGTAAGATTACCAGAAAAGCAATAAATAACGTGGTTAAAATATTGTCATCACGTTCAATAAAGAAAACAAACAACATACAAGTAATTACTACTAAAAATATCCTTACCAAAATGTTGATATAAAACCTATTGAATTTCATATTTCTTCAATTTTAAATAAAGAGTTGTTCTGGAAATATCAAGTTCCTTTGCTGCTTTAGTTAAATTACCTTTATGTTTCTCAAGAACCTTTTGAATTGTTTGCTTCTCTACATCTTCCAATCTATTTGACTGATTATCTGATAAATATCCATGTAATCTTAAATAAAAATCTTCTATACTTAATTCTTTTTTATCGGATAAGATGACGGCCTTTTCGATCGTATGCATCAACTCACGCACATTACCCTTCCAGGTGTAATTCATTAGTTCTTTCTGAGCCTCTTTGGTAATATGCATTTTATTTTTATTATACTTTTCAGTAAATTTTTCCAGATAAAATGTTGCCAGTTCAATAATATCACTTTTTCTTTCTCTTAAAGCCGGAGATTGAATTTGAATAGTATTTATCCTGTAAAATAAATCTTCTCTAAAAAGGCCTTTTTCAACCATTTCTTCCAGGTTGTTATTTGTGGCACAAATTAATCTTATATCAATTGGAATTTCTTTAGCTCCTCCAACTTTAACGATACTCCTGTTTTGCAGCACTGTTAATAGCTTTGCTTGTATTTCCAAAGAAAGATTTCCAATTTCATCTAAAAACAGAGTTCCTCCGGAGGCAGATTCCAAGCGTCCTAAACGATCTTCCCCGGCATCAGTAAAAGCACCTTTCACATGGCCGAATAATTCACTTTCTATGATGGACTCAGTCAAGGACGCAATATCAACAGGCATAAATATTTCTTTAGAACGTTCGGATCTTTTGTGAATTTCCCTTGCAATTAGTTCCTTACCTGTCCCATTCTCTCCTAAAATCAAAATATTAGCATCAGTATTGGAAACTTTTTCAATCAGGGAAAATACTTCCTTCATTTTATCAGATGTTCCTATTATATTTTCGAAAGGTTTATTGATATCCTTATTCAATTGTTCTTGCCTACTTTCAAGAATTTCATTTTTCTTTCTCGATCTACTCAACTTAACAGTATTCAATATAGTTGTCACAAATTTCTCAGCATCCCAGGGTTTAGTAATAAAATCTGCTGCCCCCTTTTTTATTGCTTTAACAGCTAGATCAATATCTCCATATGCGGTAATCATTATTACAGCTGTATTTTTATCAGCTTCAAGAATTTCGCTTAACCAATATAAGCCTTCATTCCCTGTATTAACTCCAGCTGAAAAATTCATATCAAGTAGTATAACATCGAAACTTTCGCTCGATAAAACAGACTTTAGTTGATTAGGATTTTTAATTGTTTTTATCAACTCACACTCATATTTTAAGAGTTGATTAATAGTTTTTAAAACATAATCATTATCATCTACTGCCAATATTTTTCCAACTTTCAAATTCATTTTTGTATTTATAAACTATTTTCGATAAAAGTATATGTTATTGTTCAATTATTAAAAACAACTGTTCAGAAACTGAACGATTTTTAATTTAAGCCCATAAGACAAAAACACTTAAGTTACTATTTACTAGTTATTTAATTATTTATGGCATATACTTGGTTCATTAATTCCAAACCAAAAAATAAGAATATGTTATTACAGAATATTAAAACGTCGCTAAAAAGGCTTGCTAATAACAAACTATATACGATCATAAATATAGGAGGGCTATCATTAAGTTTTGCAATAGCAATATTAATTCTATTATATGTTTATAATGAATTAAATGTGGATAAATATCATTCTAATCTTAAGAATATTTATAGACTAGCTAATAAAAAAGATAAATCCATTTATACTGCGGCAAAATTTGGTGATTATATATCCGGAAAATATCCGGAAATTAAATACTTTTCGAGATATTTTGAGTTTGCAGGTGTATTTCAGTATGGAGATAATGAATCAATAAAATTTGATCATGTTGCTTTTATGGATTCATCAAGTCTTAATATGTTTTCGATTAATATTTTAAAAAGTTCTAAGAATAAACTTCTAAGAACGAATCAATCTATTATAATTTCCGAAAATACAGCAAAAAAGATGTTTGGAGAATCTGATCCATTAGGGCAAACCATAACTTTTGACGGCAATTTCGATTATGTTATTGAAGGTGTCTATGAAGATTATCCAACTAACTCTAGCTTCAAACATGAAGTAATTGCATATTACCCTTCTATCAAATTTCTATGGGGATATCCGGATTATAATGTAATAGAATCGGAAGGGAATTGGTCTTTTACAACATTTGTAATGCTTAATGAAAACGTAAATAAACAAGAACTGGATAAAAGATTAAAAGAAGACTTGGTAGAGCGATTTAAAAGGCCTACTGAATTTTATTTACAAGAATTCTCGGATATTTATTTTAATAACCAAATTTCGGATAGTGGTGTAAGTCATGGCAATAAACAAATTGTTTATCTTTTTTTAACTATCGCCCTTATTATTGTTACTATAGCAATGATCAATTATATAAACCTTTCCACATCTATTTCTACGAAAAGAGCCTTAAGTATCAGCGTTTTAAAAACTTTGGGTGCAAAGAGAGCCAATTTAATAATTCAATTCTTAGTTGAGACAATAATTATTTGTATTTCATCGGTTATCTTAGGATATATAATTGCTGAGTTATTTATGCCAACTTTTAATAATTTACTTCAATATAAGCTAGAAGTTAAAACCTTTTATACATTCCCATTTAATGTAATTTCGATACTAATTGCAATCATAATTGGATTATTGAGCGGACTTTATCCTTCTGTTTACTTAACCAGATTTTCTCCTGTCGATATCCGCAGAACCAACCAAGGAAAATCAAAAGGAACAGGCTTATTTAAAAAAGGATTAATGGTTTTCCAATTCATTATAACTATCGTGTTAATTACCGGAACAATATTAGTTTACAAACAACTCCATTTCTGGAGAAATATGGATTTTGGAATCAATAAAGATCATATTTTACTATTAAATCTTAATGATAATGCTGAAGTTTTCAAAGAAAGCCTTGAAAAGTTATCAGGTGTAGAAGAAATTTGTTTCAGCAATGGAACAGCCGGCAATGTAACCAACGGGCTTTATGATATAATTGACGACCAAGAAATATCAATGAGACATTTATATGTCGATGCCGATTTCTTTAATATGTATAGTATTGAAATAATTGATGGTGTAGGATTCTCAAAAGACAATCCCGATATAAATTCAAAAAAATATATTTTAAACGAAGCTGCCGTTAAATATTTAAATTGGGAAAGTGCTTACGATAAGAAAATTTGGGGCTGGGAATGTATCGGTATTGTAAAAGATTTTAATTTTGCATCGCCACATAACGAAATAGGACCTTTATTTATTTCATTTAATAAAATAAGTTCTACTATTAATATAAAACTTGTTCCTAATACGTTAACTAAAACTATGGATCAGATCAAGGACATTTGGGATGAAATGTATCCTGAATTCCCATTTGAATATCAATTTGTTGATGATGTTTTTAATGCTTACTACAAAAATGAAGAAAGGCTTACAAAACTATTAGGTTACTTTGCAGTTTTTAGCATATTTATTGCATGCTTAGGCTTATTTGGTTTAATAAGTTTTATGGCAGAACAAAGAACCAAAGAAATTGGAATAAGAAAGGCTAATGGAGCAGGTGTAAGTAACATTATTTCATTATTTTCTAAAGAGTTTGTTCAACTGGTATTTATTTCAGGAATTATTGCTATTCCGCTTTCCTATTACATGTTAACCAAATGGCTACAGAACTTCGCATATGCGACTAAATTATCCTGGTGGGTTTTTGCTTTCGCAATAATGCTGGCAATATTAATTTCGTCCTTATCCGTATTTTACAGAGCCTTAAAAGCTGCTACACAAAATCCGGTTGATGCACTTAGATACGAATAACTGAATATTTCAAAAGTGGACAATTCCAAATTTGTTTCGAAAAAAATATATCAAAAAACCGGGGTAAAAACACCCCGGTTTTCAATTAATATTATATGTTAAATTTGTTTATAATACTTTGAATTTATTTTAAATCCTCAATAACTTCATACCATACCGCACTTTCGCTGATAACTTTTTTATACAGAGCACCTTCAAACTCGCAATAATCAGTTCCATCTTTCTGAATTTCGGTATACCCTTCCGGTAGCACATCGATTCTGACACCACTTGGTGGGTTTACATACCTTGTTCCAACTCTTTTTATAGTAAATACCGTCATAAAAACGATCATTTGCGCCCCTATGCAAAATTCTAAGAGCTTTTCGATGAACTGAGGTATACACTCTTCGCCATTGGGGAAGTTTTGCATAGTGATGATGTGGACTATGCTTTTGCTCAACTTTCCTTACATGTACCCTATTATTCTTCTCTCTTTTATTCTATGCAGTTACTGAGCTTAATGAAAAGTATAATAATAAAATAAAGAGAACTTTTAAAATTGTTTTTGTTTTCATACTTATTAAATTTATAATTATTCAATTACTTCATCATACCATTCTTTTATATAATTTATCTTTCTGCAAGAATATAACTTTAACATGGAGCTAAAATGAATTTAGGCGAGAACATTTTTTATAAAAAAAGCCGAGAAATCTAATCCTCGGCCCATCTTCGCTAATAATAACCAATTAGCAAATACTTTTTAATTTTAATTTATGAGAAAATTATCTTTCTTAAGATAATAATCCAAATGTATCAGTTTAATATGAAGCGAAAATGAAATACATTAGCACATTTATTTGATTTTAAAAGTAGTTGAGAAACCCTATTTATTTAGGACAATGTGTATATCTATTTCGCTATGGCTGATCTTATCAAATCAATAAGAACAGCTTTATCCTTCTTAATTAAATTAAGGATCATATTCATTACACTTGTCTTATTTATTCCCAAATCATTTTCGAGCTCTTCTAAAAGTTTATAATTATTTTTAGTAAGCCTGAATCCCGTATGAACTTTTTCTTCTGTATTTATGTTCTTATTCTCCCGCATATGCCCTTATCTTAAAATTAAAAACACCATATCCGGTAGATTTATCAAACATTGCAACACGACCTGTTTTAAAAGACTTGGCATAAAATAATTTATTTTCCACTTTTGTAACAAGACATAGAGATTTATTCACATAAACAAAATTTCCAACTCTGATCTGTTTTAAGCTTTTGGGAAATTTTCCAAAAGTGTCTTTCAACAGGTTATACTCGGCATTGATTGCCTGCATCTGCTCTACCTGTCCCCCTTTATCCGGATGATACAAGAACGACAACTTACGATACAAAGATTTTAGATCAGCTTTTTCCTTTACATCTGCAAAATAGGTCATAGTTGATTTTTTTTATTTCAAATATACAACATTGTTTTACATTGTGCAACAATATTTTTCTGTTTTATACAAGTTATTAAATAAAAAACCCAGAGTAAATACCCTGGGCTCATTTAAAGTAAATATTTTTTATGCTTTATTAGGTGGTATTAAACAGGTGCCACCAACAGCTACAATCAGCGCTATAATAAAAGTTAAAAAACGAGCTGAAAGTACCTGTTCCAATCCTGTGGCTCTCCAAATAATTGTAAATGTTAATCCTGTTAATATGGTTAAGATTACAGCTCTGCCATGATATCTTTTCCAAAATAAAGTTAACATAATTACAACCGAGAAAGTAGAACCTATTCCGGCCCAAACAAAACCAACAATGGCATAAATTAAATCACTGGAAATAAAGTATGCCAAAATTAATGCTACAAAAGAAAGAGTTGCCGTAATCAATCTCGAATGAAATAAAGATTTTTTCCGGTCTTGTTTTACTAAAGGTTTCACTATATTTTCCGATAATTCTGTTGCAGATAATATTAATAATGAATTTGCAGTTGAAATAATTGCAGCTAATACCCCGGTTATTAAAATTCCTGCGATAAACGGATTAAATAATTTTGTTAGCACCTCGGGCATTACAGTTTCTTGATCTTTTAATCCGGTTGGTCCAAAAATAGCAATTCCAATCCAGCCAATCATGAGAGCACCAATATATGCTATAACTGTCCATGCTATACCAATGTTTCTGGCTTGCTTCGCATTCTTTGTGTTACTAATTGCCATAAAGCGCATACTTAATTGTGGTTGTCCACCCAAATAACCAAAAAACCAGGAAAATGCGCTTGCTATGATCATTCCTGTGCCTAAACCTTTTATAAGTTTTAAACTGTTAGGAAACACTGAATTTAAAAATAAAGATAATTTCGAACCTTCGACAACAATAGCCCCCCCAACCATTGTACTATAACTTTCTCCTGCCTTTGAAAGTGCTTCTGATATCGTGTTAGCGTAGATCAGTCCGTCCGGCTGGTTCTTAATATAAATTATCCCGGCAATGGGTGCAATGATTAAAGTAATAATCATAACAACAGCCTGAATAACATCTGTATAAGTTACACTTCTGAAACCACCATAAATTGTATATGGAACAACTAACAGAACAACAATTAACATACCTATGGTTTTATCAATTCCAAACAGGTTTTCTAATGTTTTACCACCCCCTAAGAACTGAGCTCCAACATAAAAAAAGAAAAAGAAAACTATAGTAACACTTCCGACAACACGTATCCATTTTCCAACCTCACCATGTTTTTGAGCAATATAATCAGTAAAAGAATCTGTTTTATATTTGGCAGCTTCTTCTCGTAACCTCCAGGCTAGAAAGATCCACGCAAAGATAATTCCAAACACACAACCAATTGCTGTCCATACTTCCATTAAACCTGTTGCATAAGCAGCTCCCGGCAAACCCAGCAAAGCCCATGATGATTCACCGGTTGCCCTTTCTGATAATGCTGCAATCCAACCTGGTAAATTCCTTCCTGCAATAGCAAAATCAGAACTATTCTTTACTTTTCTCCCTTGGTAAATTCCCCATAACACTATAAATGTCATGTAAGAAATCATAACAACCAGTATAGAAACATTGTAACTCATAACAGGTATTTTTATTCCGATGAGCACTAAGATAATAAAAAGCTATAAGGTTTCAGGTTTCAAATTCAAGATTTCAGATTTGCAAATAGTTCTTTGTGAACTTTGTGATAATAATTTTTATTGGTACTTTGCAACCTTTGCATCAAAACCTATTAAATATTTAACCATGAAACAGGCAATGCCTGTAATAATTATTGAGATACAAATCTGAATATAGTAATTTGTGAATCAAAATTACAGGTATGCCACAATTTTAAACCTTATGAAAAATATATTACCGTTGATTTTTGGACTAGCAATTTTATTTGCTTGTACGCCTGTTAAAAACGAACAAACAAAAGAAAAACATGCATCAGAAGTAGTTGAATCAATTGAAGTTATTAATAATGGAAATGTAAATTTTGATGATTACTTCAAAAATAAAACGATGCGTCTGGATTATTTCCACACCGGTAATTCCGAAACGGAACATTTTGCTGCGGATAAGATTTTATCTGACGGTAAATGGTATGGAAGCAAAACATTGTTAGTTGATGAATTGGAACTGGGTTATTTCTTTTTGGAAGTTATAGATCAAGAAACTAAGACACTACTTTATTCTCGTGGATACTCAAGCATTTTTGGTGAATGGCAAACCACTCCAGAAGCTCAAAAAGAATGGGGAACTTTCCATGAATCGGTTCGATTTCCATGGCCTCTAAAACCTGTTACGGTAAGAATTAGTAAAAGAAATGGTCAGAACAAGTTCCAACCGATCTGGACCTATAATATTGATCCATTATCAAGACAAGTAAATCCGGCGGATATTAACCATACTGAAGAAGTAGTTGCAATACATGAAAGTGGAAATCCTAACGAAAAATTAGATATAGTTCTTCTTGGGGATGGATATACTAAAGAAGAAATGGATAAATTCATCTCAGATGCAAAAAGAATGACAGAGTATTTATTAAATGCCGAACCATATAAATCTCGTAAAAATGATATCAATGTTTGGGCCGTTAAAACCCCATCTCAGGTATCAGGTATTTTAAGACCACATCCTGAAGTTCACAAACGCACAGCTCTTTCTGCTCATTATAGCAGTTTTGATTCTGAACGCTATGTTTTAAGTTATGATAATAGAACCATTCGCAATATTGCATCGGCTGCTCCATATGAATTTACATCCATATTAGTTAACGAACAAACATATGGTGGTGGAGGTATATACAAATTATATACTACTTTAGCCGTTGATAACAAATTTGCTGAATACTTAATGATTCATGAAATGGGTCACCATTTGGCTGACCTGGCTGATGAATATTATTCCTCATCCACTGCATATGAAGCTCCTACAATAGATGTTGAACCTTACGAAGTTAATGTTACAGCACTTCTAGATAAAGAAAATTTAAAATGGAAACATTTAGTAGAAGAAGAAACTCCTGTTCCTACGCCCTGGAACAAAGAAGAGTTTGATAAGTTTAGCTATGCAGTTCAAAAGGAACGAAAAGAACTAAGAGCACAACGAGTTGAAGAATCGGTAATGGAAGAATTCTTTATGAATGCACATTATAAGCAAGATACTTTCTTTGCAGCAGAAAAATATAAAGATAAGATTGGTGCATTCGAAGGAGCAAAATACAACCAATATGGTTTATACAGGTCTCAGTTGGATTGTATTATGTTTACCCGCCATACTGAACATTGTAAGGTTTGTCAATATGGCATTAGTCAGGTTATAGATCAATACTCTAAATAATAATTATACGGAAATAAAAAGCGGTTTTAAAAAACCGCTTTTTCAAATTTAATATTTCTTAAGTTTATTGACAGGTCCGCTCCACGAACAACCTAAGCAATAAACAACATCTAAATCATATCCTTCAAGTTTTTGTGTTTTATCCTGTAATATAATTTCCAACTCTCTTGATACTTTTACATTCAATCTTTCTCCCTTCTCATTCTTTACATAAAAATTCATGATTCCGCATTGAGGACAAACCAAAAATCTCATAGCTTAAATTGTTTTACGAGCATAATATCACAAAACTAAGATTTTATTAGGAAACCGTTGTATTTAGATTTATTAAAATGATTATTCGTAAAAACTATTCATTTATTGAACAGATTCTTTTTTTCTTGTTTTTAGTTTTAATTTTCGGTTATTACTCATAACGTAAGCTGTCCACCGGACTTTTCCGAGCTGCACTAAATGCCATGTAAATTATGGTTGCAAGTGCTATAAACAGAGCAAGGCCTCCTGAAAATACAAATATCCAAATTCCGATATCAGTTTTATAAGCAAAATTCTTTAACCAGTTATTCATTAAAAAATAGGCTACAGGCCAGGCAATGATATTTGCAAAAACAACCCATTTTGTAAAATCGTAACTTAAAATTAAAATGATATTGGACACTGAAGCTCCCAATGCTTTTCTTATACCAATTTCCTTTGTTCGTTGTATTGCCATATAAGATGCAAGTCCCAGTAATCCTATACAAGCAATAATTATGGCAAGAATTGAAAAAATGCTAAACATTTTCATTGAATTCTGTTCCATAGTATATAAACGCTTTAATCGCGTATCTAAGAAATAATATGAAAACAATGATTCATTACTAAATTCACTCCATTTTTTTTCAATTTCTTTGATTGTTTCTTTAATTTTTCCACTTTTAAGTTTTACATTCAAAAGTGCACGTCCTCCTTCAAAACCTTCATTGTTAAAAATTATAAATGATTGTATAGGTTGATGTAATGAGTTATAATGATAATCATTTACTATTCCAATAATAGTATAATCCGAAAAAGGTATATTATCATTTATTCTAAATCGGAAACGGGCTCCAATAGGGTCCTTAAAATCAAATTCTTTTACAAAAGCTTCATTTACAATAACATTTAATGAATCTTTAAAATCCTCAGAAAAATCCCGACCATTAATTAATTTCATGTTCATTGTATTGATAAAATGATCATCAACCATTAATCCGCGCGTTGTTAAAATATCTGATTCACCTTCTTTTTGCAACATAGCTCCAAAGTAGTAACCACCTTGTACATCTGAGCCCGAAATTGATGCAGTATGAACATTAGTTATTTTTTTAACCTCTTCGACAAAAACAGGCACATTTTCCTGTAAAGAGAACAAACGATCAATAACTACAACCTGTTCTTTTTCAAAACCAAGATCTTTTTTTAGTATATATCTTAACTGGTTATTAACTAACAAGGCAAATGCGATTAACCCTATTGAAATAGTAAATTGAAAAACAACTAATAAATACCTCAATACTCTTCCTCTTTTAGACGAGCCAAATTTTCCTTTCAAAACTTCAACCGGCTTGTACGATGATAGAAAGAAAGACGGATAAATTCCTGCTATCAACCCAACCAAAATACTTACTAACAATAATGTTGGTATAATATTTAAATTACCAAAATAATTAATACTCAAGTTTTTATATGCCAAATTATTAAATACAGGTAAAAATAACTCAACAATAATTAATGATATCCACAAACTAAAAAAACTAACTAAAATGGATTCAAATAGAAACTGTCGAACTAAAAATCTTCTTTCACTTCCTACTACCTTTCTAATTCCTACTTCCTTAGCACGTTCAGTAGCTTGAGCAGTGGATAGATTGATAAAATTTATGCAAGCTATTAATAAAATAAATATTGCGATGGAAATAAAAATAATAACATACCTAATATCTCCATTTGGCTTAATTTCTGCCTCTAACTTTGAATGCAAATGAATACTTGTTAAAGGTTGAAGAAAATAATCATATCCATTTCCGGCTTTTGTATATTCTTCATAAGTTACTCCCATGCTTTGTTCAATTTGTCCGGAAGCGTAATGCTTCACCAGGTCCGGGAATTTCCCTTCGACCAGCATCGGATCTATACCTTCCTGTAACCGTATATAGATACACGTAGAAAAAGAAACATAATTGATTGTTCTTATAAAATCGTTGATAAATAAAGAACCTACAAAATCAAATTCCATATGCGAATTTTCAGGAAAATCGGCACAAATCCCAGCTACTTCTATCTCGCCAAAAACCCCGTTAAGAGTTTTTCCCAGTGGATCTTCATTTCCAAAATATTTTTTCGCCATACTTTCGGTCATAACAATTGCCATTGGATTACTTAAAACAGTTTTGGGATCGCCAATTAGTAATTCAATCGAAAAGAACTCAAAAAAGTTGGTGTCGGCTAAAATGAATTTATTTTCTTTAAACCTTTTATCTTCATATCTTAAAATAAATTCATTTCTTATGTCCAGAATTCTGCACTGGTCTTCTACTTCCGGGATATCTTCTTTGATCGTTGGCCCGTAAGAATGAGGTATAATAGCATAACTAATTGTATTTTCGGGGTATATTCTGTTTAAAGCTACACGATATATCCGGTCCGAATTTTCTAAAAATCGATCGTACGAAAATTCATCGGTTACATGAAGGGTAATTAGAATACAACTGGCAATACCAACTGACAACCCTATAACATTTATAAAAGTATTTAGTTTATTTCGCCATAGATTGCGAAAAGCAATTTTGAAAAAATTTTTTAACATGCCGAGTTTGTTTTAACATTTTGTAATTGCAGTAGCCAAATCGCATGCCATAATTATAATTTATTGTATTCCTGATATTTATAAAATAACGAAGAATTGTCAAGTGTTGTAAAATCCAACAATAAGAACTGAAAATGAACGCTCATTTATTCGTACCGTAAACTTTCAACAGGATTTCGATTTGCGGCCTTATAAGCATGGAAAGCAATTGTTACAAAAGCAATAAATAAAGAAATAATTGCAGAAATAATAAACTCAAAAGATCCAATACTAATATGATAAACAAAGTTTTGTAACCATTTTTGCATCCAAAAATAAGTAAAAGGAACACCTAAAATAACTGCAATTAAAACCCATTTTAAAAACTCTTTATTTAGTAAGTATATGATACTCATTACCGAAGCTCCATTTGCCTTACGAATGGCTATTTCTTTAGTTTTATTTTCTGCTATGTAAGATGATAAACCAAATAGTCCCAAACAGGCAATGAAAATTGCTAAAAACGAAAAATACTTATAAAGTTTTTTGAGTTGAATTTCTGCCTTATAAATTTCTTCATAATCATCTTTCATAAATTGATAATCAAAAGGAAAATTGTCAACGTACTTTTTATAAGTAGATTCGATATGTTTTAATGTTCGTTTTAAGTCTTTTCCATTTAGCTTAACAGCGCAGATCTTATAAAATGATTTATCGATAACAATTGCAATAGGTTCAATTTTTGTATTAAGTGGCATAAAGTGATAATCTTTAAGAACTCCAATAATCTCACCATCATGTAAGATAGTTGCAGGAGTTCCGACAGGATTCTGTAATGACATTTGCTTAGCTGCTTCTTCATTGATAAGAATGTTTACAGAGTCTGAAGTAAATTCCTGCGAAAAATTTCTACCTTCAAGGGGCTCAAGCCCAAACACTTTTACATAATCATAATCACCAATACTAACATTCATACGCACATTTGTATTCTCACTCATTCCTGGCCATTTAGCATTAACTGATAATTTATTGTATGATGGCATTTGAAAGGTCCTGGTTACAGCTTGGATATTAGATAAACCTAATAAATCACTTTTAAAAATTTCATATGAGTCTTTAAGTTTATCATTAATTTGAAAATATATTATATTATCATAATCTATACCTAAATTTTTATTTAAGGTATAATTCATTTGCTTTGACACTATTAAAGTACTAGCTATTAAAACTGAAGACACTGTAAACTGTAATATAACCAGCACTTTTCTTAAACTACTTTTATCAGATTTTACCGCATTAAATCCTTTAAGCGCAATAATCGGCTTAAAAGATGATAATTTAATTGCAGGATAAATTCCGGCTATTATTCCAACAAATACTGTAATAGAAATAACAATGATCATAATATTAAAGTCCGTATAATCTATTGTCAGATTTTTTTTAATTAAATTACTAAAGGGATTTCTTACAGACTCAACTAAAATTAAAGCTATAAATATGGAAATAAATGCAAAAGAGATAGATTCAAATAAAAACTGCCATATAATCTTTTTCCTACTAGCCCCTAAAATTTTTTGAATTGCTGTGTTTTTGGCTTTAGAAATAAGCATTGCTGTTGATAGGTTCATATAATTGAAGCAAGCTATAAGAATTATAATTACCGCAATTAACGAAAAGATGTAAATGCTTTTCAAAAGTGCTGGTTTGCCATCTAAAAAATAAAGATACTTATTTTTTAGAGGCTGCAAATGAAGAGTTGCTTCCTTTCGGGTAGTATTTTTTTTCACAACTTCATTCAATTTCATTTCTACTAATTCGGGATCTGCAGTTTTTGATATCTTTACATAGCTTTGCCAAGCCCAATCATTCCAACCATTCGAATTGTATCCAAATTCTTTTAGGTTGTTCATTGAGATAATAAAGTCCGGTTGAATGCTTGAATTCAATGGAATATCATTTATTACACCGGTAACAATATAACTTTCTGTTCCATCTACTAATACAACTTTTCCAATAGGATTGGAATCGCCAAAATATTTTTTTGCTGACTTTTGAGTTAAAACTATTGAATTTACATCTTTAAATGCTTCTGTTAAGGTCCCTTTCTTAAAAGGAAAATACAACACCTCAAACATATCAGGATCAATAAAATATAAATATTCCTTAAAGATCTTGTCATCATATTTTATTGTCGACGAATACCTGTCAAACCGAAACCCTTTTTCAATTTCAGGTATTTCCTCAATAGCTACAGGAATTAAACCCGGTGGCATATTACTTAAGGTTATGGGAAATTCACCTGATTCACTAAAATAAATTCTGTATATACGTTCGTAATCATTATGAAATTTATCATAGCTTAGTTCATTGGAAATCCATAAGTAGATTAAAATACTTGCAGATAAGCCAATCGATAAGCCCAAAATATTGATTATAGAGAATAACTTATTTTTTAGTAAATTCCTAAAGATTAGTTTAATGTTATATAATATCATTACTTTAAATTTATTCGTAACGTAAACTATCTACTGGATTTTTTCGTGCAGCATTTAATATATACCAACTTACAGTTAATAATGAGATAATTAAAGCTAAACCACCTGCAATAATAAATATCCACCAGTCGATATCAGCTTGATAAGCAAAGCTTTGCAACCATTTATCCAATAAATAATATGATATCGGAATGGCTATAATCAGCGCAATAACTATTAACCGGATATAATCACTAATTAATAATCTCCAGATAGTTAAAATAGAAGCTCCATTTACTTTTCGGATTGCAATATTTTTAGTTTGTTTTTTAGTTGTAAACATGGTTATTCCTAATAATCCAATTGCTGCAATAAAAATGGCTATAAAGGAAAATATTCCAACCAAGGTACCTAATCTATTTTCTTTTTCATATAAAGAATCAAATTTATCATTGAGCAGTTGGGGATTAAAGTTTATATCTGGTTGAAAATCCTGTAATTCATTATTTAACCCGTCAAGAATATTTTTGGAAACAGGAACTCGATAATTAATTACCATTTCCCGGATCATACTTTCTGATACGACTAAAATCATTGGTTGAACTTTCTCATGAACTGAATGAAATTTAAAATCCTTAACAACTCCTATTACCTCGCCATTCCAAATGTTTCTTCCAATTATTTTATCTTTTCCTAACATGCTGGCTGTTGTTTCATTTGCTAAAATTTTCCAATCGGCACTGGTTTCATAGTCTTTAAATGATTTCCCTTCTAATAATTCTATTTCGAAATTTTCAATAAAATCCTGGTCAACAAACAAAGCTTCTAATTTTATTGGTTCATCACCGTATGCTGAATCTGTTTGACTAAAACTCATTCTACTGTTTGAGGGTGGTAACCACATAGCTCCACTTATATTTTTAACATTCGGGTCTTTCATCAATTCTGTTTTCAACGTATTATATTTTCCGTTCTGAACAATCTTACTAACACTAATAACAACTTTATTATCAGGATTAAAACCCAGTTCACTTCTGGTTGAGAAATTTATCTGCATCTTAATTCCAATGGCCAGCACCACTAATACTATAAAAATCACAAACTGCATTACTATTAGCATTTTCCTGAAAGTAAATTTCCGTGAGGAGTTTTTATTTTCTCTCTTTAATATAGAAACCGGTGATATTCTATTTAAAAAATAAACAATGTTAATACCCGGAATAAAAATTACAAAACAGATTATGAATATAAACCCCAGTATAAATTTCAGGTTATAGGTTAAGATAATCTGTTTTTTCAATATCTGTTCAAGCGATGGCCTGAATTGCTCAATTAAAATAAAAGCTAACGGAAGTGTAACAGCTATTAAAATAATCGACTCGACAGATATTTGTTTTAGTAAATCGGATCGTAATGCTCCGGCTATTTTTCTTATTCCAATTTCTTTTGATCGTGTTATGATTTGGGAAATTGATAAAATAATATAGTTTATACATGCAACTAAAAGAACCAAAAAAGCAATTGCAGAAAATATATAAATAGAATTTAGATCTCCTAACCGGTCACTTCCAAACATATCTTCAGAATGCAGGTAAATATCTTCCAGGTTTTGTACAAAATAGTCTCTCTGGGTTGTATCGCTTACATGCTTCGCCTCAAGCTGCATTAATCTCAAATCGAAATCCAGTGCATTCTTCTTTTCTTCAAATAGCACGTAAGTTTCCACAAAATGTTGGGACCATTTATTCCTGTAAAATTCAGTACCTCTCTCCTCTCCATCACTCCAAATCATGTTTTTATTAACCTGTTTAAGTCCAATTTCCGTGGTAGTAATAAAATCCGCTTTTATTGTGGAGGTCACCGGAATATCCTCGATTATGGCAGTAATATTTAACAAATATTCTTCACTACCATTTATCATCTTAAATGATTTGTTTAATACATCTGTTTTGCCAAAATATTTTAAAGCTGTTGATTCGGTAATAACAACATTATGAATATCAAAATCAAAACCGGAAAAGTCCCCGGCAATTTTATTTAAGGTAAATATTTTAAAAAAACTTTGATCGACACATATTACCGTATTTTCTTTTAATACTGTATTACCAATTTCAACATTAACGTTATTTAAGGAATATAATCTTGTGGCATCTTCTATAATAGGAAAATCTTCTATTAGTGCATCTCTCATTGGAAATGGTGTATTTATGCTTTTCCATCCATGTATAAGGTCAATTTGGTTTATGCGAAAAATTCTTTCTTTCTTTTTATTATAATCGTTATAGCTGGTTTCGGTAGTAATATAAATTAAAATGAAAAAGATTACCGCCAAGCCTAATGCAAGTCCTAATGTTTTAATTAGTGTTATTGCTTTATTTCGATAAAAATTTCTTATTGCTGTTTTAAAGTAATTTGAAATCATTTTTAATTAATATATTATTATAATGCTCATAACAAGCCAAAGACGTACCAAAAATTATTATTAGCTGATTAGTTGATACTTACACACAAAACTTAAATCATTAACTGTTGCAAATTCCAACACTCATGTCGAAAATAACAACATTTTGTACTAATTTTAAATGTTGTAATGCTTTAATGCTAAAATAAATGAAAACATAAAAATCATGACTGAAAAAGAAATTTTTATTGAAAACTTAAAAAAAAGAACTAAAAAGTTTGCAGTTGATGTTATTATATTTGCAATACACTTAAAGAAACTAAAGCCTCATCTGTTATTATACCAATTAATAAAACCGGTAACATCCTGAAGCAAATTACCGAGCGGCATGCAGGGGAAGATCTAAAGCAGATTTTTTAGTAAGATTTGTATTGCCATAGAAGAATCCGATGAGTGTGAATACCGGCTGGAAGTAATCCAAGATACAAATCTGTCAAAAGATAAACCAGAATTATTAAGGCTTTTGAAAGAAGCTAATAAAATATCCAAAATAATGACCAAACCAAAAACACATCTTATCTAAAGTAACATTTTATCATTTATACATTTAAACATAGTAAAAATGCCTAACCAAAAAGGAAAAATACTTATTGTTGACGATAACGAAGAGTTATTAATTGCCCTTCGATTTTTCTTATCAAAGCATTTTGAAAAGATCGATACTATTAAAAATCCAAATTTAATACCAGAATATATAAGAAAAGAATCCTATGATATTGTTCTTTTAGATATGAATTTCACCGCTGGTGTTAATTCCGGAAACGAAGGTATTTATTGGATGAAACAAATTCTGGAAAAAGATCAAAGCGCTTCCATAGTTTTGATAACCGCTTATGGCGATGTGGAATTGGCAGTTAATGCAATGAAGGAAGGAGCAACAGATTTTATTCAAAAATCATGGGATGAAAAAAAGATACTCTCAACCATACTTGCCGCATATAATTTGAGATTATCAAAGTTAAAAATTCAAAATCTGCAACAAAAACAAAAGCATTTAAGCGATAAAATAGATCAGAACTTTAATCAAGTAATTGGTAAGTCTGTTGTCATGCAAAATATTTTTGAAATTGTTGAAAAGGTTGCTAAAACAGATGCAAATATGTTGATCCTGGGAGAAAATGGAACCGGAAAAGAAGTTATTGCAAGAGAAATACATCGAAAATCAAATAGAGCAAATGAAGTGTTTGTAAGTGTCGATATGGGAGCATTACAAGAAAATCTATTTGAAAGTGAGCTGTTTGGCCATATAAAAGGCTCATTCACAGATGCAAAAGAAGACAGGGCCGGAAGATTTGAAATTGCATCAGGTGGCACATTGTTTCTGGATGAAATTGGAAATCTACCAATGCCCTTGCAAGCAAAATTATTAACAGCAATTCAAAATAAAAAAATATACAGAATAGGATCAAATAAACCAATACCGGTTGATATCAGACTAATTTGTGCAACGAATAAAAGTCCCGAAGAAATGGTCGAGAAAAACCTGTTCAGAGAGGATCTTTTATACAGAATAAATACGATTAACATTAATCTTCCTCCTTTAAGAGAAAGAAATGAAGATATTATTTTGCTTTCCAATTTCTTTTTAAAAACTTACGGTGAAAAATATAATAAATCAACTATAAAATTTCATTCGAGTCTATTACCAAGATTAAAAGAGCATTTCTGGCCCGGAAATGTAAGAGAATTACAACATACCATTGAAAAGGCAGTAATTCTTTGTGAAGGTAATATCATTTTAAATCAACATTGTTGGCCGGAAGGTGAAATTAAACCAAAAAGTTCTGTTGCAAAATCGTTAAATCTTGATGAGAATGAGAAAGTACTTATTGAAAAAGCTATACGAAAATATAAAGGAAATATAAGTTCTGCAGCAAAAGAACTTGGGATAAACAGGTCTACGTTATATAAGAAAATGGAAAAATATGGCATTTAGCAGATTCAGGATATATATCATACTACAGGTTATTTTAATAGCCGCAACAACACTGGCATTTTTCTGGACACTTGATCAGGAATACATGCTCATTACCAGTTCGTCGCTTGTTATACTTTGGGTTTTGGAAATAATTTATCTTATTTGGTATTTACAAAGAGTAAACAGGGATATTATTAAATTTATTACAGCCATAAAATATGATGATGTTTCTATCAGTTTCCATAAAAAAAAGAAAATAGACAAAGCATTTAAGAGACTATACCAGGAATTAAATCAAATAATTAATGATATTTCTGAGGTTAGATCGGAAAAGGAAACAGAACATCAATATTTTCATAGTACCATAAAGCATATTGGAATTGGAATATTGGCCCTTGATGAATCAGGAAAAATTGAAATATGTAATGATGCAGCCTTAAAACTATTTAAGAAGCATAATTTAAACTATATATCGGAAATTGATCTTATCCAGCCAGGTTTGGCAGCAAAACTAACTTCTATAAAACCAGGCAACAATAAATTAATTAAATTAAATATTGATAATGAAATTATTCAATTATCGGTAAAGGCGGCAAATTTTAAAATTAAAACGCTTGAGATAAAACTTCTATCGTTACAGAATATTAAAAGTGAAATTGATCAAAGTGAAGTTGATGCCTGGCAAAAATTAATACGCGTATTAACACATGAAATTATGAATTCTGTTAGTCCCATAAAGCTTCTTTCAGGTTCTTTAATAGGAATGTTTGAAGAAAATGAGAAAATAAAAAGGATTAATGAACTTGATAATTCGACCATTGAGAATTCCTTGCTTGGGCTTAAAACAATACGAAAACGAAGCATCGGATTATCCAACTTTGTTGAAACATATAAAAATTTAACCCAAATTCCTAAACCGAATTTTTCTGTTTTTGAACTCTCAAAATTGCTTGAACATCTTAATACTTTATTAAAGGAAGATTTAAATAAAAAGAATATTGTTTTTCAATTTTCATGTTTACCGGATAATCTAACGTTATATGCGGATGAAAAACTTATCGAGCAAGTATTAATAAATTTAATTAAAAACTCATCTGAAGCATTACTAAATACAAAAGAACCTCATCTGGAAATAAAAGGCGAATTATTCAATGATAAACCTTTAATAAAAGTAATTGATAATGGAAAGGGAATTACAAAAGATGAAATTGAGAATATCTTTATACCTTTTTTCACTACAAAAGAAAACCTGCCTGACGGCAAGGCAGGGGGTTCTGGTATTGGATTGAGCCTTTCCCGACAAATATTACATTTACATGGAGGTAATATTTCTGTTAAATCAGATCCAAATAAAAAAACTGTTTTTACATTACACTTTTAATATTACTCGTACCTTAACGATTGGGCAGGATTAGCCTTTGCTGCCCTTATTGTTACAAAATAAATAATCAGAAATGCTAAGATGATGATAAATATAAATACAAACACAAATACGAAGGAATCGCCTGTAGTATTAACAGTTAAAAACTGTTTAACATAGTTATGAATAGCAAATCCAATTGGTAAGGCAATGATATTAGCAATTAAAATTAATTTTAGAAACTGCCATGTTATAATTGATAATATTTTTTGTACACTCGCCCCCATAGCTTTTCGAATACCTATTTCCTTTGTTTTTTGTTCGACCATATAAGCTGAAAGGCCCAATAATCCCAACACAGCGATAAATACACCAAAAAAAGTAAAAAATACTAATTGTTTACTTAAATTATCAATACCTTCTTCTGCAGGCGATTTAAAATCCGAATAAAACAAATATTCATATGGATAGTTTGGGTTATATTTTTCAAAAACACTTTCAATATATTCAGCTATATAAGGATATGTTTCATCTGTGTATTTTATATAAACATGACCATTTTCAGTTGATGAAGGTTTAATTATTAAATTTCTTCCACCAATCTCAACAGGAAAAAAATTAAAATACTCAACCACTCCGATAATGGTATAAGCATCCTCATAAAGGTAAAACTGTTTTCCGATCGGGTCTTTTATATCATGTGCTTTTACTATTTCTTCATTTATAACTATACTGTTTTCCATATCGCCAGGGAAATCTTTAGAATAAAACCTTCCTTCTTTAAGTTTTATTTTGAATACATCTAAAAAGTCATAATTAACCCATAGCACTCTTGATAAATCTTTATTTTTTTCCGGTGTTATACCCCATTCAAATTCTCCTATTGTTACCCAGGTTGGTTCCTGGCTCGAAGATGTTACGTTAATAATATTAGAGTTTTGCAATAATTCTTCTTTTATTAAATCATATTTTTGCGTTATTTCACCTCTAACAGGTATATATACAATATTATCAGTATCTATGCCAATTTTGTTTTTAAGTATTGCCTTGTTCTGTCTATATGAGTTAATAGTAAGTGTTAAAAACAAAATGGATAATGTAAATTGAAACACAACAAGTATTTTTCTAAACTTTCCACCGGCACTTTTTAAACTGTGCATTGATAAAACCTTTACAGGTTTAAATGAAGAAAGAAAAATTGCCGGGTAACTTCCGGATAAAAACCCTGTAATTAGCGTAAGAAAAATAAACTGTGCCCATAATCCGTAATCTCCGAGGTTTAAGGGCACAGTCTCTCCGTACATCTTGTCAAAAAGCTCCAATATAAATTCGGAAAGTACAATGGCTATATTTAAAGATATTAATGCCAATAGTATAGACTCACTTAATAATTGTCTAATAAGTTGCCTTCTTTGAGCACCAACAATTTTTCTTACTGCAATTTCTTTTGCTCTTTGAAGAGATGTTGCAGTCGATAAATTCATAAAATTGATACAAGCCATAATTAGAATGAAAATGGCTATAGCAGAAAATATTTTTATAAAAATATGGCCTAAGTTTTCTCCATATAAATACATGGAACCGACAGATATTAAGTATGGGTCATAATCCATATCACGGTCAAACTTGGCATACAGGAAATCCTTTAAAGTTGAATTTATATTATCAAGGCTTGATCTTTCTTCAAATAAAAGAAATGTTTGATATGTATTTCCACCAATATTGTCAATACTAAATCCCAATTGTCTTAAAAACTCCATATTTACATAAAAGTCAAAAGCTAACTGTGTATTTTGCGGTAATTCTTCTAATACTCCGGTAACTATAAGATTATATGTCCTGTTTATTGTTATGCTTTTTCCAATAGGATTTTCATTTGCAAAGTATTTTTGTGCAAATTCTTTTGATAGGACCATGGAATGAGGACTTTTTAATACATTTTCGGTATTTCCTTTTAGTAGTGGAAATGTAAACATCTGAAAAAAAGTTGAATCAACTCCAGCACCTCTTGATTCTATATATTTCTTATCAATATCTCCGGATTCATTAAAAGTTGTTAGTAATAACTCACCAACAGCTTTCATTCGAGATTTCATGATCACCTCAGGGTAATTTTCTTGTATTGCCTCTCCCCATGCACCTCCACATGAATTTGAACTTACATTTTTCCCATCAAGAATATATTCCATGCCGACAGCATAGATATCTTCTGCCTTTTCATGAAACGAATCAATGCTTAACTGATATTTCACATTAATTAACATAACAAGCGCTATAGATAACCCCGTTGATAAACCCAATATATTTATAATGGTAAAAGCTCTTTGCCTCCAGAATCTTCTTAATGCCGTTTTCAAATAATTCTTTAACATAATCGCAAATTTATTGTTCTGTTCAATTATGCCATATTTTATGCCAAGATTTTAATATGCTGATAATCTTGACCTTATTAATATAATTTTTATTTTACATCTAAGAATTGTCAATATTTTGGACAGTCCATTGCCAAATTATTTGACAATTTAATAACTTGCACCTTTTTTACATTAAAAATATGAAAAAAGTTGAAGGAAACCTCTTAATTGTTGACGATAACCAAGATATATTAGATGTACTTAGCCTTTTTATCGAAGATGATTTTAAGGAAGTTTTTTATATAAAAAATCCAAACCTAATACCTCAATACATTAAAAATAAAAACATCGATCTTGTTCTTTTGGACATGAATTACTCAGCCGGAATTAATAGTGGAAATGAAGGTATTTACTGGATAAGAGAGATTCTGCATTTTGATCCGGAAATAGTTATAATACCTATTACTGCATATGGAGAAGTAAATATTGCTGTAAGATCTTTGAAAGAAGGAGCGTTTGATTTTGTATTAAAACCATGGGATAATCAAAAATTATTATCAACGCTTAAAGCCGGATATAAACTTAGAAAATCCAAAAAAGAAGTCAAAAATTTAAAAAGGCAGAATGAAATACTTATCGAAGAAAATAAAAGTAAAATTCCGGAACTAATTGGAAACTCACAACTTATTATTGATGTTTATAAACTGGTTAAAAAAGTTGCTAAAACAGACGCAAATGTACTTATTCTGGGAGAAAATGGTACGGGCAAAGAAGTTATATCACGTGAGTTATATAAAAGATCAAATAGAAACAATAAACCATTCGTGTCTGTTGATCTTGGTTCTCTTAATGAGAATTTATTTGAAAGTGAACTATTTGGGCACGAAAAAGGCGCATTTACCGATGCTAAAGAAAGAAAAATAGGAAGGTTCGAAGTAGCGCAAGGAGGCACACTCTTTATGGATGAAATCGGAAATATTCCTTTGCAACTGCAAGCAAAACTACTCTCGGTAATTCAAAATAAGGAAGTGATTAGAATTGGTTCAATTCTACCTATCCCAATTGATGTTAGGCTTATCTGTGCAACAAATAAAAATCTTGAACAATTGGTAAACGAAGGTTTATTTAGGGAGGATCTGTTTTATAGAATTAATACTATTGTTATTGAACTACCACCTTTAAGATCACGAATTGAGGATATTTCATTATTTGCCGAGTATTTTTTACAGAAATTTGCCGATACTTATCAAAAAAGCAATCTGAAGTTTACACCTAAAGCAATAGAAAAACTTAAACAGCATACCTGGCCCGGCAATATCCGAGAACTGGAACATAACATTGAAAAAGTAGTTATTCTTTCTGAAAATGAATATATTGATGCTACAGATTTTGATTTTAGGAGAACAAATAATTTTCCTTCATTAACTTCCCGAGCATTAACACTTGAAGAGATTGAAAAAAACGCCATAATTAATGCTTTAAATAAACATAAAGGAAATTTATCAGAAGCTGCAAAAGAACTAGCAATTAGCCGCCAAACTATTTATAATAAAATGAACAAATTTGGGATCTAACAAAATGTAACCATGATAATTAAAAAACTATATATTCAAATAATTATTAGAGTTTTGTTAATTCTTGCCAATACTTTTTTGGTTACTTATTTCTTTTTTACGGAAAAGTTCATAGTTACCCAAATTAACCTGATAATTCTTCTAATTGGTCAAAGTATATTATTGGTTTATTATTTAAATAAAACAAACCGTAACCTGGCAAACTTTTTCTCTTCAGTCACTAATCAGGATTCCACAATTGTTTTTGAAAGGGATGAAAATAATAGTTCTTTTAAATCTCTTTATGAACAGCTAAACAATGTTAACAATATTATTAAGAATGCAAATATTCAAAAAATAGAACATTACGAGTATTTGAAACAAGTAGTTGAAAATGTTGGAATTGGTATTTTATCATTCAATGAAGATCTAAAAGTTCAGTTTTTTAATCCGGCAGGGAAGGATATTCTCAGAATAAGTAATTTAAAATCGATCCCGGAATTAGATAGAATTCACACAGGGCTTGCCCAAAGAATTAAAAACTTAACTCCAAACCAACAACACTTAATACATTTAAAAAATAATAATTTTGATTTAGAGCTATCTGCTAAATTAGTGGAGTTTACGATTAGTAACAAACGAATTAAATTATTAGCATTTCAGGATATCCAATCCGATTTAAACAAAAGAGAAGTTGAATCGTGGCAAAAAGTCATTCGTGTTTTAACGCATGAAATTATGAATTCCGTATCACCAATAAGTTCTGCAACAACATCTATAAATGGTTTATTAAAAAAAGATGATTCTACTTTAACACCTGGTGAAATAACAGAAGAAATTGTTTATAAAACAATTAAGGGGTTAAATATTATTCAGCAACGAAGTGAAGGTATGCTAAAATTTGTGAAAAAATTCAGAGATTTGACTTTACTACCTGAACCTCAAAAGGAAAATATCAAGATCTCAGAGCTTTACAATATCATTGAAACATTATTTAAAAAGGAATTTGAGATATATAATATTGATTACAATTTGATCTCAAGCCCGGAACATTTAAGGTTAAATGCCGATAAGTCTCTAATAGAACAAGTACTTATAAATCTTGTTAAGAACTCAATCGAAAGTGTAAAGGAAAATCCCAATCCAAAAATTAGTATTAACTCTTTTATAAACAATTTAAATAAAATTGAGATTTTAGTAAATGATAACGGGAAAGGAATTAAGAAGGAAATTATTGATAATATATTTACTCCGTTTTTTACTACAAAAGAAAACCTGCCAGACGGCAAGGCAGGAGGTTCCGGTATTGGCTTGAGCCTTTCGCAACAAATTATGTATTTACATGGAGGAAATATATTCGTAAAATCGGAACCTGATAAACTAACTACATTCCAATTAATTTTCAATCAAACTAACGTTTAAGTGTAAAGTAAAAACAACTTCCTTCTCCTTCTTTACTTTTAACCCAAATACTTTCACCTGTTTTTTCAATAATCTCTTTACAAAGTATTAATCCTAATCCTGTACCCTTCTCTCTTTTAGTGCCAAGTGTAGAGTAATCTTCATCAATATTAAAAATTTTATCAACTCTTTCAGGTGGTATTCCAACTCCATTATCTTCAACTGAGATAATAAATTGTTCTTTTTGAGCATTTTCGTCTTCTTTACAATTAACTGTAATCTTACCTTCTTCAAAGGAAAATTTTATAGCATTTCCGATAAGATTTCTAAATAATGTTTGAACTACATTTAAATCTGCTGTAACAATTAATTCATCAGCAATATTATTTTCAAGTTTAACCTTTTTGGATTTTAGATTTTCTTCTAAAAGATATATTACATCATCAAGAACTTTCTTCAGATGAAAACTTACTGGTTCGATTTCTAATCTGCCAAGCTGACTCCTTGACCACATTAGCAAGTTTTCCAGTAATTTGAAAGTTCTATCGGATAAAGCGTATAAATGATCGAAAAAATCATTTGCTTGCTTGGCTGTTAATGCTTCATAATTAAGCTTTAAAAGTTCTGATATTTGTAGGAAGTTTCCAATTGGGCTTCTCAAATCATGAGCCAGTAATGAAAAGAATTTATCCTTTTGTGCATTTAACTTTCTTAGTTCTTTTTCAGATGTAATTAATTTTTCTTCTACCTTCTTTTTGTCCGTGATATCTAAAATAACCCCATTTAAAAGTTTCTTTTTTCCTTTTTTAAACAATTGTCCACGCTCATATACCCAAATTATTTCCTCCTGGGAATTTACTAAACGATACTCAACAGAATATGACTGTTTTTTACAAATACTATCTGTAATAACTTTATAAACTCTTTCTATATCATCTTTATGGATTAAACTTGTAAAGGAACGGGTATTGTTTACTATAAAATCCGATGCTTTATAACCGGTCAAAACCTCTATCTCATTACTGACATATTCCATGGTCCATTCCCGATCAGTTTTGCGCCTGAAAACTATGCCCGGAATATTCTTAACTAAAGTTTCATATTTTGTTTTACTAAATGATAATTCCTTATTTAATATATCAATTTCTTTAAACCTAGTTTCTAAATCGTCATTAACAGTATGTAACTCCTCATTTATAGACTTTATCTCCTCATTATTGATTTTTATTTCTTCCAATTGATCCTGAATAATTTCTTCCGCCTTTTTACGTGAGGTAATATCATGTGCAATACCCTCCAGGTACAATATATTGCCTAATGAATCAACAATTGGTGCTTCAGAAATTTCTAAAATATGTTTATTCTTTTGAATATCAAAAATTTCCAATTCATATGGAAGCTGTTGAATTCCTTGCAAACCAAGTTCTCTTTTTTCTCGTGCAGTGTAATTAATTGGATTCGTAGTAAAGTATTCGCTATAGTTCTTAGAAAAATCTTCTTGCTCAAAACCTAATATATTTGTAACAGATGGACTTACATATTCAAAATCTCCATTCGGATTTAGTCTGTAGAAAATGTATTCCTGTCTTAAATTTTCAATTAAACCGCGATATTTTTGCTCACTTTGTTTTAAAGCATCCTGTGCTTCAATTTGTTTTGTTATTTCCGAGCAAACGGCCAGTGATGCCGTTTTTCCTTCGAATTCTATAACAGATACAGCAATATCTACCCATTTAACCTTATTATTTTTTGTTAAAACTTTTAAGTTATATCTGGTTATAACATCTTCTTTGTTTAGTCTGGCATCAGGCTTTTTTCTTGATATTTCCCTCATATCCGGATGTATAATATCAAGGGGTCGCATAGTTGAAAGTTCTCTTTGTGAATATCCTGTAAGTTCGGACCAAGCAGGGTTAACCCATAAAAAGCTATCAGTTGTTTGAATACAAATTGCTGTTGGCGATAGTTCTGTTAGTTTTCTAAATTTTTCCTCGCTATTCTTTAGTTTTTCCAATGCTTTCTTTCTTTCGGTAATATCATGCATTATTGCTAAAGTAGCGAAGTATCCTTCATAGTCAATTATTGTAAATGAAATATCAACCCATTTTTCTTTACCACTCTTTGTAATAATTTTCATTTTGTATCGAGTTGGAGCATCTTCTCCTCTAAATCTTGCTTTATGTCTTTTCTTCACCAAATCATGCATTTGAGGATCAATAATATCTAACGGTCGTAACGTTTGGGATTCTTCTTCTGAATATTCTGTTAACTCACACCATGCTTTATTTACATAAAAATAATTCTCGATTGTAAGTATGCAAATTCCGGCAGATGATAAATCTGATAATGCACGAAATTTCTCTTCACTATCAATAAACTCTTTATTAATATTAAAAATATCGCCCGGTTCTTTGTTTTCATGCATCGAAATTTCGTCAAGAAGATTATCCGTTTTATTTAAAATATTTGAATACTCTTTTGCCTGAATTGATTTTTCAAGTTCTTTCCTATACTGCGAAAGTTTAATAAAAAGATTATTCATAGTGGGATTTTGATTCAAATGCACTACAAATTATAAAAAAAAGGAAGTAAAGTCAATTATTTTTGAAAAAGTAAAATATTGTAAATAAACATAATAAAAAAATATTTTATTTCCTGAATAATCTGCTAAATCCGTTATAAGGAATAAGCGTAGTTAAGTCAAACTTAATCAGATTGTTTCGTACTAACGGCAGGTCATTTAAAATATCTTGAGCATCTTCAAGATTTTCACATTCTAAAACAATATGTGCATTGTGTTCTTCTGCACCAAAATAAATTTCACGAATAATTCCTTTTTCATAAAGCTCCCAAACCATTTTAGCTTCATGGTCCAGGTAAGGTTTAAAATCTTCAGGGGTTAAGCCCGGATTTTCTTTTTCAATTGCAAGTATTTTCATTGATTCAATTTTTCCCAAAATTAAAAAATCCCTGCTAAACTAGCAGGGATGTATACTCAATCTTTTTATTTAATTAGCTAAACTTATAAATTTATTAAAATCCGGTTCTCCTCTAAAATCGAAAAGCATTAATACATTTTCATCATTATTCTCAACCAACATCAACATTTCCGATTTTCTTTCAGTTTTTTTATTCATCACCATTCGAACTGTTTCATCTCTCTCTCTAACCGTCATAATTTCAACGAAGTTTCCATTTTTTATACCTTCTTCCAACATTGTAAAATCGTATGTATGGAACCTGTTTTCACTAATAACAATCTTCATATTATCGATCATTTCCAAAACTTCACGTTCTTCTTCATCCATATTACCGTATGCTACCCCTAATTTTATTAAGAATGATGGAATTATTATGGTAAATTCACTGTTATGTCTTTGAAAATCTTTTACAACATCTCTTAATGAGTTTTGAGCAAACATTCCGGATGCTGTAAATATGATAACTATTAAAATGGTAACTATTCTTTTCATGATATTTGTCTTTTATTATTAAACTTTTGATTAAGACGATCATGAATTTGATTCGTTACAAAAGAGTCTGTCCAAAAAGTAGAATAGTTGAATTTTGTCCATATTTTTTACTTTGAGTAACTCTGTGTCTCCTTTGTGGTTCTCTGTGTAACAACTTTTTATGATTATACCACAAACCTGTCTACCGACAGGTAGGGTTTCACAAAGTAGGCACAAAGAACACTAAGACTTTTTGGACGGCCTCATAATATTTCGAGATTATACTTTCAGAAATAATCTTCAGGATCTACATTTTCTCCATTTTTCATTACCTCGTAATGTAAATGTGGGCCGGTTGATCGCCCGGTACTTCCAACATAAGCTATTATATCACCTTGCTTAACTTCCTGTCCTTCTTTTACATTATAATCATTTAACATAGCATATAAGGTCGAATATCCTTCTTCATGATCAATAATGACATATTTTCCATATCCTTTACCCTGAGCATGGTTTAGTTTAACCTTTCTAATTAAACCATCTGCTGTAGCATAAACAGGTGTTCCTATCGGAGCTTTAATGTCTGTCCCGTTATGCATTCTTTTCTTCTTTGATATAGGATCGTGCCTCATTCCATAACCTGAAGAGATCTTTACACCGTCTACTTTTTTAACCGGGTAAATGGATGGTATCTTACCCGTTTGTTCAATCTCCTCTAATTGAGTTATGCTTTTTTTAATGATACTTTCTTTTGCTGTCTCTATTGTGAATGCAGATAATAATACAACGATTAATGGTAATATCAATATAGCCTTTAATCTGGATGATTTACTTGAACTAATTCTTGTTATCATTTTTATTCTTTTTTTGGTTAATGAATAATTAAACTGGCTGGCAAGGTTAACACTGAAACTCTTTTCTATTTGATCGAGAATTAGCTTCTGGTAAGCTATTTTGTCACCGTTTTTCAAAATAACTCCGTTGTCTGCCAAATACTCGTGAATTTCTTTAAAGGCTAACCTATACCTGTAAATGAAAGGATTAAACCACTGAAGAACAAGTAATAATTCAAGAAGGATAATATCAACTGAATGCTTTTGCTTTGCATGCACAATCTCATGCATTAAGAGTTCATTCGATTCCTCCCGATCCCGATAGCTATCGGTATTATCGGGAGAACCATAATCATTCTTATTAATAAAAATATAATGAAAGAATGAAAAAGGTAAGCTATCCTTATTTATTAATACAATTTTATATCTTTTATAATTTATAATTTCATAGGCATTTATCGTTTTAATAATTTTAAAAAACTGTAATAAAAATCTCATAAAAAACAAACTCCCAATAGTACAGTATATTAACAGTGCGTAACTAATCCTGCGCAAACTTCCGATTGTATCTTCATCAATAGAGCTTACTACCGAACCTATATTTGCAATATTGTTAAAATCAAACTGATTTTCAGAATTAACCATCAGGTCTGTATTAACCATTACACCCATTGTTGAAAAATCAAGTAATGGAAGAATGAAAGAAAAGATTAATCCAAATAATAAATAATATCTGTTAAATCGAAACCAGGTATCTCTTTTAAGAAATAATTCATAAAAAATGTAAAATACTGATAACGAAATAGTAGATTCAATTATATAATTAACTAAAAGACTCATTTTTTAGATTTTTTCCTTTTTTCGATTTGATCTTCAACCTGTTTTTTTAGCTGTTCCAACTCCGATAAACTCAAATCATTCTCATTTGCGAAAAATGATACCAATTTACTGGCTGAATTATTAAAAAAACTTTTGACAGCACCCTTAAAAAATACTTTTGCATATTCGCCCTTTTTAATTTTAGGAAAATATTCGTTTGATTTTCCATACGTTTTATATCCTATAAAACCTTTATTAACTAATACTCTAACTACAGTAGATATAGTAGTATATGCCGGTTTTGGATCGGGGAATTGATCTACAATATCTTTTAAGAATCCTTTTTTGATCTCCCAGAGATATTGCATTACTTGTTCTTCGGCTTTGGTTAATTCTTTCATGCTACAAATATATAACTATTTTTATAGTAACAAAACTATTTTTATCATTTTATGACTATTATTATAGTTATATAACTATTTTTTTAATTACATTTGTTAACAAACATTACATAGTATGGCAAAAGTAAAGTATAAATTCTCTGCTGAAACTATTGAATATGTAGAGATAAGACAATCGAAAAAATCTAAAATTAAGAAAATCGCATTTTATTTCTTTGCAAGTATCTGTATTTCTTTAATATACTTTTTTTTCTATTTAAAGATTTTTAATTCACCGGAAGAAAAAGCACTCAAAAAGGAAAATGAAGAACTTCATAAAATTTATTTAGAACTGAATGAAAAGTTAATTAGTATTAATAATGAATTTGCAATAATTGAAGAAAGAGATGATAAAATTTACAGGGCCATATTTAATATTGATCCGCTAGAAATAAGAGATGGAGGATCTGGCGGATCAAACAAATACGCTCATTATGACAAAATTACAAGTAAAAACCTTGTCATAAGCACAGCTGAAAGAATCAATAAACTTACAGAAAAAATTACCATTGAGAATAAATCGCTTTCAGATCTTGAAAAACTAGCATTTTCCAAACAAAAAGAATTGCTTCATATACCAGCAATACAACCCGTAGAAAATAAAGATTTGTTAAGAACAGGTTCCGGATTTGGTATGCGTCATCATCCCATCTTAAATATTTACAGACCGCATAAAGGACAAGACTTTGTTTGCCCTAAAGGTTCAGAAGTTTATGCTACAGCTGATGGAAAGGTATCATCCGTAAGATGGTCAACTACATTTGGAAGAGTTGTTGAAATTAATCATGGCTACGGTTATTTGACATTATATGGTCACCTTTCTAAGTATATTGTTAAACTGAGTCAAAAAATAAAACGTGGTGATTTGATTGGATACGTCGGAAGCTCCGGTTTATCTTCAGGTAATCATTTACATTACGAGGTACATAAAAACGGAACTCCAGTTAATCCAATGCCCTATTTCTTTAATGATTTAAGTCCTGACGAATTCATCAAAATGAAGATGATCGCTGATAGTATTAAACAAAGCATGGATTGAATTCAAATAATATTATGTTAGAGCATAATCTAAAGTTACCTCTGCAAATACATCTGTGGTATCTATTACAGGCATTGTAATATCCTCTTTTTTTAGTATTAAAGGTAATTCGGTGCAACCCAGGATTACGGCATCTGCCGAATAGGCATTCATCAGCTTTATTAATTCATTTTTGCTTGTTTCACTTATAATATCATGAACTAGCTCATTAAAAATTATTCGGTTAACTAAACCTTGATCCCTGCCTGATGGAACAATTATCTCCAGGTTTTTCATTTTTAAACCATTTTTATAAAAGTCCTCACTCATGGTGTACCTTGTACCCAATAATAATAGCTTTTTATAACCATTATCAACAGCATAGCCGGCAGTTGCATCAACAATACTCAATAAAGGAATAGAAACGTTATTCTCAATTTGCGAAAACACTCTGTGAGGTGTATTTGATGCGATAACAGCAAATTCTGCCCCTGCCTTTTCCAGTGAATCAATTGCCTTTACAAATTCCTGAATATAATTCAAAGAATCTATTTCATTCTGAAAATCTTTTATTTTTCCAAAATCGACACTAAACATTACTATCTCCGGGTAATAATAGTCTTTATTTCTTAAAAAGTGCTTTTCTACTAATAATTTATAAAATAATGCAGATGATTGTGGACTTACACCACCTACTATTCCTATTCTTTTATAGTTTTTCATAGTAATAGACTTTTTAAAGATTCATTTTAAAATTTAAAGTTAATAAAAGCTATCCGGTTTTTATAATTGCAATTATATTCTTATTTTTCAAATTCATTTCAAAATAAAGAAAATCATGAAAAAAATATTACTTTTTTTAAGCATTATACTACTTGTTGCCGGTTGTGCTTCAAAGCGTTTTACTAAAAAAGCAGTTAAATTTGAAGAAGCTGGATTATATGAAGATGCTGCAGAATATTACTACCAGGCGGTTAAGAAAAAAGATTCTAACGTTGATGCAAAATTAGGGTTAAAAAAAACAGGCCAGATGACTCTGGATAAAAAATTAGCTGAGTTTACCGCTTCATACAAACAATCGGACTACCAAAAAGCTGTTTACAACTATTTAGGCGCTGAGAAGTATTACAATAAGGTTAAAAGTGTTAAGGTGGAGCTCGACTTTCCTGAGTATCATAAAGAGTATTACGAAGAGGCTAAAGGTGATTATTTAAATAAAAAATATGCAGATGGTGTAGATAAATTAAACCGAGAAGATTTTACTGCCGCTTTAGCAGTATTTGAAGAAATAAAAGGTATTGATGCTAATTACAAAGATGTAAAAGATTTATATATAACGGCGAAATACGAACCAATGTATCGAAATGCGAATCAGTACCTGGAAACTGGTTTATTTAGAAAAGCCTATTATACATACGAAACCATTATTAAAGGTGCCGGAAATTATAAACAATCTGTTGCATTAAAAGATGAAGCTCAGGAAAAAGGGACCATTACTGTTTTAATAACTGACCTAAGATATGTAAATAAGAGACATAAGGAAACTGCAAACAAAATTACTTCGGATCTAAAAGGTGAATTAAGTTCATTGAATAATCCGTTTCTACGAATCATTGATCCGGCATCCTTAAATGTTGATATATACCAAAATGGACAAATGAATATGCAAGCAGCAAACCTTGCGGGAATTAAAGCTGTTTTATCCGGAAATATTTCTGAAGTTAGAACAGTAAACGGAAGGTTAAAAAAAGATGAAAAGAGAGGATATATTAAAAATGTAACAAAAACCAAAGATAAAGAGGGGAATGAAGTTGAAAAGGTATCTTACACTAAAACAATATATTATGAATATAATAAATCAACCAACGCAAGATTATCAATGAGTTTTAAGCTTGTTTCAACTGAAGATAATTCAGTTCTGGTATCAGATCAAATCAGCCAAAGTAACTCAGATAAAATATATTATGCTACCTACGAAGGAGATAAGAAAAAATTAATACCTGGTTACTGGAAATATAAAGACAGAAACTCCAGTGAAGATGTTAAAAAGGATAACAAGTCAGATATCAATAGGTTACAAAATCTTTTAAAAGCTGATAAAAACATAAAATCAGCACAAATATTACTGAATGAATTAATGAGTAAATCAGTAAAGGAAATTACAAACAAGGTTGACAAATATAATCCCGAAAAATAATGAGAAAATATTTAGTAATTATTTTGGCTATATTTCTGGCGTCATGCGCTGCAAAAAAACAAGCTGCAGAATATGAGGCTCTTCCTGACTGGGTAAAACAAAAACCAATAATTCCAGGGTATTATATTGGAGTTGCTTCGGTAAAGAAAGTAGGAACATCCGCTCAATATATAGCAAAAGCAAGACAGGAAGCTTTAACAGATTTGGCAGAAAGCGTTTCATCCAATGTAAGTGCAACATCTGTTTTAAGAAGTATTGAAACAGAATACGGTTTCTCCGAATCGTACGATCAAAAGATACAAATAAGTACCGATGATTATTTGGAAGGGTTTGATCCGGTTGAATCATATGAAAATGAGGGTTCTTATTGGGTTTATTATAAGATCGATAAGATTACATATCATGAAATGAAAGAAAAGAAAAAGCAAGAAGCTATTGCAACCGCTCTTGCAAAATATCAATCGGGACAACAAGAACAAAACCTAACCAAACCAAAAGAAGCTTTGGCCTTTTACCTACAGGGCCTGCAAGCTATAAAGCGTTATTTAAACGAAGAAACACCTGCCAATTTAGAAGGTAATAATGTTGATATTGGAAACGAACTTTATTCTGCGACAAGCGATATACTCAACTCCTTGGCGATAGAATCAAAAATTAATCAAATTTCTGTTAAAAGAGGAGAACTTTTTAAAGAAGATCTAAAATTTCTAATCACCTATAAGAATAAGCCTGTACAGGGTATTCCGGTTGAATTTACTTATACAGGTGGTTACCTGAAAAAAGACCGGCAAAACTCTGACGTAAACGGATTAGTTCAACTGGAACCTGAAGTTCTATATTCAAGAAACGGCAAGGAACAAATCTCTGCCACTATAAATTTAAAAGATCTGGCACAAAAAGCTGTTGATGATTTATTTATTCGTGGTTTAATATTAAAACGAAATTTAAAACCTGCTACTGTAAATGTTGCAATAATAGCACCATCCATTGCCTTGAATATAATAGATAATAGTTGCTCTGACAGTGATTGCGATGAAATTAATAATATATTTAATCAGAATGCCAAGCAATTTGGATATGACCTAACTCCAATTAAATCTGCAGATTTTGTTTTTGAATTATCATATTCATATAAAAAAGGTGAAAGTGCAGGAGGATTGGTTTCATCATATTTAGCTGGAAAAATTGAAATTAAAGACAGAAAAGGAAATATTGTTTGGATCAAAGCTACCGAAAAGATTAAAGGCGTTGGTAATAGCTTAAATCAAGCAAAAACAGAAGCTTTTAATGAGTTTAAAACTGCACTTAACCGAAAATATTTTAAGCAAGGAATAGATAGAATCAAATAAATAAGAAATATTAGGGTATGTCCAAAAAGTTATAAGTTTTCATTGTTTGGAAATCAGCAGTTTAACTTTTTGGACACCCTCTTTTTTTTAATCGTCAAGATAAATTTTTAATCGTTCTTTTATAAAATAAGTCCATCCTCCGACACAACTCTCTTTTGTAAATTCCGGAATATCCTTTGGAAAACTTTCCAATCCTTCATTGGTAAGCTTTAAAACCGTTTGACCATTTTTTTCCTCTAACTCGAAAGTTACTTTGCCTATCCCCGGGTACTCCTGGTATCTCCAGTCATACACTATTTTTTTGCCTTGATCAACATCAATTATTTCCCATAAATGAAGAAAGTTTTTTTCTCCTGACTGTACATTAAATTGTGTTTTAAATCCAACTTCCGGTTTAAAATCCGGAATATTTTCAAAAAACCATTTTATCATTTGATCCGGTTCAGTAATGGCTTTCCATACAACGTTCATAGTTTTTTCAAAATGTTGCTCTACAATAATAGGTTCTTTTTGATCCATAAATTCAATTTAATTAATTGCTATTTCCAAAATCTTATTTACTGTTTTCCAATTACGAGTAGTTGCTTTTTGATTTAACACTTTCTCAAAAAAGTTATTGGATAATTTAGTTTTAGCATATCCGTTTGGGCAATATAAATAAATTTCTTTCTTAATAAAAAGAAATTCATCCGGGGTGAAATCCTTTTCCTCAACCTTACTTATATAAACCTTTTCAGGCTCCTTTTCAAGGAATACAACATGTAACTTATCAACTTCAATTTCAGGTTGTTTAATAAAAGGATTATTATTAACCACTTCAATCCATTCCTCTGCTTTTCTAATAATTACAGGAACCTCAAATCCAAAATTAGCTTTAATACATTTTACCACTTCGGCCCCAATCTTTTTTGTATTTAGTTCATTCGAACCAAAAATAACATTTCCGCTTTGTATGTAAGTTCTAATATTAGAAAATCCAAGTTTTTTAAGATGCAGTTTTAAATCCTGCATTTTAATTAATTTTTGTCCACTTACATTAATTCCTCGCAATATTGCAATACAGGTATTCACTATGCTTTCTTTTTGGCAGTCATTTGGTCTATTTCTAATTTTAAGATCGTAGTAAAATTCAGCATCTTATCTTCATAATCGAAACAATCTTTTTCAGTATATTGTTTCATGATATAATTTAGTCCTTCAACCTTTTCATCTTTATCTTTTACAATAAATATTTTTCCCGTACCTACCACACTTTTAAAGTTCATGCCAAATCCACAAGCCTTTTTAGCAGTAATTAGTTCATGATCAATATCCATTTGAAAACAAGCAGTATTATTTTTTTTAATGATATCTATTTTCCTTCCTTCGTTAGCACAATGAAAATACAAGCTAGCAGGATTACCAGGTTTGTAGCCAAAGTTCATCGTTACTATATAAGGTAAATCATCATCAATAAGGGCAATTCTGCAAACATCTGCCTTGCTTATAATTGATTGAATTTCTGTGGAATCTGTTACTGCTCTGTCTTTACGTCTCATTGGTTTTAGATTTATTCTTAGAAACTACTAAGATATAAATCATTCCTCCAATAAGCACAATTGAAGTTAAAATACTTGCTTCGGGGCCAAAATCTCCTCCGGTGATTATTGTAGGGCCTTCTGTTTTAAATTTGAAAACAGATACTATTCCTTCCGTACCACTCACTTTTAAACCAAAAACGTTTTCCATTGTCCAGTTCCAAGCTGTGTGCCATCCACATGCAGACCAAATACTTTTATCATGCAAAATCATGAAAATCAGCAAGAAAGCAAATAAGGCCAAGTTTATTAATGCTAAAAGATTAATTCCTGAATTAAAACCATGTAATAATGCAAAAATAACTGATGAAATAACAGCTCCTAACCAAGGTTTATACCTTGCCCCTATCACTTGAAACTGCCATCCTCGCGCAATAATTTCCTCTGCAGCTCCCTGAACCATATAGCCCAACAATAACAAAGAAATTATTCCAAGACCATTTATTCCAAAGGGTTCAGAGTTATCCAGAATTTCCACATTACCTATAATACTCATTAAACCAATTACGATAATCAGCATTAGTGCACCAACAAAGAAACCTTTTAAATACTTTTTTAAAGCACCATTTAAATTAAATCCAAGGGTAATAAAAGATCTCTCCTCGAAAAAACGTACCCAAATCCACACGAATATTATTACAAACCCAAAAGAGACAAATAAACTATAAAACGAGAACCACACTTCATTAACTTCAAAAAACTTACTTATTATTGGGTAGAATATTAAACCACTAACAATAAAACCTGCAAAAAAAAGAACCACTAACATTGGTATGGCTAATGCAATATGAGTTATTCTCTTCCCCTTTTTAGCTAATTGAAAAAAATCATTTTGTTTGCTAAACAGTTCTTTCAGTGCTTTATACAGTTTCTTCATCATTTTGGAATTAAGAGCAATTATCATATAAAAATAACCATATCAAATTAGAATTCAAAAAGATAGATAAATTTAAATTTGATTTACAATTCATTAACCAAATCGTTATCTAACTTTCTATTTTTTATCCTGTCAGATTTACCTTCTAAGCAACCTAACCTATATTTATCCCTGAGAATCAATCGAAAGAATGAAAGGTTTTAAAATCACTCTGTACATTTTGTTTATATCTATATAAAATAAAAAAGGCATAATCCTTAACGATTATGCCCCGAACCCTAAAATTTAAAATCTATTTCTCTACCGCTTCATACCACACTTCACCTTTTTCATCAATTATTGCTTTATAATATGTTCCTTCAAATTCATAATATATTTCATTATCTATTCTAACCTTTTCGTAGCCATCCGGCAATGCATCAACCTTGGCCCCAATAGGTGGTTCTATACTTAAAAATTCATTATTATCAGATCTCTCGTAATATGTACCATAATAATAGAAATAGGTTTTACCTCTTAAAATAATGCGCACATGTCCAACAGGCAATGCTTTAATTCTATATCCGATCGGAGCTTTTACAATAACATATTTAGCTCCAAAAGGTTTATAATAAATACCTTTGTGATATCTATATTTCATTCCTTTATAAGAAAAAACAAAAGCTCCCTTAGGTACAGCTTCATAAGCACGCCCCCAATGCGGTAATTTCGTATACTTTGCATGAGGTTTATATCTATTTGTATGATGATGCCTACGTTGCGCATTCAGAGAATTGTACGAAATGATGTATAATCCAACTAATACAATTTTTAATATAATTCTTGAATTCATCTTAACTTGTTTTAATCTTGCTTGATTTAGAACAAGTTTTATGCCAACTAATCAAAATATTTGCGAAAGAATGTTAAAATATGTCTTCTTGAAATTCCGAAAGTAATTCAGACAAATCTTCAATATAATTTGATATCTCTTCCGGTGGATTATTATACTCGAAGGTAATTTTGTGAGTAATATCTTCCGTTTCTACTTCTACCCACTCAGCACCTTCATCAGCACAATCGGGACAGCCGATAACTTCTTCGAGATTTCTAAATATTAAAAAATCAATTTTCTCTTCAAGTAATTTCCAGTATTCCTCTGAAAATTTTGTAGAATATGCGATTAAAGGATAATTATCGTTCTCTGACCAACTTTGGGCCTGATAACTTATTGAATCATTTTCGATCTTTATACTTTGGCTACAATATCCATAACATTCTCCAAAATATGTTCCATAAGATATAGATAAAATCTCAACATCTAAATTAAACTCTGAGTTTTCAATATTTTCACATGAAATAACTAAGAGTGTCAATGCCAGTAATAATATCAATTTACTTTTCATTATAAGACAATAATGCTTAGTTTCAGATCATAGATGAGCAATGCTAACAAGTGGTTGCGTTAATTTTCAATTATTTTTAAAAATATCTTTCGGTTTTTAACATAATTTAACTATGTTTAAAGTATTGAAATTGAAAACCGGATCAAATAATATACTCAATTTAAATTAATGATTAAAAGAAGCTTACAAAATTCTTTTGTAATTATTTTCCTTTTTTTTGTAATTACATTATTTCCTTTTAATGTTTTCTCGGGGGAGCCAGTCATAACTTCAGATTATATTCAATTAATAAATTCGTTTAAAACAGAAAAGGCTATCTATTCTTCTCCTATCGCCACGTTTAATAATAACGTTGTAGTTGGGTCACATGATAAGTATATATACTTTTTTAATAGTAAAGGAAAACTAATTACAAAACATAAAACCGATGGATGGGTACATGCATCGCCCAGTATTTTATCAGATAGTTCTGTTGCAATCGGATCATATGACGGATATATATATTTCTTTAATCAGAAAGGAGAATTAAAGGAAAAATTTAAACCAAATTGTGGTTCTATGTTTACTTCAATAATCGAACTATCAAATCGATTATTGGTTTTCGGTACAAATAGAAAAGGAGTAATATTTTTTAATAGAGAAGATAGCACCACACATATCCATCCAATTAAAAAATGGGTACATGGAACTCCCAACATAATTGATAATGACAAATTGGTAATAGGTTCCAACGACAAACATTTATACATTTTTGATCATCATGCCAAATTGCTTTCGAAAATAAAAACAAAGGGATGGATAATGCATTCAGCACCTGTTCCCGTTGATACAAATAAATTTGCAGTAGGCTCATACGATAAAAACCTATACATATGTGATACCGATGGTAGTAAGGTATCTTCCTTTAAAACCAAAGGAAGAATTCATGGAACTCCTCTGAAACTAAAAGATTCTAAAATTGTGTTTGGTTCATTTGATCGATTTATATATTTTCTTAAACCTGATGGTACCTTATTAAAAAAACATAAAACTCAAAAAAAAGTTGTTTCTTCACCTGTTAGTTTGCCTGATGAAACTGTGGTTGTTGGCTCTTATGACAAGTATCTATACTTTTTTTCGCCCGAAGGTAATCTTCTTGGAAAATATAAAACCAAAGGCAAAATATTTGCCACACCAATTGTTCTTGGTGATAACACCATTGTAGTATGTACAACAAATGGCTATGTTGAATTTCTTAAAGTAAATTCGATGATGGCACTAGGCGAATAAACTTTAAACCGCCTCACGTATTCTTTCTTTTACTTTTTCTGCAAGAGATTCAAATGTATACTCTTGCGGGTGAATTGGATCTAAGTATTTAACTCTTATCTTAGTAAAAGGTTTTGGTATTTTTCTTCCCGATGGTAAAGCTTTATACGCACCACTTATTGCAACCGGAATTACTGGTACATTAAGCTCTTTGCTAAGAATAGCAAACGTCTTCTTAAATTCTCCCAATTCGCCTGTTTTTGACCTGGTACCTTCAGGAAAAATCATAACCTTTTTACCTAATTTTAATACGGCAGCTAATTTTTGAATTGATTCTTTCAGGTCATTATTCAGGTCCATTATAATAACATTGTTTTTACCAGCTAAGAATCTTGCTAACCTTGACTTAACGTGCTTTCTTTTGGCATAAAAAAATGTTTCTTTTATTGTTTTTCTTTTTAAATGTGCAGTAACAAACAAAGCATCAAAAAAGCTTTGATGATTAGGTGTAATAATTGCAGGGCCTTCAGGTAGTTGTTGATGTCCTTTACTTCTAAACTTAAAATATATTTTTAGAAAATTCTTTGAAGATTTAATAAAAAATGGTAATGTCGGCCAAGATTTAGGGAGCTTGATTTGAATTCTCTCTTTTAATATTTCGGACCAGTTTGGCATTTCAAGATTATGGAACATTTTATGTTCTCCAATATGATCAACCATTTTCTTAATGGAAGGGAATTTCAGAAGTTTATCCTCTTCAATTTTTACCCCAAATGTACGCTCAATAAAATCTATTAATGTAATCTTTCCTAAAGAATCTAAAGCAATATCAAATTCTAAATGATCTTCAGGTGAAATAGTCATATCAACCTGACTTTCTATAAAAGTTTTAATAGCAACATATTCTTCGGACTCAGGTTGATTACTTATATTTTTATTTTTTGGGGGTTTATTTACTAACTCCGCCAGTTTATATCGCTGTATTTTTCCAAGCCTTGTTCTTGGTAAATCTTCTTTTATAAGGTTATACTTTAATATTCTTTTATATGAGGTAAGTTGTGTATTAAAATTTGGAATTACCTCTTTCTTAAAAAATGCATCAGGGTTATTTACTTCAGCATTTGCCAATGAACTATAATCCGGTAAAATGATGGCATGTAATTTTTCATCATTAAGAAATACTCCTACTTCTTTTATATAGTCAATTTTTTCTAACTTTTCTTCTAATTCTACCGGATTAATATTTTTTCCGTTTGGCAATACGATAATTTCTTTTTTACGACCAGTAATAAATAAATACCCATTTTTATCTAACTCACCTAAATCTCCGGTATACAACCAACCTCCCTTTAAAACCTCTGTTGTTTCTTCCGGACGATTGTAATATCCTTTCATTATATTATCACCTTTTGCAACTATCTCTCCATCACGTATTTCTATTTTTAATCCTGGCAATGCCTGACCAACGGAACCTATTTTAACTTTATCCGGTCTTGGAAAAGTAATCATTGGGGCCGCTTCTGTCATTCCGTAACCTTCCAAAACATCAAAACCAAGATTCTTAAAAAAATAAGCTACTTCCTTATTTAATGGTGCACCACCGGAAATCAAATATTCTACATGGCCACCAAAGCCATCATGTACTTTCTTAAATATTTTTTTTGCAAACTTCTTACTACGAATTCCTTTTACAACCGAATAAAATATTCTCCCTATGGTTTTAGCAAATATCTTAGCCTTAAGGCCTTTATAAAGCAAATCATAAAATCTTGGAACCCCAATAATCATATTTACTTTATTATTCTTCAGAGTTTCAAGAATATCTGAAGATTGCATTGAAGGAGTCATAACTATGGTACCTCCAACATTCAAAGGTCCCATTAAGCACCCTGCAAGAGGAAAAATATGATGCAGAGGAAGCAACATAAGTACTTGCTTATCATGAGTATAAATTTCTACATCCTTAGAAACCGCATGAATATTTGCCAGTAAATTTTTATAGGATAACATTACTCCTTTAGGGCTACCAGTAGTTCCCGAGGTATAAATAATAACTGCAACATCTTCTTCAACAGAAGGAACGTTCCATTTAAATTCATCGGATTTATCTTCTAATTTAACTTCTTCAAAAAACTCAAAATGAGGATTATAGTTTAACTGATCCTTTATTTTTTCAATTTTCTTGCCAGTTTCTGTACTAAAGAATACAATTTCAGGATTACAATCATTTAATATATATGATATATCATCTGTTGAAGATAAAAAATCAATTGGGACAACAATACATTTATTATACCATGCCGCAAAAAAAGCAAATATCCATTCTGCCCTGTTCTCCGAATGAATAGCAACTTTCTTATAATTTTTATTTTTAAATAATTGAGAATACTGATTTATTTTAGAGAATAATTCCTGATATGTATAGCTTTTTTCTTTTGTAATAAGAGCATATTTATCCTGGTAATTCGTATTTATCATTTCGACCTTCTTTTAATCTAACACCTAAATAACAATTATAAGCGTCTTTTGCTTAACCTTTAGCTAATATTTTTCACTCTGATAATGAGCTGCAAATTTAAATCATTTTCTAATGGGTAATGTTAATTTTAACAAATTGTTAAGAATAAAAAAGACCTTCAGGAAACTGAAGGCCTTTTCTTTATAATGATTCACTCTAATGAATGATGATCTTACTTGTAACTTCTTGATTATCTATATTTAACTTAAGAATATAAATCCCTTTATTAAAATCGCTTAAATCCATTTCCATAAAAGATTCATTAACAAGATCTTTATTATAGACAATTCTTCCCGACATATCAACAACCGAAATGTTTATATTATTAGCTTGTTCAAGCTCCATATTAAATTTACCATTAGAAGGGTTTGGATAAATTTTTATCCCATATTTTTCCAATAATTCAATATTAGTTGGATAATATTCAATTGTCCATTGTGTTGCTGCAGTATTTTCATGGCCCACTATATCTTTTGCAACTCCGGCAGGAACGTCTACTGTTACAACTCCGGAAGCAGAAGGAGAGATTTCAATAGCGTATTCTGAAGAGTTTACATTTTGGAATGATGAAATCGTACCATTATTAACAACAATTTCAGATTGCTCAAAATCATTAACAACTTCATTGAATGTAATTGTTACAGGAAGCGGATCTGAAGACGTTGTCCCACTTTCACTTGAACTTATTTCTACTGTTGGAGCTTCATTGTCAAGAATAATATTTAACAAATTACTTACGCTGCTTTCATTTACCGGATTAGAAGACTTGATCCTGATTTTATAACCGCTGCCTGTTGGGGTTGCTGCTGGTATTATTCCATTAATAGTTCCCGCAACATCCGATTCTAACTCACCAATAGATATTTCATTTGTAAAATCGCCGGATTCGTTAGATAAATAAGCTGTAAAAGTATTTGAACTAAATGAATCATAAACATTAAAAGATATTTCCACAATTGCAGAGCTATCGTTCGAAACATAAACCGGACTCTGAACCGCGTGGAGATAAATATCTTCAATTTCAAATGAAGCCAAATCGGATTTCCACAGCCCCCTTCCGTAAGTACTTGCATAAAGCATACTATTTGAAGGAGTTGATTCATCATAATAAATTTCTAATTCAGTAACAATAACCGATGGTAAATTACTACTAAACAAAGTCCAATCTGTATCTCCCTCTTTAACAAAAACTCCTATATCTGTACCGGCGTATAATTGCTGTGTTGAGGCAAATTTGTTTTCTATAATTGTGTTGGCAGGTACACTTGGTAATCCACTGGAGATATTTATCCAGTTAAGTCCTCCGTCGGTTGATTCAAAAGCTTTAACACCGTCATATCCGCCATATGTAATCCAAAGATGTTTTGAATCAAATGCATCAACAGAAATATATGTAATGGCATTTGATGTGGATGGTAAGTTTGATGTCAAATCAGTCCAGGTATTACCTCCATCTGTGGTTTTATAAAAATTATCGAAATCAGTAATATAAAGTGTATTATTATCAGAAGGCGCTATGGCCATTGATCTAATTTTGTTAGTTAATTCCAGGTTGGATATTTTTGACCATGAATCTCCTCTGTTGGTAGTTTTCCACACATCCTCATAACCTAAGTACAATGTTTCATTATCAAAGGGATCAATTAAATATGGTGTTACCCAAGCTCCATTGGGACCGCCCTCTAGCCTTGAAGTATCCGTAATATCAACCACGGTCCACCATCCTGCCCAATGATCCATAGTTCTGTCGATTTGACCATATACGTAAGTAGCATACTGAATATTTACATCCTCATAATCAATGATACATTCCATTCCATCACCACCTTTAACATCTTTCCAACTTCCGGAATATGTTAGTTTGCTACCGTTATCTTGCAATCCTGTTATCACCTCATCCTTATTAGTTTGAGAAACACCCAGTTTATACATTTGACTTATTACTAAGCCATCTGTTAAATCAGTCCAGGTATTACCTCCATCAGTTGTTTTATAAATACCTCCATCATTAGCCTCAAAAAATACCGATGGGCTTTGATATTCCATATAGTGTTTATCTGCATGAACTTCTGTGGCACCAAAACCACCATACCAATGATTATTTAGTTCCCAGGTTTCACCTCCATCTTCAGATTCCCAAGTATTTATTCCACCTAAAAATAAATGATTGGTATCGGTTGGAGAAACTGATAATGTTAAATCATAAGAACCCTGACCTCCGGTGTGCGTATCTCCTTCACTTTGGTGCCAATTTAACAGATTATTGCCTGAAATTGTTCCATCATACACTTTAGAAAAACTATCTCCGCTATCGTTAGATTTATAAATTCCTTCTAATCCTCCTGCTTGAGTACAAACTAAAGCATAAACATATTCCGGACCGGATTGTGCCGGATCTAGCTCGACTCTCACAGCAGAAGAAGGAAAAGTATGCATTACGTTCCAATTATTACCAGCATCGGTAGTTTTATAAATTTCAGGTGTACCGTAATATGCGTAAGTAGCAGCATATAAAACATTATCTTCAGAACCGTACTTAAACTCTAAATCAAAAAACAAACCACTTTGTATACTGGTCCAAGTATCACCACTATCAATTGTTTTAAAAATCCCTCCATTTGTAGCAACATACATTATATTTTGTTGTGTTGGATGGATAAGCATTCTGGTAATTCTATATCTACTGGAAACATTAAAACTTAAACCTGTCTCTACCCAGGTTTCACCATCATCTGTAGTCTTTAATACTCCAATTGAATAGTTATCTCCTCCATCTCTGTCTCCCGTAGCTATATAAATTGTTTTACTGATTTCATAATCATTTGGGACAATTATTTCACTAACACCAATTACAGGAAGTGTATCTGTTAATACTTCCCAGTTATTACCGCCATCAGTTGTCTTCCATAACCCACCGGAAGGTGCTCCAATCCAAAACGTATTATTATCCGATGGATGAAATGCAATACAATTTATTCTCCCTATACCGGCGTATCCACCCAAGGAACTATTAGGCCCCATATTTTGCCAATTAGACTGATCGGTTTTAGTTTTTAATTTAGATTTAAATTCTTTATTTACTTTAAAAATATTCACTTGAGGAAACTCTCCTGTTTTTCTATCAACTCTTGTTTCCCAATACCACTCCCAACGCTTAAATTGTTTCCAACCTGCGGCTTTGTATTTTTTACCATCTTTATAATAATAACCTTTATCAAGATTAAAATCATCCCAATATCTATTGAATTCTTTTTGAATTTCGAAGAAATTATTTTTATTTTTTCCTTCTTCCGAAACATAAAGATTTTTATTACCAGGTTGCGAAAAAACAAAACCTGATATAAGTGTTAATAAAATTAGAACTGTTAATTTTTTCATATTACCCATTATTAAATTTGAAACTCTTTATATAAAACGCTAGTTTTTTCTCCTTCATTTTTAAAATTAATCCTGATTCGATACCTTCCAGATTCTACTTTTTTTATCAATGTCTCCCGAATTCCTTTTTCATTTCTACTACCACACCAACTTTCATTTTTATCCCAACTCAACACATGTTTTTCAGTAGCTGGTATTTCAATTTGTTCTTCCATTCTTGCACAAGGAGCATCACAAGGACAAGGAAGTATTCTAAGTTTATTCCAATTCCCATTATTAAATTTTTCGATATATAATTTCTCCGGCATTTGTATTTTTATTGGTCGAGAAGAATTGTTTATCAGTTGAAAATTAATTATTTCATTATTAACTACAACAATATCTAATAAATCCTTACCAGATTGTTGATCTTTTTGTTCAGATATTTCTTGAGAGGATTTACAACCAGAAAATAAAACCAAAAAAAATACGAATAGGTATAGAGTGTTTTTCATATTAATGAATTTAACCTGTAAACATATCACTTTTATTTATCAGAATCAACAAGTAAACAAAGTTATCATATAAAAATTAAAAATATACGTTTTTAACATAATAGTATTAAATAATTGGTTTTTGTAATATGGCTAAATGTAACTTAATTAAGTAGTAAACGTCTGATATCAAGGTATAGTTTATGGTATGTATTTTTGAATTCTCAATCAAAAGATAACTTATTCAGTTGTTTAAGCGCTACTGCCCTGGTTTGATTTATACAAGTCATTTTTCAATTACTCTATTTCACTAGTCCGGGGCAGTAATTATTAAAAAAAGACCGAAGGTTAACCTTCGGTCTTTTATTTTTACAGAGGTTTCACCGGAATACATATATCCAGTTCAAATTTATTTTCGGGATGATGTTCAGGATCTTTATAATACAATTCGTATGGGTTTTTATCATCCGGTTGATAACCACTTTCCGAGACCCAAATACACATAGCATTCCAAGCTTCTCCAAATTCAGTTACATCAATTTCAAAACGACCAACTGCACATTTACTTGCTTGTAATTGTAACTTTCCAAATTCTCCCTCGGGCCTTACATGCTTATCAACTGTAATACAGGCACTTTGGCGTATGTTTTCAATATCTGTAACCTTAGGGTCATCATGATATACAGTTGCGGTTTTAGTTTCCGGAAAATTTAACAACCCTCTTGGCCCGGCCCATTTAAATAATTTTTCATATGCTTTGCCAATTTGATCGTACTGCCCAACATGCCTGCAATAAATTAAATCTAACCCAGGCATTTCTTTAATTTCAATGTTTGTTTTCATAAGATTCTTCCATTTATCTGTTAATAATACAAAACGAATGTAATCATTGGAAGAACCACTCATCTTATGAATCTTGCTATCTGATTGACCAATCTTGCTAAGTTCATTTAGCATTTTTTCCCTATACTCACTTGCGCTGATCTTAAATCGATTTTTAAATACCCTGCTAAAAACCGAATTACTGGTATATCCACAATAATATGCTATTTCGCTTATGGGAGTTTCCGGATCGTTTAATAACAAACTTGCAGCTTTTTCTGTTCGTACCCTACTAATAAAATTATTTAATGTTTCGCCTGTAAATGCACTAAATATTCTATGAAAATGATAAGGAGAGAAATTAGCTATTTCGGCTAATACATTTAAATTTAAAGATTTATCGAGATTTGCCTCAATGTAATCAATAACCTTATTTATACGATAAATGTATTCTTTCTGGTAACGGTTTTTTGGAATCATCTCTTTATGCTTATTGTGATCTTAAAAATAAGATATTTGGAAAAAAATTAAAACTGTCTTCAAATCCTTGTTAACAAAAAAAGATAATTTCTCTAAAATATTTTATGCTTTTACTAAAAAGCTCTATTTATTAAAGCAGTTATAAAACTTATAAGCGCAATAAAAACAATAATCAATAACATTTGAAATTAATTTTGGTTAATAATTTAGTTGTTAACAAATTTATTATAAATTAATTATAAACAAATGCATTATTACGATAATATCATTCATACCTTAGCGTTTGAGCAGGATTTTGCATAGCGGTTTTATAAGCTCTTATAGTAATTATTGCCATTGCAATTATTAAAGTTAAAATGCCTGATAAAATGTAAATCCCCCAATTGGTTGAGATATGCCGGGAATAACTCTCAAGCCAATTTGTTGTTGCATAAAAAGTAATAGGCCATGAAATAGCATTTGCAACAAGTAATAACCACAAAAATTCTTTTGCCATTAACCCTATAATTGATCTTGTAGAAGAACCTAAAGCTCTACGTATACCTATTTCTTTCGTTCGTTGTTCCGCTAAAAATGAAGTTAAACCGATTAATCCCATACTTGCTATCATTATGGCCAAAATTGTTAGCATTACTGAGAATCTTCCAAATCTTAATTCATCCTTATATAAATTTTCTAATTGCTGATCAAAAAATTGATACTCAAAAGGACGTGTTGGAACAAATTCGCACCAGGTTTTCTCAATGTGTTTAATTACTTCATGATAATTATTAGAGCAAAATCGAATGGAAATAACTCTGGCAAAAATTTCCGGCTTACGGAACATATCCAGGATAAATTTATTTACGGGACGGTGTAATGACATAGCGTTAAAATCCTTATATACCCCAATAACCCTTTCATCACCATCTCGTGAAACAATTCTCTTTCCAATAGCTTCTTCATTGGTCCATCCCATATCTTTTACCATGGTTTCATTAATCATTACAGCATTTATTGTATCACTTGGAAAATCCCTGGAAAAAGCTCTACCTTCAACCACTTCAATATCAAAAGTTTCTATAAAATCCCAATCTACCAGAAATGTAGGAATATAAAATCGTTGTCCCGGAGTTAATCCTTCTACCTCATAATCGCGAGTGTTATGATTAATGCCTAAGTAATCTTCAGCACCGGTAACATATTCAATATTTTTATGACTTAGCAATTGTTGGCGAAATGCTTCATAATTATTAAATAAATCTCCTACTCGTTCAATATTTATTATGTGGTCCTTTTTAAAACCTAGCTCTGCATTTCTCAAAAACTTTAACTGAGCAAAAACTATTAAACTTCCGATAATTAAACTAATTGAAATTGAGAATTGCACAATAACAAGTACTTTACGCGCTGTTCCGGATTTTGCTCCATTTTTTAAGACTCCTTTTAAAACTTTTAAAGGTTTAAATGCTGATAAAATAAATGCAGGATAAATTCCGGATAACAAACCTACTACGAAAGATACCCCAACAATAAAAGCTAGTATTTTCATCTCAACTAAAAAAGAAGATGTAATATTTTTACCTGTAAAATTGTTGTATCCCGGGAGTAAAAGTTCTACCATAATGATAGCTATTAACATTGCAAAAAAACTCTGCACAACTGCTTCACCAAGAAATTGTAATACTAAATTTTTTCTCTGACTTCCAAACACTTTCTTTATTCCAATCTCTTTTGCTCTGCCTGCTGAACTAGCTGTTGCTAAATTCATAAAATTAATACAAGCCAAAATCAGTATAATTGCTGCAACAATTGATAGTATATAGACATATACAATATTACTATTCGGTCTCATTTCATAAACATGATGAGATTTTAAATGAATATCAGTAAGTGCCTGTAAATACAATGTTACATCAGCATCTTTAAGGTCATTATAATGGTTTTCGTAAAATTCAGGAAATCTTTTATTTAACAAATCAGGATCAGTGCCTTCATGCAATAATATATATGTCCAGCATGGATTCCAAATCCAGGATTTTGGAAGTTGTCCATCACCAAACTGGCGAAAAGTATTTAATGATCCAAGAATATCAATTTTAATATGTGATTGGCTAGGTAAATCTTCAATTACTCCTGTTACCTCAAAATCTAATCCCTCCTCTACTCTAAGTACTTTTCCAATTGCCGGTTCATCTCCGAAATATCTTTTTGCTGTTGATTTGGTTACAACAATAGTTCCCGGATTATCTAATGCAGTTTCGGGTTCGCCTTCAACAAATGGAAAGGTGAAAATATCAAATACAGTTGAATCTGCCAATAGAAAATAGGGTTCATTAAAACGAATTATTTCCCCATCGCCTCGTTCATAATCAAAAAACCATTGATTTTGCAGATTATTGAAAAACCTTACCTGGGTTTTAACAATATTTGGATAATCCATTACAAGTGTGGGGCCGCAAGGAAAAGATACAGTAGCTGCATTCTCATCCACATCATTACTATTGTACAAACGATTAACCCTATAGATATTATCGGCATTTTCATGAAATTTATCGTATTTCAGCTCATCATCAATAAATAAAACTATAAAAATAAAACTGGCTAATCCAATTGCTAATCCACCAATATTTATTATAGAATAATTCCAGTACTTAAGGACATTCCTTAAGGCAATTATAAGGTTATGCTTGAACATTTTGCAGTTATTTTATAGTTTTTAGAATTTGCTCAAATCATATTCCAAAGACCATAAATATTTAACACAAAACCACTTATCTATATTTCATACACAATTTTAGTGTTCGATTATGAACAGTTTTGTTCAGTTCTGCACAAGTAAAAAAGAGGGTGTCCAAAAAGTAAGCATATGTGATTTTCATCATCTTTCTGCCCCAAACCCTAAAGCCTGCCTTGTCGTCAGACAGGGGTGAAAATGTTGAAAATCAGGACTCCCTTTAGGGAAGGGGCAAATCCTGATTTTCAGATATAGATGTAAAACTAGACTTTTT
>JANQHE010000034.1 GCA_028282785.1 Bacteroidales bacterium | reverse complement strand
GGCTGACTTTGAAGATAATGACTGAATAACATTAGCTTCTCCAACTCTACTTAGCTCATCACCAGAAACACCTTGAGCAGAATATCCCAGAGCCTTCTTCTCCCTTGAAATACCTATTGCAGTTACAACAACTTCATCCATCTCCAACACTTCTGATTCTAGCTGAACATCAATTGTTGTACGACTGTTAATTAGTACTTCAGTTGTTTTCATACCAACGAAACTAAATATCAAGGCTTCAGTTCCACTAGGTACTGTTAAAGAATACGCTCCATCCATATTAGTAGTAGTACCTATCGAGGTATTTCCTTTAACTACTACGGAAGCTCCAGGTATAGATAACCCATCTTCAGCGCCGGTTACCGTACCTGTAATCTGCATCTGCGCCTGCAACGTAAAACCTGCAAACAGCAAAAATGCAAGAAAAATTGTTAATTTCTTCATAGATAAAAATTTTAGGTTCATAAATAGTTAATATAAAAATATTCTTCCCCGCTAATGTATAAAAAAATTAGAATAAACAAAAAAAACTAGCATTAATAAACTTAACTTTTTTTAATAATAATCAACATTTTGCAACACTTTTTATTAAAATTCAATAAAATTCTTATATTCTTTTTTATCGTTTTTAGATAAAAAAACAAAGCCCGAAATAACTTATTTTCCGGGCTTTACATAAATTTAATATTATTTAAATCTTATCTAAAATATTACTATATCTTAGTTATAGCTTATTTTCCACAATTTTTAATATCTCATTTTCTAATTTTTCTGTTTTTTTATCAATTTCTTGCGCTTTTTCACTAACGGTTTGCACAAAAGACTTATCTTCTAAATCGCCAGAATTAATTTTAACGTTTAAAAAAGCACCTTTTACACATGATCGAATCGCAAGTGCACCTACTCCAGCATCAGAAACAGAATTTGGATTTCCAACCTCAGCCATAGCCTTAATTACTTCTAATGCTTTGTATGCTACTTCCATTACTTTAAATGGAACCATTATTGCATTTTTAGTAGCATCTTGAATTGCCTGTTTTCTTGCTGCTTTTTCCTCATCAGTTTTCTTTGGTAAACCAAATGCATCCATAATTCTATTAAATGCATCTGTATCTTCATCTACCAGTCTTACTAATTCTGATTGATACTCCATTCCTTTTTCAGCCCAATTCGAAAATTCTTCCCAACGGTCATCCCAACCACGTTTGTGTGATGAAAGGTTTGCAACCATTGTTCCTAAGGCTACTCCCATAGCTCCCATATATGCAGATACTGACCCTCCTCCCGGTGCTGGTGATTCTGATGCAGTCTCGTCTGTGAATTCAGTTAGTGTCATATCAACTAACTTCTTCTTTTTTTCATCTGCAGCCAATTTATATTCGATGATCTTTTCTTCCGGCTTGAATTCATATAAATCATCAAGGCCCATTGATTTAACGGCAATTTTTATAATCTCTTTTTCCGGAATTCCAACTGAACGGTTTTGCTTTTTTAAGAAATACTTACCCGCATCAATCATAGCTTGCAATGGAATTAAACCTACCAGTTCCGAACCACTAACGCGAATTCCTCTATCTAAAGCCTTTTTAAATACTTCATCAAAAGCTACATGAACAGGAGTTACGCTGATATTTGTTAAATTCATTGAGATTTGGGCAATACCATACTCATCAATAAACCAACCAATGGCTTTCACGCATTTTAGTGAACCTGGTTCCCACACTTTATTTCCTTTTTCATCTAAAATTGGTTTCCCTGTTAATGCATTACCTTCACGCTTTACTCTACCTTTTTCCCTAACATCGAAAGCAATTGCATTTGCACGGCGAGTTGAGGTTGTATTTAGGTTAACATTATACGCCACTAAAAAATCTCGAGCTCCAACTGCAGTTACTCCGGATTTAGCATTGAATCCTGCCGGGCCAAAATCCGGTTTCCACTCAGGTTTTGCCAATTTCTCCTTTAAGCCTTCATATTCTCCTGCTCGGCACACTGCTAAATTCCTTCTTTCTTCTATTAATGCTGCATTTTCATAACAATATATCGGGATATTTAATTCGTCTCCAATTCTTTTTGCAAGTTTATGAGCATATTTCACCGTCTCTTCCATTGTTATGTTTGCAACAGGAACTAAAGGGCAAACATCAGTAGCACCGAACCTTGGGTGTGCACCTTTATGGTTACTCATATCAATAAGTTCTGAGGCTTTTTTAACTGCCCTGAAAGCTGCTTCGCAAACTTCATCAGGAGCTCCTACCATTGTAACTACTGTTCTATTAGTTGCTTGTCCGGGGTCAACATCTAATAAACTTACTCCCTCAACTGTTTCTATTTCGTTTGTTATTTGTTTGATTATATCCATATTGTTCCCTTCACTAAAGTTAGGAACGCATTCTACTAATTGTTTCATTTGATTTTTGATTATTTGTTTAACACTAAATTTTTAATTTTCACTATACCTTATTATTATATAGTAAAAAATCTATGGATACCGGATACTATTTATTTTTTTAGGGCGCAAGTTTTGATCCCTATATATTATATTATACATACTAAATTATTTTTCCGTTTAGTATTACCTGATCGATTAAATTGCTTGTATATGCGTAAGGCATATACTCATAAGTGGGTATTTTCTTAGTAATAAACACATTTGCCTTTTTTCCTATTGCAATACTTCCATGTGTTTCGTGAATTCCCATAGCGTAAGCACCATTAATTGTAGATGCATTTACAACTTCTTCCGGAAGCATTCTTAATTTTATAGTTCCAAGAGACATAATAAATTTCATATTTCCAGAAGGAGACGATCCCGGATTATAATCAGAAGCCAACGCAATTGGTAAACCTGCATCAATCATTTTACGAACAGGAGGATCTATCATTCCCAAAAAGAAAGCCGCTCCAGGCAACAATGTAGGCATAGTTTCAGATTCTAAAAGTACTCTTATTTCATCTTCACCTGTAAATTCCAAATGATCCACTGAAAGTGCATTATACTTGACTCCTACTTGAATTCCTCCGGAATAATCTAATTCATTGGCGTGAATTTTTGGACGCATACCATATTTCATTCCTGCCATCAAGATTCGATCTGTTTGGTCAACAGTAAAGAAGCCTTTATCACAGAATACATCGATATAATCAGCTAATTCTTCTGAAGCAACCTGGGGAATCATTTCATTAATTACCAAATCTACATATTCGTCTTGTTTTCCTTTATATTCAGTAGGAATGGCATGTGCACCCAAAAATGTAGATTTAATTGTAATTGGTGCAGTATCTTTTAAACGCTTTATTACTCGAAGCATTTTTAACTCATCATCAACAGTTAAACCGTATCCACTTTTTATTTCGACAGCTCCCGTCCCAAAACCAATTATTTCATTAATTCTTTGTAAAGCCTGTTCGTACAATGAATCTTCTGATGTATTATGAAGTAATTTTGCTGAGTTTAATATTCCCCCGCCCCTTTTTGCTATTTCTTCATAAGATAATCCGCGAATTTTATCTCCATATTCAATTTCTCGACTACCGGCATAAACTAAATGGGTATGTGAATCACAGAATGATGGAAATACCATTTTTCCCGTTGCATCGATTTCTTCTCCTTGAAAATTATCTAAATTCAGATTACTCATTTTATCAAAATCAGCAATTTTATCCTCTTTAATTATAAGGTATGCATTTTCAATTGAATTTAATTTTTGCATATCTTTGCCTGCCACCCATTTAACGGAACTTTCTTCAATATTTATTAGATTCTTTATATTCTTAATTAACAAACTCATAACAACTTTTTATTACTTTCATTTAAGGGTACGAAAATACAAAATTGTATTGATATATATAATAAATTTCGTGTTCTATAACTTATGTTCTATTTTTACGGACTTTAAATATTTAGGAGTATAAAATGAAAAAGAAAAGACAAATACCACATACTTATGTCATAGTATTTTTTATAATTGTATTTTGTGCTATATTAACATGGGTATTACCTGGTGGTGAATTTGATAGAGAAACAGTTACCTTACCTGATGGAACTACACAAAATGTTATTATAAAAGATTCCTTTCATACCACAGACAATGTACCTCAAACATCAGAAATTTTTTCGGCATTTTTTAAAGGATTTGTAAAACAATCGGACATTATAATTTTTATATTAATGATTGGTGGTGCTTTCTGGATTATGAATGATAGTAAAGCAATTGATGTGGGCATTTTTTCATTTCTTAAGAAAACTAAACGTATTGAACACATTAAGTTATTTCGATTTCTGGGCATTGATAATATAATCTTCACCCTTATTATGTTAATGTTTTCAGTTTTTGGTGCTGTATTTGGAATGAGTGAAGAAACCATAGCATTTGTAATCATATTTGTTCCTTTAGCCATATCCATGGGTTACGATTCTATTGTAGGGGTCAATTTATGTTTTGTTGCGGCAACACTTGGTTTTGCAGGTGCCTTACTTAATCCTTTTACTATAGGAATTGCACAAGGAATTGCAGGAATTCCATTATTTACAGGCATAGAATACAGGTTTGTTTTATGGATTATTCTTAACATTGTTGGAATAGTATATCTAATTAGATATGCTAAAAAAGTTAAAAAGAATCCAAAATCGTCATTGGTTTATGAAGATGATAACAAAAACTGGAGAAATAAATCGCTCATTGATCCTGAGCATGTGCAATATTATACACCTAAATCAGCATGGGTAATTTTTGGATTAGTATCAGTTGCTTTAATTATCCTATCTTTTTATTATTTTGAAACCACCTTATCAATAGGAAATTCAGCTGCCAAAATGCCAATTATTCCAATACTTACCGGTTTATTTATATTATCAAGCCCTTTTTTATTAAAGAAGTCCGTTCATTTTTTCATTCTTAACATTCTCATTTTTACTATATTGTTTTTAATTATTGGTGTAATGGGATATGGTTGGTACGTAATGGAAATAGCCACCTTATTTTTTGTAATGGGTTTAATCGCTGGAATTGCAAATAACAAATCACCGAATAATATTACCAAGTTATTTTTGGAAGGTGCTAAAGATATTGCTTCTGCGGCATTAATTGTTGGATTAGCAGGAGGCATTATCATTGTATTGCAAGAAGGAAAAGTTATCGACACTATTCTTTATTCCATTTCTCAATCAATGAAAACAATGGGAAAGGTTGGTTCTATCGGTGTAATGTATGTTATTCAATCTTTAATAAATATATTAATCCCCTCCGGAAGCGCAAAAGCAGCTATTACTATGCCCATAATGGCACCATTTTCTGATTTAATCGGCATCTCCCGGCAAGCAACAATTGTTGCATTTCAATTAGGAGATGGTTTTACCAATATGATTACACCAACTTCGGGTGTTTTGATCGGTGTATTAGGTGTAGCCAAAATTCCGTATGAGAAATGGGTAAAATGGATTACTCCATTTATGATTATTTTAGTAATACTTGGATTTTTATTATTGATTCCAACTGTTTTAATGGATTTAAACGGGTTTTAAGCGTTGGAAATAAAACTTTGTAAACATCATTGGCAGGATTTTTTCTGTCAATAATGTTTTTATCCCCTTTCTGCAAAGGCAATTATATGCCCGTCTACATCAGAGATATACCCAACCCTATCTCCCCAATCCCTATCACTTAATTTGCTTATTTCTTTTCCCCCTAATTTAATTCCTTTATCCATAAATTCCTGTGCATTTTCAACAACCAAGTATAATTCACATCTCGGAATACCTTGGCCATTTGATGGATGAGATATTTTACCATCTATAATTTTTGCGATTCCACCTTCAGGCATTAGCCCCAGTTTAACCCCCTCATTCAGCTTAAATTCTGTCATCCCGGGAACATCCAAACTTGGTTTAATATTTAAAAGTTGTTGATAGAAATCTTTACTTTTTTGTTGATCTGAAACATATAAAATAAACTCAATCTCTTTCATGCCAATTTAAATTTATAATGAATGTAATATTTGTGCGATTACAAATCCAAGATAGTTGCCTAATGCATACCCTATTATTCCAACTGTTAATCCGGATACTATAATTTCCCTATTCTTAATTGCACCTGCAATTACCGGAACAAAAGGAGGTGAACATATTAATGCCGTGGAAGTTATCATTACAGTATCCGAGTCAATTTTAAATATTTTAGAAACTAATACATGTAAGATAAGTGATACAAAAATTACAAATGATATATACAATAACAAGTCTGGTGCTGTCCCTGTAAAAGTCTTAATATCTGCCATTGAAGCTATAACAATACTAAAAACTAAAATAAGGTACATTCCTAAATCAAAGGTTTTTTCAAGTTTATTCACACCCTTAATTAGAGAACTTAATATTGCTAAGGTTGTAATTGTTAGCATAACAACCGCCATTTGAGATCCTTCAGGTACGATAAACGTTAAGCTTCCACCAACAGCGAATATTAATACCGCTAAACCTAACCCTTTTAGTAATGATACCCTATATTGTTTTTTCCAAAATCCCCAATAGTTATTTTCAGTATTATTTCTTGAATCCTTACTAATAGGATTATTAAAGCTTTTGTATTTTGGTAAAATCAATTGAAATGTTTTCTGTCCAATTGTAATCAGAAACAATAAATATATTGCTGAAATTAACATGTCAAATGAATGTGTTATTACGAATACATCAGGATTAACATTTAGAATCAACTTCAGTGATGCAAGGTTTGGAGTTCCACCTGAATATAACCCAACTAATAATCCTCCAATCTTCCATAATTCTTTAATCCCATTCCCTTTAAAAATAAAATAACCCACAAAAACTACTAAAACAACACTCACAAGGGCTATGATCATTGAAACTAATGTTTTACCTGCAATTTTAAACCAAGCCTTAATGTTAGTTGAAAACAATAGTAAAGGTATCGCTAATGGAATAGTAATCATTGTCATTAAATCCTGAACTTTGTTACTACCTTCTGGTAAAATATTGAGGTTACCCAAAACCAAGCCAAACCCATAAGCTAACAGCACTGCACCAATCTTATTGACAATTGGAAATTTATGGCACAGGTATAATATAAAAACCGGGAAAAACAAGTAGAAAACGATGAGTAAAACTAAATTCATAACTTCATGTTTAAAAACAAGGTGGAAATCTACCTGAAAAATTAAAAACTACCAAGTATGAAAAGAAAAAACCGGCTAATGCCGGTTTATAAAATTTCTAGAATTCTTCGAACCGGTGTGTAATATCTTTAAAGTCTATTTCTCTAAACTCGCAGCATTCATCTAAATTCTTACTATAAACATCCATTGCCCTGCGGCTCATACCCATACTTGAAAAGCCCCCATCATGGAATATGTTCTGCATTGTGATTTTCTTTGTTAAATCAGAGAACATGGCAATACAATAGTTTGCACATTCTTCTGCATCCGCATTGCCTAAAGGCGACATTCGGTTTGAGAAATCCATCAACTGATCTAATCCCATAACGCCAGAACCTGCTGTTGTTTGCGTAGGTGATTGTGAAATAGTATTTATTCTGATTTTCTTTTCACGGCCATAAATGTATCCAAAACTACGAGCAATTGACTCTAACAATGATTTTGCATCAGCCATATCGTTGTATCCGTATAATGTTCTTTGCGCTGCAACATATGAAAGCGCTAATACAGAGCCCCAATTATTTAAAGCATCTTTTTTCCTGGAAACTTGTAGTATTTTATGAAAAGATAAAGCTGAAACATCTAAGGTTTTTAAAAAATAATCGTAATTCAGGTTATCATATGTTATACCTTTACGAACGTTTGGAGACATACCAATTGAGTGAAGTATAAAATCAAATTTACCTCCAAAATGCTCCATGGTTTTATCAACTAAATTCTCAATATCTTCAATACTTGTTGCATCAGCCGGAATAACAATAGAATTACATTTTTCAGCTAACTCATCAGTATCACCTAACCGTAATGCAAAAGGTGCATTTGTTAAAACAATTTCTGCACCCTCTTCATAAGCCTTTTCAGCTACCTTCCATGCAATTGATTTATCGTTCAATGCACCAAAAATTAATCCTTTTTTACCTTTTAATAAATTAAATGCCATGATTAAACTTTTTTTTTGTACAAGCTAGATACAATCATTAAGAAATAATGTTCATATTAATGCCAAAAATATAAAATGCACTAAAATGCCTAAAAATCTAGCTAATTATTATTTTGAATTCAAATTAAGTTCTATAGATGTGAAAATTGCCAACAATTCTCCGGATTCCTTATACTCATATTCCATTTCTTCAGGTTTTAACCAATCAACCATCAATATTATTTCCAGCCAATACTAAGATTCACTTGCTCCACTTTCGCATATTTTTATTTTATTTTTAAAGTCTGCTCGGCTTCTCGACCTATTTGCTTCTCTGTAATTTGCTCCTACACTTATTCCTACTTTTGATAACTGATATTTAACAACTCTTCCTTCAGGGGTGTCCGGTAATTTAATAGACAATTTTATAATAGAAATAGCAAATAACTTAGTTCGTTCTTCTAATTCTTTTGCAAATTTCTTCTTATTATATTTTTCTCCCTCACTCATTCCTAATTATCATTTTAAGTATTTTAAATTTGAGGCAATCCTGCTTGCCTGCCGGCAGGTTAGGCATTCTTTCTAATTCTATTTAGCAAGTAGAACCTTTGCATTTTCAATAGCAGCATCCGTGAGAGCTTCTCCACTTAACATCTTTGCTATCTCATTTATTCGTTCGCTTTGCGATAAAAGTTTTATGTATGTATTTGTAGTTTCGTGATTGTCCTTTTTATAAACTAAATAATGATAATCTCCCTTTCCTGCAATCTGCGGCAAATGTGTAATATTAATTACTTGCATATTTTTTGACATTTGCTTAATAATTGAGCCCATCTTATCGGCTATTTCACCAGATGTTCCTGTATCAATTTCATCAAAAATGATTGTTGGCAAAGTAGTTGTTTCAACTAATAATGATTTAATGCTTAACATTAACCTGGAGATTTCACCTCCCGAAGCAACTTTTGATAATTCTTCCAATGCAACATTTTTGTTTGCCGAAAATAAAAACCTGATTATTTCCTTTCCTGTTGGTAGAAATTCTTCTGTTGGAACTTGTTCAACTTTAAAATTAGCATTTGGAATTCCCAGTAATTGCAATATCCCAATAACCTTATTCTCAATTTTTGGAATAATAACTTTTCTATTTTCAGAAATTTGATTTGCATCATTTGTCAGTTCAACCAATAATAAATCAAGTTGTTTTTTAATCTTTTCTGTTTCAAAATCATACGAATTAATCATGTCAATTTTCTGCTGCAACTCTTCCTTTATAGTGATTAATTCTTTAACTGAACTAACTTTATGTTTTTGTTCTAATGAATAAATATTATCTAAACGCTCTCGAATAAACTCTATTTTTGCTGGGTCATGTTCAACTTTCTCATTTAGAATTTCTATCTCATTATTTAAGTCCTGTAATTCAATATAAGTTGATTCAATACGTTGCGTTAAATCCTCTCCTTCTTTAATATATTTTGAGATTGATTCTATAGCACTTTTTACTTGTTTTAAGTTGGAAATAATCGAAATCTCCTCTCCCGAAAGTAAATGAAAACTTTCAGAGAGTTTCAATTTTATTTCCTCCGCATGATTTAATTGCACTAGTTCTTCTTCTAATTCACCTTGTTCACCATCCGTTAATTTTAATGCTTCTAGTTGATCAAACTGGAATTGATAATAATCCAAATCTGCTTTTGCTTTCTCTGCATTATTTATAAGCTTATTATATTCAGAATTTAAAATATTATACTCTTCAAATTTATTTCCATAAGTATCTAATAAATCCTGATGGTGTGCAAATGAATCAACTAAACTTAATTGAAAATGATCGTCTCCCAATAATAAACTTTCATGTTGTGAATGAATATCAATTAATGATGAACTTAATTCCTTTAATAAAGAAAGGTTTACAGGAGTATCATTAATAAAAGCGCGAGATTTACCATTATCCGTTATTTCACGTCTTATGGTGGTCAAATCTTCATAATCGAGATCGTTTTGTTTAAAGAAGTGCTTTATTTTATATTGTTTAATTTGAAACTTTGCTTCCACAAAACATTTCCTGGCTTTGTCTTTTAAAACCGAGGTATCGGCTCTTTGTCCCAATACTAATGATAAAGCTCCCAATAAGATAGATTTACCTGCACCGGTTTCCCCGGTTATTATATTTAATCCCTTATTAAAATCAATCTCCAATTCACTGATTAAAGCATAATTCTGAATATAAATTGATTGTAGCATAACAGATGTATCTGAATAATGATTACAAACTTACTAAAAAAAGATCATTGAATATCTTTAATTTAAGGTAAGAATAATAACAAAAAATGTTGATTACTGCTGTTTGATCTTCTTATATTTATCAGATCTTGTAGGATCAATTTCAACTAAAATCTTATATACCCGATCTGCTTCTGCCATAAACGATTCGGAAAAAACATTTACCAGCTCATTTGATTTAGCACTCATGATTAAATCATAATAGAATAAATACGGATCGGGTTTTTGTCGATATATTTTCTGCATTAAATCAAGGCTTTCCGCAATCTCACTTCTACCCTGGGCTTCTTTGCTTTCCATTACATCAAGCCCTAACCGATGATATCTATATAAGAATTCTCGAATACCCCTATATCTATCGTTAAGAATATTCTCTATAAGCCAATACCTATTTTTACGATTTTCAAATGCTTTCCAACCTTTTTCCTGTGCATTTTGGGCGTTATTTACAATTTGTTCTGCTTTTTGATAAAATTCTGTTCCTCCCATTAACGAAAATGTATCATAGTCTAGCCCTAGAATAATGTATGCATAATAAGCTAACACAGATGTCAGATTTGAACGGTGCTCTGTAATAGTAAATTCTAAAGGTTCAAATTCAACATAATTAAATCTGAGATAATCATCTTTATAATTTAAAATAGTCGTATTGTATGAAGTATTATAAGTTGGTCTACTTGATTGAACCTGAATGCTTCCATTAAATTCATCACCACTATGATCCTGAAGGTTAATTAATATATTACATTCAATTCTTTCTTCATTTGAATAAACATGGCTTGTCCATGCCGTATTATTCATGAACTCGTAAATAGCGGTTTGTAGTGTTTGAAAAACCTGTTTATTTGTCCCTTGAATCTGACTTGAAATTACCTGTACATTGCATCTAAGTTCCTGCCCCATTGAAATAATAGACACAAATAAGAAAACGAATAAAACAATTACTTTTTTCATATTTGAAAATTTAAAACTTTTTGATCAGTTCATTCACTATATCAATAGCAACCTCTTGTTTTGACTTTAATTCAAAATTAGTAATATTATCAATTTTGTCAATAATACTAATTTTATTCGTATCATGTTCAAATCCTGCACCTTCCTCCTTTAATGAGTTTAGAACGATAAAGTCAAGGTTTTTATTCTGTATTTTCTTTTTAGCGTTCTCCAACTCATTATTTGTTTCGAGAGCGAATCCAACAAGAATTTGATTTTCTTTTTTAATATTACCTAATTCTGCAGCAATATCTTTATTGGGCTCTAAGATAATTTTCAAGTCATCTTTTCCTCTTTTAATCTTTTGGTCATATTGAGTTACAGGTTTAAAATCAGCTACAGCAGCTGACATAATAGCACCATCACAATCAGAAAAATTATTTACTGCAGCATCGTACATTTCTTGCGCAGTTTGAACCTTTATTTTTTTTATTAATGGATTTGAAACTTCTAAATGAGTTGGGCCCGAAACAAGAAGAACTTCCGCGCCTTGAGTAGCTAATTCTTCTGCAATAGCATAACCCATTTTACCGGAACTATAATTTCCAATAAATCTTACAGGATCAATTGGTTCAAATGTTGGTCCTGCTGTTACAAGAATTTTTTTAGATTTTAGTTTTTTTTTTGAAGAAAAGAATTCGATTATTCTCTCGGTGATCACTTCTGGTTCAGCCATTCTTCCTTTCCCTACCAATCCACTTGCTAATTCTCCACTTTCCGGTTCGACAATAATATTTCCGTAAGATTTTAAGATCTCAATATTTTTTAAATTAGCGGGATGTTGGTACATATCCAAATCCATGGTTGGAGCCAACATCACAGGACATCGTGCCGACAAATAGGTTGTAAGCAATAGGTTATCTGCAATTCCATGAGCCATTTTACCCATAGAATTTGCTGTTGCCGGTGCAATCATGTATAAATCTGACCATAAACCTATATCGACGTGACTATTCCATTGTCCGTTTTCAGGATCGAAGAACTCAACTAAAATAGGATTTTTTGAGAGTGTTGCTAAAGTTAACGGAGTAATGAATTCCTTAGCTAATTTGGTCATAACCACTTTTACCTGTGCACCCTCTTTCACAAGTAACCTTACAAGAATAGCAGCTTTATACGCCGCTATTCCTCCGGTTATTCCCAATAAAATATTTTTTCCTTTTAGCTTCATGAGCTAATTGTTTGAATAAACTATTCTGCTTCTTCAATTTCAGGCTTTCTATAATAGATTTCTCCATCTAAAAATTCCTGCATTGCTATTAAGCTAGGCTTTGGTAATCTTTCGTAAAATCTGGATATTTCAATTTGCTCTCTATTTTCAAATACCTCTTCAAGGTTATCTGTATAAGATGCAAATTCTTCCAACTTTCTGTTCAGTTCTTCCTTAAGTTCGCTTCCAATCTGATTTGCTCTTTTTGAAACTATGGCTACAGTTTCATAAATATTTCCTGTTTCACGATCTATCTCATTTAAATTTCGTGTAACAGTTGATCCCGGAGCCTTTGTCTTTTTGTAATCCATCCTAATACAAATTAATTATATACTAATTTTTCAAATTCCTTTGTGAATCAGCAAACATATTTTTTGCCTCGTTCATAAATTCGCTTTCAGGCCATTCTCCCATAAACGAGTAATACTCATCAACAGTAGATTGATATCTTTCCGTTTTTTTTGTAGCAATACTGTTTTCTGCCAATAAAAATTTTGCCTTTAGAATCATAAACATTAATTCCTCCCGGTACTTTGTTTCCGGAAAATCATCTAAGCTATTGTTTAATGCAATAATTGCAGCCTTATAATCTCCAAGATTATAATATAATTTGGCACTTTGATATGATTTCTCAACTAATTTATTTCTTAACTCTTCAATATATTTTACGCATTCACCTTTTCTTTCACTGTTTGGATATCTTGAAATATACAACCCAAATAACGAAATTGCCTGATAAGAATATGCTTGATCCAAACTTGGCCGAGGAGACATTAAATAAGTACAGTAGGCATTCATAAATTCAGCTTCTTCAGCAAATTTACTGTTTCCATATATCTTTCTAAACTCGTCAAAATAATGAGATGCAAGTAAATAACTCTTTTGATAATAATTGCTATATGCGGCATAAAAATATACTGTATCTGCTTGTTTAGTACCTCTTAGAATAGGTTTAAGTTGTTCAAATAATCCTTCAGCCCTTACATAATCTTCTTCGGCATAATATTCCAAAGCTTTTTGATACTTTAAACTATAATCACGACTTTTCAATAATTTTTCGTATTTACACGATGAAACTATTGCCAACAGTAGAATAAACGGTATTAATCTTTTCATTTTTTCAAACATTTTGCAAATGTACAATTTTAGTTTAAAATGCTAAAATATAATTACACTAAACGCTGATTTTATTTAATTTATTTTCATCAATTTGCAATTTTTTTAAAAAAACGTACTTTTGTGCCTTTAATATTGTATACTAACAAAAAACTATAAACAGTGGATTTATTTGATAAGATAAAACGAGGTATGGGGCCATTAGGGCAACATATGAAAGAAGCCCATGGCTATTTTATGTTTCCAAAGTTAGAAGGTGATATTAATCCTAAAATGATATTTAGGGGTAAAGAAGTTCTAACATGGAGTTTAAATAACTATATTGGATTAGCAAACCACCCTGAAGTAAGAAAAGTCGATTCTGAAGCGACACAAGAGTGGGGACTAGCATATCCTATGGGTGCAAGAATGATGTCAGGACAAACAAGTAAACACGAAGAACTGGAATCTAAATTAGCTGAATTTGTTGGAAAAGAAGATGCTTATCTATTAAATTTTGGATATCAAGGAATGGTATCAATCATCGACAGTTTAGTTACTAGAAATGACGTTATTGTATACGACTCAGAATCGCATGCATGTATTATGGATGGTGTATTCTTGCATAAAGCAAAAGGAGGTAAAAGTTTTGTATTTCCGCATAATGACATGGAGAAATGCGAAAAAATGCTACAATTTGCAACTAAACAAGCTGATGGATGTACAGGTGGTATCTTATTAATTACCGAAGGTGTATTTGGAATGGCTGGAGACCTTGGTAATTTAAAAGATATAGTTGCATTAAAAGAAAAGTATAATTTCCGATTATTGGTTGATGATGCGCATGGATTTGGTACTATGGGCGAAACTGGTGCAGGAACTGGTGAATATTTAGGTGTACAAAATGAAATTGATGTTTATTTTTCAACTTTTGCAAAAGCAATGGCTGGAATTGGAGCTTTCGTTGCATCTAGTGAAAATGTTATAAATTATTTAAGATATAACCTAAGATCACAAATCTTTGCCAAGTCGTTACCAATGCCTTTAGTTGTTGGTAGTTTAAAAAGATTAGAACTTCTTAAAACTCAAAAACAATTAAGAGAAAATCTTTGGACTGTTGTTCGTGCTTTACAAAAAGGATTAAAGGATGCTGGGTTTAATTTAGGTGAAACGGAATCGCCTGTAACACCGGTTTATTTATCCGGAAGTATCCCTGAAGGAACGAATATTACAATGGATCTGAGGGAAAATTATAATGTATTCTGTTCAATTGTTGTATATCCTGTAATTCCTAAGGGCCAGTTATTATTAAGACTTATTCCTACTGCAATGCATACTCTTGAAGATGTTGAATATACAATCAATGCATTTAAAGCAGTTAAAAAGAAATTAGAAGCTGGTGAATATAAAGCTGATAGAATTGCTCCTGTAAAGTAAATATATCCTTATAATATTAAAAAAGCCATCCGTTAAAGATGGCTTTTCTTATTTTTATTATCTATTGTAAAGATCCAAGAAATCGCTCTGCATCCATAGCTGCTCTACAACCACTTCCGGCCGCAGTAACTGCCTGACGATAATGTGGATCCATTACATCGCCACACGCAAATACACCGGGAACTTTTGTTATTGTACTGTCTGCTTCGGTTTTAATATAACCTACTTCATCAGTATCCAAATATTTCTTAAATATATCGGAATTTGGAGTATGTCCAATTGCCAGGAAGAATCCATGAATATCAATTTTAACATCCTCATCTTTTCCATTCTTCAAAATTACGCCGGTAACACCACTCATATCACCAACAATTTCCTTTGTAGTATGCTCAAAAAGTATTTCAATATTTTTTGTATTGAAAACTCTCTCTTGCATCACTTTAGAAGCTCGCATATGATCTTTTCTGATAATTAAATATACTTTGTTACATAATCCTGCCAAATAAGTAGCCTCCTCTGCAGCTGTATCTCCACCACCTACTACCGCAACATCTTTCCCTTTATAAAAGAATCCGTCACAAGTAGCACAAGCAGAAACCCCCTGACCTTTAAATTTCTCTTCTGATTCTATACCTAAATATTTAGCCGTTGCTCCGGTCGCTATAATTAAACTTTCTGCCTCAATAAGTTTTTTACCATCAATGGTAACTTTGAAAGGCCTTTCTGATAAATCTGTTGCCGTAGCCATACCAAACCTAACATCGGTTCCAAAACGCTGTGCTTGTTTTTTAAAGTCTTCCATCATTGCCGGACCTGTTATACCTTCAGGATATCCTGGATAATTCTCAACATCGTTTGTGGTTGTTAACTGTCCACCTGGTTCCAGGCCTTCATACATTACAGGATTTAGGTTAGCTCTTGCCGCATAGATTGCCGCAGTATATCCTGCAGGACCCGAACCTACGATTAAACATTTCACTTTTTCAACTTCAGTATCCACTTGTTTTGGATTATTTTCTTCTTCTTGATTATCTAATGTTTTAAATAATGCCATTTTTTTATTGTTTAATTTATTGATTTATTTTACTTAAGTAATTATCTAAATATTTTAATAAATATCATTTTATCAAACAATAAATATACCACATTTTAAATAAATAATAATTTTGTTAATTAAGATTTGATAAGTATTTTTGCTAATCATTCGGGATGTAGCTCAGCCAGGTTAGAGTACACGTCTGGGGGGCGTGGGGCCGGAAGTTCGAATCTTCTCATCCCGACATGATAGGACATCTTCCATTTTTTGGTCGATGTCCTTTTCTTTTCTTGCCTGTCGGCAGACAGGTTTACCACCACCAATCAACACCCCGCCAACCGAAATCTATCCCCGAAGTCCCCCACCCACGCTGGTAGGCAGACACCGCCGCCAGATTTTCCTGCCTGTTCGCCTGCCTGACGGCTAGGCAGGGCAGACAGGCCACACTGCAAAGCGGAGCATTTCCTGCTTTTCTGACTACCTGCCAACACGACAGTGGGATTTTCTGCCTTGTTGGCAGACAGATTCGGGGCTCTTTTTTTGGCTTATTTTTGAAAAAGCCAGCCTACATCATCACTATTTAAATTTATTTTATTTTTAAATATAATCAATATTGTATACTGATATTGAATACAAATATACTTACACAAAGGTATTTTTAGCATATATTTGTAAATATTGTTTAGAATTAACGCGTAAGCAATAAATATTGAAAAGTGGTAAAAAAAGTGAATATTCAATAAAATTAAAGCAATATTGAAAGAGAAAGGAAAAACAAATTTATGGTTGGTATCAGAATTATAAATAAACGGACAACAGTATCAAAGTGGTGTACGAATGAAATTCAACCTCAATGGAATCAATTTCTAGAATAGTAGATACTTTAGATGTGGATTAAGGGAGTTGTTAGTATCAAATAGATAGTTCATTTAATATTTAATAATCATCTAAATTCTATTTATTATAGCAAATGCAAGAACATACAAAGTAAAAGGCTTTGAAATGCTTTTAGCGTCAAAAATAATAACTCAAACTTTGGCCGGGAACTTATCCGACCTAGCAATTGTAAGAAACAACTGGACTGAAACTAACGTAACTGAATTATCTGTAAAAATTGATGATGGAATTAAAAATTATCTTGATTTAGACAAAAATAAAGAACTAAGGGATATAACCGGAAAACTTGCATCACTTCAATATCTCGTATTAAAAGATTTATCATTACTTAAAGCTCAGCTTGAAGCTGACTTCGTTAAGGAATCTAAAGAAATAGTAAAAAAAATGGGATATGATAAAAACCTGTATCGCATACAAAAAGGCGACTGGGAAGCTTTAATACAACTAATAAGTACCTTCAAAAAAGGCATATCCGAAGGTTTGAAAAAACAAATTGTTGAAAAAGGAACTAACATAGCACTAATTGACAGAATTATTGGTTATGCCTACCAATTAAAAGAAGCCAACATAACACAGGAAACATTAAAAGAAACCTGCAAAACACTGTCAGAAAAAGCTGTAACTGTATTTAATGGTATACATGAGGAGATTATTGGCGTTTATAAAATCGTTTCTAACTTCTATTGGTACGATGAACTAAAAAGAGAACAATTCACTTTTAGCAACGTAGTTGCCAGTATGAATGGCCATAAGAAAAATAGATGAAAAAATTATTGAATAATTCAAATCCTTTGGTGGAGGGATTTTCTTATTTAATACAAATATGATAGTAATTCTCAAAAATTCAATACAATATCCAATTATATTTCCATATTTAGATGGCAACAAAATTCCCAATTTAGCAAAAATATTTATGGTTTTTGTAAGTAACAAGAAACATGAAAAACAAAAATATCATATTATACGGTCAAATTATTGACTTGCCTCACATTGATGAATCCATTCGAGCAGAAGTTAAAGATTTAAAATCACGATATAAATCCATTTTTAATTCTTTAAGTAATAAATATGGAAATGAAATATTATATAATAGTTCCGAAATTATTTCATTAGACTTTAAATTGCCCGAAAATGCTATTCGCTTCGCGATGAACTCTTTTCTTCATTTTTTACAAGAACCCCGCATTCCTTTCAGGGCAGGAATTAGTTATATAAGTGATGAAGAAGGGCAAACTGGTCAAAAGTTAGACAATTCACTTGCATATAAACTTTCTGAAATATGTTCAGAAGGTTCTATACTATTAACAGGTGATTTAGTGAATTCATTAAAAGAGTTCAAAGAATTTGAATTTGCGTACGTCGGTGATGTACTTATGAAAGATATGAAATCACCTGTTGAGGTCTACGCACTCTCATCTAAGGGCTTCTATATACCATCTCAAGATGAATTAATACCTAAACAAAAGAAAAAGAATTCTATCGCCGTACTTCCTTTCCATAACACATCTTCTGAAAAAGAGCTTGACTATATATGTGATGGAATTGCAGAAGAGGTAATCAATAGTTTATCAAAAGCAAAGGATTTGTTCGTTACCGCTCGTTCTTCATCTTTTATTTTCAAAAACAAAGAGTTATCTATTTTAGATATTAGCCGAAAACTTAATGTAAACTATATATTGGATGGAAGTATTCGTAAAAGAATGAATGAATACAGAATTTCTTACCAACTAGTTGATAGTTCAAATGGTTATAATATTATTGCCGATACTATTAAATCTGACTCTGATACTCTTTACGACTCAGAAAACCAGATTTCAAAAAGTATACTGCAGTATTTTAAAAAGGAAGAACCAAAACCTAAACAGAATGATGCAAATGATTACTATATTGACCCCGTAGCATACTCACATTATTTGCAAGGAAAGTACTTCTCAAAAAAATGGGATTCAGATACAACGAGTGCAATAAATCAATTTAAAAAAGCTCTGGAAATAGTTCCTGATTATGCACTTGCTTATGCAGGTATTAGTATGTGCTATGCATATATAGCATTGAACAGAGTTGGAGATTTTAAAGAAAATATCACCAATGCCATAATAAATGCAGAAAAATCTATTGAAGCAGATAGTACAATACCTGATGGTTATATTGCTAAAGCTCTGGCTTCTTTTTGGTTGGGCAATTGGTTTATTCCGGATTTCGAGAAAAATATTACCATAGCACTCGCAATCAGCCCTTGTAATGCTGAAATACGGATGTATAATGGAATGGTTTTCCTAATAAAAGGAGAGCTTAAGCGAGCATTAAGTGAATTAAAGCTTGCAAAAGAACTAGATCCTTATTCCTTTTCAGTAAATGTTCGTCTTGGATTAATTCAATATTTAAACAGGGAGTACGAAGCTGCTCACAACACTTACCTCATATTATTGAATGAGGATGTGAATAGAACATATAATGTCCTGCGTTTGGCTTGTTGTTGCATTATGCTAAGGCAATATCGCCAAGCTATGGAATATTTGAACATAGGTGACGATGCTTATGAGTATCAAAACATGAAATATGGACTTTATTTAGAAATATATAAAGGATTAAAAGACGAAGATAATTTTTTCAAAACCAAATCACTCATCGAGCAACTGCCGGAAAATGATACAAGTACTTTTTATAACAAGGCTGTTTTATGTAAAATATTAGGAAAAAAAGAACAATCTATACGGTACTTAGAAAAAATGCTTCAGAATCCTTTATTCTATTTGATGTTTCTTCAGTATGATGAATTTTGGGAAGATTATCATAAACACCCATTGTTCCTTGAATTAATTGCATCAAAGTATAAAGGCACAGGAAATCAGCTAATTAAAATTGAATCCGATACCAAAGAGTTTGTAGAACTAATAATTTCGGATTTTTTATATGCAGAAGCACAAGATAATTATACACTCATTGTTTTTAAAGAGAACAAGAAAAAAGTTGAGAAAATATTACGGACTACGCTTGCCAATGTAGAAAGACAATTGAGATATCAGAATATTATCCGTTGTCATCGCTCATATATTATTAATTCTGCATCTGGTTATACTTTTCATAAATCAGATAATAAGGCATTTCTTAAAAATTTCGACATGGATATTTCAATACCGGTATCCCGTTCAAAAGAAAAAGATTTAAAGGAATTACTTTAGATCGGATAACCTTACATTTCACCCCAAAAAAATACCATTCACTACAAGTTTAATTCCATTCCCTCCAAAGCCAAGCTTTTTGCTACATAAATAATATATCTCATAGTTTCTCTCCATATTTTCGATTAGGATTTAAAAATTAAATAATCAAAAAATACGGAGGAAATAAAATGAAAATTCCAACAGTAAAATCATTAATACTTGTTTTGTCATTTATAACAATAGCTCAGTTGAGTTATAGTCAACAAACAGGGCGTGATATTATGTTAAAAGTTGATGAATGCCCTGATGGTGACACCCGAAAATCGGTCATGACAATGGAGTTAATTAACAAACGTGGAAGAAAAAGAGTACGTACCATGCTTTCTTACTCCAAAGATTATGGCAAAGACAAAAAAACAATCATGTTCTTTCAGCGACCTGCCGACGTAAAAGGAACAGGTTTTTTAACATGGGATTACAACGATGAATCGAAAACAGACGATCGTTGGTTGTATTTACCCGCCATGAAAAAAACACGTAGAATTAGTGGAACATCTGCAAAGAAAGAGTACTTCATGGGGTCAGATTTTACTTATGATGACATGGGAAACCGTGATGTAGATTCCGACAAGCATAAACTTATCCGCGAAGAAACTGTAAATGGTCAATTATGTTGGGTAATTGAAAGTACACCAAAACTTAATGACGGCTTGTATTCTAAAAATATCAGTTGGATACGCAAAGACAATTACATGGCGGTTATGGTTAAATACTATGATATGCAGGGAGCTTTACTAAAACTATTGGAAGTAAACCAAATTAAGAAAATTGATGGATTTTGGGTGGCAACAGAAATGATTATGACCCACCATCAGCGTAATCACAAAACCATTATCCTTTTAGAATCAATGACTTACAATGTTCCGATAGATGAAAGTGTCTTTACAGTAAACTCACTGGAAAAAGGATACTTGCAATAAGCTTTTCTTCAAAGGATTAAACTGTAAAACATGAAAACAGTAACATTTATAATAATACTTATACTCATTTCATACTGCGGTTTTACCCAAGAGAATGATAAGATAAAAGTAAAGGGCTTTATTGATACTTACCATGCAGTAAGAATAGATAATCCTAATGATTTTATGGCTTCTCGTTCCCGATTTCGAGGTGAACTGGAAAAAGTTAACGGCAATTCTTATTTTTTCGTTTCCATTAATGCTTTGCATAATAATGTATTGCCTGAACTATCAAAAATACAATTTCGTGAAGCTTATATGGAATACACTGGTAATACGTGGGGATTTAAAGCCGGACGACAAATCATAATCTGGGGAAAAGCTGATGGGCTTAAAGTAACTGATGTTATTTCTCCTATGGACCTAACTGAATTTCTGGCTCAGGACTATGATGATATACGTATGCCAGTGAACGGAATAGTATTTAGTAAATTCAGCAAAAACTGGGAGTTAGATTTAGTATGTGTTCCGGTATTCGAGAGTTATATACTTCCCGGAACAAATAATCCTTGGGGTATGGATTATGCCGAACTGGGATTGGTTGAGGATGAAGCCTTAACGCCTGACTTTAAACTCACTAATATCGAATATGGTGGTAAACTATCTTTTTACCTTTCAGGTATCGACTTTGATATTTCAGCTTTGAATACCTGGAACAAAGCTCCCGTTTACAGCTATTATATTAATGACAGCACCGATATAATGCATATTAGGCCGGAACATCATCGCTTGGGCTTTGTCGGAGCGGGATTCTCTAAATCCCTTAGTGCTTTTATTATTAAAGGGGAAAGTGCATTCTATTTTGATAAGAAATTCTCACCAAAACCAAAAAACTATGAAGCAGGGTTACTTGAAAGTAATAGTATCAATTACCTTCTCGGTATTGACTGGTACCCTGGCAATGAATGGACAATAACCGGGCAGTTTTCGGATGAATACATTTTAGAATATTCAAACGAGAACGCCCTTAACGAGCATACCTATATCTCGACTCTTGGTGTTAGCAAAAAGTTACTGCATAGCACCTTAAGCCTTTCAACCTTTGGGTACTTCGGTTTAAATGAAGGAGACTTCTTTAACAGAACAAGTGCCGATTATTCCTTATCTGACAACATACATGCAATGATTGGATATGATTGGTTTCGCGGAGATAGTGGTGTTTTCGGAAGGTATAATAAAAACTCACAAATGTGGGTGAAAGCAAAATTTAGCTTTTAAACAGAATTATCAAAAAACAACAAATTGTAAAACATTAAAAAAATAAAAGTCATGATACTGAATATTGAAAAAATAAATGCAGGATTTGAAAGACTGGCCCATCATATTCTAAAACTAAGGTGGCTCTACCTTTTATTGTTTGTAGCAACTATTATTGCTTGTATGTATGGTTCTACTTTAATAAAAATTGACACTTCTAACGAAAACTCTTTTCTTGAAAGTGATTCTATTAAAATTCAAACTGACCAATTTGAAGAAATTTTTGGAAACGACCAATATGTAATTGTACTGTTAGAAAACGAAGATTTGTTTTCGCATGAATCCTTAACTCTTCTAAGGAAATTACATAACGAGCTTGTTGATAGCGTAGTATTTGTTGAACGTATTACTTCAATAAACGATTTGGAATTTACGGTCGGTGATGAATACGGAATGGTAATTGAACAAATTATTCCCGAAGTAATACCAACCGATCCAAATGAGTTATCTCAAATTAAGGAAAAAGCATTTAGCAAAGAAAGTTTCCGAAAGAGGTTTATTTCGTCAGACGGAACACAAACATTATTAACTATAAAGTTTGCTCCATTTCCGGAGGATTGGCAAGGTGAATATGAAACCAGTCCCGATGAACTTGCCGGGGAATCTGTTTTAAATGTGATTAGTCAGGCTAAATACGAACAATTGAACCCTAGGTCAATTGGTATGCCAGTTATTAACCATGAAAAACGAGAATATTTTGCTGTTGAGAGCAGTCGTGTAATGGGAATGGCCATTTTATTGGCAATTATTATTCTGATAATAGCTTTACGTTCAGTTTGGGGTGTTGTGGTTCCTATAATATCTGCTATCAGTTCTATGTTGGTAGTTTATGGCGTAGTTGGTTTTATTGGAAAGCCGGTAGACAACATGGTACTTAGTTTTCCATTCCTAATTGGATTTGCTGTTTCCATAGCTTATTCCATCCACCTTTTTAGTTTTTATAAACGGCATTTCAGGCAACACGGCCAACGTAGAGAAGCAATAATTTATTCCTTTGGTGAAGTAGGTTGGGGTGTATTGTTTACGGCATTAACAACTATTACAGCATTGCTTAGTGCATTGTTTATTCCGGTAAAGACTGTTCGCTTTATGGGATTATCCACAGCCGGAATTGTAGCTGCAACTTTTATCATAGTAATGATACTCACACCTGTTTTGCTAAGTTTTGGTAAAAACAAAAAACAACATCCGAAATACTTAAAGAACAAACATTCAAAACTTGAAGGTCGGTTATATAAACTTGGAAATTGGATACTGGATAATCCCAAAAAGATAGTATTCAGCTATTTGGTAATTATTGGTTTTCTTATTTGGGGAGTAAGCCTAATAAGTGTAGATACAAACCCAAAAAAGACGATTGGCACAAAAGTTCCCTATGTTAAGAACCTATTTGAGTTGGCTCAAACCGAGCTGGGTTCCTTGTATTCTTACGAGGTAATGATTGAGCTACCTGAAGCTGGCATGGCAAAGGAACCTGAAGTATTACATAAATTGGAATCCCTGGAAGCCAAAGCGTTAGAATCCAATATGGCTAAAAAAACAAACTCAATATTGGATGTTGTTAAAGATATGAACCAAGTGCTAAATGAGGATAATCCTGATCATTATAAAATACCGGATAGTCGTAATTTGGTGGCCCAACTTCTTTTGTTATATGAAAATGCAGGAGGAACTGAAAGCGAATATTGGGTTGATTACGATTATAAATACCTACGCCTGTCGGTGCATCTAAATGATATGCAAGTGAAACAAATGACAGATGACTTTAACGAGGTAGTACAATATGCCAAAGAGCTATTCCCTGATTCTGACATCAACATTGTAGGTACAATACCTCAATTTATTAAAATGATTGGGTACATAGCTCACGGACAAATCGTTTCATTTGGTATTGCCATGTTGATTATCGCCATATTAATGATGATTGTTTTTGGAAGTGTTAAAACAGGACTTATTGCTCTTATTCCTAATCTAACACCGGCATTAGTTATCGGTGGTATAATGGGTTTTTCGGGTGTTCCTTTAGATTCTTCTACGGTATTAATAATGCCAATGATACTAGGGCTTGCTGTTGATGATACTATTCATTTCATTAACCACAGCAAGTTAGAGTTTTTAAGAACCCGTAATTACCGTGAAAGCATATTACGTTCCATTCGTTCCGTAGGTGTTGCATTAGTATTTACAACGTTGGTGTTAAGTGCTAATTTCTTAACCTACCTGACTTCTGAGGTTAAATTCTACTTCTTCCTTGGAATATTAGCTGTGTCAGGAATGTTATCAGCACTTATTGCCGACTTCTTTGTAACGCCTTTGTTATTTAAACGATTTAAGGTATTCGGTGAAGAAAAATAATAGAGTTTTAAGACAAGTAGAGGTATTGACATCAATTTTGGCATTGTATATTGTGTAATATTCCTTTAAAAAAACGTTCAAGCTTCGTTCAGAAGTTTATGACAAAAAGCCATAGTTTATATTATGGCTTTTTCTGTCTTTATGTCAGTAATTAATGTCATTTTATATTATTAACTTTATGCTTCTAACTTAAACCTTATATTCATGAAAAAAGTAACTATTCTCTCAGCTTTAGTTCTTATAAGTATATTAGTTTATTCACAAGTTGATAAAAATACATTTACTGCAATGTTTTACAACGTAGAGAATCTTTTTGATATAACTGATGATCCAAACACTAAAGATGATGAATTTACTCCGGAAGGAAGTAAAAAGTGGAATAAAGAAAGATATGATAAAAAGCTAAAAAATCTTTCGATTGTAATCAGTTCCATAGGAGATAATGAACTACCGGAATTAGTAGGATTATGCGAAGTAGAAAACCGAAAAGTAATTCAAGATTTAATTCTTCAAGATAGAATCAAGGATATTGAATATAGGTTTGTTCATCAAGAAAGTCCGGATACCCGGGGTATAGATGTTGCTTTGTTATATGACGCTGAAGAGTTCTATTATTTAAATCATAAAATAATTCCTGTAAAACCTGAATTTGATAAAGATTTTAAATCCAGAGACATACTTTATGTAAGTGGTATTATAAATCAAACAGATACGTTACATGTATTTGTTAATCATTGGAAGTCAAGATGGGGAGGAACGGAGGAGACCGAAAAATACAGGATGGAGTACGCAAAATTAGTAAGAAATGAAATTGATCAAATTACCAGTATTTATAGATCTGCTAAAATTTTAGTTATGGGTGATCTAAATGACACACCAATGAATAAAAGCGTGAAAGAAACCTTAAAAGCTGATAACTCGGGCAATAAAGAATCATTAAATAATTTAATGATTCCATTTACTGAAAAGGGATTAGGAACCCATAACTATAAAGGAGAGTGGAGCGTGTTGGATCATATTATTGTATCCAATTCATTATTAAACTGCACTACCGGTTTTGTTGTTAAAAATAAAGAAGCACACATTTTTTCGGCAGATTGGATCACGTATGAAAGCAAAGAAGGAAATAAAAGTCCAAACAGAACATATGGAGGCCCAAATTACTATGGTGGCTATAGCGATCATTACCCTGTTTATGTTGTACTTACCAAGCAATAAATCTTAATGAAATATAAATTAACCTCAGAATACCGGCCAACCGGAGATCAGCCTGAAGCTATAAAACAACTTGCAGAAGGAATTGAACGGGGAGATAAATACCAAACTTTACTTGGTGTAACAGGATCCGGAAAAACTTTCTCCGTTGCGAATGTTATTGAGGTAGTTGAAAGGCCAACGCTAGTATTAAGTCATAATAAAACATTAGCTGCTCAATTATATGGGGAGTTTAAACAATTTTTTCCTGAAAATGCGGTAGAGTATTTTGTCTCATATTACGATTACTATCAACCTGAGGCATATTTACCTGTTACCGATACTTATATTGAAAAAGATTTATCAATAAATGAAGAAATTGAAAAGCTCAGATTACGCGCTACATCGGCACTACTTTCAGGACGTAGAGATGTTATTGTAGTTTCTTCGGTTTCATGTTTGTATGGAATTGGAAACCCGGATGATTTTCATAGTAATACAGTAACGATCAAACAAGGACAAACCATTAATCGAAATCAGTTTTTAAGATATTTGGTTGAAAGTCTTTATTCGAGAAGTGAAATAGATTTTAAACCCGGTACCTTTCGAGTTAATGGTGATACTATTGATATTCATTTAGCTTATAATGATTTAGCTTACAGAGTTGTATTTTGGGGCGATGAAATTGAAGAAATAGAATCGTTTGATCCCATTAGCAATCAAACTATAGAGAGCTTGCAGACAGGAATAATATACCCTGCCAATATTTTTGTTACAACTAAAGAGCGAATGAACAGAGCCATTCACCAAATTCAAGATGATCTATTTGCACAAATTGAATATTTCAAATCAATCAGTAAAAACCATGAAGCTAAACGAATAAAAGACCGTGTTGAGTATGATTTGGAAATGATAAAAGAACTTGGCTATTGTCCCGGGATTGAAAATTATTCCAGATATTTTGATGGAAGAAAACCAGGCACGCGACCTTTCTGTTTATTGGATTATTTTCCGAATGATTTTTTAACTGTAGTTGATGAAAGCCACGTTACTCTTCCACAGATCAGAGCCATGTTTGGAGGTGATCATTCCCGTAAAAAGAATTTGGTTGAATATGGTTTTAGGTTACCTGCGGCGATTGACAACAGACCATTAAAATTTGAAGAGTTTGAAGCTTTAACGAAACAGTTAATGTTTGTGAGTGCTACTCCCGGTGATTATGAATTTGAAAAGTGTGAAGGAGTTTTTGTTGAGCAAGTAATAAGACCAACAGGTTTACTTGATCCTGAAATTGAAGTAAAACCTTCATTAAATCAAATTGATGATTTAATGGAAGAAATCAATATTAGGGTAGAAAAAGCTCAAAGAACTTTAGTTACAACTTTGACTAAAAGAATGGCTGAAGAACTTACAAAGTATTTAACCCGATTTGAAATCAAATGCAGATATATACATTCCGATATTGATACGCTGGAACGTGTTGAAATAATGGATCAATTACGTGACGGAACTTTCGATGTATTGATCGGTGTAAACTTATTACGCGAAGGATTGGATTTACCTGAAGTAGCCCTGGTTGCAATTTTAGATGCAGATAAGGAAGGTTTCTTAAGGTCCAACAGATCCCTTACCCAAACAGCTGGGCGTGCAGCAAGAAATATAGAGGGAAAAGTAATTATGTATGCAGACAAAATTACGGATTCCATGCAGCAAACTATAGATCAAACTACTTATAGAAGAGAAAAGCAATTAGCTTACAACGAAAAACATGGCATAACTCCAAAACAAATTGTAAAGGCATCGCGATCATTAATGGGCGATTACCAGAAAAAGGCCGCTGTAAAAAGCAAAGTCTACTCTGAACCCGAAGGATTGGATATTGCAGCTGATCCTATTGTAAAATATATGGATAACGTTGCTCTGGAAAAAGCCATAGAAAAAACAAAGTTATTAATGGAAAAAGCAGCGAAAGAATTAAATTTTCCTGAAGCAGCCAGGCTCAGGGATGAAATGTTTGCATTGCAAGGACTTGCTAAGAAGAAATAAAACCATCCTAATTTGGATGGCTTTTTGATCTTGTTAACAACCTTAACCTAAATAAGACTTTAACAATTTGCTTCTTGATGTATGACGTAATCTTCTGATAGCTTTTTCTTTAATCTGTCGAACTCTTTCTCTGGTTAAACCAAATCGATCACCTATTTCCTCTAAAGTCATTTCTGAAACTCCAATTCCAAAAAAGTATCTCACTATATCACGTTCTCGCTCAGTAAGCGTTGCTAGTGCCCTATCCACTTCCCGTGTTAGAGATTCATTAATTAAGGTAACATCAGTATGAGGAGAATCATCGCTAATAAGAACATCTAACAAACTACTATCCTCTCCTTCGGCAAAAGGTGCATCAACCGATATATGACGTCCGGATACTCGCATTGTATCAGCCACTTTGTCTTTTGGAATCTCTAATTTATCTGCTAGTTCATCTGCTGATGGAGTTCTTTCATTTTCTTGCTCAAACCTTGAAAATGCTTTATTTATTTTATTTAAAGAGCCAACCTGGTTCAAAGGTAAACGAACAATTCTTGACTGTTCTGCCAATGCCTGCAAAATAGACTGACGAATCCACCAAACAGCGTATGATATAAATTTAAAGCCGCGAGTTTCATCGAATTTCTCGGCAGCTTTAATTAATCCCAAATTTCCTTCGTTAATTAAATCAGGTAGTGTTAAACCTTGGTTTTGATATTGCTTAGCTACAGAAACAACAAATCTTAAATTAGCCTTGGTAAGTTTTTCCAGAGCTAAACGATCTCCCTTCCTGATTCTTTGAGCTAACTCTACTTCTTCTTCTATAGTTACAAGACCTTCTTTACCAATTTCTTGCAAATATTTATCAAGAGAAGCACTTTCTCTATTCGTTATTGATTTGGTGATTTTTAATTGTCTCATTGGCTATAAGAAAATTTCCTCAATTTATGATTAATTGTGCCTTATTGTCAACACTTTCTACTTAGCCAAGAACCCTAAAATCCTTTTTTGATCAGTCTAATTTTACTCTGTACTTATAAACATAAATGTATCTTGTTCCAGAGTGCATAGCTTCAATCTCAACAACATCTCCTTTCCCCTTTCTGTTAAGGATGTTTTTAACATCATCAATCCCTTTTACCTTCTGATCTTCTATATGAGTAATAATATAACCTTCCTCGACACCCGCTTTTTGTAAAGCTCCATCTTTTAAATCTATAACCTTTACACCATGCTCAGTATCATATAGTCTTTTTTCGCGACTATCAAGAATTCTCAGAGAAGCTCCAAGGCTTGATATAAATTCCTCGGCTTTGACAATTTTAGTGTTTCCATGCATATTACGTAAAAGAACCTCAAATTGTTTCCTTTTATTATCTCTTTTAACTGTTACATAAATGGTTTCTCCCGGACGATATTTGCCAATCTGTTCGGTTAATTCAGCTGTACTGTTAACCTTTACATTATTAATTTCCAGAATTATATCTCCGGATTTTATTCCTGCTTCTCTGGCCGCACCTTCATTAGCATTTATGATATAAACACCTTCTATTTTATCCAAACTATTTTTTTCGGCTATGTCATTATCAACATCTCTAATTTCAACTCCAAGTACCGCTCTTTGAACTTCTCCGTATTTAATAAGATCTGCAACTACCTTTTTAACCAAATTGATTGGTATAGCAAAAGAATATCCTGAATAAGCTCCGGATGGAGATATGATTGCCGAATTGATTCCAACTAACTCTCCTCCTAAATTTACTAAGGCCCCACCGCTATTCCCTTTATTAACTGCAGCATCTGTTTGTATATATGATTCAATTGTATATTGGGCCTGGCCTCTCAGAATATTTATATTACGAGCTTTTGCACTAACAATACCGGCTGTTACCGTTGATGTTAGATTAAACGGATTACCAACGGCTAATACCCATTCTCCTACTTTCAAAACATCGGAATTACCAAGAGCAATATACGGCAGACCTGTTCCTTCTATTTTTAACAATGCTAAGTCTGTTCCTCTATCCACTCCTACCAGTTCAGCATTAAAAGTTCTTTTATCATTTAAAACAACCTGAACTTCATCTGATTTTTCAACCACATGATAATTTGTTACAATATATCCGTCTTCTGATATAATGACACCAGAACCAAATGATTCAATCGGTTGTCTTTGCATATCACCAAAGAAAAATTCATAAAGCGGATTTTCATAATAGTCAGTTTGTAAATTATACTTTGAGGTTACATGAACTACTGCATTTACACTCTTTTCTGCAGCTTCCGTAAAATCAAGAAACTGCCTATTTGAACTTAATGGATCTTGCGCATAATTTACCAAATTTGAATCTTCTAAAATATTAATCGTATTCTGCTTTTGGGATTCTAAGTCTGGTTTTTCTTCAATTTCTTCTTTAATAAAATTCGAATAAATAATTACCGCAATTAATGCTGATAATAATGCTATCATAATATTTCCTAAAAATACCCTTGTTTTCATATCTTGTTTTATTATAGATTCAACCTATTAATTTCAAAATTAATGCCTACATGGCTTAAAATAAAATTCGTTTAACATTATTTAACAAAAAGTAAACTTTCGTAACTTTATCATCAATTATTTTATATGTTTACAAAAAAACACTGTATGAAGTTCAAATTTCATAAATATCAGGGTACAGGTAATGATTTTATCATTATTGATAATCGAGACAATGTGGTTAGTTTAACCGAATCACAAATTAATCGTTTGTGTGATAGAAAATTTGGCATCGGTGCCGATGGTTTAATGTTACTTGAAAACCATAAGGAACTTGATTTTTTTATGAGATATTTTAATTCTGATGGTAAAGAAAGTACCATGTGTGGTAATGGAGGAAGATGCCTTGTTCGTTTTGCAAAAGGCTTAAATATAACTGGTAAAAAAATCCGGTTTATGGCTATTGACGGTAAGCATAAAGCTATGGTAAACGATAATAAAACCATATCATTACAAATGAATGATGTAACAGAGATAAACATTGTTAATACCAATTATTACCTTAATACCGGCTCACCGCATTATGTTACTTTTAGAGATGATATTGATAAATTGGATATTTTTAACAGAGGTAGAGAAATAAGATATAGCGCCGAATTTGAACCGGATGGAACAAATGTGAATTTTGTTGAAATTCAGAATGGTAAAATTTATGTTCGAACTTATGAACGAGGTGTAGAGAACGAGACCTTATCTTGTGGAACCGGAGTTACGGCTTCTGCCATTTGTGCATCGTTATACTCCAAATCTGACAAAAATTCATATGACATTTTAACAAAAGGTGGCAATTTAAATGTCTCATTCAAAAAGGTTGATAAAAATAAGTATAAAGACATTTGGTTAACCGGGCCAGCTATTTTTGTATTTGAAGGAGAAATTGAGATTTAAACTTTAAGCCATGTTAAAAGTCAAAAGTAAAATCCTAAAATTAAATCTATAATATTATGAAAAGTATTAAATACCCTTTCCTTTTTGTATTATTCTGTTTTATTTTCAGTAATACAATTGCTCAGGAATCAGGAAACAAAGATGAAATTATCGAAAAACTTAACGATCAATTGGAATACCTGCAGCATAGGTTTGATCGTTTAGAAAAAATATCAGATGATATTCTATGGTATAATAAGGTTGGAGATATTGCTTACGTTGATAAGGTTTATATTTATGGGCCTCCAAAATGGAAGGAAAAGAACCCTACAGCCCAGGGAGCAGGTAATCCGGTAAAATTCTGGACATATACCTTTATTCCTAAGGATATTGATCCATCAAAGAAGTATCCTTTAATTGTATTGCCTCATGGAGGTGTCCATGGTGATTTCACTACATACTATGCCCATATTGTTCGAGAACTGATTTCTCAACAATACATTGTGGTTGCGGCTGAATATCGAGGTAGTACAGGTTATGGAAAAGGCCATTACGAAAAGATTGATTATGGTGGATTAGAAACTGAAGATGTTAATGCAAGTAGGCAATTTATGATTGATAATTATGAGATTGTTGATGGAGAGAGAGTTGGTATTATCGGGTGGAGCCATGGAGGTATGATTACATTGCACAATATCTTTGACCATCCAAAAGATTATAAAGTTGCATTTGCCGGCGTTCCGGTAAGTGATATAATTTCAAGAATGGGCTACCAGACCCAAAGTTACAGGGAGCTTTTTTCGGCTGATTATCATATTGGTAAAACGGCTTATGAGGATGTAAATGAATACAGAAGAAGATCTCCGGCATGGAATACGCATAAATTTCAAAATACACCATTATTAATTCACACAAATACAAATGACGATGATGTTAATGTTTTAGAAGTTGAACATCTAATAAAATCGTTAAAAGCTGATGGTAAAAAATTTGAGTACGAGATCTTCCAAAATATCCCCGGAGGACATTCGTTTGATAGAATGGATACAAAACATGCCAGAGAAGTACGTGTAAGAATTTATAAGTTCCTTGGTCAATATCTAAATCCACCAAAACAAATTAAGACCGTAAGAGACCTGGAGAAAGCAGCTTATAAGATAAATTAACTAAGGTTTTATATCTTTTTTTCAAAAGCCATAAAATGCGTTAAATCCTTTTTATGATCAAAGACTGGTTCAATGTTTACCTGACAATCATACTCTATGCCTGATTTTCTGTAATTTACAAGTGTCTCTGAAACAGGGTTACTTTTTAGTATCGCCTCTCTAATTCGTATTTTAATAGTTTCGCTGGTTTTAGAGCCTTGTAAAAAAGAAGGTTTTCTGTAGATTGCCTCATCAAAAGTATATCCGGTCATATGATAAAATCCCGAACTTACCCATTGAATAATTTGTTTAGTGTCTGTGATTACAATAGCATCGTACGTGTTAACACATTTCATCAGTTCTCCTGGAATTTTAACATAATGTTGTTGTAAAAACTTTTCTAAATAAATTTTATCATTCATTCTTTTCATTAACCGATTATAATAATCGAAATAAATGTCCCAACTTAACAACGGTCCACTATTTTGTTCTTTTTTTATATTTTCCATAGTATTAATTTTTTAGATTACATATTTTTATGATTAATCCTTCGATACATTCTTTGCATAAACATTCGGAATAGTTATTTGAAATATATTTGAGTACATCAGTAGGGATTTCGATTTTTGAACACCAACACTCCATCGAGTTGTAACAGGTAAATACCTGGCCACATCTTGGACAAATTACAATTTCTTCTATCGTTTTCATGAGTTGAATTTTAAGCTAATACCAATACTAATACTTGTGCCAGAAGTATTCTCAAAAACATGGTTAAAGGATAAACCGTAGCATATGCACTTGCTTGTGCATGTACTGGTGCAATTGAATTTGCAAATTCAAGAGCCGGTGGATCTGTCATTGAACCTGATAATAAACCACACAGAGTTAAATAATTCAATTTTAAAAAGCGTCCAAGAATACCAACTACTAATAAAGGGATAAATGTAATGGCTGCTCCATAGAGCATCCAGATATATCCACCATTTACAATGGTTTCCCAAAAATGCTTCCCTGATCCTAACCCCACACAAGCCAAAAACAAAACAATTCCCAATTCGCGAATAAATCGATTTGCACTTGGTGTCATGTAAAAATCAAAGTTTCCCACACGACCTTTATGCCCAAGGATTAATGCAACAATTAAAGGACCTCCTGCTAAACCTAACTTTGCAGGAGCAGGTAAACCCGGGATAAAAAATGATATGCTTCCTATCAGAATTCCAAGGAAAATTCCAATAAATAAGGGGATTAAGTTAGGATGTGATAGGTCATGTAAAGAATTACCTAAAAATCCTGCAATTTCGTTCATGCGGTTTCTGGCTCCAACTACCCGAACCGTATCACCAAATTCAATGGTTGTATTGCCTGCAGGAATAATCTCCGTTTCGCCCCTGAAAATGCGTGTAATATTTGCAGGAAATAATCCGGATAGGTTAATATCCTTTATTTGTCGACCGGTTATTTTACGATTGGTAATTAAAATATGCCGCATAGACATTTGATCGGTAATCTTTATTTTCTTTGCGGGAGATAGTTTTCCAACTTTCAGTTCAAGATGAGGAACACAAGCATCAGAACATAATCCAAATAAAATATCACCTTCCTGAAGATATATTTTATCATCGGGAATAAGGTATTCTCCGTCACGCATTAACCGTGAAAAAACAAATTCTTTATCGAGCGTAGTTTTTAAAAATTTAAGGGTTTTCCCAAACAAATTTGGATTAGAAACCAATACCTCGACTGTTGATTGATTAGAACCTGCATCAATTTGCTCCTGATAGTTTTCTATTTCTTTGTTCAGTTTGATTTTAAATATACCTCGAACCACAAACATAACCAAAATGATTCCAATAATACCAAATGGATAAGCAACGGCATAAGCCATTCCTGAAACTTCCGCTAAAGCATTCCCGTTTGTAAACTGATCGGATATTAGTGATTGTATAGCACCTAAACTGGGTGTATTGGTTACTGCTCCACTGAATAAACCGGCAATAATGTGAGTTTCCATGTTAAATAGTTTGTGAATACTAAAAGCAGTAAAAAACCCAAATACCACGATCAATGTCGCCAGCAGGTTCAATTTCATTCCATTATTGCGAAATGAAGAAACAAAACGTGGGCCAATCTCAATGCCAATGGAATAGACAAAAAGAATCAGGCCAAATTCCTTTGTAAAATGCAGCACCTGATGGTTTATTGTTGCTCCTAAATGCCCGATGAGCAATCCACTAAATAACACTCCGGCTATACCTAATTTGATGTTCCCAAACCTGATTTTACCAAATAAGATTCCCAGAATCCCTGTGAGGGCCAAAAACATCAAGGATGATGCCGTGTTGCTGTTCGAAAGTAATTTTAAGATCTCCATTTTCTAAATAGATTTAAGTTAACAACAAATTGTGCCCGCGGGAAATAAAGAAAATGGATCTGTAAAAAAGATCGATACATGCTTTATACCGCGAAAGCAGATATCATTCAAGAAACAATTAAGACAGGTCTCCTGGCTTTCCCGACTTTCAGCGCCTTCTCTCACCCATCGAAGCTTTAGCGAAGGCGGATCGCTCCGCACTTCAAACTAAACTATTCTTTGAGTAAAATGGCACAATTGCTGAAAGCACGAATCTGAGTGTATCAGAATCAGGATTACAGTTGCGCGTCAGCCCACGATTTCATGCCGCCGTTTTCCCAAGAACTATCAGGATGGCAGGCAAGGCACGTGATTCCCTTTTAAACTCTTTTTAAGGAGTATCTTAATTTTACATGATCTGAATGAACTTGGATGCAAAGATATGTATTAATTTCTTGTTGGGAAAAATAATAATTATATTTGCCATCTAATTGGTTCCTATTTTTCTTATTAGGAAAAGGATTAAAAGGGAATGTCGTTAAATTCGGCAACAGTTCCCGCTGCTGTGATGGCTATTAAATGTTTTAACAATATGTCACTCTTTAATTTGGAGGGGAAGGCGTTAAAACAGGCCTAAGTCAGAAGACCTGCCAATTAAACATAGATTTTGTAGCCTGCGGAGAACGGGTAGCTGATCATTTCGATGTTTTATTGGCCTTCCAAATTCATCGTTTGCTGCAAGATCAAGTTATTAACTCAATTAAAATTGCAGTAACGATGAAAAGATCAAAAATTCATTTACGATTTGGAGTACTTTCTCTATTGATTTTATTGGCTGCCTTTAGCCGGTTAATACCACATCCTCCTAACTTTGCCCCTATTGGTGCTATGGCATTATTTGGCGCAGCATATTTAAAACAAAAGCATTTTGCCATAATTATACCCATTGCTTCCATGTGGTTAAGCGACTTAGCACTTAATAATATTGTTTATGTACAATATTTCGATCATTTTGTTTGGTTTTACCAGGGATGCTACTGGACCTATGGAGCCTTTATTGTTATTGGATTTATTGGATTTGGACTAATTAAAAAAATCAGAATTACAAATATTCTGTTCGCCTCATGCCTGGCATCTATTAGCTTTTTTATCCTATCAAATTTTGGTGTATGGGCATCCGGAACAATGTATTCAAAATCATTTACAGGCCTTATAATGTGCTATACCGCAGGTTTACCTTTTTTGAAAAATACATTTATGGGAGACCTCATATATTCCGGATTATTGTTTGGAATATTTGAAGTTGCTAAATACCGTTTCCCTGCATTGCAACTTGAAAAACAAAAAACAAAATAAAAAACTGAGCGGCTGCGTTCGCCAAAACCCCAGCCGCTCATAACTCTAAAACAATCATTTATTAATAAACAATTGCATTATGAAACAAATCTACAAATTTTTATTAGTCTTTGCAGGACTAACTTTATTTGGAATAAGCTCTTATAGCCAGGAGTTTACTCATAAAGAAAATTTAAAGGTAGATCGAATGCGCAGTTCTTCGGATTACAAAAGAACTGTAAAATTTGCCGACCTGTTTAATTTCCCTGCAGAAATTGATATCAAAAGTGAACTCTCCACAAATGCTGATATCACAATCAACTTCTCATCTACCAATGAATCAAATCTATTTTTTGATGGATACTATTATTCTACTTGGAGTGGACAATATTTTTATTATAAAATTCCTGCTAATTCATATGGTAAAGATACTCTAACTATTACATTAACATATAATGGAATAGATGCCATCTCTAAGGTTATTACAAATATAGATCCTATAGAATGTTCTGATGATTCTTATGATCTTGATATTGGAGATACTTTAGAAGTAACTGTAACCCAAAATGATAATCCAAGAACTTTTCTTGATTATTCAAGTTTTGAAATTATTCAAAGTGCAACGTCAGGTATACATCAAATTACAGGAGATGGTACCATAAAATATTATAGTGATAAAAATACGCCTAACTACACAAGTGATAAGATGATATATCGAATTGCCGATATCGATGCAAATTACGATACTGCAGTAGTATATATGAATGTACATAAAAACTCCTATGTATCTAAAATATTTGACTTCTTGCCAGGTCCCGGACAATTTGTAAATACTTCATGGGCCGATACGGCTGCTGCTAAAAAGGTTATTGGGAATACCAGCGGCGGAGTTTCATTAGGTGGTTTTGGTGGCTATATTATTGTTGGTTTTGACCAGCCTATTATAAATCGAGCGAATAATCCATATGGAGTAGATTTCACAGTTGTGGGTAATGCTTTTGGCGGATGGGGAGAGCCTGCTGCTGTTCAGGTAATGAAAGATGTAAATAAAAATGGATTACCAGATGATACATGGTATGAATTGGCTGGCTCAGAATATTATTTCCAATCCTCGATTAAAGATCTAACCATGACATATTACAATCCTGAATATAATGATAGGCATACCATAACTTATAGCACGGATAAAGGTTTTAATGGAGCAATGAGAACAAACAGTTTTCACAAGCAACAGTATTACCCTGATCCTTATTCTTTTGAAATAAGTCCAGATTCTGTCTCATACAATGGCACATTCACACGGTTCTTGCTGGATAAAAGCAAACCTAACTATATAGTAGCAAAAAGATTGCCTGCATTTGGTTATGCTGATAGCCGACCTGCAAATAGATACCCTACAAATCCAATGAATCCTTATTTTGAAGATGAAAATGGAAAAGCCGCAGATGGTTTTGATCTTGAATGGGCTGTTGATATTCACGGGAACCAAGTATCTTTAGATACTGTTCATTTTGTTAAGGTATATAGTACCGTACAAGAAGATGGTGGATGGTTAGGTGAAATTTCACCTGAAATATTTAAAGTTGCTATAACAACTCCAAATCCTGATTATGTTCCTAAAAATTATGAATTTCATGCGATTGGAGCTGCTCAATTACAGGTTTTAAAAGGAACCTCATTACAATATGAAGGTTTACTGTTTAAAAATGGTATTCCTCAATCAGGAACTCCTCAATGGAGCTCTGATAGTACGCATGTAGCAATTATCGATAATACAGGTTTACTTACTGCTATTGAAAATGGTCAAACTACCATTCATTTTAATGCTAAAAACAGTGTCCCTGAAGATTCTCTAATAATCGAAGTGGTTGAACTAACTGATATAATTATAGAGCTTGAAGGAAACTCGAATGTATCTAATGATACGATTAGAATTATTAAAGGAGAAACCGAATATATTCATGCTGAAGCTATTGACAATCGTTCAGGCGATCGTAATAGGTTTGTATATGAAACTTTCAACTGGATATCATCGGATAGTAACGTAGGTACTATTCATAATGGCATTTTTAAAGCTAAAAACACAGGTACTACAAATATAATTGCTCAATCTGCCCACAGTCCAGAGCTTAAAGACACCATTGTTGCCATAGTAACTGACATTCCTGATATAACTGCTATTAATGACACCATTAATATTCCATACTATAGCAGATCAGGTTCCTTTGAAAATAACGAATTATTTCAAACCGGGGTTGACGCCATTGTGTATCTGAAATCAATCAATTTCTCTGCAAATATCATACATGCTGAAATTAATAGTAACAAACTGGAGTATTCAGTTAAAGAAAATCTTTACGGTACAGAAAATATAGAGTTTACTGTTGAAGCTTTTGGTGTAGAAAAAACAATTAACTTAGTATTTAAAGCAGTAGAACCGGATAATTACAATTCGCCAAAACAAATCCTGTTTACAAATGGAGGTGAGTTTATGAATCCTAATGCTCCTACTGAATTAATGACTTATATTCCCGAGCAAGATACTACCATTCAAATTGATAATTACCTTGCAGGAGCTACCTCAGTTCAGGATATGATTGTTGATGGTAACTATGCTTATGTATCGGCAGATTATTATATAACCAGATATAATGTTTCTTCAAGAACTGCAACGGACTCAATTTATACTCAGGATTTAGATCCTAATAGTGCCGATGGTCAGGGAACTGATATGGCAGGAGTAAATCATAAACTAGCCATTTACAAGAATATGTTGTTGGCCACACGTCAAAACAGTGCTCAAGCACCTGAAGATGGATACAATGTGCGAATTTACAATAAAGGTGATCTATCCTTTATCAAAAAGATCCCTGTATCTGATCAGGCTACTGACATTGTGATTGTTAATGACACCGCTTATGTTATGATCAACGGTGGTTTTGCAGGCCAGGCAAGTTCTTTGGCTATTATCGACTTAAAAACATTAACGCTCGACAAAGAAGTTGATCTTGGCATTGCCGGACTTGGTGTAATGCAAATGATTGCCAAAGAAAACAAAATTTATTGTGTGCGTCTTGCTGACTTTATGGGTCGATTTAACTCCGGAGTTGTTATCTATGATATAGCTTCCGGTAGTATTCAAGAAGTAGAATATACCTCTGGAATTCCTTACGATTCGTCACCATTAGCGATTGAACCATGCACCAACGACACTATTTTCATTAAAAAAGATCTTGGCTATGTTGCGTTCAATACACAAGATCAAAGTTTTGGAACCGAAACACATATGAATATTCCGTCATATTATACTCAGGATAGCGATCATATTGGCCGAGGTTCTGCTTATGATCCTGATGAAAAGAAGTACTATGTAGCTTATGCTTACTGGCATGGAGAAGGTGTTGGTCAGATTTACAATAGCAATCTTGATAGTATTGGGTCATTTAAAGGCGTTGGTGCATCACCTGAAGTTATGAAAATATGTCAAGCATCAGTAATGAACGAGAAACCTTACACTTATTCAACCAATTCATTAAAGACATATAACGAAGGTGAAGGCTTTAAATTTAGATTATCATATTCTACATTTAAAGATAAAGAGGATAATTACCCTGCCATGTATTTATATAATCCGGCTCAGTACGATTGGTTAAGTTTTGACTCACAAACACGTTACATTTCCGGAAATTACAATGCAGAGTTAACAGAGCCAACGACTTTTAATGTGCTAATGCAAGGAATAGATAAGCAAGGTGCATTTGTTCTCGATACGGTTAAAATAACTATCAATCCTGTAGATGATCCAATGACATTAGGAACATTAATCCCTGATATTTCAGTTGATGAAGATGCTGCTGACTCTCTTTTTACATTAACAGAAACATTCGTTGATGTTGATAATCCAATCAGCACTAGTATAATAAGTAATACAAATCCATCACTGATAACTACAACAATCAGCAATAATGTATTAACCATTCATTTTAACGAGGAACAAAATGGTGAAGCTGAAGTAATAATAGAAGCAGAATCAAATGATGTAACCTTAACTGACACATTTAATGTTTATGTAACACCGGTAGATGATGCTCCATATGTTGCAAATTCAATAGCTGATATTACTGCTAATGAAAATGAAAGCATTGCTGCCATTGACTTATCAAATGTATTTGATGATATAGATAATGATAATTCAGTCATTACTAAAGAAATTATTAGCGTAATAGATGAAACTTTACTAACAATAAGTATTACAAATAATCTTTTAACTATTGAATTAAAAGAAAATCAATCGGGTAAACTGGAAGTTATTATCGAAGCTACATCAAATACACTAACCGTAACTGATACGTTTAATATTAATGTTAAAGCCACTGATAATGCGCCAACTGTTGCTAATCCAATAGCTGATATCACGGCAAACGAAGATGAAAATATAGCTGATATTGATTTAACCAATGTATTTGATGATATTGATAACGATAATACTGCTATAACAAAAGTTGTTAAAAGTATTTCGAATACAAACCTTTTAAATGCTGAAATCAATAGTAACAATTTATCTTTAGCATTACTTGAAAATCAGTTTGGAGAATCAGAAGTTGTTGTTGAAGCAACTTCAAATGGATTATCCGTAACAGATACATTTAATCTTGTGGTTAATGCTGTTAACGATCAACCTGTTGTTGTTGAAACAATCGACGATATAACTGTAGATATGAATGCTGCAGATAAGCAAATTGATTTAAGTAATATATTCGACGACATTGATGGTGATAAGCTTGAAATTACCATTAGTAATAATACAAATGAAAGCCTAGTTGAAACTTCAATCTCGGAAAATATACTAAACGTATCATTTGTTCAGGATCAATATGGCACGGCTGAATTAACAGTTACTGCAAGTGATGGAACTGAATCTGTAAATACATCATTTAATATTACAGTAAATAACACTGCTACCGGATTTGATGACATCGAAAAAATTACTCTCAAGATTTATCCTAATCCTGTTCAGGATATTATTAACATTGATTGTGAATTTGGAATGGAACGTATTGTTATATATAACAGCATTGGAAATATCCAACGAATAATCAATCCTGAAAATATCAATTATTGTAAAATAAATGTTTCCGGTTTACCAAGCGGTACTTATTTCATAAGTATTAAAGGTAATAACAAGCAAATTACAAAAACAATTATTAAACAATAATACATTATTTCTTTACCGGGATCACCCTGATCCCGGTAATTTTCATTTAAATCTTCACAGAATGCGATCTTTTATAACCATTATTCTGATCCTAATTTTAAAATCATTATCAGGTCAGAACATTTTAAACATACAAAAAACAAAAAATGAAATCTTTGTTTCCCGGATTATTGAATATAAGCCGGCACCGGGTCAATTTATCAATACTTCTGCCTGGGGAACACCAACAAAAGCAGAATCAATTATTGGAGGAGTAAGCGGAGGTATTAGCCTTGGTGCTTATGGAGGATACATTATTGTTGGATTTAACAAATCACTGGAAAATGATCCTGAAAATCCCTATGGAATTGATTTTACTGTATTTGGAAATCCATTGGAAGAATGGTCTGAACCGGGAATTATTATGGTTATGAAAGATGAAAATCAGAATGGGATTGCCGACGACACCTGGTACGAAATTGTAGGTAGCGATCATTATTGGGAATCTACCATTAAAAATTACTCGCTCTCCTATACCAATCCTAATAGCGAAGTCGCTGCTGATGTAGAATGGATCGACAATCAAAATGATACAGGTTATGTTTATGCTAACGAATTTCATTTACAACCTTATTATCCTTCGGCGGATTTGTTCCCGGACATTAACCAGGAAAGTTATGGTTTTTCGGGTACGCGAATTAAGGGTTTTGTAGATAAAACCATCCCTACTTACATTATGTCGTTTCGACGCGGATTCGGATATGCCGATAACTTCCCCCGGGGAAGTGCACCCTACGATGTACCCGATAATCCTTATACTCCCGAAAAAGAAGGATGTGGTGGCGATCCTATAGATATTGACTGGGCAGTAGATTCCAAAGGCAATCCTGCAAACCTGGATCAAATTGATTTTGTGAAAATATATACTGCAATAAACGAAGAAGCTGGTTGGTTAGGTGAAGTCTCAACCGAAATTACCGCTGTTATGGATGTTACTCCAAACCCTTCGATTACGGGCGAAGAAAACCTGTTTGTGCTTAACGACCTTCCACCACAAGTTAGTGCAGGTACCATACTTAAACTTGAAGCCAACTTTTTTATAAAGGGAAAAATACAAAATGCAGAAAATATTGAATGGTCAGTTGATAAACCATTAAAAGCCAGAATAGATGAAAATAACTATTTAACTGCTATTGATACAGGAAAGATTATCGTTACAGCAAAATATAATAATGGCACAACTTATACCAAGACCATAAACACAGATATTATTGCTCCCGACAAAATAATCTTAGAATTTGAACAAAACGAATTAAGAGTTGGCGATATACTTACAATTAGTGCTAAAGTAATGGATCAAAATGGCCATTATTTTTATGGTTTAGAAAATATCTGGAGCAGTTCAAACGACAATATAGCTATTGAACAAAACAATGATACCTATCAGATACAAGGTAAAAAAGAAGGAAAATCAAAACTATATGTACATCCTAAAGGTTTTGAAAACATTAAAGATTCTGTTGAAATAACCGTACTAAAAGCACCTGATAAAATTCAGGTTTATTTAAGCATTAAGTCAGATAAAGGTATTGTGTTTACTAGGAGTAAAATTGAAGTTACTAACTTTAATTTGAGTCCGTTTATTACTAATCCAAACCTGAATTACGGATTACATGATATTCCGGTAATTACACTTGCCCATGTTGTAGCTTCAGTATTCGAAAATATTGAATTTGAAAGTGATCTACGTTTTGCTGATAAACCAGAAGGTAACTTATACATCTCACAACTCCCTGTTAATGTGGGCAATAACATTGAATACTATTACGGATCGGGAGGATATGAAGATAATGCCTGGATCATAAAACACAATAACGCCGGTTTTGTACATGGTTTTGCAGATATACAAGTATCTGAAGGCGATGAAGTATTTGTTTATTATATTGATAACGTCCATTTTCCCTGGTGTATATATCAGGTTGATTTTATTGAAACCACAGTTGAAACAGGCAAAACTCTTGACATAAGCGCTTCATGCGATTCATATCATATAGAAAATTCGTCAGTTACAAGTAATGGAATTATTCCGGCTATATCTGTCCCTGTCATTGTGAATGATGAAGAATATTCCGAGGATGGAATTTTCATTTCAACTGATAATAATGGAAAAGCACATCTTCATTTTAAAAATACCGGTGAGTATTTGGTTCGAATAGCCACTGAAAAATACCATCTAATTGTAGAAAACGGTATAACGGGAATTGAAAAATTAGAAGCTTCTTTCAAAATGTATCCAAATCCTGCGGACCAATATATTTCTATTAAAGCCAATAATATAACGAGTGAACCGGTAGACATTTTCATATACTCATCAACAGGAATACTTAAATATCAAAATCATTTTCAGCTATTTACTGAAATAACCATTAATACGAATACATGGACTAATGGGATTTATTTCATACAGATAAAAGATTCCGATAAAATAATCAGCAAAAAAATCATCATAAATCACTAATAAACAGAATGAAAAGACTACTTATCATTATAGTTTATATTTTAAGCAGTATAGTATCAATTAATGCACAATCTGTAATTGATACCATTGAAATTAAAGAAGTTAAGATTGTTGCCAACAGGATTTTTAATAAGGAAGAAGCCGGTCAAAAAATATCTGAAGTAGATTCTATTGTTCTGTTAGACAAACTCAACCAAAATCTTTCGGATGTGTTATCTGAAAACACACCTGTGTACATTAAAGAGCATGGGCGTGGTGCATTAGCAACTGCATCGTTTAGAGGAACAGCAGCTACACATACCCAGGTTTTATGGAATGGAATGAACATCAACTCCCCCATGTTGGGAATGGTAGATTTTTCGTTGATCCCTGTGTATATTATTGACGATTTAAGCTTAAACCATGGGGGTAGTTCCATTAAAGAACAAAGCGGAGGTTTAGGTGGAAGCATAAACATCAACAATAAGGTCGACTGGAACAACCGTTTTAGTGCCCGGTATTACCAGGGAGTTGGAAGTTACTCAAGCTTCGATGAGTTTGGGCAGGTTAACACTGGCAATAAAAAAATTCAATCCAAAACTCGCGTATATTCTAACGCATCAAAAAACGATTACTCTTTTATAAATAAATCAATTACCGAACGCCCCAAAGTTAAAAATGAGAATGCTGATTACTCAAAATACGGATTTGCCCAGGAAATCTACTTCAGGGCAAACGAATACAATTACATTTCCCTTAAAACATGGGGGCAGCTTGCTCAACGATCACTACCAACAGTCCAAAGTTACGAAGGTTCTGATCATGCCAATTTAAACTCACAAGACGATAATACATTTAAGGCTGTTGCCGAATGGAAACATTACAGAAGCAAGAGTAAACTTCATATTAGTTCTGGTTATGACTACCAATCTCTTGATTATATATTGGAAAATGAGGTAAATGGTATAGGAAAAGTCCCCGCAATTTATTCTGAAAGTATCATGCAAAGCATCCATGGCAATGCAAAATATGGTTATGACTTTACTGAGAATTTCCAATTTAATTTATCGCTTAATTATAAACATTGCAATGTTAACACCAAAGATTCGGTACTAAAAACCGGGTATGATGTTATACGAGATGACTTTTCTGTATTTGGAGGATTCTACTTAAACGTTTTTAAGAAATTTAATATCTCTTTAATGCTTCGTGATGATATTATAGATTTTAATTTATCACCTTTAATATTTAACCTGGGTGTTAGTTACAAACCTTTTTTAAATACTGATTTAGTGATTAAAGGTAGCTTTGCCCGAAATTACCACCATCCTACCCTTAACGACTTATATTGGCAACCTGGCGGTAATCCTGAACTAAAAGCAGAAGAAGGATATACTGAAGATATGACTATTACGTATGCTTTAAGTAATAGTAGAATTCAAGTGAGCAGCGAATTAACGGGCTTTTATTCCGACATAAACAACTGGATTATTTGGTTACCCAGTTTCAAAGGATACTGGGAGCCATTTAATATTAAAAAAGTGAAATCTTATGGTTTGGAATATAACCTTAAAGTAACAAGCTACATCCAAAAGTTAAATATCCAGTTCCAAGGAAACTACGGCCTTACAAAATCATTAAACTATGGTGATCCTTTAACCTGGGGTGACGAATCGTATAAAAAGCAACTACCATTTATTCCTGTGCATTCCGGAAACTTCTTAACACAACTTAAATACCAAGGATATTACATACGATATCAGTTTAATGCTTACAGTGAAAGATTTACCATGACCAGCAATAAAGTGGGACTCGAAGATGATTCTGGCGATTTAGGTGTAAGCCAAAATACTGGAAAATTAGGCTGGTACTATCCTTATTATATGAGTAACCTGACTATAGGAAAAGAATACGATGTAAAAAAATATACTCTTGGAGTTGAGTTAAAAGTTAACAATCTGTTTGACGAAGAATACCGGTCTGTATTAAATAGGTATATGCCTGGCAGATACTTCACTTTATTATTAAAAATCTCCTTCAAAAAATAACATTTAGGTAACGATTAAAACCATAAGACAATGAAAAAATACCTTTTCATATTCATCATAAGCACACTAATTTATTCGTGTATGGACGATGATGAACTTACCGAGTTTAATAAACTTGAAGTGAAGCAAGATACATCGCTTACCAATTATATCAGAAATCAACGGGGTGTTTTTATTACCAACGAAGGTAATTTCATGTACGATAATGCTTCTCTCTCCTATTACATGATTGATTCGATGAAAAACCTGAACAATGTATTTTACAGAACAAATGCTGTTCCATTGGGAGATGTAGCTCAATCTATGGCTATTCGCGACTCTTTAGGTTATATAGTAGTTAATAATTCAGGAAAAGTATACGTAATTAATATTCACACTTTTGATTATGTAGGTAAAATTACCGGATTAACCTCTCCCCGGTATATTCATTTTATAAATGATCATAAAGCTTACATAACTGATCTTTATGCAAAGTCCATTGCCATTGTAAATCCTAAAACATTCCAAATTACAGGTTCTATAAATGTGGATAATCATTCCTCTGAATTTTATCAGCATCCTACCGAGCAAATGGTACAATACGGTAAATATGTATTTACAAACTGTTGGTCGTACGATAATCAGATTTTAGTTATTGATAGCGAAACTGACCGGGTCGTTAATTCTATTAAAGTCCTTAAACAACCCACTTCGCTTGTTCTTGATAAATACAATAAAATATGGACCGTAACCGATGGAGGGTATTACGGTAGTCCCTACGGACACGAAGCTCCCGGGCTAATTTGCATTGATGCAGAAACACGTAAAGTAGAGAAAATTTTTAGGTTTGAATTGGGCGATTGGCCTTCTGAAGTATGCTTAAATGGTACCAAGGATACACTTTACTTTATTAACCGTCATATATTCCGTTTACCGGTTACTGCTTCCATTTTTCCCGATGAGCCTTTTATTGAAAGTCATTACGAAGGAAACTATTCCGGTGGGTATTATGGATTAACTGTTGATCCGGTAAGTTCTGAAATTTATGTCGCCGATGCCATAGATTATGTTCAACAAGGTGTAACGTACCGATACTCACCTCAAGGTGAACCGGTAGATACCTTTAAGGTAGGTATCATTCCTGGAGCATTTTGCTTTAAACCAAGCAATCAAAAATAATTATATCAAATAACCTATTCAAAAATTAAATTTAATTAAACAATGAAAAAAACAATTACACTCATTTTATTGAGCTTATTCTCGGTATGGTTATATGCCGGGAATGGAAAAAAACCCTCGAAAGCAATCTCTGCCTTTCCATGGGTAGAAAGTTTTGAAGGAACCACCTTCCCTCCGGAAGGTTGGACAGCCGAAACAGAAGATGCCAGCGGTGATGGCTGGGAGCAAAATGATGGGTCCACTTATGGCCCGGGAAATGTACCAGATGGTACATATGCAGCTATGGCTGATGTTTACAACATTTCCAAAAATATGGTGGCTAAACTTAAAACACCCGTTTTACAATTGGGAAGTTTATCAAACCCTAAACTTAAGCTTTCATGGCAGTGTACCGATGGTTACAGTCAAGATCCTGTTTTCGTAATAAAAATGTCAACGGATAATGGAGCCAATTATAGTGAAATATATAATCATGCTGCTGATGGATTTGCTAATGATTGGATTGAAATTGACTTAGAACTAACAGGAGCTACCGATGAAACAATACTTTCTTTTGAAGTTATTAGCGATTATGGCAGTAAAAATCTATTCATTGATCATGTTCAGGTTTATGAACCAGCACCTATGCAATTTGTTTCTGCCGAATCATTTCAAAACAATACAAATGTTATTTCTATAGGTAGCACAAACAACGATATTGTTGGTATTAATATAAAAACTCAAGGTGCGCTGAATAAATTAACCATCAATGATTTTAATTTTAGTTTAGATGGCACAACAGATTTAAACGATATTACCAGGGCTCAACTGTTTTATACAGGAAATTCAAACTTATTTACAACTTCAACGCCACTAGGAGAAACCAGCATTATTCAAAATGCTATAACCTTAAATGGAAACACCGAACTGGCAGAAGGAAACAATTATTTTTGGCTTGCATTTGATATTAGTGCTGGTGCCTTATTAGATAATTTAGTGGATGCTAGCTGTTCACAAATTACTATAGGAACAGATAATTATGCAGTTTCCTCACCAAATCCTAATGCTAACAGGCAACTTAAGAAAATTTTGAATATGTCATCGGGAACAAATACTGTTGCTGTTAACGAAAATCTTGTTTTTTACGATGATGGTGGTGAATTGGAAAAGTATTCTGAAGGATTTGAAGGCACCATAACATTTATTCCGAACACCAGTAGTAAATCTATAAAAATTGAATGGAACAATTTCGAAATATTTAATACTTCAAGTACCGGTAATAACGATATCTTTAAGATCTACCATGGACCAACCACTGATGAAGCTAATTTAATTGACACCTATTCGGAAATGCCACCAAGTATTTATTCAATGGATGCGAGCGGTGCCATTACCATTTATTTTAAAGTAAACACAGGAGCGCCAAAAGAAGGATGGCAGGCTCTGGTTTCTGAATTTACCCCTTCTAACATGAGTTATGTTGCTTCAAATGTATTACAGGGAATCACTAATGTTGTTTCTGCATCTGAAACAGATGCACAAATCCTAAAAATTGAGATAGAAACCGAAAATACACTTAATCCTATATCTACAGGAAATTTTATTTTCAACACTTCCGGTTCTTCCGATGCTGGAGATATTGCAAAAGCTAAATTATATTATACTGCAAATAAAAATGTTTTTAGCTCCTCAAATTTAGTTGGCGAGCAAAATTTACCAAATGGAGAATTTACGATAAGCTCAAACCAAGAGCTAAGTGTAGGTAAAAACTACTTTTGGTTAGTGTATGATATGGCCAATCTGGCAAATCACTATAATGTTGTAGACGCTTCTTGTACTTCTGTGTATGTTGGCGGAACAAGCCAGGTTCCCACAACAACATCTCCTGAAGGAAATAGAACCATAGACAATACCTTTAGAATGCCAACATCAGGCACTCTTACAAAAACTATTTACCAGGAAATTCCATTTACAGATGATAACGAAGGACCAGGAGGAAAATACAGTCCCGATGCTATGTCAACCGTTACATTTATTCCATCAAATAGCAACGAAAAAATGAAAGTTGATTTTTCTTCTTTCGATATTTACTATTCAAGCTCTACTTATGGTACAAAAGCAGTATTCAAAATATTTAACGGAAACAGTACTGCATCTGCCGATTTATTATGGGAAGCTGATGAAACAAACTGCTCCGATGGGCCTGGTTATATTGTAACTTCAACTGCTGATAACGGAACACTTACCATTCAATTTGCTGGTAATACCTATACTTCCACATATACTAAAACCGGCTGGGAAGCAACATTATGGAGCGAAGTGCCTAAAGATATGGAGTTCAAATCAGCAGAGGTAACTCAGCAATCTGGCTTTGTAAAACCCGGATCTATCGATCAGCAAATACTGTCTATTAATCTGAAAACCTCCGGAACATTAAATCCTGTTAACAATACCATATTTACTTTTAATACGAATGGAACAACCCAGCCTACTGATTTAAGTGCTGCCCGATTATATTTCACAGGAAAAGATAATGCTTTTTCAACAACAACTCCTGTTGGTACAGAAGTTTCTGCTCCTGAAAATGATTTTACCTTTACAAGTACTAATTCTCTTGAAGAAGGTAACAATTACTTCTGGTTGGTATATGATATCGCATCAGGAGCTACTATAGACAATACCGTTGATGCCGAACTTAAAAAAGTTCAATTAATGGATTCCGAGTATACCATTGATAATGGTGCACCTGCAGAAAGCAGTATCATTAAGAACATTTACAACCTTGGAGCCGGAATAAATACGGTATATGTTAACGAAACCCCGTTACAGTTTTTCGATGATGGCGGACAGGCCAATAAATATTCCAAAGATTTTACCGGAACGGTAACTTTCATCCCTGAAGATAATACTCAAAAAGCCCGTTTAACAATCAATAGCCTTCAATTCTACAGCATGGATGAAATTTTAGTTTATAACGGTAACGGAACTGAAGATGAAAATCTTATTGGTGAAATGGATGGTGATGAGAATATAACAAGTTCTGATGAACCATATGTATTTAAATCTACTGCAGACAATGGCGAACTAACGGTGGAATTTAAAAGTTACTCATGGTCAACACCTAAAGATGGATGGGAAGCCACTGTCCAAAGCTTTATACCACAACCCATTTTCTATAAAGATGTTGTAGTTAATCAAGCCAATACGGATCCGGTAATTAAAAATGAAAAGAATGCTGAAATCCTTCAGGTAAAACTAAACTTTGGAGGAGAAACAACGCCTGCAAATATTACAAACTTTCAGTTTAATACGGGCTTAAGTTCTGCTGATAGTGATATTTTTAATGCAAAACTATATTATTCCGAGGAAACCAATATACTTAATATTGAAAGCAGTGAACTTTTAGGAGAAACAACACCTGACACAGATGGGAACTTAATATTTAATTGCGATGTTTCAATTACAAATGAAGCTGGATTCTACTTTTGGTTAGTTTACGATATATCTGAAAATGCCAAAATAGCAAACTTTGTGGATGCCACGCTGATAAACTTTACAATTAATGATGAGCAACATAATCCTGACAACGGAAATCCTGCAGGCAGCAGAAAAGTAATTGCAGGTATGCAAGGAGAATTTATTATTGACCAATCCGGAAATGGAGATTTTATTTCATTCGAAGAAGCTGTCAGTAGTTTAATCCATTCTGGAATAGAAGATGATGTAGTTTTCTTAGTTGAAGATGGTATTTATGTTGAAAGAGTTCAGCTACCTCAAATACAGGGTACATCATCTGAAAACACCATTATATTCAGAGCCAAAAACGGAGTTAAGGAAAATGTAAAGTTTGTTTACAATCTAAGTATCACAAGCTCTGATGATATCGGTATATTTGAGCTACAGGGAGCTGATTTTGTTACATTCGAGAATATAACTTTCAAAACCAGCAAAACATCTTACGATGGTATTATCCTGATACGTAACCAGAGTAGAGATATTACTTTCGAATCATGTTATTTCGATGCTCCTTTCTGCACTGGTTATAGCGATATTTCAGCTATTGATACCGATGCTGAAAATATAGCTAACGAGAACAACGATCGCCTTACGATTAACAATTGTGAATTTAATGGTTCAGCCACGGCATTATCATTATGTGGAACCGGATATGTTGTTTTACCAAAAGAAAAAGGACATATTATAACAAATAATACTTTTAGAAACCAGGGTAGAAAAGTTGCATGGTTGGATAATCAAAAGGATATCCGATTTGAGAATAACTTAATCCTGGTTGATAATGACGGTATTTCAGAAATGATCGCAGTTGTTGGATATCGTACGATTGGAAATTCTGTATTTTCGAATAATACCATTCGTTCATCGGTAAACAAAGAAGTTGTTGGATTCCAGTTTAGATATATCCAGGGAGACGAAGACAATCATGCTATGATTTACAACAATGTAGTTAACCTTCAAAATGCAGGAAATGAATCATATGGTTTCGAATTCGATGATGGATCATCAAATACAGAAGTTTATTACAATACGGTTCTTATTACAGGTAGCTCAACCAACAATGCTGCACTAAGATTCTCAGGCGGAACCAGCGATATGCCTGCTAACATGATCATTAAAAATAACATGTTTGTAAATAAAACAGAACAATATGCTGTTTCGCTGAATAATGCCACCTTCTATAATGAAATTACTTTCGATTACAATAACCTGTTTACCGCAGGTACTAATTTATGTAAAAACGGAAGTGACATGGTTAGCGATTTAAACAGTTGGAAAACATTAACCGGAGCTGATCATTCCGTCTCTGAAGATCCTGCTTTTTATTCAGATAATGATTTACACCTGCAATCTGCCGGTAACCTGAATTGCGGTATAAAGATTGCATCTGTTTTGGTTGATATGGATAATGAAATCCGTTCGGAAATAACTCCTACATTGGGAGCCGATGAATTTTCCGAACCAAGCACAAACGCTCCTGTATTTGCCGATGGTTATCCATTTATATCAAATATTGATCATCAGAATGCTTTCTTAAATGTAAAAACCGATAACAACGGTATGGCTTATTTTGTTATCCTGGCTAAAGATGAAACTGCTCCAAGTGTTGACCAGGTAATAAATGGTACCGATGCTACAGATAATCCTATTGATGATCATTTAAAAGGGAAATTTGAATTCTACAAAAACAAAGCAGCTTCAAGTATGATTACAGGATTAGATTCGCACACTGAATATGATGTATATGTGGTTGTGAAAGATAACCTGGATCATATTGCCGAGTCTGTAGCAAAAGTTAGTTTCCAGACCGGTTATAAACCAACCGAGCCTTCAACTTTCGAGTTAATTGCCACAACCAGTGATAATTTTGAAGACGGAACAGCTTACTTTTCTGGTGTTAATGTTATTGAAGGTGAAGGAGCTACAGAATATTCTTTTAAACATATTCAGGTTGAAGCTACACAATCGGCAACTATTTCATTAACCAATACCGATGATGGCCTTATATTAGATGGCTTCTTCATAAAATCTGCTTCAGCAACACAATTAAAAGGTATTAAAACTGATGCTTCCTATACGGAAGCAATTAATCTTAATGCTTATGCTGAATGGGATTACGTAAGTTTAAGATCATTAGGGCAAATAGTAGGAATAGAAATCACTGCCGGATCTGAAATACTATATATTGATGATTTTAGTTCATTACCTTTGGAATTAAGTATTGATCCTATTAGTGATATTACAATTAATGCAGGTGAAGAAGCAGCTCTAGAGGCAATTGTTTCGGGTGGTGTTAAACCATACAATTACGAATGGACTCCAGCTGAGAATCTTAGTGATGCTGCAGTTTATAATCCGGAAGCTACACCTTCTCATACAACTGAATATAAAGTTAAAGTTACCGATGCTTTTGGATCAACAACAAACACAAATCTTATTGTAAATGTGTTAAGCAACGAAGCAACTACTGCAACATTCGAAGAATTGTCTTTAAGTCCTGAATCTTACTGGATGGGTAATCCTGAGGAAGAAAATAGTATTTTCTACAGTGGTTCTTTTAGTTTTAATAACTATTACAACGAATCGTATATGACCTGGATGGGATTTGCATATTCAAATGAAACAAGTACAGATTTTGATCCTGATTACTATTTAGAACAACAGTTCCGATCAGCTGCCGGATCAGGTGCTATGAACTCTGAAAATTATGGAGTAGCATACGCTTATGGTTTTGTTCCTGAAATTAACCTTACCAATACTTCTAACGGAGAATTATTAAAAGGTACATTTATCACCAATACGGCTTATTTGGTTTCATCATTAAAAAATGGTGATAGTTTTATTGGCGGTCCATTTGAACAAGGTGACTGGTATAAAGTAACATTCTCGGGAAGAGATAAAAATGGTAATATCACTTCAAGCATAGATGTTTACCTGGCTGATTATCGTTCTGATAATCCCGACGATCATTATATTCTGAATTACTGGAAATGGGTTGATCTTTCTTCATTGGGTGAAGTACAGAAAATCTACTTTACCGTGTCCGGATCGCGAAATAATGAAATTGGATTGACTATTCCTGCATATTTCTGTATCGATAACTTTAATGCTATCGAACAAGATGCTGCTCCTTATGTAAGAAATACTCCGGCAAATCCTGTATTGGAAGAAGATGGTGATGCTGCAAACATTGATTTATCGGATGTATTTAGCGATTGTGATAACGATGACAATGATATTGCAATATCTATCAAGAGTAATTCTGATATAAATAAGATTAGTGCAGAAATAAATGATAACATTCTTACAATTAAACCTTTAAATAGTAACGAAGAAGACTGTCAACTTATCATTGAAGCACTATCGAACGGAAAAACATGTGAGTTAACAATACAAGTAAAGATCAATGCGTTTGACAATCCACCTGTAGTTGCAAATACACCGGCAAATACTGTAATAGATGAAGATGCTAGTCCTGTCAATATCAACTTTACCAGTGTATTTACCGATATTGATAACAATGACAGTGAAATTACCCTGACTGTTAAGAATATTTCAGAGCAAACTCTACTAAATGCTGGATTTGAAGGAAAAACCCTGACAATAAATCCTGCTAAGGATCAAAATGGAACTGCGGTTATAACAATTGAGGCTTTATCGAATAATAAAACTTGCGAATTAGACTTAACAGTTATCATCAATCCTTTAGACGACGCACCTGTTATTGCTAATACTCCATCAAATCCAGTTATGGATGAAGATGCTGATCCGATTAGCATTGACCTTACCGGTGTATTTACTGATGTGGATAACAACGATAATTTAATAAGCCTATCAGTCAAAAACATTTCAGATAATACAGTCTTAGGTGCTGAGCTAAACAATAATATTCTTTCCATTCATCTTGAAGAAAATCAGTATGGAACTTCTGATATTACTATTGAAGCACTATCGAACGGTAAAACATGTACATTAATATTACCTGTAAGTGTTAATCCTATTGATGATGCTCCATATATTGCAAATGAGCTGGATAATCTAACTATTAACTCTTTGGATGAAATACAGGTAGATTTAAGCAATGTTTTTAGTGATATTGATAATAATGATGCTGATATTGAAATTCAAATCACAGGTAATTCTAATGAAGGATTATTACAATGTAATTTGAATAATAACATACTGTTATTACAAGCTCTAAAGGCAAGTAATGAAACGATAACTATTGATTTGAAAGCAATCAGTAATAATCTTGATATTACCTATAGTTACGATGTTAGTTTAGATATTAGCACAGGAATAAACATGCCCGGAAAAGAAAATATTAGCTTTTATCCTAATCCATGTAGGGATGTAATTTTTATTAATTCAAACGATAAATTGTCGCATATCAGTATTTACAGTTTACATGGCCAATTAATAAAAGTTATCGAATCTCCTGAGAATAAAATAGATGTTACAGATATTTCCTCCGGCACATATATTCTAAAATTAGTGCAAGGTGATCAGATTATAACTCGGAAGTTTATTAAACAATAAATTCACTAAACAGGAGTAATGAATTTTGTTTACTCCTGTTTCTCCTCTTAATATTTTGATATAATGTATTTTGGATTTTTTTTGACTTGCTTTTAAAATTCCGTATATAAGAAATGGCGATAAAATTATCGCCATTTCTTATATAATATTTTAATCTTTATGCATCAATTCTTGCATATTTAGCATGCTTTTCTATAAACTCTCTGCGTGGCGGAACTTCATCGCCCATAAGCATTGAGAAAATGTGATCGGCTTCTGCTGCACTATCGATTGTTACCTGTCTTAGTTTTCTGCGTTCAGGATCCATAGTCGTATCCCAAAGTTGTTCCGCATTCATTTCTCCAAGACCTTTGTAACGTTGAACTGCTACAGATCCCTCCTTTCCTTTGCCTATTTCTTCCACTGCTGCATTTCTTTCCTCGTCAGACCAGCAATATTTTTGCATTTTACCTTTCTTAACCAGATATAAAGGAGGTGTGGCAATATATAAATAACCTTTATTAATTAGTTCGGTCATATATCGGAAGAAAAATGTCATAATTAACGTTTCAATATGGCTACCGTCAACATCCGCATCACACATAATAACAACTTTATGATAACGTAATTTTTCCAGGTTCAACTCTTTACTATCCTCTTCTGTTCCTAATGTTACACCGAGTGCTGTGAAAATATTTTTAATCTCTTCGTTTTCAAATATCTTATGTTGCATTGCTTTCTCAACATTAAGAATTTTACCACGAAGTGGCATAATAGCCTGAAATCTTCTGTCACGACCAGCTTTTGCGGTTCCTCCTGCGGAATCTCCCTCGACCAAGAATAATTCGCATTTTTCAGGATCCTTATCTGAACAATCTGATAGTTTACCTGGCAGACCAGATCCGGTTAATACATTCTTACGTTGAACTAACTCACGTGCCTTTCTAGCTGCATGTCTTGCCGTAGCAGCCATGATAACCTTCTGTACAATTGTTTTCGCGTCTTTTGGATTTTCTTCCAAATAGTTAGCTAATGATTCACTTACGGCTTGATCCACTGCTCCCATTACTTCAGAATTACCCAACTTAGTCTTTGTTTGCCCTTCAAATTGCGGTTCCTGTACTTTTACTGAAATAATCGCTGTTAATCCTTCACGAAAATCATCTCCACTAATATCGAATTTAAGCTTTGCCAAAAGCCCGGATTTTTCCGCATAACTCTTTAAAGTTCTTGTTAATCCACGACGAAAACCAGATAAATGCGTACCACCTTCAATTGTATTGATGTTATTAACATATGAATGAACATTTTCAGAGAAGGAAGTATTGTAACGTAAAGCAACTTCAACTGGTATACCATTTTTTTCGGTTTCCAAATAAACTGTATCATTTATTAGTTTCTCACGTGCAGTGTCTAAGAATAATACAAATTCTTTTAGGCCATCTTCTGAATAATAAGAATTACTTCTATATTTAGGTTCGTGGCCATTCCCATTACCATTTCCGTTTTCCTCTAATTCCCTTTTATCTTCAATGGTTAGTCTAATGCCTTTATTCAGAAATGCAAGTTCTCTAAGTCTTGTTGCCAGAACTTCATATCTGTATTCTGTTACGGTAAAGATTGAAGCATCCGGTTTAAAAGTAACAATAGTACCTGTTTTATCCGTATCTCCTACAACTTGTATATCACTCTTTGGTTTTCCGATTTCATATTCCTGTATATAAATTTTCCCATCACGATGAACTTCGGCTCGTAAATGCGTTGATAATGCATTTACACATGATACACCTACACCATGCAAACCTCCTGATACTTTATATGAGTCTTTATCAAATTTACCACCTGCATGTAAAACTGTCATTACAACTTCCAACGCTGATTTTCCTTCTTTTTCATGCAAATCTACAGGTATACCACGACCATCATCCTTTACCGTAATTGAATTATCTTCGTTAATGAATACTTCAATATTGTTACAGTAACCAGCCAGTGCTTCATCAATTGAATTATCAACCACCTCATATACTAAGTGATGAAGTCCCTTCTCACTAATGTCTCCAATATACATTGCAGGCCGCTTCCTAACTGCTTCTAATCCTTCTAATACCTGAATACTATCAGCTGAATAACCGTTATTGTTCTCATTTTCGCCAGCTCCATTCAGTTCTTCATTCGTTAGATCACTCATTTTTTTGATATTAAGTTAATACTATCTGTTCATTAAATTTAAACACAACCCGAGTATTTCCAGATTTTAAAAACCTGGTTTTTGAGTTCAAATTTTTAGTAGTTTTTAAGTGGATTGATCTCGTTTTTTCAATACTCAAGAATACATTTACGTCTATCTCTTTTTGAGGTGCTTATAATTTATCGAATGACCTCAAATTTCAACGTGTAAATATACTAAAATTAAGTGATTTCTAGGTAATTAAATAGCAATAAAAAAGTGCAATTTATTAACATTAAATTCACATTGTTATTAACTATTTTCTTCTTTCATTTATAATGAATATGTAAGTCCTAATAAAATATTGAATCCATAAGTAGGATAATAATTCCATTCGTAATATCCATCGGATAGAATGTTGTTAAGCCGGACAAATCCTGATAAAACTCTGGAATATCTATATTCTGCTCCTATATTTATATCAATTGCAGATTCAAGTTCTCCGATATTACCGGAATCATTTAGTTTAACATATCTTTTCCCAATAGCTAAAATTTCACCCTTTAAGATGATTTTATGGCGTAAATTATATCTTGTGGTAAAAGACATATCAAATGCAGGTTTATGCCAAGGTTCATCTTCATTTTCCATTTCATAACTACGATAATTTGCTTTAACATTTATATTCAATTTTTCAGATGGTGAAACAGAAATTTCTCCAAAATAACTTGTTAGTTTAATGTTATCGTAGACAACTCCAAATTGATTTCCAATGCTATCCGTACTAACTAAATCATTATAATAAAATGGCATATTATCAATCAACGAATATGACACTTTGAAATTATAATAGGTTGTAGAATTAAAGTTACCTCTAATACCGCCATAAAGAATAATCTTTTGATCAGTATTCATGATACTTGTTCCGGGAACCAGAAACGGGTTATCCTGACTTATTCGTTGAAAATTATTTATCTCTAACTTACCATCAACTCCTGCATACGGAATTAGGTAATGATTTGCCATATCATATTCCAAATGGCCTGAAGGGTAGTAGTATGCTTTTGAACCATCGCCACGGATATCAGAATAGATATTAACTCCGGCTTTTACGCGCCATTTATCGCCAAAAATACCCAGCCAGGGATTTATATTTACGACTGTATTATTTGAAGAATCCAGTTGTTCATTTGTTGAGAAATGTTTAATGGCAACCTTCACTCCAACCATTTCTTTTGTAAATATTTTGTTTACATCTCCAACTATTCCTATTCCTAACTCATTATTTTCAAAATTATCTTTTGTATAGCCAAGTTTAAATCCAAAATCATAATTAAGATGAGTTGAATCAACGTAATTGCTTTTATAATTAGCGTTAAGGTTTAAGTTTAAGAAATTTTGTTTAATGTTTTCCTTCTCTATGGTTGTATCAACTTTAGTATTGTAGCCATAGAAATATCTTGTATTGCTTAACAATCCCATCTCCCCCTCTACAATTGAGTTTTTTAAAAATTTCTTTCCAAAAAACCTTAGGTTATTATCACTAAAACCTGCAAATTCCTTTTCATCATTGTCAAAAGTTGCCTGACCTATGGAATTAAGAAATTTATAGTATGCGCCTATTGAATATTCCTTTGAGCGTTTATTATTTACATAACCTTCAATCATCGGTAACATCTTTGTACCTAAGCCTACTTTAACATAGCCATTGTATAACTTCGATAATGGCTCTCCTACCATTTTTGCAGGTTTAATAGGTGTTACCTCATAACCAACATTTATAGGTCTGGTTTGAAGAATATATTTAATTTCAGGAATAGTTTTAACCGTATCCGTTATTTTTGGTAAATGAGTTATTTTATAAGCATCTGAAATAGTTGGTTCATATGGTTTCACAACTTGAACCTCTTTAACTAATTTCTCCTGCGCATTAAGATTTTTATATCCTAATAATAAAATTCCTATCAGTTGAATGTATATAAATATTTTTCGGATCATATCTAATGTCTTTATTTTAAAATTCAATGGTATCAGGCTTTTCTTTGAAAAGCTCATTATACTGTCCTTCTTGATTTCCTTCAAAATTTAACTCTAACACATCATCTGCTCCCTTCTCAAGCTCTGCTTTTTCATTCTCCAAAATAGTATTGTATTTTTCAGTAGCTACTGAAATAATTTCATCTTTAGCATCAGGATCGTAATTATCCATAATGCTTTTTAGTGTATGTTTGGCCTGGAACAAATCATCTTTTTGCAGGTAGACATCTGCTAGTAATATAAATGATTTAGCCAACCAATATTCCTGCGATGTATTTTGAGATGCAAAGTCGAAAATTTCATGTTCCGTTATATCATACTGTTTATTATCAAAATATATTTGACAAATTAAGTACTTGGATTCAGCTCCTTCTTTACTATTTACTTCCTCTGATATAATCCTAAATTCATCCAGGGCCATTTCATAATTTTTAGTCTCGAAAAGTGCTTTTCCCTTTTTATAATGAGCCTCACGTTTATATTCCTGGGAAATTTTTTCTGTATGAAGTACTTTGTCTGCCGCTTCAATCGCCTTTTTATAATCTTGTAACAAGTAATTCGTTCTTAATTGGCCAATCCGTGATTCAATTAAATTACTGTTTACTTCCGCAATCTGATCGAGCTTTTGATAATTGACCAATGCGTCTTTATAATTCTCATTATTATAATTTATTGATGCTGCAGCCAGCAAAGCTTGTTCTGTAAAAGTATTTTTAGGTTTATCAATAACAAACTTATAGGATTTTACAGCGCGATCGTAATTTTCATTTCTATTGTGACAATCAGCTAAATAAAAATGAGCATTTAAAACAAATGATCCGTCAGGAAACTTTGTGAGATAATCATTAAATTGAAGAATTGATTTTTCACAATCTCCTGCCATATATAGCTTCTCCGCAGAAATATATGTTAAAGAATCTTGCTCGTTTAGGCTTATATCTGCAAATTCTCCCAATCCATTTACATATGCAAAATATGAATCAACATCATTCATGTCCACATAAATATTTTTTATACCTGTTAGGGCATTTTTAGCTTCCATAGTACCAGGAAATTCGGCAACGACTCTTTGGTAATATTTTAATGCTTCCTGGTTATTATCCTTATTATAGTTCAATAGCCCTAACTGAACCAAGGATTTTTTAACGTAACTACTTGATGGAAATTCGTTAACAACACGTTCATACTTTTGCATTGCCAGATCCGGACTTTGCAGGTCCGTATGGCTTTTAGCCATTTCATAGAGCGCATCGTCAATATAGGCAGATTCGGGATGTTCATCCAACAATCGTTGCATTGAATTTAGTTTCTTTTCGGGGCGAGTTAATAATCCAAGGGCAAAACCTCTTTGAAACAATGCATAATCTCTATCCAAAAGTCCAATTTCAACAGCTTTATCATAAAACTCAATTGCTAACCAATATGTTCTGGAGATGAAGTAACTATCACCAATTCTATTATAAGCATCTGCAACTGTTTTTGATTTTTCGTTTTTTGTGAAGCCGATATATTTTCTAAACCACTGGATTGCATCTGGATAATCCTGTAATTTAAAATAAGAATACCCTAAGTTATAATGCGCCAGGTTGTATTCTTCCAATTGAAAAGCACCGCTTGTTGTCAGAAAATTATTATATGATTCGATCGCTTTTTCATATTCTTCTAATTGATAATATGCTTCAGCTCTCCAATAATTTGTTTGAGCAGCAATAGCACGATTATAGCCCGGAAACTGAAGCGATTTATCAAATGTTACGACTGCTTCTTCGTAATGCAAGTTATTAAATAGTTCTAATCCCCTGTAATATGCTACTTTTTGATATGCCTCCTTCATTCCATGATCTTTATCTGAAATCATTTCAAGCGAATTAAGCGCTTCTTTATAATTACTTGTGTATAAATATGCCATAACAAGAAAATTATATGCTTCATCAATCCGTATTGAGTTTGGATATAATTTTATAAATTCATGAAATGCTCCAATAGCCTCATTAAAAGGCGAATGATATAATTCATATGTTAACAGAGCATAATTAAAAAGTGCTTCTTCCTTAATTTCAGGATCAAAATCTAATTTTGAAGCAAATTCAAAAGCTAATCTAGCTTTATTTTTTTCATCTAGTTCTATATAGCAATCGGCTAAATGGAAATAAGCGTTTTGCGCTAATAAATCTGTTTCTGTTAGAACTTTTTCAAAAGATACGGCGGCACTATCATATTGTTCTAATTTATAATAGCAATATGCCAGTTGATAATAATCCTTACGAGATACAAATTTTGCCTCTTCTTTATGTTTTTGCAGATAATCTATTGCATCTGTAAATTGTTGTTTCTTATAATATGAATCACCAATTACTTTTGCAATCTCGGGAGTTCTTTTTGCACTTGCTGATTCCAGCAATGAAGGTGCATATTCAAGCACTTCATCATATCTTCCTTGTAAATAATATATTTGAGTTATATAATACGGTACAACAGGAGCAAAAGTCTCATTTTCACTTAACCTTTGAAATCCTTGTAGTGCAGTTTCATAATTCTTATCCTGATAGGCTATATGTGCATAGTAATATGTTGCCGGAGCGCTAAAGTTCGTATTTATATCTTTTATTTCCCGAAAAGCTAAACTGGCTTTTTCAAACTTCTTACGCATAAAATAGCTATATCCTAACTTAAAATAGTATTCATCCAACTCTTCTTCGTTCAGTTTATCTTTATTTAACTCGTTAAACCATTTTATGGCCTGATGATATTGCTTTTGACGATACTGAAACTTCGCCATATGAAAATAAGCAGAATTTACCTTTGAGTTTTCCGGGCGTTCTGCAATAAATTTTGAAATAAGGTATTCCGCATCCTCATTATAAAGTTCGATAGCGCATAAAGCCGAATAAAATTCTGCATTTGCTTTATATTCAATATAAGAATCGTCGTACAATTTAATAGCATTCTGAAAATGCTTTTGTGCTACCCCGTATTTTTGTTTCTCGAATAAATCCAAACCTGTTTTATATTCCAGATCGGGATCGGTAAAGATCATTGATTTTTGCGCAAATAAATTTGTTGATAAAATCAATAACAGACTTACAATTAAAACTTTAATATATTTCATTTTATACATAAATTCGCTTCTTGAAATTCGCATAAATTTAAAAAGAATAAACCTTTTCAATTGGCTTATAAATTCTTTTTAATTAACATAAAACTGTTAATTAGTGTAAATATTTTCCTGTAATTATTAAAAAAAGGTAGAAATTGTTAATATGTTTTATATGTATTAAGAGATTTGTAAAATTTATTAATAAGTTTTTTTATCTACATTTGTGATTAACACAAATAACATACCATGTATTTTCTAAAAACTCAAGGAACGGACAAAATACCTGATTACGTGCAAATTAGAGATAATAATTTTGTTTTATTGGCTCATTTCAAAACCAATAATCCAGAGAATCAGATAAAAAAATTCGGACTTGAGGATTACGAGAAAAAAATCAAGGACTTAATTAAAAAAGCGCCTTTTGGAATTTTATATAAGTTGTATATTCCGGAATTTTGTTCTAAAAAATAAATGTATTAAATATTCTATAAACCTTGAAGTTAGAAATATGGCTTTAGATACAATCATTGAATTTGAAAATGCAAATATATTTCAGAAAGATAATTTGATATTAAAAGATGTAAACCTTTCGGTTAACAAAGGTGAATTTATCTATTTTATTGGAAAGGTTGGAAGCGGTAAAACTAGTCTAATAAAAACCATTAATGCTGAAATTCCATTATTAGAAGGCGAGGCAAGAATTTCAGGTTTTGATTTGACAAAACTTAAAACAAAGCAAACTCCTCTGCTTCGACGCAAATTAGGTATTGTTTTTCAGGATTTTAAACTTTTAACAGATAGAACAGTTTATGATAATCTTTTATTTGTTTTAAAAGCAACGGGTTGGAAAAACAAACAGGAGATCAATGACAGAATTACAGAAGTGTTGGATCGAGTTGCTCTAAGCTATAAAGGTTATAAAATGCCACATCAACTTTCCGGTGGAGAACAACAACGTGTAGTTATAGCTCGAGCTTTGTTAAATGACCCTGAGATAATTCTTGCCGATGAACCAACGGGAAATCTTGATCCGGAAACTTCAGAAAATTTAATGAAGCTTTTATTTGAGATCAGCAATAACGGTAGGGCAGTTATTATGGCTACTCATGATTATAATATGGTTAAGAAGTTTCCTTCCAAGACAATAAAATTTGAAAACGGAAAAATCTTTGAACAGGATCAAAATACAGAAATTGATTTCGAAAGCTTAAAAGCGTAATTTTTCTGAATATCACTAAATGATTAATCTCAAAAATAATCCTATTGCAAAAAGTGAATTTCTGAAAAATGTTTTCACTTTACTATCCGGAGCAACTATTGCCCAGATAATTACATTAATTGCAATACCAATATTAACCAGAATTTATACTCCTGAAGATTTTGGCTATATTGCAATTTATCTGAGTATTGCAAATATTGTTGCTGCGATATCGACTGGCAGATATGAACTTTCCATTATGCTTCCTGAAAAACGAATGGAAGCTTTAGCCATTTTCAAAGGAACTTTTAAAATTTCATTTGTCATTTCCCTAACCTCTCTTTTATTAATAGTTATCTTAAAAAGCTTTGATCATAAATTAAGCGGTTTTATTGAACCTTCCTATTTTTATTTTTTACCCCTGAGTATTTTTATTGTAGGATTAGGAAATGTTTTTTTTCAATGGTACACAAGAGAAAAGAAATTTAAATTACAGGCCAATTTAAAGATTGTTAAATCCGGTACTAGTTCAGGAGTAAATGTTTTATTGGGATTATTATATGCTCTTAAATCATTAGGATTATTCTTTGGACATATTGCAGGTCAGGGAATTCAACAAATTATTTTTGGTATCAGATTCTATAAAGAAGAAAAGGGTAATCTAAAACAGGTTAGCTCTGATTTAATTAAGGAACAATTAAGATTAAACAATAATTTTCCCAGGTTCTCAGCTCCTATGGCATTTCTTAATGCCATTTCCAAAGATGTTTTAATTTATGTGCTGAAATTATTTTATACAACAAGCCTGGTTGGATTGTACTCCAACGCAAACAAAGTTATCACTTATCCTTTAGAACTTATTAGTCAGTCATTTATGACTGTATTTTACCAAAAGATAACTGAATCAAACAAAAAATTAAAACTCTACCGAATGTCTTATTTTGGTAATTTTATTATAGCAAGTATTGCTATGATTCCAATCGTTTTTTGGGGTGAGGAACTATTTGTGTTTGTTTTAGGAGAGGATTGGGAAATTGCAGGTTCAATTGCCAGGTATCTTACACCATTGACAATAACCAGCTTTGCTATGAGAAGTGTAAGTAATATTTTTGCACTGACACGCAGAAACGGAACATTATTGATATGGCAGATTTTATATTTGAGTATTGTTCTGGGAACAATTCTTTTAACAAAATCAGAGAATTTTGAGGTAATGTTATTATATTTCTCATTGGTTGGAGGATTTTTATATATTGCATTAGCAATAATAGGATATGTAATTATAAAGAAAACTTATGAAAAGGCTACTTAAGCTATTCCTTTATCAATTACTTCGAATTATATATCGAGATATTAATAATGAATTATATCCCTATTCATTAAAAGAGTTATACACGTATACATTCAGACAGAAGATATTGGGTTATAACAGGTCCGTTCCCTGGCCTGTTCATTTCACATCACAAATTAAATGTCCGGAAAAGATTCAAAGGGGTAATAAATATCCTGGTTATGGTCCGGGATGCTACATTGATGGCAGATGTGGAATTATTTTTGAAGAGAATGTAATTACTGCACCGAACATCTCGATAATTAGTCAAAATCATGATACTGAAGATTTTAATAAATTCAAGAAAAATAATCCAATCCGAATTGGTAAAAATTCGTGGATTGCAAATGGTTCCATAATTTTAGCTGGCGTTGAATTGGGAGAACATACTATCGTGGCAGCCGGAGCCATTGTTACAAAATCATTTCCGCAAGGGAATCAACTAATTGGTGGAAATCCGGCTAAAATAATTAAGAAATTAGAAGATTATAAAGCTTAATTTATCGTTTTATCCACCTTAAAGGAACTGGTAATTTATTTATATGAACAGCATAATAATTTAAACTCCGGGCTCCAAAACCTTCATTCCATTCAGCTACTCCAGGTATATTTGAACCGGCGAAATCTAAAATTAAATCTTGTCCGGCATGATCTTTTATATACTCATCAATTAACACAAACATGGCCCTGGTTTTACGTCCTATATCATTTGCAGCATGATAAATTATCGCTCGTTTATTCCATTCAACAAAGAATGCAGCAGCACAAGGCTTACCATCCTTTAATAATGTATAACAATTTGTACTTATTTCATTACTCTGAACTGAATAATTATAAATCTGCTTTAGGTTTGTAAAATCAAGTTCCTTAACACCCTCAACATTTTTTCTAGAGTACATACCTTTTAATAACTTAAGTAAAATCTCAATATTTGGTTCTTGATTAATTATTAAACCTTCTTTTAATGCTTTCTTTAAATTATTTTTATTGCTTCTTGAATAATTGTTAGCAAGCTTTTCATAAGTATCTGTAAGCTTTAATTCTTGTGTTTTCCTTTTGATAAAAAAAGAACTTTCCGGAAACTCATTTTTAGGATTAAACCAAACATCAACATATTTTACTTTTTTTAAAGCCAATTTTATCATCTTTAAAGTAATGTCCTTATTTAATTTATCTCTAAAAAAAATACCAAAAAATTGAGTAAAAACTGGCTTGTTCCAATATGAGATCCCTAATTTTCTTTTTTTTGTTAAAGGCATTAAAAACTCATAGTCATCTATAATAATTGCCTCCCAGTTTGGCGAAACAATATCTAAAAACCAGGAAAGTGCATAGATTAATCCGTTCTGCGAATCTTTAATTGCAGCATCCCACTTTTTTTTATCTATTTGATGATGTTTGAGGTGAGTGATTTCCAAGTTAATTTACTTTTCAAAAATAATTTCAAGCATCTTTTTATAAACCGGTTCCCAACCTTTCCAATGCCCATGATCACTTAAAGACTCATTGTGCCATAAACTGATAAAAGTACCTTTTACCTCTTTTACTTTGGTTATGATATCTCTTATTTTCTCTATAGCTTCATCAACACTTAGTTTTAAATATTCATGAAGCGTTACATCCATAATCTGGAAAGGATATATTTTTAATCCGGTTTCTTTTTCATTTAGTAAATCGTAAAAATTAAATGGTGTGCATGTTCCTGCCCTGAATCCAATATCAGAACCATAACCCAGTGTATAATCTTCCTTAATTCCTAACTTTATAAGATTTTGATATGTCTCTGTAAATAATAGTTTCAGGTAATGCTGTCTGCTTTTGGTAATCGGTTTCTTCGAGATTCCTGATAAATAAGTAAATTCATTCTTAAGTTGATCGAAATCCGTATTTGATTCATAAGATGGATGAATTCCAACTTCAGCTTTTTCAGAAATCTCTTTTATTAATTCCTGAAAAGCTTCACTGTCTGTTGGTAGGTTTTTGTCATAGGTACTGTAATTTCCAACTAAAAAGAACCATATGGGGTCAACTCCATATTTTTTGTGTAATGTATTTAGGTATCCGTAAGTATCATAAGGGTCCTTCTCTCCCTTAAGTGTCTGAAATCTTTTGATGTTTTCATCAATGTCCAGTTTAAACAAATCACGCATAGTAGCCCCGATTGTTCTTACAGTTCCTTTGTACAAATATGCGTATGCGTTATCCACATCTATTGTTGGAATATATTTAAACTCTCTTGCATATGCTTCAAATCCGGTAAATCCTTGCTTTTTCAGAATTTTCGACAATTTGCATACCCATTGATCAACTATAGGATCATATAAAAATCCGTTTTGCCCGGCCAAACTTTGGTTTGCTTCAAAGCGTCCGTGCTGATCGGCACTAAATGGTAAATACTCTTCATAGCGACTGATCAAATAAAAACTTGCAGCAAACAAATCAAAGGGAATATCTATACCTGAAGTTTCAAAAAAGATTTTTTGACCTTCCCAATTACCAACCGTAATTTTCTTTTGTAATATACTTTTCTCGAAAAGTAAATCTGTTGGAATTATTTGTAAGCTGTTTTCGATATTTTCATTTGAGTAATTAATCTTAAGAGATGTATAAGATATAAATTCATCTTTATCTGCAACAACTTTAAATTCTGTACCGAGAATATCTTTAAAAATAAATTTTAAGATATAATCTAATCTGACTGAAGTCCTTGGGGTAAATAAAAGTATCAAGAGTATTAATGTTTTTACTTATTGCTTTATTAATTGACCAATTTGTTCCAAAAAACCTTTCACCTTAGGAATTAAAATAACAACGTTATTTTCTTCGAAATCAAAAAAATCACCATAATCTCCTTTATGCCTAAAGTCAAATAAATCCGTATATAAAATTCCAAAAGATTTATCTAATTTTCCAGATTTAATAAAATGAAGAGTGAACTGTGTTTTTACACCAGAATGTGTACTAGAATTTATATTACATTTGCTAAACAAAGCTAAAACTGCATAAAAACAGGCATAATACAATCTATTTACCGCAGAATTCCAACTCTGGTTTTCTGCTAAAAGTTTGGCATCATTAAATGTATCCCATGCCCTTTTTAGCCGATAATTGATATATTCATAATGTGATTCTAACATAAAGTTAAATGATTATTCCATCTTTTGAGATATTCTTATATAATGGTGTCATCCAGTACTTCTTTTCCCATTCTTCTTTATTATAAACAAAAGTTGATAAAGGTTCTCCTAATTCTAATTCAATATCAAATAATTTATGCCTGAACACCTGTTCTGTTTCTAAGTCTGCCTTTGTATTTATAAGAATCAAAATATCCCAATCAGAATCAGGGCGCTCATCACCTCTGGCTCTTGATCCATAAAGAATAATTTCTGCCGAGGAATCGATCTCTTTGACCCGCTTCTTAATCATAGAAAGCAATATTTCCCTTTTTTTCCTCATTTAACAAAGATAGGAAAATTTGTTCGCGAACAGAAATTGGTTTGGAATCAAATGGTTAATTATTTAGTCATTTGACAGATTATAAGATAGCCCTGAATGGTTTACAAAAATGTGTTTTATTCAAAATCCACAATGGTAATTCCGGAACCACCAAACTGAACACTTTCATCACGAAAAGATCTAACAACATCAACTGTTTCAAGGTATTGACGAATCAACTGGCGCAAAATACCATCTCCTTTTCCATGAAGGATTTTTACAGTTCCCATATTAACCACAATAGCCTCTTCGATAAAATCCTGTACAGTCTGTAACGCTTCTTCCGCACGTTTGCCACGAACGTCAATTTCCGGTTTAAATTTCAATTTTCTTTCGCCAAAATCATTATAGCCAGACGTTTTTGTTAAAGAGCTTTTTGAGTGCTTTTTATATTCTTTTTCCGATATTTTTTCCAGTTTTTTTTCATCCAGAGTAGTGATCATATTACCAAAAGCAACCATAATGCTTTTTCCGTTAACATCTAAAACTTCACCTACATTATCTTGCCCAAAAAGCCTTACCTTATCTCCTTTTTCAATTTTATAAGGGTCGGATTTAAGTTCTTTTGCAGTTTTTTCGACGGTAGTTTTTTTCTTCGCCTGCTTTTCCCTGTTTTTCAGTTTTTCAATCTTTCTTTGAATCCTAGCTTCTTCCTCACCATCAATCTCATTCAACTTTTCTTTGAATTCAGTTAAATTTTTCCGGGCAAGTTTTGTCTTTTCCTTTTCAGCTTTACTTTCTTTTATTTCGCGAATTGTATTCTCTATTCTTTTGTTAACATCCGCTAATAAAGTTTCAGCCTCTTCTTTTGCTTTTTTAATAATCTCTTTTCTGGATTTGTCAACCACTTCCAGTTCTGCTGTATATCTGGCAATTTGATCGTCTAATTTCTTCTCAGCTTTTCTAACACTATCTCTCTTTGTTTCCCAGTAACGCTTATCACGAATAATATCTTTCAGATTTTTATCAAAATCAATATGATCTTTTCCTATTTTTTCGGTTGCTTTTTGTAAGATATCTTCCGGTAAACCAATTTTTCTTGCAATCTCGAAAGCAAAAGAACTACCTGGTTCGCCTATCGAAAGTTTAAATAAAGGTTCTATTTTGCCTGTATCGAAAAGCATAGCTCCGTTTTCGATTCCAAAAGCTGATGAAGCAAAATGCTTTAAAGACGTATAATGCGTTGTTATAACACCAAAGGCTTTTCGTTGATTTAAGCTATCTAATATTGCCTCAGCTATTGCGCCTCCAAGCATAGGTTCTGTTCCTGAACCAAATTCGTCTATCAAAACCAGAGTTTTATTATTTGCTGATTTGATGAAATTTTTCATATTCATCAAATGAGAGCTGTATGTGCTTAGATCATTTTCAATAGATTGATCATCACCAATATTTATAAATACGTTTTGAAATAATCCAATTTCCGAATTTTCATTCATTGGAACCAGCAAACCACACTGAAACATATATTGCAACAATCCAACTGTCTGCAAACAAACCGATTTACCTCCGGCATTTGGTCCGGATATCAAGAGAATTCTTTGGTTATCATTATTTAATTCAATATCCAGTGGAACAACAGTTCTTCCTTCCTCTTTAAATGATAAAAACAATAAAGGATGAACCGCTTTTTTCCACTCCAGCATCGGGCGATCATTGAATATAGGTTTTATTCCATTCAATCTATTTGCCAACATGGCCTTTGAACGAATAAAATCTATTGTCCCCATATAATCGTATGCTAACATTAAATCATCCAGGTAAGGCCGGATATCATCTGCAAACTGTGTAAGAATTTTTACAATTTCCCGCCTTTCTGCATAATATAATTCCTTAATATCATTATTTAGCTCTACAATCTCAGTTGGTTCAATATAGGCAGTTTTCCCGGTTGCCGATTCATCAAGAATTAAGCCTTTTATTTTCCTTTTATTTGATGCATCAACGGGAATTGTAGCTCTTCCATCTCGAATAGAAAGTGATGCCTCCTTATCTACAATCCCATTTTTCTGAGCATCTTTTAAGATACTTTGCAACCTTTTAGAAACCGAACTTTCCTTATCCCTAATGTCTTTACGAATAAGATTTAATTCAGGCGAAGCATTGTCTTTTATTTTTCCCTGTTTGGTTATAATTGAATCAATTCTCTCAAAAACAAACGGATAAAGCTTTACATTATCAGCAAGTTTCTGTAAGTATGGATACTTTTCATCTTCTTTCCCGCCTGCCGGACGGGCAGGTCTTACTTTAAAAAACTTTAAAATTGCTTTGATCGTCTCTAAAGATCGTTTAAGATCGAATAATTCTTCCGGCAAAAAATATGTTCCTACAACTTTTACCTTTTTTAGTGCTGGTGTTAAATCAATAAAATGACTTAATGGAAAATCATCTTCCATCAACATGATCTGCTTGAACTCATCAACCTGATTTACAAGTGTATCAATAAAAGAATATTTTGTTGAAAATCGAATTTTATCTACACGCATTCTCCCAAGATTGCTAAGGCAACCTCCTTTTAGCATGTCTCGGATCTTATCAAAGCCAATTTTATGTTCGAAATTATCTGGATATAGCACTTGCTTAATTTTATCTTTTTGAAACTGTGCAAAATTAACAATTTAACTGGCAATTAAGTAATCTCATAGAGCATTCATAAAATATTCTTGATTTATTAACATATGTCTAGTAACTTGAAGAATTTAATAAAAACCTTAAAATATGAAAAAGCAAACCTTAATTTGGGTAACAGTCTTTGCCGTAACCATGGGAATTTTTGAAGGTGCAGTTGTGGTTTATTTACGTGCCTTATTTTATCCGAATGGTTTTGAGTTTCCATTAGTTCCTATTGAAAATCAGCTTGCAATTACTGAATTAATACGCGAGCTTGCTTCATTATTTATGTTACTTTCCGTTGGCGTACTAGCAGGAAAAACTGTTTCACAACGGTTTGCCTGGTTTATTTATTCTTTTGCCATATGGGATATCATTTATTATATTTTTCTATATTTAATTCTTGGCTGGCCCGAAAGTTTACTTACCTTGGACGTACTTTTTCTGCTTCCTGTCATGTGGATCGGCCCTGTTATCACGCCTATTATAGCTTCGGTATTAATGATTATTCTGGCTTTGATGATCGTTTATTTTGAAATATTATTAAAGCGCAAGGAGTGGTTGTTGCTTATATTAGGTGCAGTAATTATTTTCGCCTCTTTTATTTGGGATTTTAGCAGGTTTCTTATCGTTGATATTAATTGGGAAGAAATTCAGAATAAATCTTTAAGTGATAATTTATTTGATTTGTCATTAATATATATTCCGGAACGGTTTCCCTGGATCATATTCATATTAGGAGTAAGTACCCTACTATTTACCTTTTACTTAATTTATAGAAGAAACTCTAAATCTTTTCGTTCTTAGGTTTTCTCTAACCAACTATTGCGTGTGATTAAAACTAAATAAGCTCTCCCTGAATCCACTACCGGATGAATCAACAATAATTTCTCTGCAATAAGCTAGAGTAGGTTCTTCCATAAACCCAACTAAAAGTCTACATTTCACAATACTTCCTTATTTTCTTCAAGTTATAACAAACATTTATCAATTTATATATTCCAGGCAATATCGATAAAAACCTTAATTCTATCCTTAAAAGAATCTTAAACATCGAAAAGATTTTATTAAAGGTTTCTTCTGAAATATATTAGACACAAATCTTATTTGAATTGACGGCATAATTTTTACCATTTGAGAACTTTGGTGTTACCGTTTAATAAGACCGGATAATTGTTTAATATTAAAACTAATCTCGCGCAATATGTTTCTAACAATATAATTGCTAATCAATAATTAAAAACCACAAAAAACGAATGAAGAAAATTATTTTATTTATTCTCATAACTACATTTGGATTTAATGTGTTTGCTCAAAACAAATATACCATTAGTGGTTATGTAAAAGATGCCGGTAATGGAGAAGAACTGATCGGTGCAACTATTTACATTAAAGAAATACAGAAGGGAACAATAACCAATGCTTACGGTTTTTATTCATTAACAGTCCCGGAAGGTGATTATACTATCCAATATAGCTATATGGGTTATAATATGCTGGAATTTAACATTAACCTGAACGAAAGTAAAACAAAAAATGTTGAGCTTTTAGAAACTTCTCAACAACTGGAAGAAATTGTAGTTACCGCAAAAAAAGCAGACCATAACATAAAATCTACGGAAATAGGTGCTTTTAAAATTTCACCTAAGGAAATATCTACAGTTCCCGTACTATTTGGAGAACAGGATCTTTTGAAAACATTGCAGTTAATGCCTGGCATAAAATCGGCAGGTGAAGGAAACAGTGGTTATACAGTTCGTGGAGGAAATACCGACCAAAACCTAATTTTACTCGACGAAGCTACCGTTTACAGTGCTTCCCATTTATTAGGTTTTTTCTCCGTCTTTAATTCGGATGCCATAAAGGACATGAAAATGATAAAAGGAGGCGGCCCTGCTGAGTATGGAGGGAGACTGGCATCTGTCTTGGATATTCAAATGAAAGAAGGAAACATGAAAGAGTACGATGTGTCGGGCGGATTAGGTTTAATATCATCACGATTAACAGTTGAAGGTCCAATCGTTAAGGACAAAGGATCTTTTATTATTTCAGGCAGAAGAACATATCTGGATTTATTCTTGAAGCTAACAGAAGACTATGATGATGTAACATTATATTTTTATGATCTGAACTTAAAAGCTAACTATAGAATTAATGATAAAAACCGATTATATATTTCCGGTTATTTTGGCCGCGATATATTTAGCTTTGAAGATATGATGGGGATAGATTGGGGAAATTCAACAGGTACAATTCGTTGGAACCATCTTTTTAACGATAGGTTATTCCTTAATAGTTCTTTAATATTTAGTAATTACGATTATGATATTAATTCAGATATTGGAGATAATGAGCTAACCATCACATCAGGAATTAACGACATAGATTTAAAAGAGGATTTTACTTTTTTTATAAATCCTCAACACACCTTAAAATTCGGAGGAAAATTTACTTATCACACTTATGTTCCGGGGGAAGTTTCAGGTAATGAAAACTTTGACTCTTTTGATCAAGACAAGGATTATGGATATGAAGCAGCAGCTTATATATCTCATCAATGGAATTTAAATGATAAATTAAAATTTGAATATGGTTTAAGGTATTCAATGTTTATGGCTACCGGCCCGGGAGATGTTTATTCGTTTGATAAAGACGGAGATGTAATCGATACTACTATTTATCAATCTAATGAGATTATAAAAACTTATGGAGGTTTTGAACCAAGGTTTAATGCTACTTACCTAATAGATGATATAAGTTCCTTAAAACTTTCATATTCAAGAAACAGGCAATATATTCACCAGGTATCCAACTCAACTTCCGGAACACCTATGGATGCATGGATCCCAACAAGTAACATTGTTGAACCAGGGATTTCTGACCAAGTTTCACTTGGTTATTTTAGAAATTTCTTAGATAACCAGATTGAAACATCCATTGAAGTATATTATAAAGGCATGCAAAACCAAATTGATTATGAAAATGGAGCGGACCTTTTCTTAAATCCTTATATTGAATCACAGCTGGTTTTTGGCAAAGGCCGTTCGTATGGAGCTGAGTTCCTTTTAAAGAAAAACACAGGTAAATTTACAGGTTGGTTAAGCTACACATATTCCAGAACTGAAAAACAGTTTGATGATATAAATGATGGTGATTGGTATCCAACAAAATATGACCGTAAACATGACATATCGCTTGTAGGTATGTATCAGATTAATCCAAAATGGAATTTATCTGCTTCCTGGGTTTACTATACCGGGAACGCAGTTACATTTCCCAGTGGAAAATATGAAATAGAAGGGCAAACCGTTAATTACTATACTGAAAGAAATGGATACAGAATGCCTGATTATCATAGGTTAGATATTGGAGCTACCTATATAAAACAAAAGAAAAAAGGAAGAGAAGCAAGTTGGAACTTTTCGTTATATAATGCTTATGGGCGAGAAAATGCCTATACCATTACATTTCAAGAAAACGATGAAGGTAGTACTGAAGCCGTTCAGTTATCTTTATTTAGATGGATACCATCAATTACTTATAATTTTAAATTTTAATTTATCATGAAGAAAATAATATATATAATCATAATCACATTACTTTTTTCATCATGCGAAAAAGTTATAGATATTGATCTAAACTCTGCAGATCCTCAAATAGTTATCGAAGGAGTTCTAACAACCAGGGAAGGTCCCTATACTGTAAAAATAACTCAAACTACAGACTATTTTGAACCTGCAGATTATCCAACTATAAGTAATGCAATTGTTAATATAACAGATAGCGAAGGAAATTTTGAAACCCTGATCGAAGTTAATCCCGGAGTTTACCAAACTTCATCCCTACAGGGTGTAGAAGGCAGGACATATGATCTATATGTAAATATTGGTGGTGATGAATATACAGCCTCTTCTTATATGCCTCCTGCCACACCTATTGATTCTTTAGAATATGAAGAAATTGAAATAGGTTTTGGAGGTAGAGGTAATGAAAACAACTACGCGGTTATTGCACATTTTACAGATACAGAAAGTATTGAAAATTATTACAGAATTAAATATTATATCAACTCTGAATCTGATGGTGAAATACATGTAATTGATGATCAACTGCTAGATGGTAATGATATTGAATATGGATCAATGCTTGAAGATGTAAAAAGTTCTGATGAGGTAATCGTTGAACTTCTTGGAATAGACGAAAATGTTTACGATTATTTTAACACGTTAGCAACAATTCTTGGCGATGGACAAGGTCCATCATCTGGCTCAACTACACCATCTAACCCAAATAGCAATATAAGCAATGGAGCACTTGGATATTTTGCAGCTTACTCTTCAGTAAAGCAAAGTATAGTAATCAATTAATGCAAAAAGAAGGTGTCCAAAAGACTCGAAGACGTCATTGCGAATCCTGACATTTATAGTCAGGATGAAGCAATCTATTTATTCTTGTAATCAATAGATTACTTCGTCGTTCCTCCTCGTAATGACAGTAGATCTTGACTTTTTGGACACCTTCTTTTTGCTTTTATTCTTTTATTCCAATTTGCTGAAACATAAATGCATACTCCATTGCATATTCCTTTAAAGCTTCAAATCTACCGGAAGCACCTCCATGTCCTGTATCCATATTAGTATGCAATAACAGAACATTATCATCTGTTTTCATATCACGCAACTTAGCTACCCATTTGGCTGGTTCCCAATATTGTACTTGCGAATCATGTAATCCTGTAGTAACCAACATTGCCGGATAATCTTGTTCTTTTACCTGGTCGTAGGGAGAATATGATAACATATAATCATAGTATTCTTTATCCTTAGGATCTCCCCATTCATCAAATTCACTTGTTGTTAAAGGAATGCTTTCATCAAGCATTGTTGTAACAACATCTACAAAAGGAACTGCGGCTACTACGCCTTTGTACAACTCCGGTTGTAAGTTTACAATTGCACCCATTAACAAACCTCCGGCACTTCCACCCATTGCAAATAATTTTTCCGAATTTGTATAATTCATATCTATTAAATGCTCAGCGCAATCGTTAAAATCAGTGAAAGTATTAATTTTCTTAAGTAATTTTCCATCTTCATACCACTGGCGGCCTAAGTATTGCCCTCCTCTTACATGAGCCAGAGCAAAAACAAAACCACGGTCTAATAAACTTAATCTGATCGAACTAAAATAAGGGTCCATGGTTGAACCATATGAACCATAAGCATATAATAGGGCAGGATTATTACCATCTAACTTAATACCCTTCCTATAAACCAGAGACATTGGAATTTTAGTTCCATCATCGGCAGTTGCAAAGATTCGTTTTGCCTCGTAGTTATTTTTGTCAAAGCCTCCCAACACCTCTTGTTCCTTCTTAATTACTTTTTCCTGAGTTGTCATTTGATAATCAATTGTAGAATTTGGAGTAGTCAACGAAGAATAATTATAACGCAAATATTCACTCTCAAAGCTTGGATTATATGAAATATAAGCAGTATATGTTTCTTCGCCAAAATCCAGGTAATGTTCTGAATTATCCTCCCATTTAATAATCCTTAACTGTGTTAAGCCTTCTTTTCTCTCCTCAAGAACCAAATACTTCTTAAACAATTCCATTCCTTCTAAAAATACATCTTTTCTATGAGGAATAACCTCTTCCCAATTTTCTTTACTTGTTTTAGTAACCGGAGTTCTCATCAACCTGAAATTCTTTGCTTCTAAATTTGTTTTTATATAAAAATAATCACCAAAGTGTTCAATAGAATATTCCAGCCCCCTTTCTCTTGGTTGTATAACACTAAATTCTCCCATTGGATTATCAGTACTTAAAAATCTGTATTCTTCGGATAAAGTACTATATGAGCCAATAACTATGTATTCATCGGATTTTGTTTTCCACACACTCGTGCTAAATGTTTCATCTTCTTCATGATAAATTTCTTTATCCATTTCCGGGTCTTGACCTAAAATATGTCTACAAACTTTCATTGACCTTAAAGTAGTTTCATCTTTCTTTGTATAAAACATGGTTTTATTATCATTAGCCCAAGCTGCTGATCCTGTTGTAACCGGTATTGCATCTTTATAAATTTCTCCGGTCTCAAGATTTTTAATATGTATGGTATAAATTCTTCGGCTAACTGTATCAACCCCAAAAGCCAATAATTTATTATTAGGGCTAACTCTTAAACTTCGTACACGAAAATATTCATAACCTTCTGCCATGTCATTCACATTCAGCATAATTTCTTCGTCAGATTCGAGTGAACCTTTCTTTCGACAATATATTGGATATTCTTTACCTTCTTCATATCTGGTATAATAAAAATACCCATTCTTTTCGTATGGTACAGACTCATCTGCCTCCTTAATTCTTGATTTCATTTCAAGGAAAAGGTTTTCCTGTAACTTTTCAGTAGGCTTTAATATTGCCTTTGTATACTCATTTTCAGCTTTTAAATATTCTATTACTTCCGAATTTTCTCTTTCATTTAACCAGTAATAGTTATCAACTCTAGTATCACCATGAATTGTAAGTTCTTTAGCTATTTTTTTTGCATCGGGCGGAATCATATTATTCTTATTTGTACATGATGTAACAACCATAAAAAAAATTATAATTATGGTTTGATTTTTTAAAAAATAAATTTTTCTCATTTTAATTTCTGTATTAAATTTGAATCCTAAAGATAACATTTTTATTTATCTCGTTTGTAGCGTTAGATTAAACAACAACATTAAGGTTTAAATAGTTTTACTTTATATTACATTTTATAATGTACGAAAGAAAGTTAACAAGGTCTCATGACCAGGTAATTGCAGGTGTTTGTGCCGGTATTGCAGAATATTTCGGTTGGGATATTGCTTTAGTTAGAATTCTTTATTTGTTAGTAAGTATTTTTAGTGCAGCTTTCCCTGGTATAATCGTTTATATTATTCTATGGATTGTAATGCCTGAAAATAAATACCAATAGGTACTGGTTTTACATATCATATTTATTCTTTTAAATCATATTTCTTACTACTTATCAAATAATTATTAAATCCACCCAGGTAATTTGGTTTTGATGTATTTTTTAGATATTTTTTAGACGCTTTTACGCTTGACCAAAACCATTGCCACATGAAAAAAACTCTTTCTGTTTTGTTTCTTATGTTGATTATTTTGATTTTTTATTTACCAACTATAGCTCAGAAAGAAACCGGGAGTCCGTTTGTTACCAATTATAAAGTAAGTGAATATAAAGCTCATGCACAAAACTGGGAAATTGCTCAAGATGAGAGAGGCTTCATGTATTTTGGAAATGGTGAAGGTGTACTCATTTACGATGGAAACAATTGGGAAGTAGTTCCTATTGACAATAAAAGGTCTGTACGTAGTTTAAAAATTGATAACAACGGAATTGTATTTGTTGGTTCCGATACGGAATTTGGATACTTAAATCCCACCAAAACAGGAAAACTAAAATACTTTTCACTTAGTAGGGATTATGAACATTTAAACTTTCGTGACATTTGGGAAATTCACATTATTAATAATACGATATACTTTCAATCAAGAAGCCATATATTTCAATATAAAAATGGAGAAATAAGATATTGGGAAACAAACACTGAGTTTGATATATCATTTGTTTTTGAGAATGAACTATATGCAGTTGAAGAAGAAGTAGGCCTTGTAATTCTCAAGAATGATACTTTTATTAAAGCTCCTCTTAATGAAGAATTCGTAAATCGAAACTTTTATTTCTGTCACGCATATAAAAAAAAGATCTATTTAGCTAATCAGGAAAGCGGTTTATTTGAGTATGATCCGATAGCAACAACACCTGAATTTAAAATAATTGAAGGAGAATTAAGTAACACTCTAAGAAGAGCTGGAGTTTATACGGGAACGATTACGGACAAAGGAGACCTAATAATAGGAACATGGACTGAGGGAGTTGTTTTTGGAAATACGCAGGGTGAGATAACTTCAAAAATAACTATAGAACAAGGAATTTTAACAAATGATATTCTAAGTACTTATATTGATAAAAACAAAGATCTTTGGTTAGGATTAAATAATGGTATATCAAGATGTGATATCTCATTTCCCATATCTACATGGAATAGCTTTAATGGTTTGGAAGGAAGTGTAACCAGTATTTTAAGGCATAAAAATACGTTGTACGTAGGAACCCATTTTGGACTATATTATTTTGACAATAAGAATATAAAAAAGATTTCAACTAATACCAGAGAAGTTTGGAAATTAATGAACTATATAACACCTGACACTAAAGATACATTACTAGTTGTGGCTACATCGCGTGGCGTGTTTCGTTTACATAAAAATAAACTTCGTCAAATATCTTCAGATAACGATGTTGCCTATACAATTTATCAGAGCAAAATAAATCCTTCCATCCTTTATTTTGGTTCTGCTTCAAATGTTGGGGTAATAGGATTTAAAAATAATGAGTTTATACATTTAGGAAATATTGAAAACACCGGTAATAGCATTCGTGGAATTTTAGAAGATAATGAAAATAATCTGTGGGTTACTACGTATAGAAATGGTGTTGTAAAAGTTACTCAATCATATGATCCTGCTAATCCGGCTAGTACCAAATTGTATGAGTTAGAATCAGGTTTACCTTCCTTAAAAAACATTTTGGTTTTTAATTTTAAAAATAGATTAGTTTTCGGTACAGAATTTGGTTTGTACCGTTTTGATTATGTAAATGATAAATTCGTAAAAGAAACAGATATCAATGTTGACTTCTTTAATGGTAAACATGATATTTTTTCCTTTATAGAAGATGAAAACGGGATTGTTTATGCAGCACAATTAAATAAAAGGTCCGGAAGTATTGGGATGGCAATTCCGAATCGTGATGGAAGCTATTCCTGGAACAGTTCAGTCTTTAATAGAATCCCTGAAATGCTTGTTTTAAGTTTTAATAAAGAAGATAATATTTTATGGGTTGGAGGAACAGAAGGCCTTTTCAAATGCGAACTTGAAAATATAAAAACGGTCCCAAAAGAAATTCCGGTTTTTATTAGAAAAGTACAACTTTCTAATGATTCTGTAATTTTCTTTGGAAACTTTTATTCACTAAACGATACTATATTTCAGATACAAGAGACTCAAAGTGAAATATTTTCTTATGAGATTGATTATAAATTTAGAACAATTCGTTTCGACTTTACCTGTCCCGATTATACAAATAAAGAACATTTATATTATCAATACTATTTAAAAGGACATGATAAACAATGGTCTCCTTGGGTGTCACACAGTTCGAAAGAATATTCAAATTTATTAGAAGGCTCTTATACTTTCCTGGTACGTTCCAATAGCTCTCCAAATAAAATCACCGAGTTTACATTCACGATAAAACCTCCATACTATAGGACGATTTGGGCATATATTGTTTATATAATTATTGCAGTATTATTATTTTATCTGATTATTCAAATTAGCAACAAGCAACTTAAGCAGAGGAATGAAGCTCTTGGAATTCTTGTGCAAAAGAGAACTCATGAAATTGAACAACAAAATGAAGAAATATTAGCCCAATCGGATTCATTAGAAAAACAAAATCAGGAACTTGAAAAACTTTCATTAGTTGCACGGGAAACTGATAATGCAATTGTCATTACAGATTCAAAAGGAACTATAGAGTGGGTAAATGAAGGGTTTACCAGAATGTACGGATATACTTTCAAGGAATTGGGAGAAAATAACTATAAAAATTTATCTGACTTTAGTATCTCAACAAATATTCAAGAAACTATAAAATTTTGTTTAACGAATAAACAAAGTAAAACATATGAATCTCTTAATCGCTCCAGGTCAGGTAAAAATATCTGGGCACAAACGACTATTACTCCCATCTTTGACGAAGCAGATAATGTTTCAAAACTTATAGTTATCGAATCTGACATTAGTAAACTTAAGATAGCAGAAATGGAGATCCTACAGCAAAAAGATGAAATTAAAGCTCAAAGGGACTTTGCAAACCAACAAAAACAGTTTATTGAACAACAAAACATTGAATTAGAGAAACATCGAAATAGGTTAGAACAACTTGTAAAAGAAAGAACCATTGAATTGGAAGCTGCTAAAAATAAAGCTGAGGAATCGGATCGCTTAAAATCAGCATTCCTGGCTAATATGTCTCATGAGATTCGTACGCCAATGAATGCGATTGTTGGATTTACAAGTTTACTTGAAGAGCCGGATTTATCAAATGAAGATAAACAGGATCTAATAAATCATATTGTTCATAACAGTGACACTTTGCTTCATCTAATAGATGATATAATTGATATTGCTAAAATAGAAGCTGGCCAGCTTGATATTAATAAAAGAAACTGTGCAATAAATAAAATACTTACAGAACTCTTTGAAACCTTTAATGAAAAGAAAAAAATATTAAAGAAGTTAGATTTGGAATTTATTCTAAAACCTGGAATTGATAATGATCATTTTTCTATATATACTGACCCTATAAGAATACAGCAAATATTAATAAACCTTTTAGATAATGCAATAAAATTTACCGAGAAAGGTTCAATTGAAATTGGTTATAACATTGAAGAAACGGTTGAAGATCCTTCGATTGTGTTTTATATAAAAGATTCGGGAATTGGATTATCAAAAGATCAACAAAGTAAGATATTTACACGTTTTACAAAATTCGAAAATGATAGAAAAAAACTATATCGCGGAGCCGGATTGGGGTTAGCAATTTGCAAAAATCTTTCAAATCTTTTAGGAGGAGATATATGGGTCGAGTCAGAAGTAAGTGAAGGATCAACTTTTTATTTTAATATACCTTTTATACAAAAATCAGAAAAAGAAATTCAAAATAAAAAACAAGTAGAGGAAATTGTAAATCATGATTGGTCTGATAAAACTATTCTTATTGCTGAAGACGAAGAAAGCAATTTCAGGTTCCTTGAAATGGCTCTTTCAAAAACTAGTGTCAAGCTTGAATGGGCATTAAATGGTAAAGAAGCAATTGAAACATTCCGGAAAAAAAATATTGATCTAATATTAATGGACATTAAAATGCCTCATATGGATGGTTTGGAAGCTACAAAAATAATAAGGCAAATGGACAATGAAATACCAATAGTTGTTCAAACTGCTTTTGCTATGGAAAACGATGAAAAGTTTAGTATGGAATGCGGTTGTAACGATTATATCTCTAAGCCGATAAACAAAGACAAACTATTAAGATTAATCAGTGTTTTTTTTGATAATTAACATATGAATATTAAACCATTCATTTTATAATAAAAATCAATAGATCCGATAAAAATGTATTAATTACTGAAGATAAAGAAAGTAATTATAGGTATCCGGAAACGATTATGAGAGATACAAATGCAAATCTGGTTTGGGTAAAAATGGGAAACAAGTAATTGATCTTTGCAATGAAAATGATGTTGACCTAATAATAATAAATATAAAAATGCTATTAATGGACGGTATTGAATTAAATAAAAAAACTGGCTGTAATAGGTATATTTCAAAACTAATACAAAAGCTAAAGTTTTTAACCACACTAAATAAATATATGCTTAACTAAAAGAATTACAATGAATAAATTCTTAAGGCTTATAAATAATGTAATTACAAGCAATATTGAAGGTGGTTACGAATCAGAGCCTGTTCGAAAAGCTGTTACTATAAACCTGTTTTCATTTATTGGTTTATTTTTTATGCTTTTTTATGCTACAGAAAGTTTCTTTAATGATAATTTTAAGCATGCTTTAATTCTTAGTGGTTTTGCCGTCCTTACAATCTCTCTTTTTCTTTTCCTAAGAAAAACTAAGAACTATTTAGTTGCAAGTCATGCTTTAATCTTGGTAATAATCGTATTGGAGGTTTATTTACTGGTTACAGGTGGAGACAATAACACAGGAATTCTCTGGTTATATATATTTCCTATACTTTGTTTGTTTACAGTTGGAGTTAGAACCGGAATTATATATGTTATTTTTATTCTTTCAATTATAATTATCATTTTTTATCTGGAACACTCATTTGCAGTAAAATATAACCCTGTGCTAAAATCAAGATTCCTGTCAACATTCATTGCTATTACATTTATTGCTATTACAATTGAATATGTACGCCAGAAAACATACAATGAATTAATTGAATCAAATAATAAAAAAACGTTCTACCTAAATAAGGTAATGGATCAACAAAAGGAAATTATTTCAAAATCAGAAAAACTAAGAAAAGCAAATAAAGAATTAGAACAGCACCACAATCACTTGGAAAATCTAGTAAAAGAAAGAACAAAAGAATTAGAGATTGCAAAAAATAAAGCGGAAGAATCCGATCAATTAAAATCAGCTTTTTTAGCAAATATGTCTCACGAGATAAGAACACCAATGAATGTTATAATTGGTTTTTCAAGTTTATTAGTTGATCCTGAAACTGATGAAAACTTAAAAGAAGAAATGGCTTTGCACATAAAGCAAAATATAAATTCGCTTTTAAAACTAATTGAAAATATAATTAGTATATCAGCTATAGAAGCAGGTCAGATCGAGGCAAAGATTGTTAGAGTTAATATTAATGATCTATTAAAAAATATCCATGAAGATTTTAAATACTCTTTTAATACTGAAAAGTTAAACTTTATATACGAAAATGAATTTGCCAGGTATACGGTAGAAACAAATACTGACTCACATCATCTCTACAATATACTTTCAAATTTATTAGATAATGCATTTAAATTTACCGAAAGTGGTGAAATTAGATTTGGTTTCAGGAAATATACCGAAGATAAAAAACCTTATATACAATTCTATGTTAAAGATACTGGTATTGGCCTGAACGAAGAACAACAAATTCAAGTGTTTAACAGATTCACCAAAGCTATAAATTCTAAAAAGAAATTATATCGAGGTGCAGGTTTAGGTTTAAGTATTTGTAAAAGTTTGGTTAAACTTTTAGGAGGTAAAATATGGGTCGAATCTCAACCGGATGATGGATCAATTTTTAAGTTTAATATTCCATTTGATACCTCAGAAATTAATGAAAAAACAATTCATACGAAAGAAGTTAGTTTTAATGAGTATAATTGGAAAAATAAATCAGTATTAATGGCAGGCGATCAACCTCAGAATTATAGCCAATTAAAAATTGAACTTACCAAAACAGGTGTTACAGTTTATTATGCTAACAATGGAATAGAAGCCGTTAATATTGTAAAAAACCATAACATTGATGTGATTTTAATGGATATAAAAATGCCGGTTATGAATGGTTTGGAAGCTACACGAATTATTCGAAAAGATAATCCTGATATCCCAATTATCGCCCAAACAACATTTGCAATGGAAAATGATGAAAGAGCATGTTTAGAAGCTGGTTGCAGTACATATCTTCAGAAACCAGTTCAAAAAAATCATTTGTTTAACATATTAAATAAATTCCTTTCATAACATTTACAAGTTATATTTTATCAGTTACAAAAAATTTAAATTCTAATTATAAAAGAATTTAGAATTTACCCAAAAAATTAATATCTTTCAAAATCACTAAATAAATATACGCTTGTTGATATTTATTTTAACCTAGACCTGATGAGAAAAAACTGTTTTTATTTCTTGATCATTGTTCTACTTGTAATAAGTTTTAAAGCAATTCCACAAAAATCCAGAACTGATAGTTTATATAAAGTACTAATAAACGCAAAATCGGATACAACTAAGCTCTCCACATTAAATCAACTTGCTGTTTATTTAAGAAGGTCATTCCCCGATTCGGCATTATCTTTTGCTTTCGAAGCTGAATCATTATCAATTAAATTAAATAACAAGCGTATACTTGCAGAAAGTTATAAAAGCATTGGAAATATATATAATGGTAAAGATGATTTTCAACAAGCACTAAGCTATTATCGAAAATCATTAAATACTTATATAGAAATTTCGGATACACTGGGTTTAGCAAAAATCTATAATAATCTGGGAGCACTATATAAAAACCGAGGTGATTTTACAAAAAGTTTAGAGTATTATCAAAGTTCTCTTGAATATCGAAAAATTATGAATGATAGGTTTGGTATGGGAATGACCTATAACAACATTGGTAATATTCACTATTACCAGGGAAATCTGGACTTATCATTGGAATACTACTTTAGATCTCTCGAAATAAGGGAAGAATTTAAGGATAAAATGGGAATGGCAGGTTGCTATAACAATATCGGAACAATTTACAATGAAAAAAATGAATGTGAACTGGCAATCGAAAATTTTCAAAGAGCCACAAAAATATATGAGGATTTTAATGATAAACTTGGCATAGGACATTCATATAGATCTTTGGGAACCACTTACATAAAGCTCAAAAATTACAATCAGGCACTTGATTATTTTAAAAGATCGCTTATTATTGATGAAGAATTAGGTGATCAAATTGGCGCTGCTACTTCGTTAATAAAAATTGCCTGTGTTTATAACAACGTTGAAAATTATTTATCTGCAAAAAATAATGCTACAAAAGCACTGGAAATTGCAAAATCGGTTGGTGCGGTTATAGAAAAGAAGGATGCTATGGAACAGCTTACAATAGCATTTGAAGGTTTAAAAGATTATAAGAATGCGTTAAGTTATCGTAAACAATTTTTAAAAATAAAGGATAGTATTTTCAATTTCGATAAAGTTAAAGAAATAGAATCATTAGAAAATAGATATGATTTGGAAAATAAACAATTGGAGATCCAAAAATTAGAGAGTGAAAATCAATTAAAAACTGTTCGGCTTGACAATATGAGAAACCTTCAGGTGTTATCATTTATAATTATTTTAATTTCAATTGGGTTTATTATCGGATTACTAAATATTAAGAAAAAATTACATAAAAAAAACAAAACTATTTTTGATCAAAATGAAGAAATAAAACTCCAAAAAGAAGAACTTGAGAAGCATAGAAAAAATCTTGAGATACTTGTGGAAGAAAGGACCCAAGAATTAATTATTGCAAAAAATAAAGCTGAAGAAAGTGATCGTTTAAAATCTTCGTTCTTAGCAAATATGTCACATGAAATTAGAACACCAATGAATGCCATCATTGGTTTTTCAAATTTACTAAATGAAGATACCATTGAACCAGAAGCTAAAAGAGAAATTATAAGAGAAATTACAACTAAGGGACATAAATTAGTACGGCTCATTGAAAACATACTGGATCTTGCTAAAATAGAAGCTAACCAGCTTAAATTTAATCTATCTGATGTTAGCATAAACGATATTATAAACCATATAGAGTTTTATTTTCGGGATGATATAAAAAGTAAAGGGCTTACTTTTAATATATCAAAACCTTTCGAAGAAGACATTATAATATACTCGGATAGCTACCGAATTAAGCAAGTCTTATCCTATTTAATCGATAATGCAATAAAATATACGGAAAGCGGAAATATTGAACTTAGTTATAATATTCAAGAACAGTCAGGAAAAGGTAAACTAACATTTTGTATAAAAGATACTGGAATAGGTATATCCAAAGACCGGCTTGAGCATATTTTTCAACGATTTTCCAAAATTGAAGATGATAAGAAAAAGTTATATCGCGGTGCCGGATTAGGATTGGCAATTTCCAGAAATATCATTACTCTTCTGGATGGCGAACTAAAAGTAGATTCGGAAGTTAGTAAAGGTTCAAACTTTTATTTTACATTACCCGTTAGAAATATATCCAGATCAAGACAAAAACAATCAAAAAAGTTTAAACAAAGTGAACATTACAATTGGTCAAACAAAACAATTCTTATAGCTGAAGATGATGAAAGTAATTTTCGATTTTTCAAATTAATGCTTGAGGAAACTAACATAGATATAATTCATGCAGAAGATGGTTTAAAGACTCTTGAAATATTCAGGAACACAGAATTGGATATTATATTAATGGATATCAAAATGCCAAAAATGGATGGTTTGGAAGCAACCAGGTTAATAAGAAAAAGCAATAAAAGTATTCCAATTATTGCTCAAACAGCTTTTGCTATGGAAAACGATGAAAACATGAGTATCAAAGCCGGGTGTAATGCTTATATTCAAAAACCAATTCATAAAGAACAACTATTAACATTAATTGGATCATATCTTTCATGATAAGAATATAATGTAAAGGTCCAAGAACGCTTGCGAAAGCACTTACTTTTAAATAACTTACATAAATTATTAAATAATTTTTCTGGAAATGAAATGCCTTTCTACATCTATTATAATTATGAGTTTCTGGATTAGTTCCCTGAATGTATTATCTCAAAACTCTTTTCAGCAAGGCAATTATTATATTCGAAATTATGACCATAAAAATTACAATACACCGGAAAATCAAATATGGGCAATCACACAGGATAAAAATGGCATCATGTATTTTGGCAATAATGCCGGTGTTTTAGAATATGATGGAACAAATTGGGATCTCATTGAAATACCAAATAAATCAACTGTTCGATCTCTGGCAATAAATAAAAATAATACGATTTATGTTGGTGCAAAAGGTGAACTTGGTTATTTAAAACCTGATAGTTCGGGTAAGTTATATTTTGTTTCTTTAGTTGATAAAATACCTGAAAAATATAGAAATTTTGTGGATGTATGGCAAATTTCATGTATTGACAACCGAATAATCTTCAGAACAAACTATGCCATATACGTTTTTGAAGAGAACAAATTTAAGGTACTATTACCGGATAATAGATTTCATCAAAGTTTTAGTGTAAACAATGAATTTTATGTAAGAGAATGGGGTAAAGGTTTGCTTAAACTTAAAAATGATGAACTGATTTTTATTGATCAAAGTGAAATATTTGCAAACGAACGTATTTATGCTATGCTTCCTTTTAATAACAAAATTTTAATAGCAACACGTTCCAAAGGTATCTTTTTCTATGAGTCTTATTCAGGTTCAAATAATTTCACTAAACCTATTAATTTTAACGTAGTTGATAACGTTTTAACAGATAACAAGGTATATTGTGGTATTACTCTATCCAAAAATAAGTTTGCACTTGGTACATATCCGGGCGGAATCTTAATATTTGATTCGGAAGGTCAAATTCTTAAGCAAATAAACAAACAATCAGGTTTAAACGATAATGATGTACTTGCCATGCATTTAGATCACCAAAATAACTTATGGGCAGGGCTCAACGATGGCATTTCATACATCATACAAAATTCAGCTTTTACTTTTTTTAACGAACTAAACGGATTAAACGGGACAGTATATACAATTAAAGAATTTGAAAATAAATTATATACCGGTACGTCATTAGGACTTTTTGTAAAGGATAAGGACAATCAGTTTTCTTTCATCGAAAATACAGATGGCCAAAGTTGGTTTTTAGATGAATTTAATAATATACTATTACTTGGACATTTGGATGGTATTTTTACAATTAAAAATAATAAAGCACAAAATATATACCCTTTCGCAGAAACTGCATGGAATATAAACCAGTTAGACGATAAATACATTTTAGCTGGTTTAAATACCGGATTTTTATTGTTGGAATATGTAAACGGTATGTGGAAACCAAAACATAAAATAAAAGGTTTTTCCGAGCCTGCAAGGCATGTTAAGATTGATGATCAAGAAAATATATGGATTACCCAACCAAATAAGGGAGTTTATAAATTAAAACTAAATCATCGGCTTGATAGTGTTATAGATCTTAAGTTTTTTGATTCTAACAACGGGTTGCCTTCGAATACAAACAATTATGTATTTAAAATTAAAGGAGAAAATAACTACTCCAGAATTATATTTGGTACAGAAAATGGAATCTATAAATTCGACAATATTAGTAATCAATTTATCATAGATGATCATTTTTATATGTTAGAAAATAATTCTGATTACATTGATAAACTAACTGATGGTCCAAACGGAAACATATATTTTCAACAAGGCAAGCTTAAGGGAATCCTTACACTACAAAACAATGGCAAATATAAACTTGAAAAAACTGTATTAAATAAGCTCTCAAATATTTATTTGGAAAATATTTTTACTATTGAATCAGACATTATTTCATTCTGTACACGAGACGGAATGATTCTTTTTAATCCTAATAAAAATGTTAACTATGATATTCCATATTCAACCCTAATTAGAAAAGTAATATGTAAAGATTCACTTTTATTTATTGATAATACGAAAGAAGATACGATAGATATTACAAGAATTCCTTTTTCTTCAAACCAAATAAATTTTAATTATTCAGCAGTTTTTTACGAAGATAATAATGATACGGAATATAGGTATTACTTGGAAGGATTTGACAGTCAATGGTCAGAATGGTCATTAAAAAACGAAAAAGAATATACCAATTTACAAGATGGAAGATACACTTTTAAGGTAAAATCAAGAAATATCTTTGAACAAGAAAGCTCAGTTGCTTATTTTGAATTTGAAATTTTATCCCCATGGTACAGAAGTATTATTGCTTACATTGTTTATTTATTGCTTGGATTCCTTTTTATTCGGTTAATAGTTAAATTATATACGTTGCGAATAAAAAGAGAAAATACACGATTGGAAACAATTGTCCAAAAAAGGACCAAAGACCTACAGGAGATAAACACTCAACTCGAAGAAAAACAAGCCGACCTTGAGGTAAAACAAGAAGAAATAGTTTCCCAGGCTGAACATCTCGAAAAAGTTAATAAAGAACTTGAAAAACATAAACACCACCTTCAGCTTTTAGTTAATGAAAGAACATCGGAACTTTTAGCAGCAAAAGTAAAAGCCGAAGAATCTGATCGATTAAAAAGTGCGTTTCTTGCAAACATGTCACACGAAATTAGAACACCAATGAATGCAATTGTTGGATTCACAAGTTTGCTTGAAGATCCTGAGATGAAAGATCATGAAAAAAAAGATATAATTTATCATATTACTTTTAATTGTAACACATTGCTTCATTTAATTGATGATATTATTGATATTTCAAAAATAGAAGCAGGTCAGCTTAATATTAACAAGGAATCTTGTGATTTGGATCGTATACTTAACGAACTGTACGATACATTTAGTGAACGTAAACATAATATTCAAAAATCAAATATAGATATAGCTCTTAAGTTAGAAAATAATAGAAGTTTGATGATTTACACGGATCCAATTCGGCTTCAGCAAGTTCTTTCAAATCTTATAGATAATGCATTAAAATATACGGAAAGGGGTTTCATTGAGTTCGGATATACATTAAAGAATTATCCTGAAGAGGATATAATCGAATTTTTTGTTAAGGATACTGGTATTGGTTTATCTGAAGATAAACAAGCAATTATTTTTAGTCGATTTACCAAAATTGAGGCAAATAAAAAGAAAATTTATAGAGGTGCAGGTTTAGGATTAGCAATCTCAAAAAATATTGTTGATCTGTTGGGGGGAAAAATCTGGGTCGATTCAGAAATCAGTAAGGGCTCAACTTTTTATTTCACAATACCTTATATAACAAAAAAAACAGATACCAAATCTTCAAAAATCAAAAAGGTAATTTCCAACGGCTATGAATGGCCGGGTAAAACAATATTAATAGCAGAAGATGAAGAAAGTAACTATCTGTATTTTAAAATGCTATTGTCGAAATGCAAAACAAATGTAATACATGCAGATACTGGAAAAAAGGTGATTGAACTATTTAGAAGTAATAATATTGACCTGATTTTAATGGATATCAAAATGCCCGATATTGATGGTATTGAAGCTACTAAGATAATAAAGAAAGAAAATAAAAACGTTCCTGTTATTGCTGTTACAGCTTTTGCTATGGAAAATGATGAACAACTATGTAAAGCAGCAGGATGCGATGAATATATGCAAAAACCTATTCAAAAAAATGATCTCTTCAAATTAATAAACAAATACCTGGCCTAAAAACTTAATTTTTTAAAAAAATCCTGTTAAATCATAAAAAAGAAGAATCTTAATTGATTCTGAAAAAGATAAAGGTTCTATCTTTTTTTTTACATTACCATTTAGTAAATTAGCTACAAACGAATTAAGTTACTCTTACACTAACTATATATGATTTCAAATACATTAAACTGGAATAATAAAACGATATTAATTGCCGAAGATGAAGACAGTAATTACAGGTATTTGGAGATGGTACTTAATAAAACAAAGGCAAATGTTGTATGGGCAAAAGATGGATTAGAAGCAATTGAATTATGTAAACAACATATCCCCGACTTAATTTTGATGGATATTAAGATGCCCAATATGGATGGATTGGAAGCAACTCGGAAAATAAAGAAGGTATATCCGGAAATTCCAATTATTGCACAAACAGCATTTGCTATGGAAAATGATGAAAGATTAAGCCTGGAAGCTGGTTGTAATTCATATTTATCTAAGCCGATTAAAGCAAATAAACTATTAGAAGTTTTAACAACATTTTTAATGAGTGACTAAAACTGAACCACTCAAAAAAACTTAAAAATGCCTCAACCACCTAAGGAACCTCGAAAACGAATGCTTTTTTTATTGATATTAAACTTAATATCTATCATTGCATTTTCACAAAATCAATTTTATAAATTTGAGAAACTATCTACAAAAGACGGATTGTCACATAGCAATGTCTATTGCATAGAACAAGACCATTTAGGCTATATGTGGTTTGGAACACAAGATGGACTAAATAAATTTGATGGTTACAACTTTACCGTTTACAGGCATGAACCTACAAATCCCAATTCATTATCAACAAGTAATTTTGGAAAAGTTTATCTTGATGATGAAGGAATTTTCTGGTTTGGAACTTATGGAGGAGGTTTAGATCGTTTCGATCCTAAAACAAACTTATTTAAACATTTTACACATGATACTAAAGATCCAAACAGTATAAGTAGCGATCTAATACTATTTATTTACGAGGATAGTTATGATGATTTATGGTTAGGTACAGTAAACGGTGGAATAAGTAGGTATAATAGAAAAGAACAAAAATTTAAACAGTATAAACCTGAGCCAAATAACAATTTTTCCTTTAACGACAAACACGCAAAATGTATTTGCGAAACCAAAGATGGAACTTTATGGATTGGTTCTGAAAGTGGATTATATAAATACAGCAGGGAAAATGATCATTTCACAAATTATGCTCACAATCCGGATGATAAAAACAGTCTGGCTTCTAATAATATTATTCACCTTTATGCTGACGAAAACGATATTATCTGGATAGCTACTCATGGTGCCGGATTAAATAGCTTTGATCCGAAAACTGAAACTTTCAGACATTTTAAATACAACACAGGTGACTCAAATGGTTTAAGTGACAACGATGCCGAATTTATTTTCAAAGATTCTTATGGCTATTTATGGATTGGTACTTATGAAGGCGGATTAAATAAATTTGATCCAAGAACAGAGCAATTTACACACTTCCTGCATGATCCAAACAATACGGAAAGTTTAAGCCATAATAGGGTTGAGTATATTTTTGAGGATGATTCCAAAAATTTATGGATTGCAACGAGAGGAGGCGGTATAAATAAAATAGATTTAAAACCCAAGAAATTTAGTAATATCTCACATAATCCAAAGGATCTAAATTCATTACCTCACCCAAGTGTAATGGCTCTTGGAGAAGATAATGAAGGAAATATATGGATTGGAACGGATGGTGGCGGTTTAACAAAATATAATCCTTTCAATCAATCGATTACAAACCTCCTAAATAAAATTAAAAATCCGGGCTCATTAGATTTAAATGAGATTCGTTCTATTTTTATTGATAAAAAAGGTGTTATATGGGTCGGTACATTAACGAGCGGCCTTAACAGAATTGAACTTAAAAACAATAAATATTTCCTTGATCAATATTTACACGATCCCAATGATCCAAATAGTATTAGCAGTAATGTAATCAACCGGATAATTGAAGATAAAGACGGTACAATCTGGATTGCAACTGCTGATGGATTAAATAAATTAAACAAAACAGGCAAGCCTAATGAATATTCATTTAAACACTACGTTCAAAATCCGGTTAATTCTTCAGCCTACGTTAATAACTTTATTGCCTACATTTTTATTGACAGTAATGAAAGATTTTGGATAGGGTCCTATCTTGGTGGTTTATTTGAGTTCTTACCTAAAAAAGAAAAATTCATTAAATATTTACCTTCGGAAACTCTTAATTCCGAATTTAAAAGGGAGATTCATGTTCTTACAATTTATGAAGATCATAATAAGAACTTATGGCTTGGAACAGAGTCTAATGGGGTTATTAAATATGATGTTGAAAAAAACATTTTTTCAACGCATCCGAAAAACAATGAGCTTTTAAGCAACATGATTAGTGCTATTTTAGAAGACGATATGGGAAATCTATGGATAAGCACTACAAAAGGATTATCAAAATATTCATCCTGGAATAATAAATTAATTAACTATACATATCTTGATGGACTTGAAAGTGAAGGGTTTAATAGAAATGCATGCCTTTCTTGTTCTGATGGAAAAATGTATTTTGGAAGTATCTCATCACTGGTTTATTTTAATCCTTTGGAAGTAAGTAATAATCCCTATCTTCCAAATGTTGTTATTACGGATTTTAAAGTATTGAATAAGTCATTGTGGAATGATAATTTACTTACTTTCGAAACGATCAAACATAATAACGAAAAAATAGAATTAAAACCTAAGGATTATTTCTTTACAATAGAATTTGCCGCTTTAGACTATACAATCCCTGAACAAAATAAGTATAAATATATGCTTGAAGGGCTTGATGAAGATTGGATTGATGCTTTTGATAATAGATCAGCAACATATACAAATCTTAATCCGGGAATATACACATTTAAAGTAAAAGGAAGCAATAATGATAAAGTTTGGAATGAAGAACCTACTGAAATTCAGATAAAAGTTATTCCTCCATTTTATAAAACTATTTGGTTTCTTCTTTTACTTCTGGCAGTGATAATTTGTATTGTATTTACATACATTAAAAGACGTGAGAGAAAACTCGTTGTAGAAAAAGAACAATTAGAAAGAAAAGTCGAAGAAAGAACTATTGAAATAAACAAACAAAAAGAAGAGTTAAAATCTCAAGCTGAAAATCTTGAAGTTATAAATAAAAAATTGGAAGGTCAGCAAGAGCAGTTGGAAAAACTTGTTAAAGAAAGAACCTTGGATTTGGAGAAAGCAAAAGAAAAAGCAGAACAAGCAGATGAGTTAAAATCCGCTTTCTTCGCAAATATGTCACATGAAATAAGAACGCCAATGAATGCAATTATCGGATTTTCAAATCTGATAGATGATAAAGAAATCGGTGAAGGTCAGCGAACAGAATTAACTAAACTTATTAAAAAAAACAGTAATTCATTGCTCGCATTATTTGATGATATAATTGATATTGCTAAGATTGAATCCGATCAGTTAGAGATTAGAGAAAAAGAATGTCAAGTGCATACTGTACTTAAAGACGTTTTACTGGAATTCGACGATGATATTAAATCTATAGATCATATTACTTTCAAAGTTAATCAGGAGCAAATTGCATATCCATTATTTATTAAATGTGATCCGTATCGATTAACACAAATATTAAAGAAACTGGTAAGTAATGCGATTAAGTTTACCGAAAAAGGTATCATAGAGTTTGGGTATTCTTTGGATTTTATAGATACAAAAAAAGAAATCATGTTTTTTGTTAGAGATACCGGTATTGGTTTAACAATTGAACAACAGAAGCAAATTTTCTCAAGATTTACTAAAATCGAAAACAATAAGCAAAAAATATACAGAGGAGCTGGATTAGGACTAACCATTACTAAAAATCTTGTTGAATTAATGGGAGGAACGATTCATGTTGAATCTGAGGTTAATAAGGGTTCAACTTTCTATTTTAATATCCCTTATAAATCTGTAAAAAAGGAAAAAAAAGAAAAGACACTCATAAAGAAAACACTTTCAAAATATAACTGGAATAATAAAAAGATTCTTATTGCCGAAGATGAAGAAAGTAACTATAAATTTCTTGAAATGATCATAAGAAAAACTTCAGCAGAATTGATATGGGCAAAAAGTGGTAAAGAAGCTATAGATTTTGTTAAACAGGCTAATTCTTTCGATCTAATATTAATGGATATAAAAATGCCGGAGATGGACGGGCTGGAAGCTATTCGGGAAATCCGTAAAGAAAACCAGCAAACACCTATTATAGTGCAATCTGCTTATGCTATGCCGGAAGACAGAAACTTAAGTTCTGAAGTTGGAGCAAATGATTTTATTGCTAAACCTATTGGAAGCGATAGATTACTTAAAATTATAGATAAACATTTAAATAAATTGTTCCATTAAAAAGAAAAATCACCTTTGATTTCTTTTTTTTGTTCTATCTCTTTAGGTTTTTCTGCCAATTGATGAATAGCATTTCCTTCAACATAAATTGCTCTATATGGAGTCGTGGGGCAGGCATATTCAAATGCCCCGCAGCCAACACAAATATTCTCATTAACCTGAGGAATAACCAGGTTATTTATGTAAGGAACCATTCTTACCGCTTTTGTCGGACAATGTTCTGCACAAGCACCACAATCCGTACCTTCAGTTTCTACAATACAATTTCCTTTTTCAAATTTTGTTTTACTTACTTGGATAAGCTTTATAACTATTCAATGAAACTAAACTGAATAGCTTTGGATTATACATTTAAAATCTAACGTTACAATGTAGAAGAACTATCCTAAGGTCTCCTTTAGGAACATCGTTAAAAACAAAAAAATAATCTTACTTCTGAATTTGCAAAAAAATAACTGATTGTTCATTTTTACACCCTGCTTTTTGATAGAGTTACATAAAGTAAACACCAAGTCTCTTAAAGACATTTTGGATAGCCCATCATTTTAAAAAGAGGGACAAGGAACAGCTCTCATTTTTCGTTTTTTTCCGCCCCATTCCGAGCTAAATTTATAAGCTATGGATATTTCATGCGCCCCACCGGTTGATGCCAACAAACGAGAAGTTGATATATCATAACTATAATTAATCAAAACATTACTAAAACTGTAACCTACAAGTAACACAACCGCATTTAAATCTGCAGTTTGTTCAAATGCAGGAATTCCTCTAAACCAGAGACCTATTCTAAAAGGTTCTTTCTCATAATTAACTCCAAGATCTAATTGATTAAATCCTGCCTGGTTTTTATACAAAAAAGATAATGAGATAAATCTATCAGTTCTGGATCTTACAGTTTCAAACAATTGAAACCTTACACCACCATAAGCTGAAATCTTAAGCGAAGGGTATGTATCATCCTCTGCAAATTGCTTATTAAGTGCCAATAAATGATCTGTTGTTGCACCCAACCAATATTTATCTGTATATGTTAATACAGATAAAGCAAAATCATAATGATTAACTTGTTCATTTTTAGGTATTTCAATAGATGATGTGGCACCCCTTGAAAGTTCATCAGCAAAATCAAGTTCAGAATAATTAATACTACGATTGTAGTACGATGCAGTTAATCCTGGTCTGACTTTTATATCATTGTTAACATCTATAGCATATGAATATGCAATTCCTGCAGTTGTAGTATTATAAACTCCACCTTCCTGATCTCTTAATACCAATAAACCTATTCCACTTTTATAATTGCTAACATAATGATCTACCGAAAAAGCATATGTAATATAAGCATTTGGTAAACTAGCCCACTGATTTCTATAATTTGCTATGAAACGTGTTTGTTCAGTAGCACCGGCTAAAGAAGGGCTTAAATATAATGGAGATGAATAAAACTGAGAAAACTGGGGATCTTGCGCTTTTAACTGGACTGCCAATACTACTCCAAAAACAATAAAAACGTATTTAACTATTAACTTCATAACTTATTCCCTCCTAAAATTAATGTAACAACATTACTGTTCCTACCTTTTTAAAATCTTTCCCATTATTATATTTTCCAGTTACTTTCCATACATAAACTCCTTCATCAAGTAGCTTTCCATCATAATAACCATCCCAGCCAATATTAATATCTTTGCTTTCAAAAACTAATGCACCCCATCTATTAAATACTTCCAGATGATAATTTTCAAGTCCCTCTCCAATAGGATAAAATACATCATTACTAAAATCATTTGGATTATAAACTCCACCCGAAGAACCATCCAGGTTAGGTGTAAATGCATTGGGAAATATCACCTGACCACTCTCTATTACTTCTAATGCCTCAAGGACTTTTATTCCATTGTAACAATCATATTCCGACCAAACTTGCAGCTCTACATCGTAAAATCCAGCGCTTTCATAAATATGTTTTGGGTCGGTTTCAGTAGAGGTGTTACCATCTCCAAAATCCCATAAGTAAGTAGCTGCATCAGAAGATTCATTAATAAATATTGCTTCCTCCTCGGGTATATAAACTTCTTTATTAACCACAACAAATGATGCCTGAGGTTGAGGATAAACTGTTATTGTTGTGTCCCTGGTAACAATTTCACCATTTTCTCCTGTAACGGTTAAGCTAGGTTTATAAGTACCAGGCTCATTGTAGGTATGTTTAAAACTAACCTGGTCTGATGTAGTTCCATCATTAAAATCCCACACGAATGGTAACCCTGCCAATGAATTATTTACAAAATAAACCTCTAATGGAGGACAGCCCTCTGAAGCTGTAACCACAAAACTTGCTACAGGTGGAACATTATAAGTTACTGAAACATCATCATAACTTATACATCCACCTATATCTACGGACCATCTAAATGTGTTTAACCCAGAGCCTAACTCGGAAACTGTTGTGATAGAACTACTTGGAGAATCAAATACTCCAGTTCCTCCTATAACAGACCATTGCCCCGACCCGGTTGAAGGATTACTTGCTGCAAGCAAAGTCGAAGATTCATTAACAGTCTGATTCTCACCAGCATTTAGTTCAATTTTATTATTTATAACCGTTACTTCATCTTTTGTTGTACAATGATCATATGTAATTGTCCACTGTAGTGTGTTTACACCGAAACCTAAATTTATAATATCTGAATCAAACTGCGTTGAATTTTCAAAACTACCCGAACCGCTAAGGATAGTCCATTGCCCTGTTCCTGTACCCGGATTGTTTGCATATAACCCCGCTTCAGGTTCACATACCACTATATCTAAACCGGCATTTGCCTCTTTTGGCAAATCATTTGTAATAACTAATTCGTCAGAAGATGAGCACCCATTATTGGTAATAGTCCAGCGTAAAGTATTATTGCCCGGATTAATTCCTGTAACCGTAGTGCTATTAGAAAAGGCTTCCGTAAACATTGCAGCACCACTGACAAGACTCCATTCACCAGTACCTATAGAAGGAACATTAGCCAAAAGATTAGTGTTTGCACCGCAAATAATCTGATCGTCTCCTGCAATTGCCACTGTTGGGGAGTTATTTGTAATTATTACTTCATCAACCGAGCTACATTCTCCATTCGTAATGCTCCATCTAAGAATATTTTGCCCCTGTCCAATATCAGTAATTTTACTATTGTATTCATAATTGTTCTCAAATACGGCTGAACCACTATAAACATACCATTGTCCCGTACCAAACGGAGGTTCGTTTCCATATAACACTGTTGAATCAGTACATATTGCCTGATCAATTCCAGCATCACTCGCTACAGTAGAATTATTAGCTATTACCACCTCGTCAGTAGATGTACAACCATTATTTGTAATTGTCCATCTCAAGGTGTTTACCCCATAATCAAGATTTGTAACATTACTTGTAGGGTTATCCGGGCTAATAATATTCGCTGATCCACTTAATATAGACCATTCACCAATTCCGGTTATAGGTGTGTTTCCTGCTAATGTAGTATTATCACTACACAATGCTCTATCTGCACCAGCAAATGCCTCAGTAGGTAAATTATTCGTAATAACCACATCATCAAATGATATACAAATGTCATTTTCAATTGTCCATCGTAATGTATTAACACCTTTATCCAAGTCGGTAACCCTGGTGTCAGGTTCATGCAAATCATCAAAATTAGCAGATCCAGAACCTCCTAATATTGACCATGTTCCTGTTCCTTCTAATGGATTGTTAGCTTCAAGAACTGTTGTCTCATCACATAAAACCTGATCATCACCAACAATAGCTTCGATAAACGAATTCTTAACAGTTACTTCATCATACTGGACACATCCGTTTTTAGTAACTGTCCATCGAAATATATTTATTCCTATTCCCAGATCTGTTACTTTTGTAGTTGGTGACAGATCATCATCAATTATTGCAGATCCATTTTGAATTGTCCAGACTGCACTTCCTTCTTGTGGTAAGCTTGCTGCCAAATCAATTGAGTCACCGCACAGTATCTTATCTCCTCCTGCATTAGCCTCCGAAGGTTTGTTATTTACAATTGTAATTTCATCATAAACAGCACATCCTGTAGTTGAAATAGTCCACCTTAAAATATTTGTATCTGCAGCAAGGCTGCTAACTTGATTACCACTGAAATTACCTGCACCTGCTATAACGCTCCATTCACCTATCCCAACACTTGGAGTATTAGGATTTAAGGTTGTAGAATCTTCACAAATGGTTTGATCACTTCCTGCATAAGCATCGGTTGGTAAATTATTTATAATAGAAACCTGATCACTTGATGAACAAGATTTATTTGTAATTGTCCATTTGAAAATATTTTCACCTTTAGCCAGATCAGTCACTATGGTATTGTATGCGGAGTCGTCCTCAAATACAGCAGAACCACTTAAAATGGTCCATACTCCTTTACCAACAATTGGATCATTAGCGGCAAGATTTGTACTATCATCGCACAATGTTTGGTCACTACCTGCATTTGCAACCGTAGGCTCATCATATGTAATAATTACTTCGTCATAAGTCCAACCATTTTCCCAGACTCCCCATTGTAAAATGTTATCCCCACTAGCTAATCCGGTAACCCTTGTATTAAAGCTTGTATAATCATCAAACAGAGCTGTCCCTTGAATAACAGACCACTCACCAAATCCAAATACAGGTTCGTTTCCATTTAATATTGCTTCATCCGAACAAATAGTTTGATCATCTCCAGCATCTGTTGATATTGACATGAAATTTGTAACGATAACATCATCAAAAGAAGTACATGAGTTTTTAGTAATGGTCCAACGGAAATAATTCTCGCCAGAACCTAAATCTGTTACATTAGTATTAGGTGAATTAATATCAGCAATATTTCCTGAACCGCTTACCAATGTCCATTGCCCGGTTCCTTCAGCAGGTGTATTAGCAGCTAAGGTAGTTGATGTTGCTGATATTGACTGGTCCGGTCCTGCATCAGGTTCGGTTGGCTCATTATTTGTAATTTTAATTGTATCGGTAGTTATACAACCATTATTATTAATATTCCACGCTAAATTATTATCATTTGGCTCCAATCCTGTTACTGTTGTTTTAGGATCATTTTGATCAACAAACACCCCTGAACCATCGACAACAGACCAATAACCTATGCCTATCGTAGCCGCTGTTGCATCAAGTGTAGTGGTCCTGTCGCAAAGAATCTGATCGATACCAGCGTTAATATCAACTTGATTATTTGTAACAACAATTTCATCTGATAAACTACAAATTCCGTTGGTAATTGTCCACCTCAGCGTATTATTTCCTTTATTTAAACCTCTTGCAATAGTATTATACTCGTTATTATTTTCAAAACTAGCGGATCCTGTCACAACAGTCCATAAGCCCGTGCCAATTCCCGGTTCATCTGCATCCAATTGAACTGTATCTCCACAAACAGATATATCTATGCCTGAATATGCATTAGAAGGCCTTTGATTATCAATAATAACAGAATCATAGCTTGTACAACCATTCTTGGTTATAGTCCATTTTAATATATTAATTCCATTACTAAAATTGGTTGCCGTTGTATTTGGACTACTACCACTTGCAAATGATGCAGCACCTATCATCGCGGACCAACTTCCTGTTGCACCACCAGGAACTGAGTTACCTTCCAGGATTAATGATTCATTGCAAATAGTTTTATTGTCACCAGCTTCCACGTAAACTGTATTATTCGTAATTGTAACTGTATCATTCATGGTACATCCATTAGCTGTTATGCTCCAAACTAACTCATTTATTCCTTCTCCAATAGATGTTACACTAGAAACCGGATCGTTTGGATTAGTTATAGTAGCTGCTCCGCTGAACGTACTCCACGTTCCAATACCAGCTGCTGGGACATTTCCTTCAAGTATTGTATTATCAGCACACAAATCTTGCTGATCTCCTGCAAATACATATGGTATTTCATTAACTGTTATGGATAATGTTGCTGCTGGTCCTTCTCCACATGCATTTGCAGCCGCCACGACAATATCATCGCTAACTGCTGTATTATCAAAATCTAAGGTTACTTGTCTTGAATTAGCTCCTGCTACAACGGTTGCACCTTGTGGTAGAGTCCAGTTATACTGCGTTGCATTTAGATCCTGATCAACTGTATAAACAACACCGTCATCATCATTACATATTGTATTAGACCCAACGATATTTATTATAGATACTGGTATAGGATTAACGGTTACCAGAAAATCAGCAGATATATTTCCCGTACCACATGCATTCTCTCCATATACGCTTATAGTTCCATCCAAAGCTGTATTATCTACATCTACAGTTATTGAATTGGAATTTGCTCCTGACACTATTGTAAATCCTGCTGGTATAGTCCATATATAATCCGTTGCATTTGCTATAGGTGCAACAGTATAAACCACACTTGTCTCGTTCTGACAAACTTCACTTGAACCGGTTATGGTTCCTGCACCAGCTGGTAGTGGATTAATCGAAATTGTAACTCCTCCGTTCATTTTTATGCGACATGATGTTGCAGTTTTATACCCATAGATAGTATAATCTCCTGCTGCCAGTTGATTTCCAAAGTCCAATGCAGCACCTGTTCCTGCTAAATCATTAATTAAGGTTGCATCATCTAACCATAGTTCATAATTAACATCGATTTCAGAATTAGCTAATCCAACAACTATACCTAAACCTCCTTCACAGTATGAACCACCACCTGTTACATTATACTCTATTGGTATTGGATTTATAGTAATATCACCAGTTGCTTCAGCACTTTCACATCCGTTTTCAGTTTGAGTTGCGTAATATAAATAGTTGCCTGGAAGAACTTCATCCGGTTGATGCGTGTTTCCTGAAGAAACAACTGCTCCCCCAATAGTTTTGTACCAGTTAATACTGTTTCCAACAACTGTGAAACTTGGATTTGTTTCTGTTTCACAAACTTCAATCGAAGCATCTGTAAATACCGGAACACCAGGAACAGAATTGATTACATATGTTGCCGGCTCCTGGGCACTTTCGCACCCATTTGCATCTGTTTGAGTTGCATAATATGTATATGTTCCTGCTAAAACATCTGCCGGAGTATATGTACTGCTTCCAATAAGGAATGTGCTGGTATTATCGTACCAGTTAATGTTGGTTCCAACTGCTGTTAATTGAGCTGCTGCTTCACCTTCGCATATTGCATTATCAACTGTAGCTGGTGCAGCAGGTAAATCATATATTGTAAATATTATTTCCGTTGGTAAACTTTCACAACCATTTGCTCCCGTTGAAGTTGCATAATAACTATGTGTCCCAACAGTTGTTATGGTTGGAGTATAGGTATTTCCATTTCCAAGATATACTGTAAGTCCCAGATTACCATACCAGTTAACATTGGTGCCTGAAATTACATTAAAACTTGGATTTGCAGTTCCAAAACATGTTTCAATATCATTAATTATCGGGCTTGCTGCCGGAGTAATATCCTCTGTAACATCAACCGTATATGTATCGGTACAGCCATTATTAATATCCTCAACTACTACACTGTATGTACCGCCAGCATTAACATTAGTTGAATAAGAGTTAGGAGTAACTATATTGCCCGGACCTGACCAGCTATAACTGTAACCTACAACCTGGCTAACACTTATATTTACTTCTGTAACCGAACATGTTATATCCCCTGAAGGGACTGCAGGAACCACAACCGGAGCTGTAACATCTTCAGTTACGATAACATTAGCAGATGTTGAAGTACAATTATTATCCAAATTTTCAACGGTTAAGTTATATGTTCCAATTGCATCTACTGTTGGGGTTGTAGTGGTGGCGTTAGTAATTGTTCCGGCTCCTGAAGTAGTCCATAGGTAACTTACATTAGGATAAACAGAAGAACCATTTAAAATAACCATTGCATCATCACAAGTTATCTGATCAGGATTAGTATCCACAGATACATCAGGCGGAGTAATATCCTCTGTTGTTGTCACATTATTTGTATTTACACATCCATTTCCTAAATCAGTAACTTCAACTGTATAAGTTGCCATGGCATCAACAATTACAGTAGCAGTAGTTGCTCCAGATACTATGTTACCACCTGCTCCAGCTGTCCATACGTAAGATACCGGTGACAGATCAGCAGATGTTCCGGTTGCATCTAAATTTACCTCAGTTCTTGAACACGTAAAATCAAGAGGTACATCAATTGTAATAGTAGGTGCTGTAGTTCTTTCTGAGACAGTTACTCCTCTAACAGCTTGACAACCATTATCATCATTTGTTATAGTAACTGTATATGTTCCTCCCTGATCAACCGTGGGATTAGAAATATCAGTGACAGTAGTGAAATTACCATCTACTGTTGTCCATTGTATAGTTTTATTAGCAATCGTTGTAGCATCTCCGGATAATGAAACCGTCGGATTGTTACATAATATCTCTCCCGGATTGATATCGAAAACATCTATTACCGGTACAGAGTTATCTTCTGTAACATCAACAAAATCGCTTGCTGTACAACCTGTGGTAATATGTTCTGCGGTTACAGTATATCTTCCTGCAGCATTTACTGTAGGTGTGGCCGTATTTGCGTTTGCTGAAATATTTCCTCCTAATGTTGCCATCCATGAATAATTAGTTGCATTTACCGATCCGGTAGCATCCAGATCTACCGTATTAGTACATGTGACCTGTCCGGGTGCTGCAATATTAATGGTAGGAGTTGAAAGATCTTCATTAACAGTAATTGTAGCGCTAGATTCACAACCGTTGTCCGGATTAGTCGCTGTTACCGTATAATCTGCCGGATCTGAAACTTCTGCAAACTGAGTAAATGCACCTGAAGTTGCATCTATCGTCCCCGTACCGGTATTCCATACAAATGTGGCATTTGGGACAGATGCTACTGAAGCTTCCAATTCAACAGTTGTATTGTTACATGCTAAATCAGATCCATCATTGTTGGTTAACGATGTAATTACAGGTATAGCGACATCTTCATTTACTGTAACATCCAGGGTGCTGGTACAACCATTCGCAGGATCTGTAACTACTAAAGTGTAAAGGCCTGCCATATCTACAATTGCAGTCGGATTTGCAGGATTCGTTATGGTTGCCCCTCCCACTAATGTTGACCATTGATAAGTAGCGCCCGGTGTGGTAGAGTTTCCTTCAACATCAACGGTATTCACAATACAGGTTAAATCATCCGTTGCGGGATCAGTAACCGAAATATTCGGTACGGTTAAATTTTGAGTTACACCAACCGATGAAGTTGACGTACAGCCATTAGTACCTGTCGCAGTTATTGTGTAGGTTCCTGTTGCATCAACTGTTGTTGATAAATTGGTTGGGGTGCCAATAGCACCTGGTCCAGACCATAAATATGTGGTAAGCGGGTCAATATCGCCGGTAGCTGTTAGAGTTGGCGTTAAATCTGTACAAATAATCGAATAGGGCCCCGGATTAATCGCAACTGTTGGTGAAGCTGTATTATCTGTAATCACCACTGATGCGGTTGATTCACATCCTGTTACCGAGTGATAATAATGTAATGTATAAGTTCCTGCTGCAGTAACATCAACACTCGCTGCTGTAGCTGGTGGAACAATTGTACCTGCTACGGTTGTCCATAAATATGAACCTCCTGCGTCTCCGGTAATATTTGCCGTTAAAGTAACAGTACTTCCATTGGTACAGGTTAATTCCGTTTCGCTTGGTGTTATTCCTGTAGTTGTTGCGGTTGTCAAAGTTTCACCTACTGTTATTGTTGAAGCAAGCGACTGGCAACCATTTGCCGGATTTGTTGCAACAACCGAATAATCGGCAGCAGCAGAAACTTCTGCAAACTGATTAAATGCACCTGAAGTTGCATCTATTGTCCCTGTACCGGTATTCCATGCAAAAGTGGCCGTTGGGACAGCTGCTACTGAAGCTTCCAATTGAACAGTTGTATTGCTACATGTTAAATCAGATCCATCATTGTTGGTTAATGATGTAATTACAGGTATAGAGACATCTTCATTTACTGTAACATCCAGGGTGCTGGTACAACCATTCGCAGGGTCCGTAACTACTAAAGTATAGAGGCCTGCCATGTCTACAATTGCAGTTGGATTTGCAGGATTTGTTATGGTTGCTCCTCCCACTAATGTTGACCATTGATAAGTAGCGCCCGGTGTCGTAGAATTTCCTTCAACATCAACGGTATTCACAATACAGGTTAACTCATCCGCTGCGGGATCAGTAACCGAAATATTTGGGCTTGTAACGTTTTCAGTTACTGTTGTTGAAGCAGAGCCAGTACAACTATTTGACAGATCTGTTACTTCAACGGTATAAGTTCCCGGAGCATCAATAGTCGGATTATCAGTATTTGCACCAACTGTAATATTTGCAGGTGGGGTAAATGTCCATGCATAAGTGCTTGGCGTTGTTGAGTTTGCCTGAAGGGATAATGTAATATTATTACAATCCAACACTCCATGTGGATCAATAGTAGCAACCGGAGCAACTTTATCGGCGCCTACAGTTATAGTTGCCGTATTATAACAAGCTAAACCATTTGTAGTTACTTCAATTTGTACTTCAAAATCTCCCTCATGAGTAACATTTGGATTAATATTATTTTCTTCACCCGGTACAATTATGCCACCATTACTTGCTGTCCATTGCCAAGCTGTAATATTCAGGGGATTCTCCGTTGAGGCCGCATTTAATTGAACCTGACTTGCCGGATCACAAGTTATTACATTTCCTGCACCTAATGCATTTATTGAAACATCAGGAACAGGATTAACGGTAATTGCCTGGCTTACCCACGTGGATACTCCACAAGCATTAACCGCTCTTACTCTAATTGTACCTGTTAGTGATCCTGTTAAATAATCGACTGTAATACTTGAAGCTGTTGTTGTTGAAGTAATTACAGCTGTTCCTGCTGTAATTTCCCATTCAAAAGAAGTTTCATTCGTAAAATCTGCAGGATCTATAGAATAAACTTTTCCTGTTTCTTCTTCGCAAACAACATCTGAACCCACTATCGTTGCACCAACATTTACGGGTTCCGGTATTGCATTAACCGTTATTGTATTATTATTTCCATCAGGACAAACCGAAGTCGGATCTGTACCATATACTTCAAAATCACCAGCAACAAAAGCATTATCAAAAATAACAATTATTTCATCGTCATTATCTGTGTCAATAGTAACATTCGCCGGTATTATCCATACATGATCGGTGGCATTGGCAATAGTAGGTACTGAATAAGTATATAGTGTTGTTCCATCAGCACATACATTAGCTTGACCCACAACACTACCTGCATCAGCAATTGCAGGGTGCTCAATTGGTGTAACAGTATTTCCAAAGGTTGCCTGACAACCATCTGAATTTTCCGCAATTACAGTATAATCTCCCGCAGGATAACTGTTTGCAAAATTAAATGCTGCTGCTGAACCAGGTAAAGATTCCACTGTTGTTATTCCATTTTGTATCAAATGATAAGTATTTGTTGCATCTTCACTATTTGAAACACCAATGGTTATACCTGCCAAGCTTGAGCAATAATCCAAGCCTCCCGGTGCAGTTACGGCATATGTTGCTGGTAAAGGCAATACGTTAATGGATTTGGTAATACTATTTACACAACCGGTAACAGGATCTGTCCATGTATAGGTAATATCATGTGTTCCTACTGTTTCTGCTGAAGGATCAAAAGTGGCAGTCCCATCCAAAGGCATTGTATTAGTAATACCATCGCCGGTAAATATGCCATCCCCAGTAGTAGGGCTACCTGTTAAGATAATTGGTGAAGCATTTTTACATATTTCTCCCGAAGCTGGTATTCCATTAAAATCTACCGTAGGTAATGGATTTACGTCAAAAAATTCTGTTACCGTACCTGAACAACCATTTAAATCAGTAACGGTATAATCTAAACTATAGGTACCTGTTGGCGTAATTTGGCTAGGATCAATAGTAGCAGTTCCATCACCTGGGTCTGTGTATTCATCTCCAGGTGGTCCCCACAAAGCTGGGAATGTAAACGTTCCCGGGCCTCCTGTTCCCGAAATAGGATCACCAGTTACAGTAAATACAGCAGCATTTTCACAATAGTCCGGATCTAATCCGGTAATATCAACTGTTGGTGCTAAATTAACCTGAACATTATTACTTACAACGGTATTAGAACATCCATTGGCATCGGTAAAATCATATGTAATATTATAACTTCCTGTTCCTGTTGCAGGATCAAATTGTGCAGCAGTAACTCCCGCACCTGAAAAAATACCTCCTCCTGCAAGAGCACCACCATCGTAGCCTACTAAAATCGCTTGTATATCGTTGGTACAAAAATTAATATCTAAATCATCGTGATCAAAAGTACCAATTGTAAATGTTAAATCAGGCAGACCGTGGACAACGCAAGTAGCTGTAGTTGAATTAACACAGGCTATACCAGCATTTGATACCTCGTACGAAATATCATAAGTACCCGGTTGCGTAGCTTGTAAAACAGCCGCTGGATCACCATATGGTATAGGACCAATTGTTGTTGGTGTACCTGTTGCATCATCGGTAAAAGTTATGGTCCAGTCACCTGTAATGTCATCAGCTACCAAGGCTTGATCAGCATCACCCACACACATATCTGTAGGTGCCGTAATGGTTACAGGTAAACCAACATTTATATTTTCAGTATAAGTAGCATTACAACCCGGTGTTGTAATTGTGTAGGTAATAGTATGAGTTCCCTGTCCAAGAACACTGGGAATAAAAGTTCCTATTCCATTACCTGAACCATCGTCAATCACTCCTGCAGGACCAGATATTACTTCCGTAACACCAGTCATCCCTGAAATATCAGGAGTTAACACCCCAGTAATATTATAGGTGGCTCCATCCGTGTGACAATAATCGGATTCGTTATCAATTATCAGATCAGTTGGATTTGGTGTTTCATAAGGCAATATTTCAACTGTTGCATCTTGCATACTTACACATGAATTAGTATTGGTGTATGTATATCTAATAGTATAAGTTCCTGGTGTCGTGGGTGGATTTGCAGGATCAATATTATCACCTGCCTGAATAAATCCGGGTGTTGAAACATCAGACCAGACTCCACCAACTGGTGTCGCTATTAAAGGTATTAAACCAGCATCCTGACAATAAGTAGCGCCATCGTTAGCAATAGTAAGAGATGACAGCGAGTTTACGGTAACATTTACCAGGTCATTAGCTATACACCCATTTTGATCTTCTATCGTAACGGTATACGCGTATACTATTGGAGCTGCATCATAAACCACATTAGTAGGACTTACATTAACGGAAGAACCTGATAATCCGCCAGGTAACCAAGTATAATCAAAAGGAGCCAAACCTGATACGCCAGGTGTAGCTACTAAATTAGCCACATCACCATGACAAATAGATTGATCCACACCTGCATCAACCGTTGGATTTTCAACTACGTCAACAAATACGTCATCCGTATGCGAACACAAATTTGCATCTGTAACCGTCACGGTATAAGTGGCATCATTTAATGGATTAACCGTTGTGCTAGCTGCTCCACCACCGTCTGACCATGCATAAGTATATCCTGGTGTACCATCTGTTACTGTTGCTGTTAAAGTAACACCAACACCAAGGCACATTATTTCATCACTACCTGCATTTGCCGTAGGTCTGTCATTAACCGTTACGTTTTGTATTTTTGAATTAGTACATCCATTAACATCTGTAATATCCAAAGTGTAAGGAGTGGTAAGTGTTGGCGACACAGTAGTAGATTGTGTATTATCTCCGGTTGACCAACTCCAAACTGCAATAGAATTAGTGGAAGTTCCAGTTAGTATGATATCTTCACCTTCACATATTGTAAATGTATTTCCTTGATCATCATTTATATTAATTGTTGGTTTAGAGTCTACATTAATAGTAATGGAACCCGTGTTTTGACATCCAAAAGCATTTGTAACGGTAACTGTATATGTAGTTGGTGCTAATGGAGTGGCTATAGGGCCTTGTATATTAGCATTATTTAAAGTCCCAGCATTATCCCATGCCCAACTTACTCCTGTAAGGTCACCAGCATTTAAGGTAACAGATGTACCTTCACAAATTCGATCATCCGCATCACTTGATGTGGGATTCGGATTTGGTATTGGATTCTGTGTTACTGTAACTGTATTCAAATCCCTTGTACATGAAGATCCGGTAGTTGCAACGATCATATAATCACCTGCCGTAACATTATTCCACGTTAAATCTACTCCTGCTCCAATCTGGGGAGCACCATATGCAACTGCACCAGGAACAGTATATATCTGATAACTTACTCCAATTTCCGCTAATGGTACCGTTATGGTTCCTCCTAATGCGTCTGCACAATAATCGGTTGCAGTAATAACTTTATTAACAGGTAAAGGATTTACTGTTACCGTTGAAAGATTGGTTAACTCAGCTGCACAGAAATTACCAACAGTTCTTATGGCATAAATATTATAGTCGCCGGCAACTCCAGGACTTTGAGTAAAATCCAGATCAGCACCTGTACCTGCAAGTGTGTTCAAAACAAAATCATCTGCATCTCTTCTTAACTGGTAATTGGTATTTAGTTCTGAAGCTGCTACAGTAATTACAGCATCTTCCCCATCACAAACTGCCGGATCATTCACTGCCAAAGTGGCATCAGGTACAGATTCAACCGTTATTATTGATTTATCTGTTAACTCATCTGAACATAAAGTATTATCATCAGTAGCAATTACATAATAAGTTCCTGATGCACCAGGTGTTGCGTTAATATTTATTGCAGCACCGGTACCTGCTTGTGTTCCTTGTGAAACAGCTAACGCATTAAAGAGTTCATAAGTAGTTTGATTCTGTGAACCGCTGATTGAAATATTAACCGCATCTCCATCACAAACATTTGGATCACCAACAATATATGTATCTGTTGGTAATGGGTTTACAGTAATTACAGGTCTTGCATTTAATTCCGCAGCACAACCGGAACCATCCGTTCGGGTTGCATAAATATTATATGTTGTAGTTGCAGCTGGGACATCTCCAATGCTAACATTTCCTGCTGCCACATTCGTAACGTGGTTGACATATGAATCATCCGAATCCAGCCTTAACTCATAATTTGTATTAGCTTCACCTGCTATAATTTCAACAGCTCCTCCAAGTACATCACCATCACAAAATTCATCGTCATTCACCACTAATGTTATATTCGGAGTAGTATTAACATAAACCACTGGTTTTGTATTCATTTCAAGATCACAAGCAGCAGTAGCTGAAGTAGCTAAAATATTATAAGTAGTTGTTATTCCCGGTGAAACTGCTGGAAACGAGATATTCCCACCTGTTCCAATAATTGGTGCACCTACAGGCACGTCACCAATATCTTCACGTAACTGGTAACTTACACCAGGTTCTGACAAAACTATAGTAATTATAGCATTTCCGGCATCACAGATATTCGTGTTATTAATCGTAAGGTTTGTTTGAGGTAAATCTATGGTGATGATCATTCTATCATCAATAAAAACACCTGGTCCGGTATTATCACTCATCGCTGTAAGTACAATGTCACCAGTTGTTGTTGCAGCTGCAACAGTATAAATTTTACTTGCTACCATAATGTTATTATCTACATATGGTGTTCCATCGTAAGTATAGTTTAACGAATAGGGCATTACACCAGTAAAGTTGACAGTAAAGCTTACATTATCTCCTGGGCAAACAGCTGATGGATCAGGTGTTATTAAATTTGCATCTTGAGCAAAACCAATAATACCAATTGATAATAAAGTAGTTATATAAATTAATTTAAGGCTAAACGATTTCATATATTGAAAGTGTTTATTTTACATTTTAATTGAAAAAACTCAGAGCGTTTACGATTAAAAAATAATCGAAAAAGAACTAAAACCAGTCTTTAGTATTAAGTAATATATACGTGGATATAATTATATTAGTTACCAATTTTTGATCAGAATTTTAACAGGATATGTTCAATTATATTTGTAAATTTAATCACGTAATCTATAATAAAATCTTACATGAAAAACATCGTAAAATTCGTAATCCCATTAATACTTGTAATTGCAATTCCTCTTATTCTTTTCGTTCAAAAAAAAGAAAATGATCTTGAAAAATACGATCAAATAACGCAAGAGGTTTTTGATAAATTCAGGCCAACAGGTTTAAGTATAGCCATAGTAAAAGATGAGGAAATTATTTATGAGAAATCGCATGGGTACAAGAATATTAATCGATTGGACTTTGTTGATAATAATGATATTTTCAACATTGCTTCTTGTACGAAAGCATTTACTGCTGCAGGAATTGGAAAATTAGTTGAAGAAGGCAAAATATCATGGGATGATAAGATTATTGATTATTTACCGGACTTTAAACTTGAAGACGAATATTTCACCATGAATCTAAATATAAAAGATATACTTGCGCATCGTTCAGGTATGGGTACTTTTTATGGCGATCTTTTATGGTATAACACTGATTATTCAAATAAAGAAGTTATTGAGCGAATGAGATATGTTCCAATCATATATGATTTTAGAACACGATTTGGCTATCAGAATAATATGTATATGATTGCCGGAGAAATTATCGAAAAAGTTTCAGGACTAACCTGGGAAAAATACACAAAGCAAACTTTTCTTGATCCTCTGGAAATGGTAGATACCAGAACTTCGAATGATACATTTGATGGAACAGAAGAAATTGCGCATCCGCATTTTAATGATTCTTTAATAAAAATCTATGATTTTGAAGCAACAAAAGCTGCTGCTTCCATCTGGTCAAGTACGCGTGACTTGGCAAAATGGACCAAGATGTGGCTAAACGGTGGAAAATATAATGGAGAACAAATTTTATCAGAAGAAACCATAAGAACACTGTTTTCTCCTCAAACTATTCTTTCAGTTTCTAAAGAAAGAGAAAGCTTTGGAATACATTTCAGAAGTTATGCTTTAGGTTGGAGTACCTACGATTACAATAATAGAAAAATAGTTGAACACAATGGAGGTATGCCAGGATATATTAGTAAAGTAGCTTTAATCCCAGAAGAAAATATGGCAGTAATTATTTTAAACAATGGTTTTGATACATTTGGGAACACTGCTCTATTTTATTCTATAGTGGATATTGCAACAAACCATTATACTAAAAACTGGATTCAGTATTATTTAAATAAAAAAGCGGAATCTGAGCGCTCAGAAAAAAAATATAATTCGGAACGTTTGGAGACTAAAGATACAAGTATCGGCCCTGATGTAAATAATATTGAATTTGTGGGTTTATATCAGGATAAAATGTATGGTAATGCGGAGATTAAAGTGAAAAACGGAGAATTATTTTGCACCTTACTTCCGGCAAAAAACATTTTTATTAGTAAAATGGAACATTGGAATCAAAATACATATAGAGTTGACTTTAAAGATCCGTTTTTACCTTTTGGGTTGGTTACTTTTGATATAAATGATTCTAAAAAAGTTATCGGATTTAAAATTGATTTACCAAGTCACGATTTTCATTTTAAAAACTTAGATTTTAAAAAAATAAATTAATCTCAAATCAAAACCGGATGGATCACTTTATCTCCCTTAAAAATATCCAGACATATGTCTCATCCTGTATAAATTCAGGATTATTTAATACAATCGATGATACAAGTGCTGTATTTTATGATTTCAACCATCTTTTTTATAAAATAAAGCTTTTAAGAAAAGCTTTTCCTGAAAGTACGTTCCATACTACAGCCATTAAAGCAAACCCATTAATTAAAGTATTACATGAAATAAAAAAAATCGGATTTGGTTCTGAGGCCGCATCTAAAGGAGAACTATTTTTAGCGCAAAAAGCAGGATTTAACAATAATAAAATTGTTTTTGATTCTCCCGCCAAAACACATAGTGAACTGGAATATGCTTTAAAAAAAGATTTCCACATCAATGCAGATTCAATAATGGAGCTGGACCGGATTGCAAAAATTAAAAAATCAGTTAAATCAGAAAGCACAATAGGTCTTAGAGTTAATCCGCAGGTTGGTTATGGTAAAATCATATCAACTTCACTTGCCGGAGAATATTCAAAATTCGGAGTTCCTCTAAAGTCCCATAAACAAGAAATTCTGGATTGCTTTAAAAAATACAATTGGTTAACCGGAATTCATCTTCATATTGGTTCTCAAGGTTGTGAGGTGGAATTGTTATTAAATGGAATTGAATCAGGGCTAAAACTCATTAAGGAAATAAACGAACTATTAAAAGTTGATCATAGAGAAGTTTTCTTTATTGACATTGGCGGAGGATTACCTGTTTCATATCATCATAATATGTCACCTACTGATATTATCGAATACGGTGAAAAAATCAGTGAAATGTTAACCTGTTATAACCTTAACAAACTTCAGGTAATAACTGAATTTGGGAGATACCTGCATGCTAATTCAGGATTTATTATAAGCAAAGTTGAATATGTTAAACACTATGAAGAAAGTAACACACTTATTATTCATTCGGGAGCTGATATCCTATTGCGTGAATGCTTAAATCCTGATAACTGGTATCATGAATTTTCATTACTTGATAAAACAGGTAAATTAAAGCAGGCCGGAAAAACCAAAAATTACCATATTGCCGGACCATTGTGTTTTGCCAATGATATTGTAGCAAGAGATGTTGAACTACCTGAAGCAAGTGAAGGAGATTATATTGTTATTCACGATACCGGAGGTTATACATTTAGTATGTGGTCGAAATATGTTAGCAGGCTGTTACCCAAAATTATAGGTATTAACAATGATTCATATGAAGTATTAAGAAAAAGAGAAAAATTAACTGATATTTTAGATTACTGGTCGGAGTAAATAATTTTATTATTTAACTTTATATAAATATTAAACTGATTAGAAATGAAATCACTCATAACTATTTTATTTACTTGTGTATATATTATTTTAATTCAAAACTTAAATGCACAAAATGATGTTATCTGGGAAAGGTCAGATACTAGTAAAATACAACCTTATTTCAATAACATTCCAGGCTGCATTGTTCTTTACGATTTAAACAATGATTCATATTTCTACAGGGATATTATGAAATGCCAAAAGCAATTCACTCCATTATCCACATTTAAAATTGTTAATACGGTAATCGGTATTGAAACAGGTGCAATTAACAATCAGAATTCAGTAATAAAATGGGATAAAGAAAGAGATCCCGAACAGGATTTTTGGGCTAAATTAAATTGGAACAAGGATCATACCTTAGAATCTGCCTTTGACAATTCGGTAGTTTGGTTTTACCAGGAATTAGCCCGCAGAATTGGAGAATATGACTTAAACAAATATGTTGAATTATTTAGTTACGGCAATCAAATGATTACCGGTAAAATTGATGAATTTTGGTTAAACGGATCGTTAAAAATATCTGCAAAACAACAAGTCGATTTTCTGAAGAAATTTTACACCAACGAATTTGATTTAACTGATAAAACAATGTATATCAGTAAAAAAATATTTCTTCAAGAACAGACCGATGATTATAAATTTAGTTATAAAACCGGTGGTGGAGATATTAAAAATACCCTTTTCATTGGGTGGATGGTTGGTTACGTAGAAACAGATAATAATGTATATTTCTTTGCATTAAATGTTACTGCACCTGAATATGATACTGTACATAAATATAGAAAGGATATAACTTGGAATATATTAAGAGAATTCAATTTAATTGATTAGAATAAACATATCATTATTAAAGTTGTTTTAGAATAAGATTTAAAACTAAAACAATATATCATGAAAAAAAATATGGGAATCGCAGACAGGGTAATTCGAACGTTATTAGCTATTATAGTAACAGTTTTATTCTTCACGAATGTAATATCAGGAATATTAGGAACTGTATTATTGATCGTAGCGGGTGTTTTCTTGCTTACCAGTTTTGTAAGCTTTTGCCCGCTCTATAGTATTTTTGGTTTACGAACCTGTCCTATGGAAAAAGCTGATTAAACAAAATGTTTCCTCCCAATAGCCTGCCTAAAGGTAGACATGGCGGATAAATTATCAGTATTGGGAGGGAACATTTTAATTAGAATCCTTCTTCACCTTCACCCATATCATCAGATTCCTGATTTCTATTTCTTCTATCCGGTTTGTAATTATTCAGTTTTAACGACAATGTTAAAGTAACCAACGGTGTATTTGGCTGAAAATCGTAATATGAGTAAAACCCATCACCTTCATAGGTTGAAGAATGGCTCATAGTGCCAAGCAAATCTCTCACTTGTAATGTTGCCGCTAATTTATTCTTGTAAAAGCTTTGACGAACTGCAAGATTGGTCATAAAAAACCCTTCGCGTTCGCCTTGTGCGGAAACTGTTGGACTATTGTACATTCCATTTAGTTGCACTCTGGTTGATTTACCTAATCGTATGGTATTATTTAATCTGGAATTCCAATTAAAACTATTCTCGGAAAAATCAGCAATTTTTGTTTCTCCATCCGATTCATATTCAAAAGTACCCTCGACTCTATAATCATAAATATTTCCCATCAGGTCCAAGTGCCACCACTTGGTTATATCTAATCCAAGCATTAGTTCAATACCTAAAGAATAATCTTTACCAACGTTCTCATGGGTACTTAAAAATACATTTTCCTGATAAACACTTCTAATACGTTCAATCTTATTATTTGTAATTCGGTAATATCCATCCACAGAGAATGTATTTCTGCCAAACTTTAAGATATGGCTTAATTCATATGAATCAATATATTGTGGTAATAAATCAGGATTACCTCTTCTTACATTATATGCATCGATCCATGTAATGAATGGTTCCAAATGCCAACTTCTTGGCCTTCGAATTCTTCTTGAGTAGCTAGCCATAAATTGATTCTCTTTGGGTGTATTATAAGAAAAGTGAATTGTTGGGAAAATATCAAAGCGATCAATTAACGATGTTTCATTGGTTTCTGTTAATGTAATGTCTCTGTATGTATACTCTCCGCGTAATCCTCCCTGGTATCCAAAACTTCCGATCTCACCGGAATATGTTGTATACATAGCATGAATCTCACTATAATGATCGACATCATGCCTAAAATCAGTCTGATAGTCATATGTTTGTGTTAATGTATTGTACTCTTCTAATTCTGATAATTCATCGCTTATATCAATTCTCATAATATAGCCAGCTTCAAGTTTATCATTCTCCCGCAGCGGTAAAGTATAGTCCATTTGAACCCTATAATCATTACTTGGGCCGGACTCATAAGATTTTTGCCCGCTTGTTAAAATACCGGAAATATCAAAAAGTTCATTTATAGATTCTTCCTCAGAATCGTTCATTCTATAATTTAAAAGTGTATATAATTGATGTCCCTTTTTTAAGAATTTATGGGTATAACCCAGGCTATAATTATAATACCATCCTCCTCTTGAAGATGTTTCTTCACTCAGATAATTAAAGCTTTCCGTAGCCGGATTTGTATATTCCCGATAGTCTGTTAAATTATCGCTTTTTCTTTCCCGATATCCTGTTCTTACTTCAAAATTTATTGTATTTCGGGGATTTAAAGTCCAATCTAATCCACCTCTAAAACTATATGAAATACGTCCGCGTTCAAAATCGCCATCCGAGAGTATATAAGATGTTGTATCATCAATGGTTGTTCTGTTTTCACTATCCCACTCTCCTTCCATATTTCTATTGTTAAAATCGGCACCAAAAAAAATATTAACACGTTCTTTTCTCCAATTTATGAGGAAATCACCACCATATCTCTTATACATTCCTGCATTCAAATTTACAATTCCATTAAATCCCTGTAATTTATTTTTCTTTGTAATAATATTAATGATACCTGATGTACCATCAGGATCATATTTTGCAGAAGGATTAGTAATTACCTCAATATTTTCAATTGCACTTGCAGGTATTTGGCTTAAAGCATCACTTGGATCTAAAACAGTAGGTTTATTATCGATTAAGACCGTAAAACTCTCACTTCCTCTTAAGCTAACATTTCCTTCAATATCAACTGTAATCGATGGAATGGTTTCTAATATTTCAACAGCTGTTCCTGAAGCAGAAGTGTGTTGCTGGCTAACATTAATTATTTTTTTATCAATTTTATATGTCATGGTTGGCCTGTCTGCAACTACTACAGCCTCATCAATTTTTTCCACAGCCGGTTCCAAAGTCACCTTTCCTAAATCTACCTCCCTGTTATCGGGTCTTATTGCAACTCGTTCAATAGTTTTTGTTTTATATCCTATAAAAGTGATATCAATCCTATACATTCCATAGTCAACATTTTTTATTTTAAAAAATCCTGCTGCATCTGTAATAGTTCCGTTAATTGCCTTATTCTCTCTCATGCTATGCACTGAAATGGTAGCATATTCCAATGGCTGATCAGAATCAATATCAAATACAAATCCTTTTAATGTTCCTTTTGGGGCTTCTCCAGGAATTGTTTCAGAGAATACCGCTGTTGAAAATCCTATCAACAGCACTAGTAAAAAAAGTTTTCTAAACATCTTAATTCTTAATTAAATTTTTATTCAAAACTATAATTCGATTTTGTAGAAATCTTATCCAAAATCTGTAGCAATTTTGTTTTTTGCTTATGACACCAAAAAATTACAATACTTACAGTTTGATGAATATAAATTGAGGTATTTGTTAATTATATGAATCAATAATAAATATATGTTGCTTCTCCATATAAGAATATCTGATCCGCAATTGATTTAAATCACAAATTCTTTTTACCAGGGCCAATCCCAAACCTAAAGACTGGCTTGAGCAATCCGAAGTATAAAATCGTTCAAAAATTTGGTTATCTGTTACTTTTAGCTCATTGCCAAAATTAGATATTTTTAATGATGATTGTGTTGTTTCTACCTTTATAGGGCCATCGTTAGAAGCATAACGCACTGCATTTCTTAAAAGGTTTTTCAGGATTATATCAAATAAGAAAGGGTCTATTAAAATCTTATGTCCACTATTTAATTTAGTTTCTATCAGTAGTGATTTTAATTCTACAAGTTCGTTAATAGAATCCAGGTGTTTTAACACAATTTGCTCTGTAGTTAAACTTACTGAATTTGTATATTCTTGGTTTTCAATCTTTGTCAATAAATTTAATGTTGACCCTAATTTCGAAAGATGATTTGTTTCATCATAAATAACTTTTACCGAATCTTTATGATTATCCATTACAGTTTCATCCGAAATTAGTTTTTCGGTTTTATTCCTGATGATTGTTAATGGTGTTTGTATTTCATGAGCCATATTTTCTGTATACTCCTTTAGTTTCCGGTAATCATCTTCTGTTCTGTCTATCATACGTTTAAATAAAAACTGCATCTTCTTAAACTCCAAAGTTGACGTTATTACATCCCGGAATTTAATGCCTTTTCCTACTTTATAGCTATTCATATGTTCCAATATCCTGTGAAATGGTTTTAATAAATGCCCGGACATAAATACAGTAAACAATATTATTGCAAGAGCCAGTATTATAAATGCCAGTATAATTCTTTTTGAAATACCCCTTTTTAACTTTGTAAAAACATCGATGTTAATAAACATCTTTACTAAAAAATATTCCTCCTTAGCTTTTATTATCAGAACTTTTTGACGGTGAAGATGGCTTTCTCCCAACTCGTCATTATAAATCAAAGTATCGTTGTACCGGGGGTAATTTACCGTATCATTTTTATTTATAGGAGAGATAAGTGTTGTTCGAAAACGTTTTAAGGTATCATGCTCTTCAAGATATTTTATAAGATGTTTTTCTCTTTTGTTAAAGCTATGCTCAGTTTCTTTTATGGCAAATTGATCTATTTTATTGATCATAAACTGTGCACCGAAAAAAAAGGTAATTAAAATAAAAATTAAATAAAACAGTGTTGTTTTAGATAAAAGGCGAAAAGATTTAAATACTTTCATGTCAATAATTATAATTCATAAAACTTATATCCCATTCCATATACAGAACGAATATTATTTCCTGCACCGAAACTTTGCAGTTTCTTCCTTAAATTTTTTATATGATTATATATGAAATCAAAATTATCTGCCTGATCAATGTGATCTCCCCATAAATGTTCTGCAATATTTTCTTTAGTTAAAACCCGGCCCTTATTATACATAAAATATAAAAGCAGATCATACTCTTTACGTGTAAGCTCAACCATATTATTATCAACAAATGCTTCACGGGAATCCGTATTAATTTTTATATTATTAATTTGCAGTATACTGTTTCCCATAAGCCTTTTTCGCCGGATAATCGATCTTACACGCGCATTTAACTCTGCTTTATGGAAAGGTTTGGTTATAAAATCGTCGGCGCCCAGCTCCAATCCCGTTACTTTATCTTCAACTGCATTTTTTGCAGTTACTATTAATATTCCCGGATCTTTATTTATTTTCTTCAGTTTGCGTATCACATCAAGCCCTGATCCATCCGGCAGGCCCAGGTCCAAAATAATCAAATCGTAATTGTACACAGAGATTTTTTCAAAAGCAGTATGCAAAGAATCAGCTATTTCAACAAGAAAACCATTCTCTGCCAAAAACTTTGATAAGTCATCAGCTAATTGAAAATTATCTTCTACAATTAATAACTTCATGATCGGTTTTTGTCAAAAGTAAAATTAAAATTTGTAGAAAATTAGTTTTTAAAAATATGTAACAATTTAGGAAGTTATACGTCATTGGATCAATAAGTATTTAAATAGAAATGAAATTAACATTTATCATAATATTATCACTTTTTATTACATCGAACAATTATAATCCTCGAAATAATTATCCGGTTCCTAAAAAAACGAAAGAAAGACTTTTTTTCATTCAACGTAATTTAAATGCAAACACAGTTATATACGATGCAAATTTTGATCCTAAAGGAAACCTAAATGCAAACGGCCCTATAGATGTTTATTGGATAAGATACGATGAGCAGGGACAAAGAATGGAATTACGTAAAATCGAAAAAACACTGGCGTTTGGAGTTGAGTTTTCTAAATTGGAAAATTGTGAAAATCAATATTTAGTTCATATAGTTGCAGAAAAAAACCGGGATATCATCCTAAAACAAACAGCTCCGTTCGAGGCTAAAGCTTATTTAAAAATCAATCATAAAATGTCGCGGCTTAGTTATTTGTTTTTAGAAGCTGAAGATGGAATTATACCAAAACTTAAAGCCATTGAATACCACGGCATAGATACAATGACAAAAAAAAGCACTTATGAAAAAGTGCTTTATTAAAACATTATTGAACAGTTATATCTACTTCTTAAACTGAACTGCTTTTCCGTAACTTAATCTTCTCCATACCAGTTCAACAGGTCCATAATTATATTTTGAAAGCCAAAGCTGACTAAATTTAATTTGGAAAAATATTATAGATATCCCAATCAGATAAATTATGTATAATGGGAGTTTACCAAAATAACCTAAACCAATACCATAAAATATAATAATACAAAGAACCGATTGCATAATATAATTTGTAAGGGCCATTCGACCGAACGGTTTTAGTTTTAACAAACCCTTTTTAATTCGCTCTTTTGTCAATAAGAATGAAATCAGGCATATTATTCCCAGTCCGGCAAAAAGGTTATCAATTATTCTAAAAGAATATGAAAATCTCATTAAAAATGTACCAATTATGGCCAGTGGAAAAAAAATCAGCATATATTTTGGTTTATGTGCTTTAGTTAATAAGAACCCGGATCCTAAAATATACGATCCTAAAGCAAATAATAGTACATAACTAGGTGCAAGCCTTATATTTCTGGGAATATTCCAAACAAAATCATGTTGTGCTTTTATAAGAAAAAAGGTTCCCTTTAAACCACCATTCTGAACATTTTCAAGTAATTGATATGGATCTACTCCCGGATATTGAAAAATAGCAATGTATTCGGTATCAGGGGTATATTTTGTTAACAATGAAAAGATATAATATCCACCAAAATGGGCTATAAATGCTATGATGCTAAGAATTAAGAATGTTTTAGGGCTGGATTTCCTAAACAGAATTAACAAAAATCCGAACATTGCATAAAAGAATACAACATCACCGGGCCATATGGTTTGATGAACAGCAGCTATTAACATTAGAGTTATTAACCGCTTAACAAAGAACTTTCCTGATCCTTTTTCTTTGTGCTTTTGAAATTGTAAATACATCCCTATACCAAACAGCATACAAAAAATGGGGTAAAACTTTCCTGATACAACATAAAATGAAAATGTCATCAAAATGTTATTTAATCCTGACATACTCATTTCTCCCAGATCTGTAACGGGAACAAATAAATAACCACTAAAAATTGCAATGTTTGCAATTAAAACTCCGATCAAAGATAATCCGCGAAGTACATCCAATATTTCTATTCTATTTACTGGCAATGTGGGATAATAATTATTACTCATAGTATAAATCTATTATGTTAAACTATGAGCGAAAATATTATTTGGTTGGTCAATATCAGTCTCATCATTTAATGATGAGACCTATTTTTGTATTGGGTAGGTGTTGTTCCGGTATATTTCTTAAAAAGCCTGTTAAAAGTAGCTTTGGAGTTAAATCCACAATCATAAGCAATTGCTACTATCATTAAGTTTTCAAATTTAGGATTAATCAATCGAGATTTGACTTCTTCAATCCTGAAATTATTTATGAGATCATAGAAATTTTGATCTAGCTTATCATTAATTACATACGAAATTATATGAACCGGGATATTCAATTTTATAGAAATATCCTGAATTCGGAGTTCATTATTTAGAAATACCTTTTCGTTTTTAATATAATTAATCAATGTGTCAGCATGTTGTTCTGCTAAATTATCGGGTATTAATTTATTAATAGAGTCCCTAGATTTACTATTATTTTCTGTAGTTATTAGAAAATGTGATGTAAATACATTTCCCTGCTTAATACCATTATATCCAATCAAAATTATAAAACTCATAAAAACTACTTTTATATAAAATGATATAATATAGGGGTATTCAATATTGGTATAGTTTAAAGCATATACATTTAAAATATCTATTGTCCACATAATAATAGCTCCGTAGAGTAATTTTCTTATCCAATCAAGGTTTGAACTATCAACAGAAGAATATATATTTTTTAATTCTTCTTTATATCTTTTGAGAATTTCAATAATCCAAATAAAATAAATAGGTGCTGATAAATATTGAAGAAAAATCCCGATTGAGATATTTATAGGAAGTTTGCTAAACTTATCAATAAAATAAATTAGTTTGACATCTTCACTTTGAAATACGTATGGAAATATTAGTAAGTAAACGCCTAAAATCGGAACCAAATGAGAATAAATTTCCTTGCTTGTAATCTCCTTACCTATAAGCGAAATAACATAAAAATATAGTAAAGGTCCAAAACTTAATGCAACAAGGGAAATAATAAAAACAATATCTGGAAATTTCTCCCACAAATAAAAAGCCGCGGAACAAATATTGAAAAAATATAACGCTACAATAAAGAAAAATGCGGATAGAAACTTATCTGCTCTGTTCTTAGGCTTTTTTGTGAGTAACAAAAAAGCAAAAATAAATGCCTGAACAGCTCCTATTGCAAATACTAAACTATATAACATCTATTTTACTCAACATCTTTTATTGAAGGTTGAATTTTTTCTTGCCAAATCAAATTCGGTAACTTTCACTTTTAAATGCCAGTGTATTCTTAAAGTCTCATTAGGATTAGGGACCAATTGATTTGTTAAATTCCATTATTATCTATGTCAACTATTGACAAACCCACCAAATTTAGTAATAATAAGCTAGTTTAGAATAAGTAAAAAAGTGTTTTTATATAAAAAATCTTGCTGTGAATCTAAATTAAAAAAAGTAAGTATTCCATAATAGCTTAACCTAACTATCACTAAAATAGCGTTAAAACTTATTATTAAAGTTTACAGGCTTCCTTCTCCATTATCTAAATCTCTGCCTCTTTTATGTTTTTTTCTGTCGTATTTATAGTTGTTAAATTTATATGATAAACTTAAATTAAAAATTGGTGTATAAGGCTCCGTATAGTTATATAAATAAAAATCTGCACTTTCATAAGTCCTTTCGCGTTTTAGTAACCCAAAAATCCCTGTACAGTTCAACGTAGCTGAAAAATCTTTTGTAATATTTTGCCTAACGGCTCCGTTTATCATAATATATCCCTGATTATCTCCCTGAACTGAAGCTGACGGGCTGTTGTACATACCTGATAACTGAATTCGAGTAGATTTTTTAATTTTAAAAGTATTATTTAAACGAGCGTTCAAATTAAAGCTACTTTTTTTAATATCCTCACCATACAATTCTCCTTTAATCCAATAACGATACAAATTTGATGATAAATCAATATCCCACCATTTTATAAATCCCAAACTTACCATAAACTCCAGTCCAAGTGAATTCCCTTCTCTTATATTTTCATAAGAACTTAAATATATATTTTCATCGAAAACAGATCTAAATCTTTCTATTTGATCATGAGTTTTTTTGTAATATGCGCTTGTCGAAAAAGTATTTTTTTCTGATTTATTTAGATAATTTAATTCATAGGAATCAATATATTGTGGTTTCAATAAAGGATTTCCTGTTCGAATATTGTAAGCATCTGCCCATGTATAAAACGGCTCGAGCTGCCAATCTCTGGGTCTTCGAATACGTCTTGTATAGCTTACCATTATTTCATTTTTGTCATTTATTTTATACGTTAGGTGAATTGTTGGAAAAAAGTCAAAACGGTCAATTGAATAATCTTCCGAATCGTTAACATCAATTTCCCGATTGGTATGCTCCATCCTTAAGCCAAATTGATATCCTAACTTTTTAACCTCACTTGAAAAAATAAGGTAAGCGGAATTTATAAGTTTATTAAATTTTACCTTATTATAATATTCCGGTATACTTTGGTAAGCTTCTGTTACTTCATTAATTTCAAATAACTCGCTTACCTTGTTATATTTTTGAATATCTGAATGATAACCTGATTCAAATTTATGGTTTGATGCTATTGGTAAAGTATAATCCAATTTAAAAGTGTATTTTTCAGTAGGGCCGTATTCCTTCGATATTTGTCCACTAGTAATTTCATCAAATTCATCCGTAAGTTCATTTTTTATTTCATCAACCAGGTCATCATTTGAGAAATATAACATAGATGTTATCCTGTGACCTTTCTTCAAAAAATTATGAGTATAACTAATATCAACATTATAATAATTTCCATATCTATCGGGTTCGTCATAACTATTGTAAATAGTTTCCGGACTTTCCGGTTTCGTAAATTCATAATAATCTAAGTAGGTTTTTCCATAAGATACCCATTTACCATAATTTGCCTGTAAGCTAATTTTATTTCGATCGTTGAAATTATAATCCATTCCTCCCCTAATACTCTGTGACCCCTTTCGCCTTTCATATTGGCCATTCCTTTCCAAAAATAATATCGTATCATTTCGTGTGGATCGATAATTAGCTATCAGCTTTCCATCAATCCCACGCCTGTTAAGGTTAGTACCTATGAAATAATTAAGTTTTTCCTTTTTAAAATTTATAAGCAGGTCTCCACCATAGGTATCAAACATGCCTCCATTAAGCGAAAACATTCCGTTAATCCCTTCTAACCTATTTTTTTTTGTAATTATATTAATTACCCCTGCCGAACCTTCTGAATCGAATTTTGCAGAAGGATTTGTTATAATTTCTATGTATTCAATATTATTAGAAGGAATTTGATTCAATATCTCACTTGGTTCCAAAATTGAAGGCCTGTTATCAACCAATACAGTAAAACTTGTACTTCCTCTCATTCTTACAATTCCATCTATATCAACAGAAAAAGATGGATAGTTCTCTAAAATATCAATAGCTGTTCCTGCTGTGGAAGTATACTGCCCGCCTACTTGAATAATTTTTTTATCAATTTTATAAGTGATTGTATTTCTATCTGATGATACAACTACCTTTTCTAACAGCTCTGCCTTTGGTTTTAGCTTTACTTTGCCAACATCTAAATTTGGGGACCTTGAACAAATTTTTATACTATCTATCTGTATTGTTTCATAACCTATAAAGGTTATTTTAACTTCATATAAACCGGCACTGATATTCTTTAATTTAAAAAATCCGGAACGATCAGTAATAGTTCCATCGACTATAGTTCCTTCATTTTTAATCTTTATAGAAACAGTTGCATATTCAAGCGGTTGATTTGTCTGCCAGTCATATACAAATCCTTTAATAGAACCTTTAATATTATTACTAATTTCAGAAGCAAATGAGGTTGAAACTATAAAATAAATTAAAAGTTGGGCCAATTTTTTCATATCGATTGGGTCATTATTAAACTAGAGTAATTACTTATAATTTAAGTTTATAACTCCCTCATTCGATTTTGACTATACGTTCTTTTTCTTTTAATTAATGTTATTAACCCCCAATCAATTACATTAAACGTTATAAATATAACAAAATTTCGTATTTTCTCAATTTACATTTTTCATCGATAATTGAATACGTTTCCTTGCCATATCTACTTCAGTAACCTTAACCTTAACATGTTGATGTAATTTTATTATTTCATTTGGATCAGATACGAATCGATTTGCCAGGTTTGAAATATGCACTAATCCATCCTGCTTAACTCCAACGTCCACAAAAGCTCCAAATTTGGTAATATTTGTCACAATTCCAGGTAATACCATTCCTATTTGCAAATCCTCAATTTTATGAATTCCTTCGGCAAATTCAAATACTTTTATTCCCTGACGAGGATCGCGACCCGGTTTTGCCAGTTCTTTCATAATATCACTCAGTGTTGGTAAACCTACGTCTTCTGAAGCATAATTATTCAGTTTAATTTTATTTCTAAGATCTTCATTCTTAATCAGATCAACAACCTGACTATTTAAATCCGAAGCCATTTTTTCAACTATATGATAACTTTCCGGATGAACTGCACTATTGTCAAGAGGATTTTCAGCATTTTCAATTCTTAAAAATCCGGCTGATTGTTGAAATGCCTTATCTCCCATTCTTTTTACTTTTTGTAACTCCTTTCTCGATTTAAAAGCTCCATTTTCCTTGCGGTAATCAACTATATTTTGTGCCAATTGTGGTCCTAAGCCGGAAATATATGTTAACAAATGCTTACTTGATGTATTTAAACTCACTCCAACCATATTAACAGAACTTTCCACAACCTGATCGAGTTTTCCTTTTAACTTATTTTGGTCCACATCGTGCTGGTACTGTCCTACTCCAATTGATTTTGGGTCAATTTTTACCAGTTCAGCTAATGGGTCCATTAACCTTCTTCCTATGGAAACTGCACCACGAACTGTAACATCATATTCGGGAAATTCCTCTCTTGCAACCGACGATGCTGAATATACAGATGCTCCGTCCTCGCTAACCACAAAAACTTTTACATCTTTCGAGAATCTTATCTTTTTAACAAGTGTTTCTGTTTCACGGCTTGCTGTTCCGTTTCCAATAGCAATGGCATCTATTTTAAATGTTTCAACCATTGAATCAATCTTCTTCATGGCCATACCGCGTTCATTCTGTGGCTGATGAGGATAGATCGTTTCATTATGTAACAGATTACCCTGTGCATCAATGCAAACCACTTTACACCCTGTTCTATAACCCGGGTCAATTGCCAAAACATTCTTTTGACCTAAGGGTGGCGCAAGTAATAGTTGGCGAAGATTCTCCGCAAATACTTTTATAGCTTCTTCATCAGCTTTTTCTTTTGAAGAATTTTTAAATTCTGTTTCCATAGATGGTGCCAGAAGTCTTTTGTAGCTATCTTTCACAGCTTCGGCTACCTGCCTTGACACATCGTAAACTCCGCGAACAAATTGATTCTCCAGTAATTCCAAAGCCTTATCTTCATCAGGTTCAATGGATAATTTTAAAAATCCTTCATTCTCACCTCTACGCATTGCCAGTAGTCTATGTGAAGGACATCTTTTCAAAGGCTCGTTCCACTCAAAGTAATCCTTAAATTTTATTCCTTCGAGCTCCTTTCCTTTTACAGCTCTTGATTCTATAACCGCCTCATGTTGGTATAACCTTCTGATATTATTTCGTGCTCTTTCATTTTCATTTACCCATTCGGCGATAATATCACGCGCTCCCTGCAATGCATCTTCAATGGAAGGAACTTCATCGGTAACAAATTGGTCTGCCTTTCCTTCAATATTCAACTCCTGCTGTTTCATAATAATTTTAGCTAAAGGTTCAAGTCCTTTTTCTTTAGCTTTGGTTGCCCGAGTTTTCTTTTTTGGTTTATAAGGTAAATAAATATCTTCTAATTCAGTTAATGATTGAGCTTCGTCAATTCTCTTTTTTAATTCATCCGTTAATTTTCCCTGCTCTTCAATCGTTTTTAAGATCGTCTCCCGTCTACTGTCAATTTCCTGAAGCTTTGCCAATTGCTCCTTTATTGCGGCAATTTGCATTTCATCTAAACTTCCGGTTGCTTCTTTTCTGTACCTGCTAACAAAAGGAATTGTAGCTCCTTCATCAAATAATTGAACTGTATTTCTAACCTGCCAATCTTTCAATGAAAGATTACCAGAGATTTTTAAGATATGGTTTTCGTTCATATTAACTAAATTTTAAGGAAAGCTAAATTAGCTATTTTACGATAAATAATATAAAAAAATGTTAATTTAGATTTATGAGGAAAAATCTTTTATGTAAAATCCCGAGAGTTATTAATTCAATCAATGTTTTTTTAGGTTGTATTAAATTAAGATAACAACAATGAATATATAATATTGTTAGGCGCAATATTAAAAAACAGAAACCGTGAATAGACAAGAAGCCGAAATAAGATTAAAAAATACTTTTGGATTTGACCATTTTTATGATGAACAATGGGAAACTATTGATTTATTATTTCAAGGAAAAAGAGTTTT
>JANQHE010000004.1 GCA_028282785.1 Bacteroidales bacterium | reverse complement strand
CTTGTCGTCAGACAGGGGTGAAAATGTTGAAAATCAGGACTCCCTTTAGGGAAGGGGCAAATCCTGATTTTCAGATATAGATGTAAAACTAGACTTTTTAGACACCCTCTTTATTTATTCATATCTAAGTGATTGTGCTGGATTTTGTAATGCGGCCGAATAAACCCTCCAGACTATTGTAATTATAGATGTTAATATGATAATTACTAATGGAATTGCAAAACTGAGTGCATTTGGATTCATATGTACTGAAAAAACACTACTTATCAACATTTCTGACATATAGTGTCCTGCAACACAACCTATAATTGATGCTAAAATTATTATTAAGGAAAAAGGACGTGTTATTATCAACATAATTCTTGAAATTGATGCTCCATGAACTTTTCGTATACCAACCTCTTTTGTTCTATTAATTACGCTTAAACTTACTAAAGTATATAATCCCAGTGCTGATAATAACAGTGCGCATATGGCAAGGAATATAAACATAATCTTAATATTTTCATTAACCTCTTTAGATTCTTCCAACAATTCTTCCTGATATTTTCCCTCATATGGATAGTTAGGAACAAGCTCGGACCATTCCTTTTTTAAAAATTCGTTTACCTCTGATAAATTTTGTTCAGAAGAACGGATTACAATTCTTCCGTAAGCTTCCTCGGGAGCAGCTCTGTAAATTAATGGTTCCATTGGAGCCCATGAGCCGTATAAATACACATCTTTTGAAACTCCTATTATTTGTAAAGCTAATGTATCATTAACATATACAGTTTTACCAATCGGATCATTAAATCCAAAATCCTTTACAAACTTCTCATTTACCACAATATTGTTATCTGCTATATCACCTGCGAGATTTTCTTTATTAAAACCTCTTCCCTCTAAAATATTTACTTTCATAACTTTCAGATAATCAAAACCAATATGCATCATATTTGTTTCGATTTGCTGATCAAGATATTTTATGGATCTGTTATAATTTCCATACCCAATGTGATAATTTGTTCCGGCATACATCTCAATTTTTGGAAATTCCTTAACAACAGATTCAAATGGTTTATAATCATTATTGTTGTGCATACTAAGAATAATCAGATTATCCTTTTCATATCCAAGGTCCATGTTTTCCTGGAAAATAGCATTTTGAGCAAACATAATCCCCATAACTAAGGCAAGCACTGAAAACATATATTGAACGAACAATAAAATTCGAGATAGTATATTCTTATTTTTAAGCTTTAAATTATCCCTGAAAATTTTAACAGGATTAAACCTGCTTACGTAAAATGCAGGATATGCTCCTGCTAAAATTGCAGTAAATATCCAGAGTATTAATATAAAAGCAATAAGCGTGGGATCGCTTTTAAAACTAAATTCCAAATCCATATATTCCCACATTGCCGAATACTCAGGCACAAAAAAACCGGCAATAAAAATTCCAAAAATTATGGCAATTAAACTAATTACTAAATTTTCACTTATAAACTGAACAATAATATGTTTTCTTAAACCACCGAATACTTTTCTTAACCCAATTTCTTTTAATCTTTTTCCGGCAAATGTAATTGCCGAGTTTATAAAATTGAATGCTGCAATTATAAGAATTACAATTGCCATTATAGGGGGTACCAAAACAGCAGCAGGATGGAAGCTTGTCCACAACCAGGTTGCCCAAACATCCCTATCATTTACTGCAACTTTTAAAGGTTTAGTAAAAATGCTGGTAATTTTCCAATCCTCACGCGCATCATTTTGAACCGGAATATATTTCTTAAGTTGCTCATTTATAGAAGGAATATTTTCATGATCTCTAACCAATAAAAAGGTTGCAGCTACCCAACCATCCCATTTATCCGGTTCCACTTCCCACATATCTTCAAAATTCTCCATTTGAATTAATAATTCGTGCTGGAAACTGCTATTAAGTGGGAATTTCTTATACACTGCCGAAACAAGAAAAGTAGTTTCTTCATTTTTATCATTAACAATTGAAATTACCTTCCCGATAGGATCTTCTTCTCCAAAAAATATCTCAGAAATTCGTTCGCTTATAAGTATATTTCCCTTTTCTTTTAATGCATCCTTATTTCCTTTAATAACATCCAGATCGAAAACTTCGCCAAAATTTGGATCTGCATATCCAACTCTTTTATTAAAAATGTGCTCTCCATATTTTATGGGTGAATATGAAGTTCTATATCTTGTAATTTCTTCTACACCCGATAAATCCTGTTCTAGTAGAGGTCCTAATTTATGTGGTGTTATACCATATTCCTGATGGCGATCCTGAATTTCCCTGGTAATATTGATTTTATATATATCATTAAAGTTAGCGTGTTTTCTATCCCAGTCGTAATCGCTTTTAGTGTTAAGATAGGCAGTAATACAAAGAGCCAGTGCCACTGCTAATCCTAAAATGTTTGTGCCAACAAACAATAAATTCTTCCATAAATATCGAAGAGAAATAATTAAAAAATTCTTGAACATAACTTTCCTGTTTTAGTAGTATTTATCAAAAATAGACTAAGCATAAATTAAGATCAAGACAAGTAAACCTAAATATATAAGCTGTGTACTGAAACCACAAAAAAATGTCTTGAATTGATTTTTAATTATCTTAAAAGACGCTTTAATCTTATTTTCGCTGCACAAAAAAAGAGCCATTCTTTACTGAATGGCTCCATAAAATAAAATTATAATCTATTATAATGTTTTCTTTACTTCTACTTCTTCGTAACCCTCTACAATATCTCCGACTTTAACATCATTAAAGTTTTCAATATTTAATCCACATTCGTAACCGGATGCAACTTCTTTAACATCATCTTTAAATCGCTTAAGCGAGCCCAGTACTCCTGTATAAATTACAATACCTTCTCGAATTAAACGAACTTTTGTATTTCTGTTTATCTTACCTTCTTTTACCATACAACCCGCAATTGTTCCAACTTTCTTAATTTTAAATGTTTCTCTAACTTCAACAGTTGCAACAATTTCTTCTTTAATATCCGGTGATAACATACCTTCCATTGCATCCTTCACTTCGTTTATTGCATCGTAAATTACAGAATATAATCTGATATCGATTTCCTCTTTCTCAGCTAATTTACGAGCATTCATTGAAGGACGAACCTGGAACCCAATAATAATTGCATTTGATGTAGCAGCAAGTAGAACATCAGATTCTGAAATTTGGCCAACACCTTTGTGAATAATATTAACCTGGATTTCTTCAGTGCTCAATTTTATTAATGAATCGGATAATGCCTCGATAGAACCATCCACATCACCTTTTACAATAATATTGATTTCCTGGAAGTTACCAATTGCAATACGACGACCAATTTCATCCAGGGTAATATGTTTTTGAGTTCGCGTACTTTGTTCACGCTGTAATTGTTCACGTTTATTAGCAATTTCGCGAGCTTCCTTATCACTGTCCATCACATTGAACTTATCACCTGCCTGTGGAGCTCCGTTTAATCCTAATATCTGAACAGGAGTTGCAGGCCCAACTTCTTCAATTCTTTTTCCACGTTCGTTATACATTGCTTTAGCATGACCAAAAAAGCTACCGGCTAGAACAACATCTCCAATTCGTAAAGTACCCGCTTCAACCAATACGGTTGACATGTAACCTCGGCCTTTATCTAACTCAGATTCAATAACTGTTCCTAATGCCTTTTTATCCGGATTTGCTTTTAAATCAAGTAATTCAGCTTCCAGAAGAACTTTTTCCAATAGCTGATCTATATTTGTTCCTTGTTTTGCAGATATATCTTGTGATTGGTATTTACCTCCCCACTCCTCTACAAGGTAATTCATATTTGCCAATTCTTCTTTTATCTTTTCAGGGTTAGCTCCTGGTTTATCAATCTTATTTATAGCAAATATAATTGGCACTCCTGCTGCACTTGCGTGATTTATTGCTTCAATAGTTTGAGGCATCACATTGTCATCGGCAGATACTACAATAATGGCAACATCAGTAACCTGGGCTCCACGAGCACGCATCGCCGTAAAGGCTTCGTGACCAGGTGTATCAAGGAATGTTATAGTTTTTCCGGTTTCAAGCCCTACACTGTAAGCTCCTATATGTTGAGTAATTCCTCCTGCCTCACCGGCAATAACATTTGCTTTACGAATGTAGTCAAGCAATGATGTTTTACCATGGTCAACGTGCCCCATCACAGTTACAATTGGAGGTCTTGATTGTAGGTCCTCCTCGCTGTCTTCTTCTTCTTTAATTGCTTCCTGAACTTCAACACTAATGAATTCTACTTTATAGTTAAATTCATCCGCAACCAAAGCCATTGTTTCTGCATCAAGCCTTTGGTTTATTGAAACCAGTAATCCCAGGTTCATACAAACAGATATTACATCTGTTGCGGGAACTTCCATCATAGCAGCAAGCTCATTAACCGACACAAACTCCGTTACTTTTAGTATTTGCTTTTCTGCTTCTTGCTTTTCAAGCTCCTCCTGTTGTTTTTGACTTATCGCATCACGCTTTTCTCGACGGTGCTTAGCTCCTTTTGATTTACCTTTAGTAGTTAAACGTGCTAAAGTATCTTTGATTTGCTTTTGAACATCCTCTTCACTGATTTCCGGACGTAATTGCTTCTTCTTCTTCTTTTTAGATCTAAATTGCTCTCGATCTTCTTGTTTTTTTTGTGGTTGTCCCTGTCCCTGGTTCTTTTGTCCTTCCTCACCTGGTTTTACTTCAACCTTATCTTTGTGTATACGTTTTCTTTTCTTCTTTTTATTCTTTTGATCATCAGATGACGAAGCTACAGGTTCTTTTTTCTTTTCTTTTGGTTTTTCCGGTAAATCGATTTTACCAATTACTGTAGGTCCTGATAATTTTTCAACTGATGACTTATAAACTGACTCTTCCTGAGGTTTCTCCTGTTCAGGTTCTTTCTTTACTTCCTCGGCGATTTTTTCAGCTTCTTTTTTAGCAATTTCCTCTTGTTTTTTAGCTTCTTCAGTTTTTCTTTTCTTTTCTGCTTCTTGTTTTGCAATTCGCTCTTCTTCCTCTCGCTGTTTTTTGCTCTTTTTATCCGGTCTTGTTTTCTGATTTAATGAATCTAAATCAATTTTTCCAACAACTTTAACAGGTTCCTGACTTTCCGGTTTAGTTTCTTTCTTCTCTTTTGGTTCGGTTTTCTTTGGAGTTTCAACTTTTTCTTCTACAACAGGTTCTTCTTTAGGTTCAACAGGTTCTTTCTTTTCTTCTACTTCCTTTTCTATTTCTGGCTTAGGAGCAACAGGTTTAGTAGAGCTACTAACATCTTTGATGATTATTTCTTCATCTTTTTCAAAAGATTCTTCCTCTTCTTCTTCTTTTTCTTCTACATCTTCTTTAATATCATTTATTGATATTGTTTCATTCTTAGTTCGAAGTTGATTCAAACTGAGTTTTTCCGATTCCTTTTTTAGATCAATGTCTGTACTATACTCCTCCACCAGCAAATTGTACAATTCCGGTGCAATTTTAGTATTAGGATTAGAGTCTATATCAAAACCTTTCTTTTTAAGAAAATCAACAATTGTTGATATTCCAACATTAAATTCTCTCGCTGCCTTGCTTAATCTTGTTGCTTTACCTGTTGTCATATTATAATTCTAAACCAATTTTATATTTCCCGAACCAAATTTCTGCTAATTTATAACTAAAGTAATGAATTATTCAAATTCTGATTTGAAAATCTGAATAATTTCATCAACTGTTTCTTCCTCTAAATCAGTTCTTTTAATTAGATCTTCTCGCGATAACTCAAGAACACTTTTTGCTGTATCACATCCTACAGCCTTTAATTCATCAAGGATCCAGCCTTCAATTTCATCAGCAAATTCATCAATATTTACATCTTCTTCATCTTCCTCATCGGTTTCGCGATAAACATCAATTTCATATCCGGTAAGCTGACTTGCTAATTTAATATTTAAACCTCCTTTACCTATTGCTAAAGATACCTCTTCCGGTAATAAATAAACATCTGCACGTTTATCTTCTTCGTTAAGTTTTATTGAAATTATTTTAGCCGGGCTTAATGCTCTCTGAATAAATAATTGCGTATTGTTTGTATAGTTAATTACATCAATATTTTCATTTCTTAACTCCCGTACGATTCCATGAATTCTTGAACCTTTCATTCCTACACAAGCTCCTACAGGATCAATTCTTTCATCATAAGATTCAACAGCAACCTTTGCTCTTTCTCCGGGAATCCGAACAATTTTCTTAATTGTAATTAATCCATCAAAGATTTCCGGAACCTCAAGTTCAAATAATCTTTCAAGGAAAACCGGACTAATACGCGATAAGATAATTAAAGGATTATTATTTCTCATTTCTACACGAACAACAACTGCTCTAATGGTATCTCCTTTTCTGAAATAATCAGAAGGTATTTGTTCCGATTTTGGCAAGATCAGTTCATTTCCCTCATCATCTAAGGTAAGAATTTCTTTTTTCCATACTTGATATACTTCTCCGGTTACAATATCTCCAATCTTATCTTTGTACTTATTGTAAATATTATTCTTTTCAAGATCGAGGATTCGGTTAGTTAAGTTTTGCCTTAAAGCTAAAATTGCTCTTCGTCCAAAATCAAGTAACTTTACTTCATCAGTAACCTCTTCACCAACTTCATAATCATCATCTATTTTTTTTGCTTCCTTTAAAGTAATCTGAAGGTTTGGATCTTCTAACTCACCTTCTTCAACAACCTCCCGGTTTCTCCAGATCTCAAAATCTCCCTTATCAATATTAATGATAATATCGAAATTTTCATCAGTTCCAAATTTCTTAAGTAATAAACTACGGAAAACATCTTCCAGAACTGTCATCATCGTTGCACGATCGATATTCTTAAGCTCCTTAAATTCAGAAAAGGTGTCGATCAAATTCAAATTTTCCATTCTACTTATATATTTTTTAGCTTATTTAAACTTTATAATAATCTTTGTTGATTTAACCTGATCGTAAGCAAGTTCATGTTTTTCAATCACATTTTGCTTTTTCTTCTTACCTTCAACTTTTACCATTTTAGATTCTTCAATTTCAAACTCCTTTTCGGTAACATTTGAAAGCACTCCTTTTATCTTAATTCCTCCTTTTGTAATTGTTTCAACATCCTTCCCAATATTCTTTTTATATTGCTCAATTACTTTAAAAGGTTCCGATAAACCAGCAGAAGAAACCTCCAGTTCAAAATCTTCGGCATCTCTGTCTAACTTACTTTCTACTAAACGACTTACCTCAACACAATCATCAATTGTAAATCCTTCCATACTGTCAATTAAAATATTGATCTTATTCGACGGACCTACGTTTATATCTACAATAAAAGCCTCTTTTTCTTTTATAATATCCGATATAATTTCTTGTATATTTTCTTTCGTTATCATTGCTTTGAATTAAGATAATAATAAAGGGGACTATGTCCCCTTACACAAATCAAGCATAATTCAGCGGCAAAATTATAAATAAACTTACAAATCTCAAAATTATTAATCTGAAAATTAGGGTTTTTTGAGTTATTTGTATTAATTATCTCCTAAAATTTATTTCAGCAATATCATTTAAACAGTGATTTACTTAAAATCTCTTATTTTTGTTATTCACTAATACTTTCTGACATGAGAGAAAACTGGCAAAATAAGAAAAAAATAGTAAATGATCCTGTTTATGGATTAATCAATATTCCTTCCGAAATTGTTTATGATATAATTGAGCATAAATATTTCCAAAGATTACGTAGAATAAAACAATTAGGTTTAACCGACTATGTTTATCCGGGAGCAGAGCATACCAGGTTTCAACACACATTGGGTGCAGTTCATTTATTAAGCCTTGCAATCAATGTTCTTAAATCCAAAAATATAAAGATAACAAAAGAAGAAGAGGAAGCTGTTTCGTTGGCTATTTTACTTCACGATATTGGGCACGGACCTTTCTCTCATACATTAGAAAAAATGATCGTTGAAAAGTACGACCATGAGGGGCTTTCAATTCTTTTCATGGAATCTTTAAATGAAGAGTATAATGGCAAATTAAGTTTGGCAATTAAAATTTTCAGGAATCAATATCATAAAAAATTTTTACATCAATTAGTTTCAAGTCAGCTTGATGTTGACAGGCTTGATTATTTGCGCCGGGATAGTTTTTATACAGGTGTTTCGGAGGGTGTTGTGAGTTCAGATAGAATTATAAAAATGCTAAACGTTGTTAATGATCAGTTGGTTGTAGATGCAAAAGGAACTCATTCCATAGAAAAATTCCTGATTGCCCGCTGGTTAATGTATTGGCAAGTTTATTTACATAAAACTGTTGTTTCGGTTGAGCAATTGCTTATAAAAATAATGACACGTGTAAAATTTCTGATTTCAAATGGAGAATATGTTTACTTAAATAAGAACCAATCTCTACTTTTAAACAATCCAACTTTACACAATATTAAAAATAAAGATTTACTCAATGCCTTTTCTTCAATTGATGATGTTGATATTTTTAGTTCTTTAAAAGAGTGGGTTCATTCATCGGATCCAATCTTATCTTCACTTGCTAATAAACTACTGTATCGTAGATTATTTAAGATAGAAATACAGAATTCTCCTTTTGATCAAAACAAAATTGACAAATTAAAGAATGAAGTGTATAAAAAAATGAATATCTCAAAAGATGACATTGATTATTTTGTTTTTACGAGCAATATCAGTAAAAATGCATATAGCGCTTTTGATGATAAGATTCAGATTTTATACAAAAATGGCAAACTTGTTGATATTACGGAAGCTTCAGACATGCTGAACATGTCAATATTATCAAAAACCGTTCGTAAATATTTTTTGTGTTATCCAAAAGAAATTAAATTATGATTTTAAGGTTATACATAGAAAAATTGAAAATCAGCTACTTAAACTTACTTCTACATTCTAAAATGGAATAATGGATAATTGGATTACCGGATAACTGCACATTAATTAATAATTTCTTCAATATCAACTTTCAAAGTTTTAAGGCTGCCGTTAATAATTTGCCAAACTTCTTCTGCATCAATCCCGAAATAATTATGAGCAACAATATTTCGTAAACTCTTTATTTTATGTCAGTTGATTTTATCTTCAGTTGACATTTTAAAATCTTCTGACAACTTTTCAACCATTTCGCCAATTATAATAAAGTTCATCATTGAAGCATCAAATGATTGATTGTCTGCATAAAACTCATCGGCATTTTTAAAATTACCCATGTATTTTTCAATTTTATCAATTGAATCAATAATTGAGGCTAAACAACTAAAATCCTTGTGTGAAATTTTATGCATAATGAACTTGCGATAAAATTTGTTCTTTAAAAATTGGTTTAATATACTTCTCGCGACAAATATCTACAGGCCTGTTAAATTTGTTTCTAAATTCCTGTTTAATTTTTTCTTTTAAGTCAAACAGATTTTGAGTATTCTCCTCAAATTCAACAATTAAATCAATATCACTTTTATCATTCTGCTCATTTCTTGCAATAGAACCAAAAACACCAATTTTTATAATGTGATATTCTTTTTTAAATCTTTTTTTATTTGTTATTAAATAATTTAATATTTGCGTTAAATCATCCATAAAATTACTTTGTATCAAAAATACCAATTTTTAGTAAACTCGTAAGTATTCTAAAATGGAATAATCGAATATTGGCTAAAATTGCATAGGTGAACTACCTTTATTCGGAATATAAATATTATTTTTGTCCGTGTACATTTAAAACCTAATAAAGATGGAATTTACAGCAAAGGCGATTGCCGAATTTTTACAGGGAGAAGTTGTTGGGAATCCTGAAGTTAAAGTAAATAATGTTGCAAAAATAGAAGAAGCCACACCAGGAACACTTGCTTTTCTTTCTAATCCAAAATACAATAAATATTTATATACAACAGAAGCTTCTATTGTTCTAATAAACCTGGATATGGAACTTGAAAAGGAAGTTTCTACAACATTAATAAAAGTTGAAAATGCATATGAAAGTTTTGCTAAACTTTTAGAACTTGCAGAACAGGCCAGACCTGTTAAACAGGGTATTTCCGAATTAGCTTTTATAGAAAAATCTGCTAAGATAGGTGATGGTGTTTACATTGCTCCATTTGTTTATATAGGTGAGAATGTTGTTATTGAAGACAATGTTAAACTATTTCCGCATGTTTTTATTGATGATAATGTTACAGTAAAAAAGAACACTACATTAAATTCGGGTGTAAAAGTATATCATGAATGTAAAATTGGAGAAAACTGTATAATTCACGCCGGTGCTGTAATTGGATCAGACGGTTTTGGCTTTGCTCCTGATGAAAACAATGTATACCGGAAAATTCCACAATTAGGAAATGTGATTATTGAAGATAATGTTGAGGTAGGATCAAATACTACTATTGATAGGGCAACAATGGGGTCAACCATCATAAAAAAAGGAGTTAAATTAGATAATTTAAACCAAATAGGACACAACGTTCAAATTGGCGAGAATACAGTTATAGCAGCTCAGAGTGGTGTAGCGGGAACAACAAAAGTTGGCAAAAATTGTCAGTTTGGAGGACAATCAGGTTTAGCACCCCATATTCAAATTGCAGATGGAGTAAAAGTAACTCCTCAAGCAGGAATTCCAAACAGTATTAAACAGCCTGGAAGTATTGTAATGGGAACACCTGCTTTTAATATAAGGGAGTTTCAGAAATCATTTATAGTTTACAAACAATTACCCGATCTTTTTAAGAGAGTCAAAGAATTAGAAAATGAAATTAAAAGACTTAAAGGGGAATAGAAGTATTTTAAGAACTATATAAAAATTAATATTCGAATTTCTTATAAGGTTATTTAACAAGTTTTTTTGTAACTTGCGTCGATTTTTTTATACTTGAAAATATTTTAAAAATTATAATATGTCGCAAATGCAAAAAACACTTCGCGCTCCTGTGTCAATTAAAGGGAAAGGTTTACATACAGGATACGACGTTGCTGTAACATTCAAACCTGCTCCGGAAAATCACGGATACAAATTCCAACGCGTTGACTTAGAAGGAAAGCCTTTCATAAATGCGGATGCAGATAATGTAGTTGAAACATCGAGAGGAACAGTTTTAGAAGAAAATGGAGTTCGCATTCACACGATAGAGCACATGCTTGCATCACTTGTTGGTTTTGAGGTTGACAATGTTTTAATTGAAATGTCGGGACCTGAAGCTCCAATTCTTGATGGTAGTGCAATTAAATATGTTGAAGCTATAAAGTCGGTTGGAATCCAGGAGCAAAACGCCGAAAGAAATTACTATGAAATTAAAGAAAGAACAGTATTTCGCGACGAAGAAAATAATGTAGAGTTAGTAGCATATCCGGACACAGATTTTTCCGTTGATGTAATGGTTGACTATAACTCAAAAGTTTTAGGGCATCAATATGCCTCATATCACCCCACGCACGATTTCGAAAATGAAATTGCGCCTTCGAGAACTTTTGTATTTTTTCATGAACTTGAACAACTATTAAAACATAACTTAATTAAAGGTGGTGATTTACAGAATGCGATTGTTATAATGGAAAACGAAGTTTCGCAGGAAGAACTTGATCGAATGGCTGATTTATTCAACAAACCTCATGTTAAAGTAAAGGAAGGAATTCTTAACAATGTTGATTTGAGGTTTAGTAATGAGCCTGCACGGCACAAGTTATTGGATGTTTTAGGTGATTTAGCATTAATCGGACAACCGATAAAAGGTAAGATCGTTGCATCAAGACCGGGACATTACGCCAATACTCAATTAGCTAAAATAATCAAGAAAACAATTAGAACAGAATTGTCAAGAATAGCAATTCCTAAGTATGATCCTAATAAAGAGCCTGTTTACGATATAAATCAGATTAAAGATATGCTTCCTCACAGGTATCCATTCTTGTTGGTAGATAAAATTATCGACATGGATGATAAATCTGTAATTGGTATTAAGAATGTTACGATGAATGAAAATTTCTTTTTAGGACATTTTCCTCATGAACCAATTATGCCAGGAGTTTTGCAAATTGAAGCAATGGCCCAGGTAGGTGGTATTTTAGCTTTAAGTAAAGTTGAAGACCCGGAGAATTACGGAACTTTATTCTTAAAGATTGATAAAGTAAGATTTAAAAGAAAAGTAGGGCCTGGTGATACAATTGTTTTTAGATTAGAACTATTGGCACCAATTCGTCGTGGTTTAGTAAATATGTTCGGACAAGCATTTGTTGGTGACGAACTAGCAATGGAAGGTGAATTAATGGCACAAATCTCTAAAATTAAATAATATAATTCCTATGATAAGCGAATTAGCATATATACATCCCGATGCAAAACTGGAAAATAATGTTAAAGTAGAAGCATTTGCCTGGATTGATAAAAATGTAGTAATTGGAGATGGCACTTGGGTCGGACCAAATGCAACAATTATGGAAGGTGCAAGAATAGGTAAAAATTGCAAGATATTTCCAAGCGCCGTTGTATCAGCAATCCCACAGGATCTAAAATTTAAAGGCGAAGAAACAACTGCAGAAATTGGAGATAATACTACATTACGTGAGTGTGTTACAGTAAACCGGGGAACAGCTTCAAAAGGGAAAACTGTTGTAGGAAACAATTGTCTTTTGATGGCATATGTTCATATTGGACATGATAGTTTTTTAGGAAATAATATCATAATTTCAAATAGCACTAATGTAGCAGGTGAAATTGTTATTGATGATTTTGCTATCATAAGTGGAGATGTTCAGATTCATCAATTTGTTCATATCGGCGGCCATGTCATGATTTCAGGAGGTTCGTTGGTTCGTAAAGATGTACCTCCGTATATAACTGTTGCACATGAACCTGTTTCGTATGTTGGTGTAAATTCAATTGGTTTACGCCGAAGAGGTTTCACAAATGAACAAATCGCTTTAATACAAGATGTTTATAGAGAGATTTTTGTTAAAGAACAAAATGTTACTCAAGCTTTAAAGTATATAGAATCTGAGATTGAAGGAACACCTGAGCGAGATTATATACTTGATTTTGTCAAAAATTCGGAAAGGGGTATAGTAAGAGGATATAACGGGGTTTAATAGTTTACAGCCTCCAGTAATTCAAAATCTTTTTCATGACCATTTCTTTTGATTGTTTCCCAATATTTCAAGGAAATCTCCCCTGTTTTACCCGTTATTTTATTTTTAACCCTGAGCCTTTTTCGTTCTTTTACTTGAATTTCTTTCATTTTAAACTCGAAAGGGATTTTAATCATAGACTTTAAATCATCTCCTATTTCCAGAACTGTTTCATCTCCTTCCTCGTACGTCCAAAAGATCTTCATATTAAAACCCACCTGAAATTTTTGATCAAATTGTTTTAATAGATCACAAATCTTTTTGGTAGAACAGCTATTTAAGTATGAAAATTCTAAATCTATTTTTGTAAAATCAGCAGGATTCTCTAAATATTCATTAATCCAATCCTCCACTGGTTTAATAAAAAGCCTAATATTTTCTGGCATTAAACGACCCTCCATCCTCACCAATCCTTCTTCCAAAAAAACATGGGGAGTATCAATTGATTGTTCTAATTCCAGGCTCATCCTACAAATATATTATTTACTTCTATTTTGTTTTATTACGTATTGTTTTTATTTAGGTTACTTAAAAGTTAATGTTTTATAAAATACTGCCTGTCTGAATTTTACCTTTTCTTCTATTAAAGTATCTTTCTCTAAAATTGAGTGACTGTAAGTATTTCAATCCTTTTCGTAATAAATCAAACAGCAAAGCTAAATAAAGTAAACCTGATAGTACCCAAAGTAAAATAATATTATACCAAAGAGTATCAACTTTTGTGTTGTTTATAATTTTTATTGGCGCATACAGGTGGGCTCTTCCAAAATTTGAAGTAGGCTCCATAAAAACCGGATCCTTCTTTTGTATTAACCTTTTTTGTGTATGATAAACCTTATTAATTTCATTTCTGTTTAATACAATATCCGCAAGTTTTTTATTATAATATTTTTGCTTAAAGTTTACAAAACCATCTTGTCCAAGCTCGCCTACCATTTGTTGATATTTAGCACTTTTGCTATCATTAGCCTCCCTTTCTTTTTCCCTCAATACATTATCTAAACGAATTAATGCCTGATAAGCCTGTTCCATTACGCTTTCATTAAAATCATTATAGTTTAACAAATGATTATATTGAAATGAAAAACTTTCTTCGGTTAGTGATATTATATCCAATTCACTCCTTATTATTTTTAAATCCCTAACTAATGCTAATGAATCCAAACCAACTTCTTTTCTTCTCATACAGAGATTCAACTTATCTTGCAGTTCAGGTATTAAGAAAGATGTTTTATAATCAGCATTACTTATGATTCTTTCATCTTCATAAAAAATCTTTTCAAACTCATTATTCTTAAACTGTTCAACCATCATTGCTTCATAAGCCCATCTTGTTGTCATCAGGTTCCCGACAAATGGCACATAAGCTTTGTTAGTAAATCCTTTGTGTAAATCATCAAAGTGAATCATTGCACCACCAAGGAGTAACTTAGGCACAAGAATTAGCGGAATAAGAATATATATGGCAATAACAGAATCTAATCCTGATGAAATATTTAATCCGATAAGGTTACCCATGCAGGCTGCGGAGAAAAGAATTAGCCAAAAAGGAATCAGCATTCCGTGGATCTCCAAAATAGTATTACCGATCAAAGTATATAAGAATGTTTGTATTGCCGAAATTGTAAATAATATTACAATCTTTGAATTTATATAACTAAACCAGCTAAGGTTTAAAAATGATTCTCGTTCGAGTATTTTTCGATCTTTTATTATTTCTTCTGCGCTGACTGTCAGTCCGAGAAAAATTGCAACCACAACAGCCATAAACAGGAATACCGGTAAGTTTTTGTTCTCACCAAAAACATAACCATTTGGTGTAATATATTTTGTAAAAAAACCTAATAAAAGAGCCAAAAGAGGAGCCTCTATCAAATTAATTAACAAATACTGCTTATTCGTTAATTTCGATAAAATATTACGCATGCTAAATACCTGGAACTGTCTTAGAAAATTTGGTATCTTAAAATCTGAATCAGGTAATATTGTTTCAAATTGTTTGTGTTCAACTTTCTTTTCAATATTTTCGAGATACCTATAATACCAAGTTTCCGGTTGAGTTTTTCGTTTACGAATCGTTTTGCCATATTCATTTATTTCACGTTCTTCTACAATTTGAAGAATTTGATCGGGATTTATATTACCACAGCAAGCGCATTCACTTTCAGCGGCATTAACTATGGAAGTAACTGTTTTAAAATATACAACTGCATCAACAGGATTTCCTTGGTATATTGGATAGCCTCCTTTATCTAAAATCCAAAGTTTGTCGAATAATTTAAATATATCTGAAGAAGGTTGGTGAATATTTGCTATAACCAGTTTACCCTTATGTGCTTGTTCTTTCAGAAGATTCATAATTTTCATTGAATCCATTGAAGATAAACCTGAAGTTGGTTCGTCCACAAAAAGCAGCATTGGCTCGCGCATTAATTCCAGTGCTATATTCAATCTTTTACGCTGGCCACCACTAATAATTTTCTTTAAAGGATTACCAACTTGTAAATCTCTTGCTTCATAAAGATCCGTATCTATCATCACGGAATTTACCTTCTCTACTAATTGCTGTTCCCTAAACTCACTAAAACAAAGTCGGGCATTATAATATAGGTTCTGGAAAACAGTTAGTTCCTCAAACAACATATCATCTTGTGGAACATAACCGATTAATCCTGTTAAACCTTCAGTATGCGAATGCACAGAATGGCCATTTATTTTTATTCTTCCTTTGGTAGGCCTTAATTTACCACATAATAAATTTAATAAAGTTGATTTTCCGACACCACTACCTCCCATAATAGCAATCATTTGCCCTGATTGTTCGAAGAAATTGAATTTCTGAATCCCATTTTTACTATTACGAAAATGAAACTCAACATCTTTTCCTTCGAATGTTATTTGGGTTTCTTCCGACGTTAATATAAACTTTGAAGCAATATCATAATAATAAATTGATTTTATGTTAGGGCCTTTTATGATTGCTCCTTTATTTAGAAAATAGGTTCTTCCGTATCTTATCTTTTGTCCCTCTATATATAAATTAAGCTCTCCAAAATATCTGAATATAAATGCCTGAATAGATTGAATATAAAAAACAACTATTTTACCATATAGATTCTCACGGAATAAATGTTTATACGGCTCTTCTACCTGGGATTTTTTCTTTTTCATTAACCAGGCCAGATTATCAGACCATTCTCTTACCTGATTATCAATAACTAAAACTTTATCACTATCTAATTTGCTTGGATCACCTTCAAAAATGAAAGATCTAAAATTAACAAATTCACTTTCCGATAAACTAAAGGATTTTGCAACAGTTTTTATAAATTCTAATTCTTGTTCCGTAACTATATGATCTTCATAAACAAATTCTAACAATTCAAGAAATACAATAACACGCTCGTCTCGTAAAAGTCCTTTTTTGATCTGACTACAAACATTTGCTATTTGGAAAGATATTAATGAAGCATTATCCTTTAAATCTTTTATATCTTCCTGATCAAGTTCTCTTCGATAAAATTCTAAATAATTATCGAATAATCGTAAATACTCATCGATAAGTTCGTTTTTGAGATATCTTGCAAGATATGCTTCAACAATTTTTCTGCCTTTAGCAGTAACTCCTTCCGGATTCACATTTGCAACAATTGCAAATAAGTGAATTAGTGCATTTAATATTGATTCGCTCATTAATTTCTATTTGGAACAAAATTTAAGAAATAATCTGAAAAATAAAAAAAAGCTCATGCATTAAAACACATGAGCTAATGATTAATTATGTACTTTAATTTAAAGTATTATCTTTTTTCTTAACGCATTTGTTTGTTCAATTATGCTGTTTAGTTGTGCTTCAGTGATCCCTGTTTCTTCTATACTATCATATACTTCTTTTATCGGGTTAAGATCCGATAATACCGACTGTACAGATTCATGTTGTTTATGTTCTTCTAACATTTCAACGAGTTTATCCAGTGAAGATTTTTGGTGTAATATAACTTTTACTAAATCAGGATTATGATAAACAGTTTCCGAAATATTGCAAGAAATGTACATCGCTTCGATCCATGTACCAGCTAATACCAACAATGATAAATCTTCCTTATTATTTTTTACCAGATATTCATAAGTATCATAAAAAGATCCCGTAATTAAATCAACTAAAACATCTTTGTTATCAATGTTTTCTTCAACTTCATCGATGAAGCTTATTGAAAAAGCACCAGTAATTCCAAGTTCAACAACTAAGTTTTCCAATGCCTCCATATAAGTCATGATTTCTTGTTTCATGTTATAAGTACTTGCATAACTTAAATCTGCACTATAAACACCTAGATTAATTGCCTGATCTTTATCTGTAAAATACTTGTCTATACTTTCCGTTTTATTAGTAATACCAATGATATAACTAGCTTCTATTTTGTTAATCATTTCAGTTACTTCAAAAGCTGTAGGTAATGGATATACTATCTCTCTCACTTTTTCTTCCAATTCTTCTTTATCAAGTTTTGATTCTGATGAAACTTCACTTGAATTATCTCCTTTTTTACTTCCTGTACAGTTCGTAAGAGACACCAACAACATTCCTGATACTAATACTATTACTGATTTTTTGATGAAAGATTTTAATGTTTTCATTGATCCTTATTTTTTAATTCTATTTCTTTTAATTACTTTCCCGAAAAAAGTGATTTTTTTAACACCGGAAATTTACAGTTTTTTTGCTTATTATCAATTCTAAAATCAGAATAATTTTCTATAACCAAAGCCCCAAAGCTCTATTCGTTTAGCAAGATATCCGAATAATAAGGTTGAAAAAAAAGTAAATGACCCATAAACTACCGATACCATTGCCATTTCGTAATTATTTAAAAGGCTTTCTGCTACATAAATTCCAACAATACTGTTTTTTAATCCAACTTCGATACTTATTGTAAAATTATTTTTCCCACCTAATCGTAGATATTTGGAAATAAAATAAACAATAAGCATTGAAACAAAATTTAACAGTAAGGCCCAGGGTGCAATGTATAAGAAATCATAGAATCCATTTTCAGAACCGTTATCATCAAAAAATATCATAACAATAAAGACAGAAAAAAGAATAAGAGGTAAAATTATTCTTAAAGGTTTCTGAGCCTTAATTGCAAACCTAAAAAAGTATTGCCTGATAAACATTCCTAAAAAAGTGGGTATAATAATTGTTAAAAGAATATTCAGTATTGTATTGAAAACATTCAAATGTATTGTTTTTCCCTCGCCTAAAAATATTTCCAATCCCAACTTAACCATGAAAGGTAAACTAACAAGTATAATTAGGCTATTTATTGCAGTTAATGAAATAGAAAGAGCAAGATTGCCTTTTAACATGTGAGTTATAACATTTGTAGCTGAGCCTCCCGCACATGCAGTAATAAGTATAAATCCTACCTTAATATATGGGTTTAAGTTTGTAAATCCAAATAATAAAAAAGTAACAAGTGGGAGAATAAATACCTGGCTTATAATTCCGGTTACAACTGGCTTTGGATAACGTAATATATTTCTAAAATCTCCTTTTTCGAGAGACAATCCCATTCCCATCATTATAATTGACAGAGATAGGGGTAAAAGATATGTTGAAAAAAAAGACTGCATTTCTACGAAATTAATCAAGAAACGCATAATTATAAAATTCTGTTATACCAATTTGCAAAAAAAGAGAGGGAAAAATAATTTTTCCCTCTCTTTTACTAACATTTATCGTTTTATTTTTTGTATTCTTTATCTTTAATGGTGCAACCAATTGCTTTTGTAAAGTTTGGATCAGGCTTTTTTCCATCAAGAACTGCCATTACAGCATCTGCTAAATACGTTTTCTCAACAGCACTTGCATCTTTATAATTGTCATCTATAGTTCCAATGTACGAAACAACAAAACCTTTTCCTTCTTTACTTAATAAGTATACATGTGGAGTACGTTTAGCACCATACATTTTGTATACTTCCTGAGTTTCATCAAATAAATACGGAAAAGTAAATCCTTTTTCCTTTGCCCTAACAATCATATTTTCATAAGAATCTTTAGGTTGGATCTCAGGATCATTCGGATTTATAGCAATAACCGGATATCCTTTCTTACTAAATTTCTTATCTAGATCAATTATTCTATCTTCATATGCAATAGCATAAGGACAATGATTACAAGTAAAAATTAAAATTGCTCCTTTGGTTGCTTTATCAAATTCGGAAAGCGAAACCATTTTACCATCAATATTCTTAAGTTTAAAGTCATCTGCTTTATCTCCAACTTTATATCCATCTTGTGCATTTAAACCTAAAATGGCTAACGTTAAAAACAAACCAGTCGTTAAAATTTTTTTCATCGTTTTTTAGTTTAGTTAAACACTTATTTATAAGAATTTTTTTAATTCAGTTTCTAAATCTTCATACTCGAATTCCTGCTCGAAAAAAGCTCTCTTTGAATTATTATAAATTAATGTTGCGGGAATTGCACCCGACCAATTATTATTAACCAAATTAATCCAGGAATTACTATCGGGATCATCAAGAATTACAATTTTCGATTTAATACCATGCCTTTTCTTAAATTCAGAAATTCTGCCCTGTATGTTTTTACCAAAATCAAGACTTACTAAAATAATTTCAACGTTTTTATTATGATATTCTTCATACAACTTATTAAAAGCTGGCATCTCCTTAACGCATGGCCTACACCAAGTTGCCCAAAAATTTATTACATAAACTTTGTTGTCTTTATTTTCAAGTACAGGTTTAAATGATTCGAAACCTTCATAAACAGGAAAATTCTGAGCATAAACATTGAACATTCCACATAATAAAAAGAAAAGTATTATATTTTTTTTTAATCTCATCCTGACCTATTTTCAATGTATAACAGATTTATAATTAAATTGTTTTAATTTACGAATTATTGTTTAAACTTTCTAAAATATAGATTAGTCTAATTGTTAAATTTTAATTTATACTCTAAAATCTTATTACTATGCCGGAAAAATTACTTAATCAACAAATGCGTAACTTATTTATTGCATTAATTTTTATTTTTTCTTCAACCTATTTATTTGCTCAAAATGCAATTCCTACACCTGAAAGTCATTTTGGATTTGTTCCCGGAACTGATCGAATGCTTTTTAATTACGACCCTCTAATAGATTATTTAAAAAAGCTCGAAAATGTTTCATCAAAAATCAAAACGGAAGAAATCGGAGTTTCGCCAATGGGAAAAACAATGTATGTTACTTTCATTTCTTCTGAAAAGAATATCAACAACCTGGAAAAACTAAAAAAGATAAATAAAGAACTTGCATTAAACTATAATTTAAGTCCGGAAAAATATAGTGAATATGTTAAAGAAGGTAAGGTATTCTTTTTATTTACCCTTTCGATGCACTCAACAGAAGTTGGACCAACGCAAGCACTTCCAAACATAGCTTATGGTTTATTAAAGGCTACTGATAAAAAAACCTTAGACATGCTGGATAATGTAGTTTATATGGTTGTACCAAATCACAATCCTGATGGAATGGATATGATAGTTAATCATTATAACAAATACAAAGGAACTAAACATGAAGGTTCTTCAATGCCGGGAGTTTATCATAAGTATGTTGGTCATAATAACAATCGTGATTTTGTTGCATTAACTCAAAGTGACACCAGGGCCATTGCTAATTTATACAATAAAGATTGGTTCCCCCAAGTTATGGTGGAAAAACATCAAATGGGTTCACGTGGCCCTCGATATTTCATATCACCACCTCATGATCCAATTGCTGAGAATATTGATGCAGGTTTATGGAATTGGATGAAAATATTCGGTTCAAACACGATAACTAAAATGACAGATGCAGGCTTAACCGGAATTGCACAAAACTACCTTTTTGATGATTATTGGCCAGGTGCTACCCAAACCTGTATTTGGAAAAATGTTATTGGTATGCTTTCAGAAGGTGCCAGTGTAAAACATGCTACACCCATTTACATCGAACCAAACGAATTAAGTGTCATCGGTAAAGGTTTAGGAGAATATAAAAAGAGTATCAATTTAGTTGAACCATGGGAAGGAGGATGGTGGCGTTTAAGTGACCTTGTTGAATATGAAACCGTTTCTACAATAGCATATCTTGAAACTGCTTCCCTGCATAAAGAAGAAATTTTAAAATTTAGAAATGAAATTTGTAAAAAGGAAGTAAATAAAGGTTTAAATGAGGCTCCGTATTTTTACATATTTCCAAAGGAACAACATGATCAAAGTGAATTAGTAAATTTAGTAAACCTTTTGGATGAGCATGGAGTAAATGTGTTTGAGCTTACCAAAGATTTAAACATAAAAAATACGATTTTTAAAAAAGGCGATGTGATTGTTCCTTTAGCACAACCTTTCAGAGCTTTTATCAAAGAAGTTCTTGAAAAACAAGTTTTCCCTGCCAGACATTATACTCCTGGAGGAGAAATGATAAAACCTTATGATATTACCTCATGGTCTCTCCCTCTGCATAAAGGAATTCATGTTTATGAAATTAACGAAAATCCTGAAGTATTTCAGGGAAATTTTTCGGAGGTAAAGTTACCATATAGTTTGTATAACCCTGCAATTAACGATTATAATTCGGTTATCTTAAGTGCACAAAACAACAACAGTTATAAAGCTGCTTTTAAAGCCCTTGAAATAGGATTAAATGTTAGGCAATTACAAGAACCTTATTTGGATTACCCCGTTGGAAGTTTTGTAATCGATAAATCTAAAAATATAAATCAGGTTTTAGACGAAATCAATTTTACTCCAGCATATGTTAACCAAAAAATAAATTTGAAAACGCGTGAATTAAAATTACCAAGAATATATTTGCTGGAAACCTATTTCCATGCCATGGATGCAGGCTGGACAAGATTTATTTTTGACTCATATCATATTCCATTTAAAACCATTAAGCCTACAGATGTTAAAAGTATTGATTTTGAAAAAAATTGTGATGTTCTAATTATTCCTGATGAGAGTAAATCGGCATTAATAAATGGAAATTATAATTCAAACGGAAGTAGATATTTCTTAAAATATCCACCTGAATACACGAAAGGGATGGAACAAAAGGGGTTTGAGAAAATTTTGAAATTCATTCATAACGGTGGCAAGGTGGTTGCATGGCGTGAAGCAACAGAATTATTCTCTGGAGTTCAAAATTACTCTATAAATGATAAAGAAAAAGAAGAGTTTGAATTTCCTGTAAAAGATGTTTCAAAACAACTTGTTAAAGATGGTTTTTCTTCTCCTGGCTCATTGCTTAGAATTAAACTTAGAGCAGACCACCCTATTACTTATGGAATGCCAGATGAAATAGGTGTTTTTCACAGAAGCGGACCGGTTTTCAGAACTTGGCAACCATATTTTGATGTAGATAGACGAGTTATTGCTACTTTTCCTGAAAAAGATATTTTGTTAAGTGGCTTTATTGAAAATGAAGAAAAAATTGGAAATAAAACTTCAATTGTTTGGATGAAAAAAGGTAAAGGTGAAATTGTATTATTTAGCTTTAATCCACAATTTAGAGCATCAACACCTGTTAGTTATAAACTATTGTTTAATTCATTATTTTTATAAAACTATAAAATTTACATTAAGAAACAGGCCTTTGTATTTACTTTGGTCTGTTTTTTTCGTACAATGCATTATAATTTTTATATTTATATAATGAATTTAAAGAAGTGGAAACATATTGCTATTCTGATTTTAGTTACATTAAATTGTAATGTCCAATCTCAAAACAAACAAGACAGTCTCTCGCCTTTTAGTTTAAAGTCAAGAACTTTAGATGATGCTATTGAATTAGTTAATTTATCTGAACATCATTTTACAAGAGGAAATTTAACCAAAGCTATTGTTTTTAATTTCGATGCTTTATCAATAATAGAAAGTAATGATTCTATTGAATTATTATACAAAATATACGTTAATCTGGGTAAAATTTATTTAGTTCTCAGAGATTACGAAAAATCATATTATTATATTAACCGGGCTTATCTTATTTCCTTGGAAACAGAAAAACCAGAATTAAAAATCAATTCGGTTAATAATCTTACAAAGTTCTATTATGAAATTAATGAGATCGACAGTGCCTATAAATATTCAAACATTGCTTTATTGAATTATGACATTAATGATAATGGAGATAATTTTGCCAATACCTTACACAATCAGGCCCAGTTATTTAGATATAATAATAAATATGAAGATGCAATTAATTCGTTTAAAAAATCGATAGAAATTTGTAAATATAAAAATAATGAACTCCTGTTGGTAGAAAATCTTATTTCACTTAGTGAAACATATTTACTTTTAGAAAACATTGAAGAGGGAGAAACTTACATTAACCAGTGCTTGGAAATTCTGGATAATAATACCCTTTTAAATGAGTATAAAGTATACAAGGTATTATCAAAAATATACCAAACCAGAGGATTTTATAAGAAATCCTTACAGAGTTATCAAAAATATGTAAGCTTAAAAGATTCAGTACTGCATTCACCAATGATTAAAAATGTTGCAAATTTAAAAACTACCATAGATTCGCGTAAGAGGATAAATACAATAAATTCATTATCAAAAACAAACGAAAATCAAAAAACTTATATTTCAAAACAAAGAAAAAATAAGTTCATTCTTATAGCTGTATCTTTTATTTTTATTTTACTTATTGTAATTCTGGTTTTGCTATTCAAAGGAAAACAAAAAGCAAATAAAATATTAAAGAAACAAAATGAACTTATCAGAACAAATAATATTGAGATTAAACAAAAAACAGATCATCTTACAGAAGTTAATCGTGAATTAGAAAAATTGAGTATTGCTGCAAGTCAAACAGATAATGCTATACTTATTACAAATCCAAATGGCAAAATTGAATGGATAAACGAAGGATACACACGTTTATATGGATATTCCCTTGATGAACTTATACAAGAGAAAGGAAAAACTTACAAACAAACCATATCAAATACTAATATTCATGCAATCATTGAAAATGTAATAACCGAAAAAAGATCCCAAATTTTTGAAACAAATGTGGACTCAAAATATGGAAAAACATATCGAATAAATACGACACTAACACCTATTTTGGATAAAAATAATAAGGTAATAAGGCTAATTGCAATTGATTCGGATGTAACCAAATTAAAAGAAGTTGAGGAAGAATTACAAAAACTTCTAATAACCAAGGATAAATTCTTTTCAATTATAGCCCATGATTTAAAAAACCCTTTTAACTCCATTATGGGATTAGCCCAACTTTTGGTTCATGGTTATGATCGATTAAGTCCTGAAAAAGTAAAATACTATCATAGCAATTTATACCAAATCTCAAAAAACGGCTATGAACTTTTAATAAATCTTTTGGAATGGTCAAGATCCCAAATGGGAACAATGCAATTTAAACAAGCAGAAATCAATTTATATGCAATGGCTGAAGAAACTTTTTCATTATATAATGGAAAAGCAATTCAAAAGGAAATAACATTAACGAATAGTGTACAGGAAGGATCAAATGTATATGCCGATCAAAACATGCTAAAAACAATTTTGCGAAATTTGGTGTCTAATGCTTTAAAATTTACTGATCGTGGTGGAGCAGTTGAAATTATTGATAAAGATCTTGAAGAATTTAAAGAAATTACCGTTCGAGATACTGGAATTGGAATTGAACGTGAAGATTTAAAAAAACTTTTTAAATTAGATGAAGGTTTTACTACTGAAGGAACTGAAGAAGAAATGGGTACTGGATTAGGATTAATTCTTTGTAAAGAATTTGTTGAGAAAAATGGTGGTGAAATCTGGGTCGAAAGTAAAGTAGGTTTTGGGTCAAAATTTATTTTTACATTACCAACAAAAAACCCTCGCTTTCCCGAGAGTTAACCCTTTTGCAAATTATAACAATTATCCTGAAATTGTTTATAAATAACCCTAATCTAGCATTGCAAGAGTCCTATATGAACCCTACGAAGAAACAACAGATGCTAAATTTACATTAATACAAAGAGGCAGAGAGGTTTTCTAAGAATTAGGCTCATTAGATTTAAATCTCGGCTTAATCTTTAAAGGCATATATAAAGTTCCTAACTCCAACTTAACCACTCTACCTTATATATTGCTCTTACCATTATGATAATCTAAATCTTCTTTACCCTACCTCAATAAACATTTTTTTATTTAAACTGTTTTCTAATAAAACTTTAAATTATGGCTTTTACGTTACAAATTGGAGATAAAGCGCCGGATTTTAATTTACTGGCAACGGATGGTAGTACATATCGATTATCTGACTTTAATGAGAAAGTATTGGTTGTTTTTTTTACTTGTAACCATTGTCCCTATGTGATTGGTTCTGATGAAACGACAAGGAAAACTGTTGAAAAATACAGCCCTAAAGGAGTACGGTTTGTTGGAATAAACTCAAATAGTAAAAATACTTACGAAGAAGATAGTTTCCCTAATATGGTGAAACGCATGGAAGAAAACAATTTTCCATGGCTTTACCTGTATGATGAATCGCAAGATATAGCCTTAGATTACGGTGCATTAAAAACACCACACTTCTTTGTTTTCAATGAATCAAGGCATTTAATTTATACAGGGCGGGCAATTGATAACCCAAAGGATCCATCCAAAATGACTGTTAATGATTTAGAGAATATTTTGGATAAACATCTTGACGGGAAAGAAATCTGCCCAAAAATAACAAATCCTATTGGGTGTAACATTAAATGGGAAGGAAAAGATAAACACTGGATGCCACCTGAAGCATGCGATTTGGTATAAAACAAAAAAGCTACATTAAATTTATATGTGGCTTTTCTTCATTTTATTTTTCATCAATGTATTCATAATTTATAAAATGCATGTAATAATTTTTATTTTACCGGATAAAATTGAATAACCTACTTCTCGACACGTTTGTATTTTGGGATATATTTACAATATCTAATTGTAATTCTTTCTAAAAACCTTCCTACACCTGTTCCAACAGGTGATTTAGATTGGAGGACTGCAGAACTTATTTCGTTAGTTTTGAATGTAATTATTGCTTAAATCAGTTTAAAATAAGTCAATTTTCTTGTAAATTAGAGCCAATTAAATTTTTTTAATGAAAAAAGTATTTTTAACGCTCTGTTTTTTCACAATTATACCTAACCTGTTATTTGGACATAGTTATTTAAAAAAACTTTACGATAAAAGTGATGGTTTGCCTAGTACCAATATATTTTCAATTTATCAAGATTCAAAAGGTTATATATGGATTGGAACAGATCAAGGTTTAAGCCGTTTTGACGGTTATGAGTTTATTAATTATTCGGAACCAAAAGAAATTATAAATAATCCAATTATAGATATTGTACAAACCAATAATGATAAGTTTTTATTAATAACAAAGGACGGGAGTCTATGGAAATTTAACCGGGTAAACATATTAAAGTACTCAGATAAAGAAATATTTCTTAACCATCGATTCACTAATATTGAAAACTATAATAATCAATTATTAGTATCTTTTTATAATAAGCCTGGATTATATAAATTGCTTGAAGATTCATTAATCGTTACTGCCAACGAAATAAAAAATGATAGAGTTTTAAAGCTTAAACAAGACCGCAACAACAACATTTTTATTACTACAGACAAAGGGATTCTTCAATACAAAAATGACTCTGTTTTACCTTTGCTAATAAACGACACGGTTATATACAGGGATTATCTAATACAACCAATAGATACAAGTTGGTACGGGAATCATTATAACAAAGAAGTACACTGGCATACAACTAAAGAACATGGAATATTTATCAACTATGACAATTTCTGGGAACATTATGCCGGTGACGAGAACTCATGGTTTACCGATTTAAATTATAATTCGTATGGAGAAGTATGGGCTTCAACATTAATAGGAATGTTTCGTTTAATTTTCTCAAACCCAGATTATGGATATTTATACACCGAACTTCGGCAAAAGAAAATCACCTCAACTTTGATTGATAATAATGATATTCTTTGGATTGGGGCATTTGGTAAAGGATTATACCAATTTACACGGACCAGTTTTGTGAACTATTTATTTCCGTATGGTTTCCCCGGAACATCAGCAACTGTTTTATTTAAGGATGATTACGATGATATTTGGTTTGGTGCCAAAAACTATGGTATTGTAAAACTTCATCCATATTCTCTTAAAAAATATGATTTACGTGATAAATACCCGCAGCCTGATATTCTTTGTGGCACAAAAAACGATTCTTTACTAATTTTTGGAGGGAAAAATATTCTTTTAGAGTTTAAAGAAGGCAATTTTGTTAACTTTAACCGTAAAGGATTACCTACGGATTTTTTGATAACAAACCTGGAATTAACATCTTCGGGCAATCTGTTAGCATTGATCAATAAATCAGAACTATGGGAATATAATACAAACACGTGGGTAAAAAAAGTAGTTCCTCCCGAACTGTATAAAATTAATAATCTTTACAATGATTCTAATAATGTTATTTGGTTATGTTCGAACCAAGGCGTTTACACTTATTCAGAAGAAATAATTGAAAAAAGATATTTTATAAAAGATGCAACAACAATGTGCCAACCAGATAGCAATGTATTTTGGATTGGTACAGATAATGGTATTTATGTAATAAAAAATGATTCTATAACAACTCATTTCACTACCCTTGATGGATTAATAAATAACAACATTAACTCCATTGCGGCTTTAAATGATAAAATTTTTATAGGAAGCGAACAAGGACTGGCTATTTACTATAATAAAGAATTCCATCAGTTTACTGCCAATTTAGGTTTAATTAGCAACAGCATTTCAGAAGGTAAGATCGAATTTATTGAAAACCATTTGGCTTACATTGGCACAAAAAATGGTTTCACGGCATTTGAATTAAGGTATTTTGATAAGAAGTTAAGGCCTATTTGTCATCTTAATAAAATTGCGACCAATAAAGATACGGTTACACTAAATAAAACAAATGAGTTCCAAGATTTATCTTATTCTGCCAATGAAAATGATTTAAGTTTTTTCTTTGGTATTATTGACTTTAGGGATTTAAATAAAAAACTACGATATAAAATGCTCATAAACAATGAATTAAAGGAAATGAAGGAAGTTAAATCACCGCAAATTGTACTTAAAAACCTTGAGCCGGGTTATTATCACGTAGAGTTAGAAACGAATACTATTACAAAAAATTGGGAACTACTTTATACAATGAATTTTAAAATTAAGCCTAAATGGTATAGCACAATACTTGCCTATTTTACTTATATCATAATACTTACTTCATTAGTTCTTATCATATATTATTTGAGAAAACAAAGAAAGCAAAATAAGTATAAAACCAGTTCTCTTTCTGAAAATAAAGCGAAAGATATTATTAAACAGTTAATTATTTTAATTGAAAATGATAAAATATATTCAGATCCTGACTTGTCTTTAAATACTCTATCTGAAAAGCTTAATTGTTCGAAAGAATATATTTCTCAAGTTATAAATACTGAATTCAAACAAAATTTTAATTCCTTAATTAATAGATATAGGGTTAAAGAAGCCGAATACTTGCTTAAAAATAAGAATGGAAACTTTAGTTCTATTCTTGAAATTGGTTTTGAAGTTGGTTTTAATTCAAAGTCTGCATTTAATAACGCTTTTAAAAAATATACCAGTTATACACCAACAGAATATCGAAAAAAATATAATTAAAATCTAATAACTCATAATTTCAATATTACTAATTCTGTTATCCATCAAATTCTCAACAAAATAGAGCCAAATTCTTTTCCGGACATACTCTCGATTTTCACTCCAACCATGATCTCCTCCGGGAACAAACAAATAATCAAAATATTTACCAGCTTTCATTAATTCATTTACCAAACGTGCTGAATTTGAAGGGTGAACATTTGTATCAATTTCACCATGAATAATAAACAGCTTATCCTTTAGATTTTCTACTAGAAAAATATTTGTATAAATTGTATCATTTACACCAAGGTTTACATCTAAATTAAAAATATTTGTCCACCAACCATGAAAAATATTAGATTCATGCTGTCCCACCCTACTTATACCAACTTTATAAAATTCAGGATATTTTAACATTGCTGTTGCTGCCATAAACCCTCCACTTGAACCTCCCCAAATACCCACTCTGTCAATATCAATAAAAGAATGTCTACGAGCAAGTTGTTCGATCATATACTTATTATTATCTATAGGATAATCTCTAAGGTTAATAGGGAAATACTTACTAAACTGAACCGATCTGTTATAAGAACTCCCTCTTATATCGCACATACCACAATAAACCCATATTGCGCTAATTTCATGAGGTGTTTCATTATAAATATTAATTGAACTTAATGATTGATTATAAATATACTTTACTGAATCGATTTGAAATATGAAATTATTATCATCTATTTTGTCAATTTGAAGAGTTAATTTTTGTTTTTCTGCTTTTCTTGGATTATGTTTTCATGTTAATGAAATTTGAGAATACGCCATAAATGATCCGAGGATTGATAATTGACATAACCATAACTCTTTAAACACTTAATTTAAACTAAGTAACCATAAATTTTCATCATGTGCAAAAACAATTGAATTTCCATCGGGAGACCAATCTGCAAATCTACAGTCGTCCTTATCCAGTAGTAGATATTCTTTATCAAGTTTTAAATCTTTCATAATTAGCCGGGGTGTTCCTTTATGGTATAATTGGTAAATTATTTTTGTTCCGTCTGGTGACCACGATGCCCAATTCTCATTTGTTCCACTTTTGCCCTCTGCCACGAGTGTAAGCTCGGTTCCATCATTATTTACAATATAAATATCATCATTTTGAGAATCTTTTACGAAAAGAATCTGAGAGTCATCAAAGTTCCACTGAGCGTTTGATGCATGCTGGGTATTTGGTATAATCACACCGGAACCTCCTTCAGCAGGCATAGTATATAAATTACCCGAACTTGTAAAAATTATTTTATTACCATCTTTTGACCAGCATGGGCGAAACTTATTTGAATCGGTTGTAGTTAACTTTTCCAATTGTCCATCATTAACATTAACTATATATATCTGTGATACATCATTTTCATCTCTCACATCGATAGCTATTTTCATGTCATCCGGACTCCAACTCGGAGCACAATCTCCCCATAAACCGGAAACAACGTTTTTTATTTCATTTGTTGGCTTATTCCATATATTTAAACTTAAATCTGAATTTGTAGAATTAAAACGAGCAAATGCAACCTTGGAGCCATCATTTGACCAACGGGAGTGGAAGTCCCAACTACTTGCGTTTGTTGTTGTTATTTGTATTAATTCACCTGTTTCTAAAAGTTCTGGCCATATAAATGTATCTTTCTCATTATCACAGGAAAATAATAGTGTTATAATAAATGTAAATACTATTTTAAAATTTATTAATCCGCTTTTTACTTTTTTCATAAATTAAGTTTTAAAGTTTATTTATAATCACTATTCTTTTAGAAAATATTCTATTTTTATACTACTTACCCTCTCGTGTTTATCAAAAGCTTTTTGATAAAAAAATTAAGTCTTCTTTTAATATCTTTTTCCAAATACATTTAACCAACGTCGTGAATATTCATTCTAATAATTAATATTAGTAAGGCAATAATTATAAATAGTCATTCCATTAAATAGTTCACAACGTCGGTATTTAGTTAATTTGTTAAGCAATTGACGGTTCCAAAATAACATTATGGATTGTTTTAAATGTCTTAAATAATGATCCGGGACTTTTTAAATATTAAACCAAATAGAACTTGTCCAGAATCATTATTCAAGACATTTGATTTGTTACCTCTTAATATTTTTATGTAAATCCTAAAAAGCTTTATATGAAAACTTCTCGTTATTTTATTTCTTTTCTGATTTTAATATTTGTTATCAATAAAAATGTTTACTCTCAACAGACTAAAATTCTTATTTTACTGCCTGAAAATTATGGTGCAAACTACCATTTAAATAAAGATAATTTTGAAAATTTTGGTTGGGAAGTAATTGTTGCAGGAACTTCAGCTAACATTTCTCCATGTCCGGTTTATGCTCAACCTTTAGGGTGTCCAGCTATTGTCCCGGATATTCTTGTATCAGAAATCATAGATATTAGTAATTACGACTGTATAACAATAATGTCCGGTAGTCATTGGGCTGGAAATCCGTGTGGAGATTTTATTTCTAATACTACAACAATAAAATTAATCCAGGAAGCAGTCAAGAAAAATATTCCAGTTGCTGCCTGGTGCACAGGAGTAAGAGTTTTAGCTGCAGCTGCTGTTATAAGCGGAAAAAACGTAACCGGCAATCCAAATTATAGTAATGAATATTCCAATGCAGGGGCAAATTATCTTGGAAAAAATATATTACCAGTAATTGATGGAAACATCATAACCTGTTCTGCAGGTGACCATTACAATAAACAAAACTGTAATGCAATATTAGAAATCTTAAACAACTTTACAGCAAAATATCAAAATTTATCTGATAAGCTTAATTCCACTGATCAACATAACGATGGCGGTAAATCTATTATTCATACCAGTTCAGATAGTTTAATTACAAGTGGGTATACTTTTTCACAAGGTAATGGGAAGTCTGACGTATTAATAATCAAATCGGATAGCTTAGGAAATTCCTCCTGGCAAAGAACTTTTGGAGGTTCCGGTTGGGATTACAGTAACTCAATAATTGAAACAAGTGGTAATAATTTTATAAGTGTTGGATTTACTACATCCTTTACTTCTAAGAATGTAGATGGTTATGCTATAAAGATTGATAGAAATGGGGATTTAATCTGGGAAAAAACTTTTGGTGGCGAGAATTGGGACATTTTTAACTCCGTTTGCCAAGATAATAATGATAATTTATATATGTGCGGTTATACGGAATCTATTGGCTTAGGAGAGGATGATATTTATTTAGTAAAAATAAATACTGATGGTAACATTATTTGGGAAAAAACTTTTGGAACACCAAATTCCGAAATGGGATTTAAGATTATTCATACCAGTGATAATAATCTTTTAGTTATTGGAAATACTGGAAAATTTGTTTCATCCGGAGATAGAGACATTTATGTAATTAAAATCAACCTGGATGGAACATTATTGTGGGAACAAACATATACCTCAACAGGATCTAATGCCTATCACGAAAGAGGTGTGGATATTATAGAACTTTCCGAAGGTGGATATTTAATAACAGGCTCACATGCAATTACATATAATGACGTAAGTAATATAATTGTATTAAAAACCAACTCAGAAGGAAAAGAAATTTGGCGAAAAGATCTCGGAGAAAGTAGCTATTACGATTATGGAATTGCTGCTCTTGAGTTAAACAACGAGTACTTAGTTGCAGGTGTTACAAAGTCAACAACACTTAATAATGATGTCATTTTTTATCACTTAAACAGCAATGGTCAAAAAACTAATACAAAAAAATTTACACATGAAGGTAATAGTTGGATTAGTTCAATGGTGTATACTAACAATAAAGTCATATATACCGGGCATAACAAGTCTAAAGAAGATTCCTCTTTAGATTTTACGTTATCCGAATATATAATCGAAAGAGGAACAAATATTAATACAAACAAACTGCCACGCAAAGAGCCTCTTAAAGTTTTTCCTATACCTGCTAATAATCATATAAATGTAACATATAATTTAGAAAATAATGAGTATGGCTATCTTGATATAATTAACGTTCAGGGGCAAATTGTTCATTCATTTGGAAAAATATCCGGTGAAAATAAAACTAAACAATGGAGTATTGATGGAAATTTAAATGAAGGAGTATATTATTGCAGGTTACGTATTAAAAATATGGTTTCTTATAAAAAGTTTATTATAGTTAAATAATTAATATTAAGTTCTATGAAATATTTTTTTATAATTCCTTTGATTTTATTATCTGCAGGTATTTTTAGTCAAACCGACTCTCTAAACCTTATAATTAATAAATATATTGATGCGATAGGAGGAAAAGATAATCTGGACAATATCAATACTGTTTATATCAAAAGAAAATTAATTCACGAAGAAAATAACTCTTCTCGTTTGAACTATAGTTATCAGAAAAAACCAAATTATAGAATCTTCGGGAATTTAACTGCCCCCAGGTTTACGACAACAGATGGAACAAACTCATGGAAAGCAGAATTTGACTCTACCGATAATGTCTATAAATGGTCAAAACTTTCGGAAAAATACTCAAACGCTTTAATAATTAATGGAAGTTTCTATTGGTTTTTAGGGGTATTTGTTATGGAACCCAATGACAAAATGAATTTGGAATACACCGGCACAAAATTAGTTAATGGAATCAAAACAAACGTTATTAAAGTAAAATGGTTTGATGGTTCAAGTTGGGAATACTATTTAGATGCTAAAACCAATTTGATATATCAGTTAAAACCAACTGAAACCACTACCATAAGATTTTTAGATTATAAAAAAGAAAAAAATATACTTATTGCTCACAAAACTATTGGTAAAGGAGAAGGGCCTAATGGTCCATATAAACATAAAAATCGAATTTTAGAAATCGAATTCAATATTCCGTTAAAGGAAGAATTATTTACTCCTCCAAACAACAAGACCTTAAGAATTCCCGTCTTGTGATATTAATGATAATAATTTTCTTGATGATTTAATTATTTCGGCATAAAATACATTACATTAATCTATATGCGGCTTTTCTTCCTTTTGTTTTTCATCAATATAATGATCTATCCGTGAAAGATCAGTCATAATTTCAATTTTATCAATTTTGTCAGATAAAACCGAATAAAAGACCTCTACAAAAAAATCATCTATTGAATAAAGATTCAATAGTTGGTTCCCTTTTTTAACTTGAGTTAAATGTTTACCCCTACTTATTAGCAACATCCCTTGCTCGGCAAGTGACATTTCTTTAAATTCCTCCCTTGTCATATCAAAACTCATTAGTTATTCTATTTAATTACAACAAAAAAATAGCACTAATGTTTTAACTGAACATTATGATGATATAAACTTATCAAGAATTTTTCCAATTTAGAAGTATTACGGTTTACAAAATTATTCCCTCCAGCGAAGCGATAATTTTATAAGCTTCTTCAGCGCTATCAACACAAACTAGCTTTTCTGGTTTAAACCCTGCGCAAACTTTTGGACGTTCGGGTGAACCAAAGATACTACAGCTTAAATCTTCTTTTAATTGAATACAAGAAGCCCCTGCAGGTTTACCATTGGGCATACCTGGAATTGATGAAGATATGGAAGGATATATGCAACATGCTGCACAACCCGGGCGACATTCCATTTTTAAAAGTTTCCTGCAATGATAAAAAAGATTTATGAATCCTTTGTACTATACCCTAACTTTTTGTAATTTGTATAGTTACAATCAGTATCAACTCAAAAACTCATGGAAACTTTAGGTGCAAAAATAAAAAATGAACTTTCATTACAAGCAGGTGAGCTAGCTAAAAAAATTGTAGAACTTCAATATCAACGCCAACCTAAATTCTGGAACAAGTTTGGGAAAAGAGGCAAACAACTTAGTCTTCGAGATGCAGCATACCACCTACCTTTTCTTGCTGAATCTATTGAAACGGGTAATAAAACCATTTTTACAGATTATGTAATCTGGGTTAAAAAACTTTTTCGGGGTTTGAAATTTCCTGATGAAGCAATGATTGAAACCTTAAAATGCACAAAAGATGTTATTGAAAAAGAGTTTCCTAAAGAGCAATCCGATTTGGTAACTAAATACATTGAAGCAGGTTTGGAACAAATGAAAATTCCTATTGAAGATTCAAAACCTTATATCAATGTTCTCGATCCTCTTGGTAAACTGGCCATGAACTATAATAAAGCCCTTCTGGAAGGAGACAGAAAAACTGCCGGTAAACTCATTTTAGATGCAGTAAAAAATGGAACTTCCGTTGAAGACATTTATATGCATGTTTTTCAAAAATCGCAGTATGAGATTGGACGATTATGGCTCGATAATAAAATAACCGTTGCTAAAGAACATTTCTGTTCCGCTGCAACTCAGCAGATTATGAGCCAGCTTTATCCTTATATATTTACAACAGAACGCATTGGGCGTAAAATGATAGCTGCAAGTGTAGGTGGAGAATTACATGAGATTGGAATTAGAATGGTTGCAGATTTTTTCGAAATGAATGGCTGGGATACTTATTACCTTGGAGCTAATACACCGGCCGATTCTATTCTCTATTCAATCGAAGAAAATAATGCAGATATAGTTGGGTTATCCATTGCTATACCATATCAAATTGGATTACTGAAAAGCACTATCGAGCGCATTCGTGAAAAGATGAGTGGGAAGGTAAAAATATTAATTGGAGGATATGCATTACGAGGTATTGGACAAAACTGGCAGGAATTTAATGCCGATGGTTATGCAGAGGACGCTCAAAAAGCAGTAACTTTTGCAAACAAATTAATGGAAAAATAAAAACTATGAATAAAATAAAAGGATGTGCTTTTCTGTGTGATGAAAATGGAGTAATAAAGCAAGTTTTAAAAGATGATTTCGGTTTCTCTAAAAATGGTTGTGAAGGAAAGTTATTTACTACCATCATCGATAAACATTCGCATAATAAATCTCTAAACATGATTTTAGAGGTTAAAAGTAAAAATATAGCTTTTGATTACCGTTTAAACATATACTACAATGATAAGTTCAAATCCTTATATTTTATGGGAGTTCTTTTAAATAAACAAATATTATTAATTGGAGCCGATAACCATAAAGAAGCGGTTGAATTTACAAACCTCCTTCAACAAATTAATAACGAACAATCGAATCAGATTAGGAAACTTTTAAAAAGTCAAAGCGAAAAAATTCTGATTCGAGATAAAGAAAATGAAGCAATTTTTGATGAACTTTCACGGGTTAACAACGAATTAGTTAACTTGCAGCGGGAATTAAATCGCAAAAATGCGGAACTGGAAAGGTTAAACGGCCTTAAAAACCGTTTTTTAGGAATGGCTGCCCACGATTTACGAAACCCGCTAAGTAACATTAATGCCTTATCAGATTTTTTAGAAAAAAAAGGCGATAACCTTAATGAGAAACAAAAACGTTTTGTAAACCTCATAAAAACATTAAGTAGTTTCATGCTTGAGTTAGTTAATGAGTTACTCGATGTATCTGCTATTGAGTCTGGCAATATTAAGATTAATAGTACTCCCACTAATTTAGTCCTTTTAATTCGAACCAACATCGATTTAAATAAGGAGCTTGCAAAGAAAAAAAATATTAAAATTCATTTCGAAACCAATGTAGATTCTTTGATATTAAAAATCGATAATAATAAAATTGACCAGGTAATAAGTAATTTATTGACGAATGCAATAAAATATTCAAATAATGACACACAAATTTTGGTGTCGTTAATACAAAATGAAACTGAAGTTCTTGTTAATATTAAGGACCAAGGACAAGGTATTGCAAAAGATGAAGTCGTTACTTTATTCAAACCATTTCAAAAAACCAGTACTATGAGTACTGCCGGAGAAAAAAGTACCGGATTAGGATTGTACATTGTTAAAAGAATCATTGAGGCACATCATGGCCACATAGGGGTGGAAAGCGAAGTTGGAAAAGGTTCAACATTTTATTTTAGTTTACCATTAAACCCATAAAACTGTTATGAGTAAATCCATACTAATTGTTGACGATGACCATATAAACCTTGAAATTATTTCTAACATTTTAGAAAAAGATTATAATGTGGATACTGTAGATTCTGGTAATGCATGCCTCAAATATCTTAAAAGGAATAAACCTGATTTAATTTTATTGGATGTTATGCTTCCTGATAAATTAGGAACAGACGTCTGTGTTCAAATAAAAAACAATCCCAAATTTGTTGATGTTATCATCATCTTATTATCAGGGATTAAAGTTACGAAAGACGATTACATTTTTGGTTTAGAAATAGGTGCTGATGATTATTTAAGCAGGCCATTTGAAGCTCGTGAATTAATTGCACGAATTAAATCTATCATCAGGTTCAAAGATTCTATTGTAAAGTTACGAGAAACGACCTTTGAACCATTCGACCAACAAAGTACAGAGCAAACTACTAAAATTTATGAACAGGAACTTATAAAAAATGCATACCCAAATGAGTTCAAAAGAATAATTAAAGAATATACGGTTATTTTAAATGAAGCCATTCAGCAAAGAATGTTTAAAAACAATGAAAACAACTCTGATCCAACTAAAAAAATAACAAATGAATTAGGCTTTTTACAAGCAGGCGCAAGAGATATAATCGATGTACACAAAGAAGCATTAAAATACATGTTAAATGAAGACTCTGCCAAAAGGGCATTTTTAATTAAAGAAGAATCAAGAATTGTTTTACTTGAAATAATGGGTTATTTACTTAATTTTTATCGAAACAAAATATAATTTGTATTTGCAATATTTTATAATAATCGATAATTCATAAGGTAAAGGTAAAATTAAAAAAATCATATATATTATGGCTAAATACTTACTAAAACTCTACATAACAGGAAAAACAGCGCGATCAGACCGCGCGATACATACCTTAAAAAAAATTTGTGCAAAAGAGTTAGGAAATGAATACGAATTAAATATAATTGATGTATTAGAATCTCCGCAAGAAGCTGAAGACGATAAGGTATTAGCTACACCAACTTTAATAAAATCTCTCCCCGCTCCCATTAAACGTATTATTGGTGATTTAACAGATATAGAAAAAGTACTTATTGGGCTGGATTTAGTTAAAAATGCATAAAATTACAACTATGAATGAAAAAATAAATTCAATAAAAAAACTACAAACCGGAATTCCTGGATTCGACCATGTATCAAAAGGTGGTTTGCCCATAAACAGAACAACTTTATTATCCGGTTCCGCCGGTAGTGCAAAAACAGTTTTTGCAACACAATTTTTAGCCGAAGGAATTTCTCAGTTCAATCAAAATGGTGTTTTTATAACATTTGAGGAACCAATTGAAGATATTAGGAAAAATATGTTAAGTTTTGGTTGGCCTATTGAAAAATGGGAAAAAGAAAACAAGTGGGCATTTGTTGATGCTTCTCCACAACCAAATGAAGCGTATGTTGTTACCGGCGATTATGATTTGGGAGCTCTTTTGGCCCGAATCGAAAATGCCGTAAAAAAAACAAGTGCAAAAAGGCTTTCTATGGATTCCATTGGTGCAATTTTCACACAGTTTACAGATACCTTTATTGTTCGGAGCGAGCTTTTCAGAATTGCTTATGCTTTAAAGAAAATGAATGTAACATCATTAATGACAGCAGAAAGAATTGATGAATATGGAGAAATTGCCCGGTTTGGTGTTGAAGAGTTCGTTACAGACAATGTAGTTATTTTAAGGAATATCCTGGAAGATGAAAAGCGAAGAAGAACGATTGAGATATTGAAGTACAGAGGTACAAACCATCAAAAAGGAGAATACCCATTTTCTATTTCACACGAATCCGGATTAATAATAATACCACTTTCAGCTATTGAGCTAAAACAAAAATCATCCAACATTAGAATAACCTCAGGAAGTCAGGAATTAGATGAAATGTGTAATGGAGGATTTTTTCGCGATTCAATCATATTGGTATCCGGAGCCACCGGCACCGGAAAAACTTTAATGGCAACTGAATTTATGGAAGGAGGTACTTCTAAGAAAGAACGTTCTTTATTATTTGCATTTGAGGAAAGCCGAGAACAATTGTTTAGAAATGCATCTGGTTGGGGTATCGATTTTGAAAGGGCGGAAAAAGATGGATTGCTAAAAGTGGTTTGCGAATATCCTGAAGTTACGGGATTAGAGGATCACCTGATTAAAATGAAAGAAATAATTGAAGAATATAAGCCACAGCGTGTGGCAGTTGACAGCCTTTCGGCATTGGAAAGAGTCTCAACCCTAAAAAGTTTCAGAGAGTTTATTATTGGTTTAACTTCTTTTATTAAACATAAAGAGATTGCCGGATTATTTACTTCAACAACTACATCCCTAATGGGTGGATCTTCTATTACAGAAGGCCATATTTCAACTATTACAGATTCAATTATCCTTCTTCGTTATGTTGAGGCTTATGGTGAAATGCGAAGAGGTTTAACCGTATTAAAAATGCGCGGATCAAAACATAATAAAGACATCAAAGAATTAACAATTGATGAAAATGGAATGCATATTGGCAAACCATTCCGAAATGTTTCCGGAATAATTTCCGGTAATCCCCATTTGGTTTTAAGAGGAGAAGTTGACCGCTTAGATGATTTATTTAATAAGGAAACATAATCATGGCAGAAAACGCAAAAGACAAAATATTACTTGTTGATGATGAACCTTTCAACTTGGGAATCTATTCTGAAATATTTTCTGATTTAGGTTATGAAGTTTTTACCGCTTCTAACTCACATGAAACTTTCGAAATATTAAAAAAGAATGAACCCGATCTTTTGCTTTTGGATATAATACTCCATAATGAATTAGGGCTGGATATTCTGGAAAAAATTAAAACTGACAATCAGCATCCCTACATGTATATTGTGATGATAACCGGTGCATTTACCTCATCGCAACAACAAGCCGCTGCTTTAGAGCAAGGCGCGGATGGTTATATAGTACGGCCAATAGATGATCGGGAATTAATAGCACGAGTTGAAGCATTTATGCGGCACAAACGCACATTAGACTCTCTTCGTAAAAGCGAAAGTCGTTTAAGAAAAATAATTGCTCGTAATCCGGATGCCATTTTAGTCGTTGATACTGATGGAAAGATATCATTTGCCAATCCATCAGCAGAAGATATGTTTAAATTAACGATTGATGAATTACTTAGCAGAGTATTTGGTTATCCTGTTATTCAGGGCGAGCATACAGAAATTAATATTGTTAGACAAGATGAAGAAGAGCGTGTTGGCGAAATGCGAACCATTGACATTGACTGGAATGATAAAGAAACGTTTCTTATATCAATACGAGATATAACACACCATAAACAAATTGAAGAGGAACTAAAAAAAGCTTTAGTAAAATCTGAAGAAAGCGACAAATTAAAATCAGCATTTTTAGCCAATATGAGCCATGAGATCCGAACTCCAATGAATGGTGTACTTGGCTTTACAAGATTTCTTAAAAAACCAAATCTACCGGTTGAAAAACAACAAAAATACATATCAATCATTGAACAGTCAGGCATAAGAATGCTAAACCTTATTAATGATATTATTGACATTTCAAAAATTGAATCTGGTAACATGGAAGTTAATTATAGTAATATAAACATACATGAAATGTTTGCTTCCTTATTTAATTTCTTTGAACCGCAAGCAAAGAAAAAAAAGAATGAGTTATTGTACGTAACAAGTCTACCGGATAATAAAGCATATGTTTTTAGTGATAATGAAAAAATCACTGCAATATTTACCAATCTAATTAAAAACGCTGTTAAGTATACTACAAATGGTAAAATTGAATTTGGTTATGAATTAAAAGAAAATGAGTTTGAGTTTTATGTGAAAGATACTGGAATAGGAATTCCACAAGATCGTTTAGATGCAATATTTGAACGTTTTGTTCAGGCCGATCTAAAAATAGTCCAACCATACGAAGGAGCGGGTTTGGGGTTGTCCATTGCAAAAGCTTATGTAGAAATACTAAAAGGAGAAATACGAGTAGAATCACAAGAAAACAAAGGGTCGAGCTTCTATTTTACAATACCAGTTAAAGGTAAAAAAGTTGTTGACAAAGTTGTAGCTCGAGAAAAGAAAATTGATAGCATAGAAAAATTAAGTGAAATCACTGTGCTTATTGCTGATGACGATGAAACTGCAAACATATATTTAGAAGAGATATTAGAAGGTAAATGCAAAAAAGTATTACATGCGCGTAATGGTAAACAAGCCGTAGATATGGTACACGGGGAAAAAGATATTAACCTGATATTGATGGATATAAAAATGCCTGTTATGGATGGTTATACAGCAACCCGAATGATAAAACAGTATAATCAAGATGTTATCATCATTGCCCAAACTGCTTATGCAATGTCCGGTGATAAAGAAAAAGCTTTTAAGGCCGGATGCAATGGATATATTACAAAGCCTATTAATCAAAATGAACTTTTATTAATTATGAATCAACTACTTTAGAATTGTCTTTTTTATTATATTTGGTTCCCATTTGAATTGAATGTATCGTGAAATTGTTTCTGAAAATATGTCTCTTTTTCGTTTTTTTATCCAGTGTTATTTCATGTAATTTTTTAAATAATTCATCTTCTAAAATTAATAGCAATTCACTTTTAGGAGAAGTTAGTTGGCTAATTGGCAGCTGGGAAAATACCGTTCCTGAAGGCAAAACCATTGAAAAATGGCAAAAACTTAATGATTCTGTTTTAGTAGGAAAAAGCATCTTTATTAAAGAGAACGATTCTCTTTTACTTGAAAATATAATGATAGTTCAACGTGAGGAGGGCCTCTATTATATTCCCACAGTTATAAATCAAAATGAAGGAAATCCGGTTGAATTTAAACTTTCCTATAAAAGCGGAAGAATGTTGGTTTTTGAAAATCCGCAACATGATTTCCCCCAAAAAATAAGCTATAGCAAAATTTCAAACGACTCTATATTAGCTGAAATATCCGGTATTTCAAATGGTAAAGAAAAATCGGTTAAATTTCCAATGACCAGAAAATAATATGATTTTTGTCGAAAAACTCATTCATGGCAGGTTAATAAAACGATACAAACGCTTTTTGGCCGATATTATATTAGATAATGGAGAAATCGTAACCGCACATTGCACCAATTCCGGATCTATGAAAAGCTGCTTGGAACATAATGCGGAAGTTTACTTATCTCCGGTAAATGATCCGAAACGTAAAACAAAATTTACCTGGGAGATGATCAAAATTAATAATGACTGGATTGGAATAAACACAGGAAATCCAAATAAACTAGCTTTTGAAGCTGTTGTAAATAATGAAATCGAAAAATTAAAAGGATATTCTGAAGTTAAACGGGAAATTAAATTTGGAGATAGCCGATTTGATATAATGGCTAAAAACGAAACTGAAACCTGCTTTATTGAAGTTAAAAATGTTACCCTAAAGGAAGGAGATTATGCTCTTTTCCCGGACGCAGTTACAAGTCGCGGAAAAAAGCATTTGGAAACCCTGGTAAAGGTTAAAGAGAATGGCATGCGAGCAGTTATGCTGTACATAATCCAAAGAATGGATATTTCGATTTTTGCTGCTGCTAAAGAAATTGATCCGGAATATGCAGAAACTTTAAAAGTAGCCTATCATAGTGGTGTTGAAATAATTCCCGTACAGGCAAAAGTAACACCAGAGAAGATTAACCTGGTAAAAGAATTAACGTTTGAACTTTAAATGAGATTAATAAAGTATATATACGCTGTTATCACTATATTTTCCTTTTCATGTTCAAAAGAAACTGTTAATCCCAATTTTATCGGCGAAGGAACATATGATGGAAAATACTTTCCCACAAATCAATGGAGATACTGTAGTCCCGAAGAAGTTGGAGTAAACACAAAAGCATTATCTGAAGCGCACACGTATATATCAAATTCCAACTTTGGTACGGATGGTTACATGATTATCAAAGATGGTTATGTAGTTGCTGAAGATTATTTTAACGATTTAACCTCAGAAATAAAGCATTCAAGTTATTCAATTGCAAAAAGTTTTACTTCAGCAATTATTGGAATTGCGATCGATCAGGGTTATATTGAAAGTGTTGATGATAAGTTTTCTGATTATTTTGACGAACTTAATAATGATAGCACTCAACAGTGGAAGAAAGAGCTTGGAATATCGCATGTGCTTACTATGACATCCGGAATTGATTGGACAGAAGAAGGTATTTTTTCAAACGATATTATTCAAATGTCTCGCTCCGAAGATTACCTTGAATATGTAATGAATAAACCTTTAAAAAATAAGCCCGGAACAGATTGGTCATACAATAGTGGAGAATCTATGTATTTATCCGGATTAATAAACTTATTAACCGGGAAAAGTTTGCTTCAATATGCAGAAAAAAACTTACTAAATCCGATTGGGATAGATAACATAAACTGGATCGCTGACTCAAAAAACCATACAGTTGCCGGCTGGGGAATTGATGCTACCATGCATGATTTTGCAAAGTTTGGGTATTTATTTTTAAATAATGGAAATTGGGATGGAAAACAAATCATTTCGGAAGAATGGATTATGGAATCAACATCTGCTTTTAGTGATGATTATCCATTTTATGGTTACCTATGGTGGTTAGGAGAAGATGCTTTTTTTGAAAGTACAGTTGATTTACCGGACGATCTATACATGGCAATCGGCGCATTCGGACAATATCTCGTAATTGTTCCCTCCAAAAACCTAATTATTGTACGATTAGGACAAGACCTTTATACTCCGAACAGTTGGAAGCCTGAAGAATTTATTCGTTTAGTTCTGGAAGCTGTTTAATTTATACTTTTGTAATTCATATTTCTGATTTCTTAGTTTAGGTTCAAATCCTGCTTCGCGAATCGCATTTTGTATACCTTCCGCATCAAACTTATAATTTGCTCCTGCCGAGGAAACCACATTTTCCTCAATCATTATGGAACCAAAATCGTTTGCTCCGGCATGCAAACACACTTGTGCAACATCTTTTCCAACTGTTAACCAAGAAGCTTGTATATTCTGAATATTCGGAAGCATAATTCTACTTATTGCAATGGTTTTAATATATTCTTCATATCTAACTTCGTTTTTTATACCAAACTCTCTTTGTAAAAACGTATTTTCGTCCTGAAAGGGCCATGGTATAAAAGCTAAAAACCCATAGGCTAATTCTGGTTTCTGTGATTGCACATCCCTTATTGCAACAAGGTGCTCAATTCGTTCTTTTTTTGTTTCAACATGTCCAAACATCATGGTTGCTGATGTTACCAAATTTAATTTATGAGCTTCCTTCATCACATCCAACCATTGCTCAGTGCTTGCCTTTGCAGGTGATATACTTTTTCTCACTCTATCGCATAAAATTTCAGCTCCTGCACCTGGTAAACTATCCAACCCTGCATTAACTAATGCTTCTAATATCTTTTTGTATGATTTTTTCTCTAATCTGGCCAAATGTACAATTTCAGGAGGTCCAAGTGCATGTAACTTTAAATTTGGAAACTCAGATTTTAAATCCTTGAATAAGTTTGTATAGAAATCGAGTTTTAACTTAGGGTGCAGTCCGCCTTGCAATAAAAGTTGCTCCCCTCCTAATTTAAATAACTCTTCGACTTTAGTTTTATATTCTTCCATTGAAGTTATATAAACTCCTTCATCTTTTGGCCTTTTATAAAAGTTACAAAACTTACATTGGGATATACACGCATTTGTAATATTTACATTTCGATCAATCTGCCATGTTACAATATTCTCAGGCTTATGCTTTTTTCTAAGTTGATTCCCAATAAATATCAACTCTTCTAAAGGAGCTTCTTCATACAACAAAAGTCCTTCTTCTATTGTTAAGAATTCAAGGTTTAACGCTTTTTTATATAGTTCTCTAAAATTCATATTACAAATCTAACTAAAATAAGTCCGGTTATTATAACCAACCAATAAATTGATGGCTTATCAAATTTATTAACTTTACAATTCAAAACTAAATATGTTTAAACTATGAATACTCATATAATAAAAACAAATGAAATAAATCCTGAATTATCTACTATTTATATCACCGAAAATCCGGATAAAATTGAAAAACATGATTTTTCAAATGAAGAACTGGCATATATTACCGATCAATTTAATCATAAGAAAAAGAGTGTTTTGCTTAATGCGTTTACAAAATGGAAATATATAGTATGGATTGAAACTGAAAAAGAACAACACATAATTAAAGATAAACTAAGAAGAGCTGCCGGAAATCTGTTTGATAAAATAAGAGAAAATAAACATCAGAAGATCATTCTGAATGACCTGTCAAATAATGTGGAAAATGTCCTGGCTTTTGCAGAAGGATTAGCACTTAGCAACTACCAGTTTTTAAAGTATTTTACAAAGGGTGCCGAAAATAAAAATCACCTCAAAGAAATTTTGATCGTTAATTCCGAAATTGAAGATGAACAAGTTTCCGAATTAAATATATTGATTGATTCTATTCATAAAACAAAGGATTTAGTAAATGAGCCTGTTTCTTTTTTAAATACTGAGCAATTTACCGCCGAAATTAAAAAACTTGGTAAGGAGGCAGGATTTGAAGTGGAAGTATTTAATAAAACCAAAATAGAATCTTTAAAATTAGGTGGTTTACTTGCCGTAAATAAGGGAAGTGTTGACCCTCCATCGTTTTGCATTTTAACCTGGAAACCACCAAATGTAGTAAACCAAAACCCATATGTTTTGGTCGGCAAAGGCGTAGTATACGATACTGGAGGAATGAATATTAAAGTTGAAAATTATCTTGATACGATGAAATCAGATATGGCAGGGGCAGCAAGCGTAGTTGGGACCATTCATGCTTTGGCGAAAGCTAAAATACCCAGCCATGTAATCGGGCTTATACCAATAACCGATAATCGCTTAAACGCAAACGCCATTGTTCCCGATGATATTATTGTAATGCATGATGGCTCTACCGTTGAAATAAGAAATACCGATGCTGAGGGAAGGTTAATTCTGGCAGATGCTTTAAGTTTTGCTAAAAAATATAACCCTGAACTTGTTATTGATCTTGCCACATTAACTGGTTCGGCCCAAATGGCCTTAGGTAATTTAGGAATAATTGCCATGACAAATGTTAAAAACAGCCTGTTTGAACAGCTAAAAGAGTCTGGCAACAACATGTACGAAAGAATAGTAGAACTTCCTCTTTGGGAAGAATATGGCACAATGTTAAAATCGGATATTGCAGATATTAAAAACCTTGGAGGAAAAGAAGCCGGAGCTATAACCGCCGGAAAATTTCTTGAACATTTTACGGACTACCCATGGATTCATTTGGATATAGCCGGATGTGCATTCCTTACAAAAAAAGATAATTATAGGGGGATTGGAGCCACCGGAGTTGGAGTTCGTTTACTTTTTGATTTTTTCAATAATCAATTGTAAACTCCTAAATCCTTATTATTAAAATATTATAGTTAATTTTGTGTTAAATAAAATCAATTGTTTGACAGAATAATACAATATATATGATTCAAAATAAGATAGTTGTTGGAATTTCGCATGGAGATATAAATGGAGTAAGTTACGAAGTAATAATAAAAGCATTAATGGATAACAGAATATTCGATTTCTGTATTCCTGTTGTATATGGTTCGGCTAAAGTAGCAGCTTATCACCGCAAAGCTTTAAACATTGCAAACTTTAGTTTCAACAATGTAAAATCGGCAGAAGAGGCCAACATTAAGCGAGCTAATATAATTAATTGTTTAGATGATAATGTTAGAGTTGAACTTGGAAAATCAACTAATATTGCCGGGGAATCTTCACTAATATCATTAGAGCATGCTGTTAAAGATTTAAAAGAAGGAAAAATTGATGTTTTAGTTACAGCTCCGATTAATAAAGATAATGTTCAATCCGATAAATTTAATTTCCCGGGGCATACCGAATATCTTACCAAAGAGTCCGAATCAAAAGAATCTTTAATGTTCATGGTAAGTGAAAATTTAAAAGTAGGAGTCACTACTACACATTTACCTCTTTCTCAAGTTCCTGAAGCTATCACTGAAGAGCTGATTTTATCTAAACTCAGAATAATGAATAAAAGCCTTATTCAGGATTTTAGAATAAGAAAACCCAAAATTGCAGTTCTTGGTTTAAATCCACATGCGGGAGACAATGGTCTTTTAGGAAAAGAAGAAGTTGATATTATAATTCCTGCAATAAATAAAGCAAGAGAAGAAAATATATTAGCTCTTGGGCCTTATCCTTCGGACGGATTCTTTGGAAGTGATAATTTCAAAAAGGTAGATGCAATTTTAGCAATGTATCACGATCAGGGACTAACTCCTTTTAAAGCATTAGCTTTTAACTCCGGTGTAAACTATACAGCTGGTTTGGATTTTATAAGAACATCGCCCGGACACGGAACAGCTTATGAAATTGCCGGTTTAGGCAAAGCTTCTGAACTTTCGTTTAGAAATGCGATATACCTGGCTTGTGATATTTTCAGAAGCAGAAAAGAATTTAAGGAAATAAGTGCTGAACCTTTACAACATTATGAAATTTCCGATAAGGAACCGGATCAGGAATAAAAACTTAAAGGGGCTGTCACAAAAGCCCCTTTGTTACTGTCTACACTTCGACAAGCCTGCCTGACGGCAGTCAGGTTCAGCGTGACAGATTGATTATCATCATGTTGTCATATTGAGCCTGTCGAAATATGAACAACTTTTATACTTTTTGGACAGCCCCTTTTTTATTGAATGTTGCACAACATAATAATAAGCCATTAACTAGACTCTTAGCTCTGTTTTTAAGGTAAATTATTTAGTAATTTTGTTAGATACCTAAATTAAACAAACTAAATAACTAAAATTAAATACGGAGGTTTTTATGTCAAAAATTGATCTTTCCTTAAAAAATCTGGATGAATTATTCCCTAGTAACTTTACCCAAGGACAAATTGCTACAGCAAAAACGGTTTTTTTAAAGGAATTGGCTTTATTAAGTCATAAATTTTATGGTGGTAAGATGCAAACCTTACCAAAAGCCGGAATCTATGGGTTTAACTGGTTCAATGTTTATTATACGCCTGGTGTTTCTAAAATATCTACAACAGTTAGAGATAACAACGATGCTTCTTTCGAAATTTCTAACCGGGGTAATATGGTTGCAGTTGTTTCAGATTCTACAAGAGTTTTAGGAGATGGTGATTGTACACCTCCCGGAGGAATGGGAGTTATGGAAGGTAAAGCATACTTAATGAAGTATTTAGCGGGCGTTGATGCTGTTGCAATGTGTGTTGACAGTTACAACGAGAAAGGCGAACATGATCCGGATAAAATTATCGACTTTGTTAAAATGGCTCAGCCAAGTTTTGGCGCTATAAACCTTGAAGATATTGCACAACCAAATTGCTATAAAGTACTTGATACATTAAGAGAAGAATGTGACATTCCTGTTTGGCATGATGATGCTCAGGGAACTGGATCAGTAACAGTTGCAGGATTAATTAATGCCTTAAGGATAGTAGGTAAAGACCTTAATAATATCAAAGTGGTTCTGTATGGAGCCGGCGCGTCAAACACAACAATTGCGCGTTTAATAATACAGGCAGGAGCAGATCCTGAAAAAATGATGTTGTTCGATTCAAAAAGAGGATTACATAAAGGTAGGGATGATATTAAAGCTGATCCTAGATTCTATAGAAAATGGGAGCTTTGCGAACAAACTAATCCTGATAAAATTGATGATGTTCAAGAAGCATGTAAAGATGCCGATGTTCTTATTGCACTTAGTAAACCAGGGCCGGATGTTGTTAAACCGGAATGGATCAGAAACATGGGAACCAAACCTATTGTTTTTGTTTGTGCTAATCCTGTACCTGAAATTTATCCTTATGCCGCAAAAGAAGCCGGAGCTTATATTGTTGCAACTGGCCGTGGTGACTTTCCAAATCAGGTTAACAACTCATTAGGTTTCCCGGGAATTCTTAAAGGAGCATTATTAGTCAGAGCAAGAAAAATTACCGATGAAATGGCAATCCAGGCTGCATATTCTATGGCAAATTATGCTGAAAAGAATGGATTAAATCCTGATTATATTATGCCAAAAATGGATGAAACTGAAATGTTTGCATACGAAGCTGCTGATGTTGCTATGGAAGCAATTAAAAATGGAGTTGCCCGTGTTAACTTAACCTGGGATGAAGTATTTAACAAAACATTACATGATATAAAACAAACTCGCGAATCTATTGATTTAATGATGCAACATAATTATATCCCGAAACCAGATGAAGCAATGCTTGAACAAGCATTAAAAACAGCTATTGATAAAGTATCCTAATAAATTAAATATAGTATAAATAAAAATAGAGTGATTTATAATCACTCTATTTTTTTATTAGTAACTTGCTCGTATAACTTTCTTTCATAGAAGATATTTGAAGAAAATAAACTCCATCTGCAATATTTGTTAATTCAATATTTCTAATCTTCTCTTCGGAATCCAGTTTTCCTGCCTGTCTCAATTTACCCGTAATATCATAAATCCTATAATCAAATATCTCTGATTCAAAATTCACAATTTCAATTGTAAATGAACCATTATTAGGATTAGGATAAACTTTAAATTGTACTGTGTTATTTTCTTTAGGAATCTCTGGTATATTTGTTACAAGTAAACTTTTCTCTTCCGAAACAGAAACACAATCAAAACCGTTAGAAACTTCCACATAATAGTCTCCATCCTCTGTAATTATATACGTATTATCAGTAGCATCTTCTATAGGTTCTCCTTCGAAATACCACTGATTACCAACTTCTGAACTTGATATTAAGGTATCATTATTATTAATAAAAGTTGGCAAAGCCGGAGATTCATAAACTATTGCAATATCAAAAACCTGTTTTATATAAGTACCATTTACAGTTAATTTCACAGGTACTAAAGCAGAACTGTTATATTTCACCCAATGAGGCCCTTTCCCAACTGCTGCTTGCGGGTTTGCACTATCTCCAAATTCCCATAAAAAATTATATGTATTGTCTAATGTTGTCGAAAATTGTAAACTGTCAGTAGTACATATGGTGTCCTTATTAACAAAAATGGTAGGTTCTATAAACGTTCCATCTTCGATAACGGATATGCTGTCGATACATATTCCATATCCTTTCAAACCAACTCCCTCAAATGCAATTTTATATTTATCACTCAATTCAGGAAGCGGAATTTCCTTTTTCTCCCAAGTCTCAATGTTTGTATTATATGTTCTCAGTGTCTTCCATTCAACTGTATCGACATCTTTATATAATATTCTTAGTTCATGTACTTCATCATTATATTCCTGCATATGCATATAAAAGGAAAGTTTCAAATTGGAGTATGAAGAGAAATTAAAATTCGGTAAAACTAATTTCGATGTTTCATTATTTTCATTATAAAAATAAGCGTTATAACTACCTTCAAATGCAGTATCCAAAACTCCGTTAAATCCTCCTGCTTTATATTCCCAACCAACAGTGTCATTTGATCGCTCTTCGTACCAATCTGTAGGAATTAATCCGTCAACAAATGTTTCAGAAAATGGTAAAATGATTGTATCCATAATATGAATATAAACTGTATTTGATGGATTGGATTCCAATACTTCAGGTGAATTATATTTCGCTGTAACAAAATAATTGTATAATAAATTTGTACCACTTAAGGTATCGCTATAGTCAGGTTCGTTAATAGAATCCAGCTTTACAGAATTTCTATAAATATAATAAAACTCAATATTTGCTGTATCTTCAACATGGTTCCACTTTACGTTTACAATAGTATCCTGAATAGAAGCATTGAGATTAGTTGGTATTGTATCATAAGGTAAATAACCATTTAACGAAACAATTCCATAATCTAAAGGATCCAGCCAGGGTTTTAACTGATAACTCGAATCTTCAAAATCCTGCCATGAGTGATGAAATTGCTGATAATAATCATTGAAATTATATCCACAATATGCATCACCTCCGGTTAAATCTCCTATTATTCTTCCATCCTGATCAAATAATGGTGAACCTGAGGACCCTCCTTCCGTAGTACCTTCATCCCATTCATCAATCCACCAATGCTTGTTAACATCATAACCTTCTCCGTAATCACCTGTTGTAGCACCATCATAAGATTTAGTAATTTTCTTAATATCTCCGCTGGGGTGATGAATTGAAGTAACACTAACAGGATCCCTTATATCTCTATTCCATCCTGCATAATAAGGCTTATATGACGGAGGTGGTTTAACACTCAATTCCAATAAGCTAAAATCTATTGTTTTTTGAGGTGGGGTGGCAATAATTGTTGATCCTGAGATGGTCATATCCTGGTTTCCATCTTCGCTAGTACAACCTGGACTTTCATAGTTAAAGTAAAAAATTGCATTTGTAGCCTCTGAGGCATTATTAATGCAATGGTTTGCTGTTAGTAAGTAAGGGTACCCGTCTTCTTTTGTATTATTTATTAACGCTCCGGAACAAAGCCATCCATTATAAGTAATTTTACATACCGAGTGTTTTAACAATTGCCAAAGTTCATTATCATCACAATTAATGTTGACATTACAGCTACCCGAATCACCAAATCCTTTTTCGCTTTTTGATAAATAATTAAAAACGTTTTTATAATCATGTGCTACCGTTGAAATATGCAGTTCTCCTTTAAAATCAACATCATAAGGTTCATGATACTCCAGTACAACCTCATCACCTTTTACAGGAGCAATTGGTAAAATATTGTTGATCTTATTATTTTTATAAGTAAATGCTCCCCTTACATGGTTTTTATCTGAATTATAAATATATAATTTGGAACCTATGGGTAATCTGTAACTGTCAAATAATAAACTTAATGAATACGCTCCGGGTGATTTTATTTTCAAATACCAAATCCGCTCGTTTTTTGATTCTACCCATATGCCATGAGTTTCAGGACCAAAATCCACATCTAACAATTCAGCGAATCTTAAGGTCTTTAATCTTGATTCAATTTGTTTATCTTCTCTATTTAATTTTCTGACTTTTACTTCCGGTAAAATCTCAACAGGAATTTCTTGCTTTAACTCAAAATCAAAAACCGGCTTTCCTTTGTGATTTATTTGTCCTGCGCTCAAAAAGGGATAAAACCCTATTAATAAGATTATTAATAAAAAAGATCTCATATTGTCCCAAACGTATAATTCAAAAATACCAAATTAATTTTAATTCTTCACCAACCTGAATTTTATTTCGTATTTTATTATTTGTTAATTTTTAATAATAAATATTTTTCTCAAATTTTCGGATAGCTTATTTTTGTTTATTTTTAAGGATTATTTAGATTATATTTATAATGTTCGAATATATTAAAGGAGAGATAAAAGAAATTTCACCAGCGCACCTAATTATCGAAAATAACCAAATAGGTTATTTTATTAATATTTCTGTTAATACCTATTCACAATTATCAGGCCAAGATAATGCGTTAGTATATATTTATGAAGTTATCCGGGAAGATGCACATCACCTTTTTGGTTTTTTTGAAAAAAAGGAGCGCGAAATATTTCTGCATCTAATTTCTGTTTCCGGTGTAGGAGCTAATACGGCCAGAGTAATGCTTTCTTCTTTGGCACCAACTGAAATTCAAAACGCAATCTCAACTGGCAATGTAAATATTTTAAAAAGTATAAAGGGTATTGGAGCGAAAACTGCGGAGAGAATAATAGTAGACTTAAAAGATAAAGTAGGAAAAATTTCGGATGGAGAACAAATAATTGCTCGTATAGACAATACAATTAAAGACGAAGCGTTATCAGCTTTAGTAATGTTAGGATTCCCTAAAGTAAAAGTCGACAAAATTATTAACGAAATTCTTAAGCAGAATAAGGTACTTTCTGTAGAAGAGCTTATTAAAGAAGCCCTTAAGAGAATTTAACAGGTATTTTTATCACTTGAGAAATATAAATATATACAAAGTTTTATTCCTTCTTCTAAGTTTAGTTTGTGTAAATAACGTACAAGCTAACTTTTTATTTTTACAACAAGTCAACACTCAACAAGAAGATACCTTAAAATTTGAATTTCAGGATCAAGGAAAATATGAATATGATAAACCGGATGAATCTCCATTATACCTTGAAGATCCAGCAAATATAAAAGATACTGTTGAATACGATCCTACTACTAATGAATATATAATTTCTAAAAAAATAGGAAATTATGATTATAGAGCTAGCAAAAGAATGACTCTTGAAGAATATCAAGATTATCAGTTCGAACAGGCTTTAAGAAATTATTGGCGAAATAGAGCCCGAGGCCACAGTATGGATGCGCAAACAGGATTGTTTCCAAATCTGCGACTCGGAGGTGAAGCATTTGATAAAATATTTGGAGATAATGCAATCAACATTGTTCCAATGGGATCTGCTGAGCTAATTTTTAAGATTAATGTAAACAACAACGAAAATCCAACGATATCTGAAAACCTAAGAAAAACTACTACATTCGACTTTGAAGAAAAAATCATGATGAATGTAACCGGTAATATTGGTGATAAAATAAAACTTGGTGTAAATTATAATACAGAGGCCACATTTGATTTTGAGAATCAAACTAAACTGGAATATGTTGGAAAAGAGGATGAAATCATAAAAAGAATTGAAGCCGGTAATGTTACATTACCGCTACCCGGTAGTTTAATTACCGGTAGCCAAAGTTTGTTTGGTATTAAAACTGAATTGCAGTTCGGAAAACTTACCATGACTAGTGTTTTCTCACAACAAAAGGGTGAAACTAAAGTAATTGAAGTAAGAGGAGGTGCTCAAACGCAACAGTTTGAAATACAAGGAGATGAATATGATGCCAACAGACACTTTTTCTTATCGCAATACTTTAGAGATACTTACGAAGAATCGCTCGAAGAATTACCTGTTATTAAATCATCTGTTACCGTAACCAAAGTTGAAGTTTGGGTAACAAATTCTGTTAATAACAATGAGGAATATAGAAATATTCTTGCTTTACTTGATTTAGGAGAAAGTGGAAATAATGTGTTTGCGTCAGAAAATGTTATTCCTTATTCGCCAGGAGGACAATATCCTAGTAATACTACAAATACTTTATATAACCAGGTTTATGCTCTTAATCCTAATAAAGTATTTGATGAAATTAGTGATGATATAGATTTACAATGGGGTTCTGAAAATTTTAAGTTGGGACAAGATTACGAACTAATTGGTAGTGCAAGAAAATTAAAATCCAATGAATATAATTTAAATGAGCGATTAGGATATATTTCCCTTAATATTTCATTAAAATCGGATGAAGTTTTAGCTGTTGCTTTTGAGATTGATGTAGCAGGAACCAGGTATCAGGTAGGTGAATTTTCGACGGATGGAATAGGTACGTCAGAAGACCAGGATAAAAGTCCATATATAGTTGCAAAGCTATTGAAGGGAACTAATTTATCGCCAAGTGTTCCTACATGGGATTTAATGATGAAAAATATTTATTCTATTGGAGCTTACCAGGTTAATAGCGAAGACTTTATTCTGAATGTTTTATACCAGGATGATAAAACCGGAAATGCTTTAACCTATATACCGGAAGGTAATATAAATAAAACACATTTAGTTAAAATTCTTAATCTTGATAATTTAAATTCTCAGTTGGATGCGCAACCGGATGGTCGTTTTGATTTTATCGATGGAGTAACTATAAATGCCTCAAACGGACAAGTTATTTTTCCGGTACTCGAACCTTTTGGCAGTTATCTAAAAGATCAGTTTACGGATAGTAATATTGCAGAAAATTATATTTTCCAGGAACTTTATGATACAACCCTGACCTATGCTCGTTTATTAGCTGAAAAAAATAAATTTAAGTTACAAGGTCAATATAAATCGGCATCGAGCTCAGAGATTATGTTAAATGCCATTAATATACCTCAAGGTTCTGTGAAGGTAATGGCCGGTGGATCAATTCTTACTGAAAACATTGATTACACAGTAGACTATAATTTAGGCCGGGTGAGAATTCTGAATGAAGGCTTGTTAGAATCAGGAACACCATTACAAATTTCACTGGAAAGTCAAGCCTTATATAGCATACAAACCAAAACTTTGCTAGGCACACACTTTAATTATCAATTCTCAGATAATTTTAATATCGGAGCTACGGTAATGAATCTAACAGAGCGACCATTAACACAAAAGGTTGCCATTGGTGAAGAACCAATATCTAATACTATTTGGGGATTAAACACGTCTTATCGAACAGAATCTCAGCTTATTACTTCATTGGTTGATAAATTGCCTTTTATTGAGACTAAAGAAAAATCTTCTGTTTTAGTAGATGCAGAATTTGCTCATTTAATTCCCGGACATTCTAAAGCTATTGGAGAAGAAGGTAATGCTTATATTGATGATTTTGAGGGAAGCGAAACGTCCATGGACATGAAAAGTTATAACGCATGGGTAATTGCCAGCACACCGCAAAATCAAGAAGACCTGTTTCCTGAAACTACATCTGGTATCCAGAACAAAATTGTTTATGGTTTTAATAGGGCAAAAATAGCCTGGTATAAAATTGATCCTCTATTTTTAAGAAATACTTCAACAACACCTGACCATCTTACGAGCGAAGATCAATCAAATCATTTCGTTCGTGAAATTTACGAGAGAGAAATTTTCCCGAATAAACAGTCTGAAACGTCGGTACCTACTGCTTTACAAGTATTAAATGTTGCATACTATCCAGACGAAAGAGGTCCATACAACTATGTTTCAGATGATACTCTGAATATTTATGGATTAAGTGAAGATGGAACATTAAAAAATCCTGAAACTCGCTGGGGAGGAATTATGCGTGAAGTTCCAACTACAGATTTTGAGGCTGCCAATGTTGAATACATCGAATTCTGGTTAATGGACCCATTTGTTTATGATTCAACCGGAAACATAAATGGAGACTTATATTTTAACTTGGGTAGTATTTCCGAAGATATTTTACAAGATTCAAGAAAAGCATTTGAAGATGGCTTACCTAGTACGGAAGTTATTGAAAAAGTAGATACAACTGATTGGGGAAGAGTTCCGAGCAATGATTTTTCGGTAAATACCAACCCAAATGAGAATCAAGATGTTGGTTTAGATGGGTTAAATGACATAGAAGAGGAATCCTTTTTTAGATCTTACTTAAATAAGGTAAATAATATTGTAACCGATCAAGAAATTAAAGATCAATTTGCAGCCGATCCTTCAAACGATAATTATCACTACTATCGAGAGGGTGGCTATGAAGAACTTCAGCTAAGTATTTTAGACAGGTATAAACGTTATAATGACCTGGAAGGGAATTCAACAGGTGGCGCTGGCTACCTATATTCCAAAGCTCCTGACTCTGAGGACATTAACAATAATAAAACATTAGATCGAACTGAAAGTTATTTCCAATATAAAGTTGAACTTGATCCAAACAATATGAATGTTGGTGAAAACTTTATTGTTGATAAAGTGTGGGGACATGATGTTGATCTGGCTAATGGACAACAAAATGTGAAAATAGCCTGGTACCAGTTTAGAATTCCAATTCGCCAACCAGAGAGAATAGTTGGGTCCATACAAGATTTTTCTTCTATTCGTTTTATGAGAATGTTTTTAAAAGAATTTGAAGATACTGTAATATTAAGATTTGCTAAGCTGGAGTTAGTACGCAGTGACTGGAGAAAATATGAGCTTTCATTAATGGAAGGTCATGAGGGGCTTTCATCCCCGGAAACAACAAATGGAACGTTCGAGATAGCGTCGGTTAACATTGAGGAAAATGATAATTACGTATTACCACCTGGGGTAGACCGTGTAATTGATCCCACTAATCCTCAACTTCGACAGTTAAATGAACAGTCGATGGTATTAAAGGTAAATAATTTGGATGATGGAGATGCTCGTGCAGCTTATAAAACGTTAAATTTAGATATACGTCAATATGAAAAATTAAAGATGTATGTCCATGCTGAGCAATTGGAAAGTAATATTTTAAGAGACGATGATTTACGAGTATTTATCAGGTTGGGAACAGATAATAATAGTAACTATTACGAATATGAAATTCCTGTAAAAGTTACACCTGAAGGAAATTATGATGATGGCGACCGCGAAATAGTATGGCCCGAAGAAAATAATATCGAGATAAATCTGGATGATCTGGTTGATGTAAAAAGAGCCAGAAACGAAGAACTTCGTCAAGCAAATACAGTATTTACATATAACTCCATTTACTCTGTTTATCAGGAAAGTGATCGTAGAATTTCAGTACGAGGAAATCCTAACTTAAGTAATGTAGTTACAATTATGATCGGTATTCGAAACCCAAGTAAACAAAATAATACAACTTCAGGAGATGATGGAATGCCAAAGTCTGGAGAAATATGGGTAAATGAACTTAGATTAACCGACTTTAGAGAAGAAGGAGGTTGGGCAGCTCGTGGTCGACTTTCCACTCAATTAGCTGATTTAGGTTCTGTTAATTTTGCCGGTAGCATTAGCACTCCGGGTTTTGGTAGTATAGACCAGAGTGTAAGTGAACGAAATAAGGAAGAAACGATCCAATATGATGTCTCAACGAATCTTGATCTTGGAAAATTCTTCCCGGAAAAAACAAAAGTAAGCATTCCTGTTTATGCAGGTTATTCGGAGACATTCATTAATCCTGAATATAATCCGTTAGATCCTGATGTAAGATTAGAAGATGCTTTAAAAGATGCTGATTCAAAAGCTGAAAGAGATTCAATAAAAAACGTAGCTCAGGATTATACAAGAAGAAAAAGCATCAATTTTACCAATGTTAAAATAAACAAACAAAGCCAAAAACCTCGCTTTTATGATGTTTCAAACTTTTCTGTAAGCTATTCATTTAATGAGACTTATTCGAGAGACATTAATACTGAATACGATATAATCAAAAACTATCGTGGCGCATTTAACTACATTTATAATACGCGACCAAAAAATGTTGCGCCTTTCAGAAAATCAAGAGGATTATTAAGTAAAAAAGCATTTGCAATTATAAAAGATTTTAACTTTTATTATGCTCCTACCAGTATTTCGTTTAGAACGGACGTAGATAGAAAATACCAGGCAAATAAAACCAGAAATATTTATGATCCTAATACAGTCTTTGAACCAACCTTTATAAAAGAATTTAATTGGAACAGGTATTATGATATAAAATGGGATCTGTCCAGATCGTTAAAAGTTGATTTCTCTGCTACTAACATTGCTAAAATAGATGAACCTTACGGTGAGGTTAACAGACATGGCGTAGATTCTGTTTATAATGCCTGGAAAAGAGAAGTATGGAATAATATTTTAGAAGGTGGTCGAAATACCCAATATAATCATAACATAAATGTTACATATCGTGTTCCAATAAATAAATTACCACTATTAGATTGGACAAACTTAACTACCCGTTACAATGCTACTTATAATTGGGAAGCCGGGCCAAGAAATGCTGATGGAGAATCTATTCTTGGAAATACGTTGCGTAATTCAAACACCATCCAGTTTAATGCGCAAGCCAATATGGTAAATCTTTATAATAAAGTTGGTTTCCTTAAAACCATTAACCAGAAATACAGTAGAGGAAGATCAAGCAAAAAGGTTGAGTACGAAGATGTAAGTTATCAACAACAAGATATCTGGTTTAGAGAAGGCCGCTTTCGTTCCATCTATCACGACCTAAATACAGAAGATATAACTCGTGTTAGCGTGACAGATGCCAGTGGTGCTGAAGTTCGTGGTGAATGGGAAGTATCAACTAAAAGAAAAATTAGATTTAAGGCTGAAAAAGATATTGATGGAGCCCAGATTTTGGTTGAAGGACGAATTGAAAAGAAAGAAAATCCTTTGATATTTGTAGCTGAAAATACAGCAAGATTATTTATGTCAGTAAAAAATGTTTCTGCATCTTATACATTAACACAAGGATCAAGTCTTGCAGGATATACACAAAATACTCATATGTTAGGTATGAATTCTGGTTTTGAAGCTCCGGGCTGGCCATTCGTTCTAGGATGGCAAGATGATCAGTTTGCTTCAGAAGTAATAGGAAATAATTGGTTCCTACAGGATTCACTAAATCTACCTTATTTAATGACACAAAATCAAAACCTTAACTTTAGAGTTACTCTTGAACCAATTAGAGGTTTAAAAATCGACTTAACAGCCAACCGTCTAAAATCTGAAAATAATAATCGTTATTACTACCATACTTCAACAGAACCATATTCTGAACAAATAACCGGTAACTTCTCAATGACCTATATTACTATTGGTAGTGCTTTTGAAGATATTTCAAATAAAAACAACTATTATTCTGAAGCCTTTGAAAAATTTAAAGAAAATCGTGCAATTATTTCAAGTCGTTTGGGAGAAGGAACACACATTGATGAATCCGGTTATACTTATGGATATGGTAGCTTATCACAAGATGTTATGGGGCCAGCCTTTCTAGCAGCATATGGATGGTATTATGATGCGGATAATATTCCACTCGACATGTTCCAAAGTATTCCTTTACCAAACTGGAGTATTCGGTACGATGGCTTAAAAGAAATTCCCTTCTTAAAGAAAATTTTTAAGTCTATTAATTTAAGTCATGCTTATCGTTCTTCATATAATATAGGTTCTTTTATAAACAATGATGATTTTTCGTTTGGAATAGCGGTTGATAGTGCAAACAATTTTATTCCACAGTTCGATTTTAACAGTGTTTCTATAAATGAACAGTTTAGCCCATTAATTAATATTGACCTTACTTGGGTAAATAATTTAACAACGCGTTTTGAAATTAAGAAAAGTAGAACAGTTTCCTTAAGTTTTACCAATAACCAGGTTACAGAGGTATTTACTGATGAATTAGGTTTTAGTCTGGGTTACCGCTTTGATGATTTCAACTTAATTTTCAATTTCGGTGAAGGTCAAGAAAATTTCAAGAGTGATTTAAACGTTCGAGCTAATTTAAAGATTCGAGAAAATTCAACCATTCTAAGAAAAATAGTGGAAGATGATGATATTCCATCTGCAGATCAAACTAATACAATAATAGGTGTTTCAGCCGATTATTTATTAAGCAACAGGTTAACATTACGGCTCTTCTATGATCAAAATATCTCGGATCCAAAAGTGGGAACCAATCCCTATCGTATATCAAATACTGATGTGGGATTTAGTCTAAGATTTACTTTAACTCAATAGTATTTTAATAAAATTTGATTAATTTTGGCTTGAAATTTAAATTACAGTCAAGTTATTTAATTAAAAATAAAAATATTATGAACATCCCAGAAAACTTAAAGTACACTAAGGATCACGAATGGATCCGCGTTGAAGGTGAAGAAGCATATGTTGGTATTACGGATTATGCTCAAGGTGAACTTGGAGATATAGTCTTTTTAGAAATTGAAACTGAAGGTGAAGATTTAGCTAAGGAAGAAGTATTTGGCACTATAGAAGCTGTAAAAACGGTATCTGATATGTTTATGCCGGTTAGCGGTGAGGTTGTTGAAGTAAATGAAAAACTTGAAGAAACTCCAGAGATAGTTAACAAAGATCCTTATGGAGAAGGCTGGTTAATTAAAGTAAAATTAACTAATACCGCTGAGTTAGATGAATTATTAGATGCTGCCGCATATAAAAACTTATTGGAAGCTTAAATTTTAGAAATCGATTATAGATAAAGCTGCATTTATTGCAGCTTTTTTTATTTAAAAATGGTTGTTATAAGTGCCACTATGTTATAAAAATTTTAATATTTTGTAATCATTAAATTAAATCAAAGTTTTTTATCTAGCTTTTTTTTTATAACTTTTATTCCTTATTTTAAACTTGTTACTATGCCCAATCATCTTAATAGTTTGTTTCAACCAATTGAAAATGAATTTGTTCCCACTCCGCAAAAGGAAAAAGCGATTAATCTTACGAAGTTCCTTGATTTATTAAAAAATGAAGAAGATTACTTCAAAGGTGAACAACACCAAACAAAATTAATGGTCACGCGTTTACGCAAGATTTTCTACGACAAATACGGATGGAATAAAGAACTTATAAGAGGTACAGCTAAAATTAAGGGTAGATACAATGTAGAAGTTGTGGATGATGATGTAGCCAGCTATCCGGAAAAATCTTCCGGTGGAGTAAAAAGAAAAAAAGCTTTCGAAACAGACCATAAAAAACGTTTAGTAACAGTTAAAGAAGGAGATTGGATGAACCCAAACGTTGGGACCGTTCCGGAAATTTATGCCAACGACAACCAAGAAGTAATTTTACCTAATGGATTGTATTGTGATTTAGGGCATGTAATTGCAGGAATGGATGCCTCCAACTACCCTGAACCGGTAGCTCCATTACCAAATTGGTTACTATGGATGCACGAACTATTACCTCATGTTGATAATAATATGAGTTGTGCCACTTGGTTAGGAGACATCTCAAGTTCTGCAGGGGAGTTTCTTTTTCAAAAATTAAAGAATAAACATGAAGTTAAAGAGGAAGAAATGCAAAAACTTATTAATGTATTTGCCTCCGGACCTGATATGCTTGGAAATATTGATTCTTTTGTGGTTAGCAACATTTATAATTTATCAACTCAAGAAGGCCTAAGAGTAAGTGAAATGCTACACGATTATTATAATGAAGGAGGAATGGGGTATTATTTTATGCAAAGAAGATATTCTTATTTCTGTTCTGTTGTAGGTTTAAAAGGTTGGGACGGTGAAAAGTTTAGTAATGAACAAAAATGGTTAAAGTACAATAAGAAAGAACTAAGAAATACGACTGCATTTTATGTTTACACACGTTTTGAAAAACCTGCAAGTATATGGCTGGCATTTAAAACATGGATTAGATGTTATGAAAAAACATTGAAATTAGATTTGTTACTTGAAATATTTCTAAAAGCACTAAAAGAGTTAATTAAACAAGAACCTAAATAAATATGAACAAGACTAAAAGAAATCGCCGATTATTTATCACCTTATCAGTAATTATAATAATAGTGGCGCCACTTATCGGGGCTCTTATAAATTACAAAGGTGATTTAGCATCTCATTTTTTTACGTTTCCGCCAACAGCTGCTACTCCCAAGCCTGGATTCAATTTAACTGTATTTATTGTTTTATTTTTTGCATGTGCTTTTTTTGTAGTACTTTATTTATATCCTTGGATTTTCGGATTTAAAAAACCTGAACAAAGAGAAACTCCGAAAATTACCAAAGTTAAATATCCTATATGGTTTTGGATTGGTTTAACGGTTGCTATTATTGATGCAGTAATCCTATGGGGACATTTTAGCAGACCAAGATTTATAATTAACTTAGGATTTATACCTATAATCTGGGGGCTGGTATTTACCATTGATGGAATCGTATACAAACGTTCCGGTGGGCATTCAATTGTTAAAGACAGGCCTATTAATTTGTTATGGATTGGAATTTGTTCTGCTTTTGGTTGGGGTTACTTTGAATATTTAAGTTTATATGTAGGTGTAAACTGGTATTATCCCGAAGCACATATGTTATCTACATTTGAGTTTTATATTTATGCTTTTGTTGGAGGAGCAGCTCTTGTTCCTTTTGTATTCGAGATTTTTATGTTGTTATATACATTTAAAAAATTAAATCGAAGATACTCTTATGGCCCTAAAGTTTCACTATCAAAATCCGTTCAAATCATTCTTTTAATTATCGGAATAATTTCATTATTCTTAATAAGCTTTTTCCCCTTTATTCTATATCCTTTACTTTGGATTGGCCCTGTTTTAATTTTAAGTATCATTTTTGATATGGTTGGTTTGTGGACCCCATTTAGGCCAATAGTTAAAGAGGGAAACTGGACACCTTTAGCCTTAATCGGATTAGGAAACTTTATTTCCGGATTAATTTGTGAAGGCACTAATTTCTTAAGTGCAAATCACAATCCTTTTCATACATTTGTTCCCGGATACTGGAAATATAGCATCCCATATGTAGACAAATTTCATGTTTTCGAAATGCCACTTGAAGGTTTATTTGGTTATTTACCATATGGTATTTATAATTGGATTGTTTGGATAGCATTTGCATACTTTTTTAAAATTACCACACAATTTGATGATGAAGAATTAATTAAGAAAGCCTATTAATTCAATGGATACCATAGCCGGATATAAGATATCAAATCAGTTAGCTAATGGCTTTAAAACCACAGTTTATAAAGCCTTAGATAAAAATAAAAATCCGGTTGTATTAAAGGTTCTAAACGAGGAACATTCCAATCCGGAAAGTATTGCAAGATTTAATAGAGAATTTGAAATAATTACCTCTATAAATTCCGAATTTATTATCAAAGCAATAGATTTACTCAAAGATGGGAATAGCCACGTAATGGTTTTAGAAGATTTTGGAGGAATATCGTTAAAGGAATATATTAAAACGCAAAACCCTGCAACAGATAATGCATATCTGATAAAATCTTTAAGTTTATCTAAGGAATTAGCTTTGGCATTAAATGACATTCACTCAAATGGAATTATCCATAAAGATATTAACTCAACGAATATCTTATACAACTCAGAACAAAACCAGTTAAAAATAATTGATTTTGGTTTAGCAACAGAATTGTCATTTGAACGAATTGAAAAGAGAAATATTCATTTTGAAGGCACTTATGCTTATATATCTCCGGAACAAACAGGTCGAATAAATAGGGATATTGATTATAGAACCGATTATTACTCTTTAGGCATAACATTATATGAGCTATTCTCCGGAAATTTACCATTTTATGCAGAAACTTCAAGAGAATGGATTCATAGTCATATTGCGAAAGAAGCGGTTCCTTTAGATAAAATTCAAAACAATATTCCAAGGCCTGTTTCCGAAATTGTTTTGAAATTAATGAAAAAAACAGCTGAAGCAAGATATCAAAGCAGTTATGGACTAATAAAAGATTTAGAGTATTGTATTGAGAAACTTGATAAACCTGAGCTGTTAGAAAAATTTGAAATCGGGAAAGATGATGTATCCCAAAAATTTCAAATTCCGCAAAAACTATATGGAAGAGAAATTGAGTTGCAAAAACTCACAACTAGTTTTAGAAATGCAACCAAAGGAAACCCTACTTGCGTTCTTATTAAAGGATACTCCGGTATTGGAAAAACTTCTTTGGTTGGAGAGCTAAAACAATCGATAATCCAGAAAAAAGGAAATTTCATAACCGGAAAATTTGATCAACTAGGCAGGGATATTCCTTACAATGCACTAATTCAGGCTTTAACTCATTTAATTAATCAATTAATCACTGAAAGCCAGGAAGAAATTGATAGTTGGAAAACAAAAATATTATCTGAAATTCCAACAAATGCTAAGCTGTTAATTGATGTTATCCCGGAACTGGAATTAATTATTGGGAAACAAGATACCCCTCCTAACCTTCCCACAGCAGAAACACAAAACAGGTTTGACATAGCATTTCAAAGTTTTTTTCAACTATTTGCCAATAAAGAACAACCATTGGTTGTATTCCTTGACGACTTGCAATGGGCAGACTCTGCCTCTCTTGATATGATTGAAAAGGTTCTAAAAAGTACAGAGGAAAAACCCATTATGTTAATTGGTGCTTATAGAGATAATGAAATAAACCAAGGACATCCTGTTTTGCACCTTACTGGCAACCTTTTAAAATCAGAAGTTGATTTTTTTGAAATTGAACTTGGACCAATTAGGTCAGAGAATATTACTCATTTGTTACAAGAAACTTTTAAATGCGAAATTGATGAAGCAATAAAACTTTCTAAACTTTGTTTTGAAAAGACCCAGGGAAACCCTTATTTCTTAATTGAATTTATTTCAAAATTAAGAAGAAATAAACACATATATTTTGAAGTAAAACAAGGTAAATGGATTTGGGATATTGAACAAATAAAAAAAGAAGACGTAACAGAAAACGTTGCAAGCTTAGTTAGTCAAAGAATTTTGGGTCTTTTAGAACATTCTCAGGAAATAATAAAACTTGCAGCTTGTTTTGGTTCTCAGTTCAATTTACATTCGTTAGTTAAGGTAAGTAACAAACCCTGGAAACAAGTTCTCGAAAGCCTTAATCAACCTTTAAACGAATCTCTCATACTACCACTTACTGAAAATTACCTATATGTTGAATTTACCGAAAATCTGCATGTTGTATATAAATTTATTCACGATAGGGTACAACAAAGTTCATATGAATTGCTTAATAAAGATGAAAAAATCAGTAACCATATAAAGATTGGGCGTTTACTTCTTGAAAAATCATCGGAACAAGAAATTGAAGATAACCTTTTTACCATTATCGGACATTTAAATAAAGGAATAAATCATTTAAAAGTAGAAGAAAAAAAATTATTGGCTGAATATAATCTTAAGGCGTGTAGGAAAGCAAAAGCATCAGGTGCATTTAACCTTGCATTTAATTATGCAGATAACGGTCTTAAATTACTTAAAGGTGATGATTGGGAAAATAATTATACCTTAACTATAAATCTCCATTATGAAGGCGCAGAAACAGCTTCTTTAATTGGGAATTATTGGGTAATGGAAAGATTGCTTGAAATTTTATTTCAAAAAGCCAGGAGCCTTTTTGATAAAGCTAAAGTACATGAAATAAGGACTCAATCATTAATAGCCAGAAATGAACAACAAAAAGCAATTAAAGAAACCTTGTTTTTACTTCATTTGCTAGGTATAAAATTTCCAAAAAAAATAGGAACACACCATGTTTTATTTAATTTATTTAAGACTAAATCTTTATTAAAAAAGGTTAGTGCAGATAATATTTCCAATCTTCCAAAAATGGAAGACCCTAAAGCATTAATAGCTATGCAAAACATGGCAAATATTATATCTGTTCTGTACCGCACAGATCCTAATCTTTTTACGTTGGTTGTTTTTAAACAAATACAATTAACCATCGATTTTGGAGTAGCTCCTATCTCACCTGTCGGTTTCATCACATTTGGCTTATTAGTTAATGCAGTATTTGGTAATATTCCCAGAACCTACGAATTAGGACAATTAGGTTTGAAACTCTTCGACCGGTTAAATGACATAAACTATTGGGCTCAAGCCTATTATTTATACAATGTAGCTATAAACTTTTGGAAGAAATCATTACACGAAACAAATGATAATTTACTTAAAGCATATAAAGTAGCTAAAGAAAGTGGCGATTTTGAATATATGATGAGTTCAGCTGCAGCAAGGGCACATTACTTATTCAGAGCCGGAAGTGAATTAACAGAATTAATCGATAATACGGAAAAGTATAAACATTCCATTGCTCATGTCTATAAAAATATAACTTATAGCCAGTTCGATGTTCTCATTGAGATGTTCACAAATTTTGTTGAAACGAAGAAAAAACCGGAAGAATTAATAAGTGAAAGATATGATGAGAGGAAGATGATAGAATATCATCTTAAAGGTAAAGATGAGACTTCATTATTCATGATTCATCTAAACAAATTAACTCTCGCTTATTATTTCGAACGATATGAAAAAGCCATCAGCATTCTAAAAAAGTCGAAAAAATATTTAAAAGGAGTGGCTGGTTTATTAATGTTTGCAAACTATCACTATTTCGAAGCACTAACACTTCTATCTAAATATGATAATTTAACGCCTGCAGAAAAACGAAAGGCCAGGAAAAAGGTTATATCAATATTAAAAAAGTTTAAAAAGTGGGCGGGCCAAGCTCCAATGAACTTCCTAGGTAAGTATAAGCTTATTGAAGCTGAAAAAGAAAGGGTATTAGGAAATATAACAAAAGCACAAAAGCTATACAACCAGGCAATAAATAATTCTAAGAAAAATGGTTTTATACACGAAGAAGCACTTGCAAACGAATTGGCAGCAAAGTTCTGGATTGAATTAGATAATAATAAGATTGCCTCTTTTTATATAAATTCTGCTTACTTGTTATACAAGAACTGGGGAGCAAAAGCAAAAGTAAAAACCATAAAGGAAAAATATTCTGAATACATGCCCAACCCTACTTTTATAAATAATTCTCAAAACAAACACTACACTTCTTCATCTACTCAAGATATGATGGGCATTGATATGGAAACAGTTTTAGAAGCTGCAAAAACTATATCCGGAGAAATAGTGTTAGGCGACCTACTTAAAAAAACAATAATTATCATATTAGAAAATGCTGGTGCACAAAAAGGCTCTTTATTAATTACTGACTTAACAACTAATGAACTTGTTATTGAAGCAGAAGGAGAGCTTCATAAAGGGGAAATTCAGGTTAATATTGAAAATAAGAACATACTGGAAAACAATCTTCCAATACCAATTATAAGATTTGTTGAGCGGGGCAAAAAGAATTTAATTTTACATAATGCCGCGTATGAAGGCGATTTTACAAGCAATGAATATATAAAAAGAAATAAAGTAAAATCTGCGATAGCTATACCGATTTTAAAACAATCTAAACTTTATGGTATTTTATATCTTGAAAATAATTTATCAGCATATGTGTTTACTGAAGATCGCGTAAATATCTTAACAATACTCTGTACACAAATAGCAGTATCATTAGAAAACGCACATGTTTATCGAACTTTAGAACAAAAAGTTAAAGAACGTACTGTTGAGGTATCAAAACAAAAAGAAGAAATTCAGTTAAAAGCAGAAGAGTTAAAACAAATAAATAAAGAATTAGAAATTCTTAATGCGACAAAAGATAAACTATTCTCGATTATAGCACATGATCTTAAAAATCCATTTAATATTATAATCGGGTATTCATCATTCTTAATTGATGAATATAGTGATCAGATGACAGACGAAATAAAAACTTCAATTTCAAGTATTTACAAATCATCCAGTTCAGCTTATGAGTTGCTGCAAAACCTATTGGTATGGTCCAGATCTCAAACCGGAGGACTCAAATGCCAACCACAAAAAATAAACTTGAATAAAATTCTAAAAGAAAATTTCAATTTATATGAAAACAATGTAAATTTAAAAGAACTTACCCTGATAAATAATGTCAATGAAAATCAGTACGCTTTTGCTGATGAGAACATGATCAATACAGTTTTTAGAAATTTATTATCAAATGCTATAAAATTTACAGACAACGGAGGAAAAGTTTCAGTTAGTGCAAAAGAAAAGAATAATTTTATTGAAATTCATATTAAAGATACAGGGGTTGGAATTTCAAGAGATGACATTTCTAAGTTATTTAGACAAGATATTTATTACTCAACAACAGGAACAAACAAAGAAAAAGGAACTGGATTAGGATTGATACTTTGTAAGGATTTTATTGAACAAAATGGTGGTGAAATATTTGTAGAAAGTGAGGTTGGTAAAGGAAGTTCGTTTAAATTTACTCTACCCAAAGTACCTGATAATTAATGCTTATCCTTTTTATTACCCAAGTTCAAAAGTTGTTACCCCATAAACTTTATCAATATTAAAATTGGCAAGGCTTTTATAATACATTCTCGCACATTCAAATATACACTGTGCGTTATAGTTTTGTACGATATTTACAGCTCCCTGGTTAATCATTGGGATATCAAAATAAACTGGCTCACCAACAGCCGAGTTCAAGCAAGCTCTATATAATTCTTCCGCAATTTCATCATTATCTGCAAACAATGGGCCTATCTTAAAGCCTGATGATGCTTTTCGGAGGACAACAAAACCTTTTATGTCGTTATTCTCAATATATTTATAGTTTTTATTTCCAGGAATATTTAACCATGGTTTCAAAAACCGGGATCTTAAATATCCAAAACATTGCTTATCATATTCAACAATTTTATTAAAATCGGAATCTTCTATTAATGAAATATTATAACTTACTTCTAATTTAAGTCCTAATTTTTCGTATCTTTTATCAATAAAAACTATCTCAAATCCTCCTTTTTGATAAAACGGTTGCATATCAACCACACCATCCATGCCTATTGGAGCGTTGTCTTTAAGTCTTTTTATTAATTCATTTCGTCTCAAATACCAAAGTTTTCTACCAATTCCATTATTTCTGTACTCAGGCTTAACAATAAAAAGCCCCATAAACCCAAACTCTCCATTATATGAAACAATTGAGCCTCCCGCAACCAAAGAATTATTATAATAAAACCCCAAAAAACCATCAGGGTCCGTTTCCCAAAAAACCTCTGCATCATATGGGCCCGGGTTCCATCCCTCGATTTTAGCCCATTCGACTAAAGTTTTTAGCCCTTTTTTATCTAATTTTCGAAACTTATATTCTTCGAAGTTTACCATTCCTGTTTTATTTTTTATGAATTAATACTTAATGAATATTGATATTAAATAATATCCGGTAAAGTATAAGAACCAGCAATAAATTCATTGCTGGTTCAACTTTCTGAGTTAAATTTTATCTTTAAATAAGCCTTTATTTAATTATGATTTGATTAATAGTTACTTTTTTATCATTAACTATTTTTATAATATACATTCCTGTTGGCAGGCCTGAAATATCTAATTTCTCTCTGTCATTGTATATAAATTGATCTTTATAAACCACTTTTCCTTCTGCACTCAAAATTTCAATATCTATAGACTCATTTGTAAGGTCCATAATTTCAAGATAAAATAATCCATTTGAAGGGTTCGGATAAATAGAAACACCGAATTCAGATGTTAAATCATTTATACCAACAGCTACAGTGAAATTAATACTATAAACTAATTCCGTAGAGCCATCTTCAGCGGTAACTGTTACAGTTGTTGTTCCAGGTAATGCGGTAGCATCAGTAATCATAATAGAAGCATTTACATCTGTTGCTGTAGCCATAACCGTTGGAACTACTGTTGTTCCTGCTGGTAATTCTACCTCATAAGTTAATGTAACAGCATTAAATCCTGTTATTATTGTGCCATCAACCTTCAAGTCCGCTAAGGTTGCATCATCATTTGGTGCAACAGTCAAATTAATGGTATAAACCTGTTCTGTTGTTCCATCTTCTGCAGTTACGGTAGCTGTAGTGATTCCTGGCAATACGGTAGCATCAGTAATAACAACTTCGGCGTTTGCATCTGTAGGTGTAGCCGTAACAGCTGGAACCGTTGTTGTTCCATATGGTAATTCAACTGTATAAGTTGTAGTACCCGAATCAAATCCGCTTACTGTTTCATCATCTACTTTTAGGTCAGATAATGAGGCATCATCATTTAAGATATTATTAATAACACTGAAATCAACTGGCATTAGAATATTTCCTACCCTATCTTCAGTATTTCCTAATCCATCATAGCTTAATGTAAGTATATCTGAATATAATGCATTAGCATCCAATGTAAATGTTAATACTGTTGTTCCTGAACCATCTACATTTGAAATGGATGCTGATGTTCCTGAAATTGAGAAACCGGATACATCTGTTATGTATACCATTTCATCAAAATTTACAACAATATCATCCTGTGAAGTATGTTCTATAACCGCACTTACAATTGTCGGATTAATAGTTTCTGCTTCAACATTATTAATAACTGTTATTCCGGTAAAATTATCCAGGCTGTTTGGCAAAGTTGCCAGGTCAGTTATGTTTCCTCCTGAATAATCTAACGAAACTACATCTCCATAAACAATTTCTTCATCAAGTGTAAGTGTGATAACATCCGTTCCATCACCGGAAATACTTATTATTGAACCAAGTGACCCATTCACAGTTAACCCTGTGAAATCATCGTACGTTACTTCTTCTGTAAAGGTAACCACAACTTCAAACGGGCTATCATTTTCTACAACAGCTGCTATAATTTCAGGTTTTGTTTCATCTACATATTCAACATAATTTACAGCAACAACGCCCGTAAATGATGTTAAATCATTTGTTGCTTCATCGGTAACATTACCTGATGGTTGATCATAATCAACGGTTAATGATTCACCATAAACAACTGCTGCATCTAATAAAATTAACATCGTATTCGTACCACTACCTGTTGCTCCTGTTATCGAACCGGATGTTCCGTTAATTGTAAATCCTGAAGCATCGGTAAATACTACATTTTCATCGAATACGAGGTTTACAACTGTTGGTGTTGCATTTTCCACTTTGGCACTCGATAATATTGGTGCTGTTAAGTCAATATAAGCTACGTTATTAACAACATTATAATTTGAGAATGCAGCTAATGGGTTTGTATCTCCATCCTGAACGTCGCCAGTTGCATTATAGCTTAATAATACTATATCGCCATATACTACTGAAACATCAAGTGTAAAAATTAATGTATCATTTCCTGAACCAGTAACTCCTGTAATACCCGCTGTAATTCCGGAAACACTAAACCCTGTCTCATTTGTTAAAGTAACATCTTCATCAAATGCAACAATAATTTGATTCGGATTTGCATCTTCTACGGATAAGCCAATTACTATAGGATCAGACCCACCGCCACCGGAGTATAAAACATTATTTACGGCCGTTTCAGGGCCAAAATCTAACAAGTTATTTGGTGAAGCAGCTGTATCGGTTACGTTTCCACTACTATACGTAATTGTAATATTTTCCCCAAATGCAACATCCGCATCAAGTGTAAATGTTAAAGTTGAAGTTCCTGAACCGGTTACACCAATAATTGATCCTGATGTACCAATTATGGAGAACCCTGTTTCATCAGACGTTGTTACTGGCTCATCAAATGTTATAACAATTTGATCAGGATTTGCATCTTCAACTACAGCAGATACAAATTCTGGTGCAAAAATATCTACATATTCTACATAGTTAAGGATTGTTAAACCTTCTATTTCTTCCAGTTCATTTTCTGCATTATCCTCTACATGCCCACTTCCACTTACGTAATCCAGGGTAAGTACTTCTCCGTACAACACATTATTTTCTAATACAAGTACAATGGTTTCATCACCTAGCTGGTCGTAATATTCAATATTGCCTGTGGTTCCATTAACCGTAAAGTTGTTTTTACTTGATATAGTTACTGCCTCGTCAAATACCAGGATAACCTGATCAGGGTTTTCATTTTCAACTTTTGCACTTATAATGCTTGGTGGAACATCATCAACATACTCAACATTATTAGCTACAAGTAAACCTGTGAAACTCAACAATGTATTCTCAAGGGTAGCTATGTCTTTTACATTCAGCGAATCTTCTTCATAATCCAGGCTTAATACATCTCCAAAAATTACATCGCCTGAAAGCTCCAGCTCAATAATATTTGAATTGGATGTGTAGCCGGTAATCGAAGCAGAAATCCCGCTTACTGAAAATCCATTATAACCTGAAGCTTGTATTTCTTCATCAAATTCAACAACTAAAATACCAGGATTATCATTGCTTACATAAGCAGCCGTTACTTGTGGCGCGATGGTATCTGCTGTTACCCCTTTTACATTTATTGTTTTATTCTCATCATTGCTATAGATTGTCATGAATTCATTAAACTCACCTATATCAGTTGGCAAGAAGTATACATAAGCTTCAACAGTTTCAGTTGGCTCAATTACAAAATTACCGCTTTCTACAAAGAAATACTCATGGCTTGATGTGATCGAATCAACAAATAATGTATCACAACCTGTATTTGTAATGAACAATGTTTCTTTACCATAATGGTTGGCCTTTACCTCTCCAAAATCAAATTGGGTTTGGGTAGTTTCTAAAATTGGATATCCCTGTTTATTAATAGTAAACAAAATGGTATCGGACGGATTAGAAGGATCATTGGATGAAATAATTATTAAGTCTTCTGTTATTCCTTCCGGAAACGAACCAACTTCCACAGGTATTTCAATGTTTAATGAACCTCCCTGGTTAATTTCGCCCTGGTTACCAGGTCCTTTATCTATAAGTAGTTGTACCTGATGAAGCGCACCTGCCCAGTCTCCTACTCCTGAAGAATTTGTTATTGAAATATCCAATTGTCCATCAGATAACCAATCCTGAATTTCACTTTTTCCAAAAGTGTAGGTACTAGTAAAGGGGTCACCATCGCCTCCGTTAAAATCTTCACCGCCCTTCTCAATTTGTCCGTAATCCATTCCTTCAATTTCCAGGGTGGCATATTCACTAGAATTGCCAAAATCTCCCTCGATGTATATCACCAATTGTAACGACCTACTATAGCTACTTAACCCAGTAAAACTATGCCAGGTAGTTGCCCCATCCCCACTAAAATGCTGTTCACTGGTAAAATCATATATACCATTAAACAGGGTATATTCCAGTCCCCTACCATTTCCATTGTTAGTAATGGTAAACGGAATATATACGGAATCCTCACAGGCAACAGTGAAATCCGATTCGTTATAACTTAATTCAAAAACCGGGGCTTGAGTATCTACACCATTTTCATCCAACAGGATAATTGTTCCGAAAACCGAAGGTTCTGAACTTTTATTTTCCGAATTAGAATACCAGGTTACCTGGTCCTCAATACCGGCACCATCATTGTCATTAATATTCAGTTCAATACCCATTTCAACACCCTCTGCCGGAGTTACTTCCGTTGCAACATCCCATGGAATGGCTATCTCGTATATCAAGGTACCTGCATCAGGAGAATATTGAACAAAATTGATATCAAAAGCATCACCAACAACAAATGCTGCTGTTTCCGTCCCGTATGAAAAACGAATCATGTAATCGTCGCTATCATACGATTCTCCTTTTGAATTATTAAAATCAAGGAATAATTCCAGGTTATCATTTAATGAGCTGTCGGTATTTCCGCTGTATAAAGTGTCATTGGTTATTTTAACCAATAAATAAAGGCTGTCTGCATCCCAAACTCCCCTAAAGTTTGCATTCAAATCGTGCCTGCTATTATCACCCTGGCCGGCTAAATTCAATCGTTCATGTGAGATGCTATTCCATAAATCATCTACCAATCCGTCAATTGCAGGTGCAGCATTTATAAATGAAAAAGATGGAGTAATATCGTTTACACCAAAACCGGAAACCGGTATTTCAATTACCGATGGTTCTGCATTACTGTTAATTAGGATAGAACCCGTATATTCTTGTTCTGCCCCTGGTTCCATTCTGACATAAAGGTTCATTTCATCATTAAATAAGAGCTCCAGACCTGACAATGTATTTGTAAATGAACTGTCTTCCGAAATTGATAAAGTATAACCAGAGGGTGCACTTATCGATGAAATTGTAATATTACCGTTTCCTGAAACAAAGCTTAGGTTTCTTTTCACTGCATAGGATGCTTCTCCCACCTGCTGGTAATCAAAATTAATATCCAGGGTATCAACATCCATTAAAAGATTTGTTAAAACTTTGCCCGATTGCAGCTCATAGGCTCCAATGTCAATTCTTCCTTCGTAAATCCTGGTATTTCCACCCAAATCGGTTTCAGGGTAATCTCCAACAGGGTTCCCCATGTTAACAACCAATGATGAGTCAGTTGGCATATAATCAGAATCCAACCATGCATCCCGAACATTATCCGATGTTCCAATAATGTCCCCTTCGGATAATTTCCAATCATACGCTCCTGTATTACCAATGAAATTATACCCTTCAGAATTAATTGTTCCATTAATATATAAATCATCATGATTCCCATCTCCTGAATTCCCTGAGATGATTGTATTTGAAAAATAGAAAGTTGCTGCCTCGTTAAAAACTCCGCCGCCATTATAACCTGAATGATTACCGGTAATAGTAGAATTTTCAATGTTTACGGTTCCATTAAAATTTGAACCAGCATGAATTCCTCCTCCTTTCGACCAATTAGTTGAATTTCCAGCGATTAAGGTATTTTGGATATGAATACTTGATGCGTAATAGTTACCTAAACCTCCACCTCCTTGATCCGCTGTATTATCAATTATTTTTGAGTTAAGGACAGTTAAACTTGCATCACCACTTATATTCATAATACCGCCTCCATGCCAGGATGAGCTATTATTGGAAATAACAGAATTGATAATAGTTAGGCTGCCTCCATTAGCTATACCGCCGCCGCCTTCTCCCCAAGCACAGTCTGCAGTGTTATTATCAATAATACATTCTTCAATGGTTAAGGTCCCATTATTATAAATTCCCCCACCATAGTCACCTGCGGTATTATTTCTTACAATATTATTATTAAAACCAAGTTTATGGTAATTATCAATATAAATAGCTCCTCCTCTGTTATTCTCGCCATATTCAATTATGCTGTAACTTATTTTAGAAAAGCTGTTCCCAGAAGGTGTGTTGTCAAAACGAATACCTCCCCATGTATCAGCTCCATTAAGGTATGTAAATACGATAGTATCTGTTAATGTACCTTCTGCTAACAATTGCCCTTGAACATTTAATGTATAGTTGCCCTGGAATTCAATTACTGTTCCCGGGCAAATTTCTAGTGTAATTCCATCATGAATAGTTACATCATCTATTACTTTTAAAGTGTCAACACAAAATGATGTATTTTCAGTAATATCTCCAGACAATATGAAATCATCTGTCCCATCGCCGGTTACAGAAATAGTTTGCTGAGGTTCATCTGTATCATTGCTCTGGATTTCAATATTGCCCGAAAACGTAGCTGTCGAAGATGGGATAAATTTAACCTCCATTGTTGACTGGTTATAAGCTGTAATTGCTATATCAGTTAAGGTATCATTAAATTCAGAACCCGATACTGAAACCTCGTAACCATCTGGTGCAATAATTGAATCAATTTCAATAATACCAAACCCGGTATTAATTAATTCTACTTCAACATATTTTGAAGAATCAACTTTAACAAAACCAAAATCCAAACCGTCCTGGTTTATGTTAAGGCTATAGTTAATTGATGGGTTGTTTTGGAACTCAAATGCCCCTATATCAATTACATCTGTATTGCCATCGTAAATTCTGCTGTTGCCTTTAATATCAAGGGCTGGGATGTTCAAGCCTGTTGTGTCGGCAATACCATGGTTAATTGCTAAAGATGAGTCTTGTAACAAATAATCTGCCTTTAACATAGCATCGTACGGATTACTGCTGGTTCCTATAAGGTCACCATCTGCTGCAGGAAAACTATAACCGTCTTCATTTCCAATTAAATTATAGCCCAAAGAGTTTAATGTACCTGTATTATATACATCATCGTAACTACCGGCTGAATTACCTGCAATAATTGTATTTATGATATTAAAAGTACCCTTTTCATTTTGAATACCGCCACCGTAATATGAACCACTAGCCATATTACCAAATATTGTAGAACTAGTAATATTAATAGTTCCTGTAGAATTATCCCCGTTTTGAATACCTCCGCCTTTCCTGCTGGTTGCAGTATTATTGGCTATTAAACAATTTATAATATCAACCTGGTTAACATAGGAGTTTCCTATACCACCACCAGCTCTACTGGCGGTATTATTAGTAATTGAATCGTTTTCAAGATAAAGCATTGCATTATCATCAACGTTTAAGATACCACCACCATGATAAGCAGAAGAATTATTATGAATTCCAGAGTTTAGAATTCTTAAAGTTCCGGCATTGGCTATTCCTCCACCACCATAATTGCTTGACGAATAAGATGTGGAGTTGCCACTTATTAAAGATGTTGTTATTTCTAAATTACCTCCATTGTATACACCACCACCAAAATGATGAGCATTATTATTAATAATCTCACTATTCTCAATTTGAACGGATGCTGTATAATCTAAATAGATTCCACCACCTTTATCATATTCATCATTTCCATTTGCATTTGCTTTTTCAATTCTTGCATATGATATGGTTGAAACAATTTCGTTAGTATGTTCAATACCTTCGAACCGGATACCTGCCCAATCGCCCGTTCTATTTGTAAATATTACTGTATCATCAACTGTTCCATTTACCTGTAAATTACCATTAACGGTTAACTTATAATCTCCAAGAAAATCAATAACGGTACCTGCGCAAATGCTTAGTGTCGCATCTTTATCTACTTTAATATCTCCACCAATATGCACAGTATCCTGGCACCAAGTGGTATTGGTGATGATATCTCCAGTAAAATAATCCTGCCCGCTTAATATGTTCGCAGTAACAGAAACTGTTACTTCAGGCTTATTCGTTGCATTACTATATATTACAATATCGCCGGTAAACAAACTATCCGTATCATGGTTAATCGAAATAAATAGTTTTTCAATATCATGTGCTGCTATTGTTTTGCCGTAAAGGGCAGTATCAATGGCTGATTTTGAATTCATATAAATTTCAAACCCGCCCGAAGCGAAGATTGAATCAATAGTTAAATCTGCCTGTCCCGTATTTTCCAGGTTAATTCCGTAATATGTATTTGAACCTGCTGGTGCGTCCCCAAAATTAACGGATGTTTCAGGAACAGATATTAAATAAGTAGGTAATGGTTCACCCTGGAATTCAACTGCTCCAATATCAATTATATCTATATCTCCATCATAAACCCTGGGGTTACCATAAACATCAACATTTTCAAGGTTTAAGCTGGCAAAATTGCTGGGCCCGTAATTAATAATAGAGGAAGTTAAAAGTGGAACATATTCTTCATTAAATTCAGGGTCAAAAGGTTCGGATGGCGTACCTTCAAAATCAGTTTCAATTTCATTAAAATCACCATCGTCTATTCCTATAATATTATGTCCAAGAGAGTACTCACTCCCCCATATCGCAATGTCAGAATAATTATTATTATCACTACAACTGTTACCTGCAATTATTGTGTTAACTACATATAAATTTGCATAATCCACATAAATTCCTCCACCATAATCAACTGTTGAGTTACCGGTAATGGTTACACTATTAAGGGTAGCTTTATCATAATAGTTACCACCTATATGAATTCCGCCTCCTTTTAACCCGGAAGTATTATTATGGATTAAGGTGTTTTTTACTTCAATATTGTTTCCTTCATAAACACCAAAACCACCTCCTGATTTATTGGCTTCGTTATTTTTAAATATGCAGTTTTCGATATACAACTCTGCATCACCGCCTGTCATCCATATTCCGGCTCCATGCCAACCAGAATAGTTGCCAGAAATCTCTGAGAATTTTACTGTTAGCTTACCTGAATTATAAATACCGCCACCACCTTCATCGGCCCAGTCTTCTGTACTAACCTTATTATCAGCTATGGTACACCTGTTGATTTCCAGCATTCCATGGTTTTGTATTCCACCACCAAATCCTGAAGAATTGCCATGCCTAATTGTCATATCTTCAATAAATACAGAAACTGAGTTTATTAATGTAAAAACTCTGTCCGTAGCTAAATTCATGGTTTGTGCTGCTTGCACAATCGTATTTTCGGCACCTTGCCCTTTAAATGTAAGGCTTTTGGTAACTTGTATGCCAAATTCGGTATGTATAGCATCAACAATAGAAATAATGTCTCCATCCACCACGGATGCATTGTCAATAGCTTCCTGGATTGTTGTAAAATCCTGGCCGGAAGCACCTACGGTGTAGGTTGTTTGGCCAAACCCTACTTTGCTAAAAAAAGCCATTAACAGGGTAATTAAAATAAAAGTAAATTTTTGGTTCATAAGCTTGAGTTTTATATTAATATTTTAATAACCTGATGATAAACCATTAATTTTTATTGCCTGGCTTATCTTTTCCTGATAATTTCGGATCTTTATTCTTTTTTTCATCAGGTATTGTAAAATTCTTTAACACCTTTGATTGCTCATCGAGCTCTTTTTTAAGCTTTTCTATCTTATTTTTAAGTAAGTTCATTTATAGTCTTTTTATATGTTGCAAAGGTGAGAAGCAATTAAATACAAATGAAAAAAAACAGGTTAACGGGAGGTAACAAAAAATATGAATAAGGTTAACAAAAGGTAACATATTTAATTCGTGTTTTTGTTATAAAACTATTGGTCAGTCGTTTATGATTTAAGAACGAGCCTGACATAAGAAAAAACTCAAATAAAAAGAGAAGGGCATAAACCTTCTTTTGTAGGGCTTTACCTAGTGTCTTTATAGTTAGAACCATAAAAAAATACTCTCACTAAGTAAAGAAATTTGATTATTAAAGGTTCAATACCAGGCTCGTATAGCTTTAGGTAACATCTCCATTACCATTATCTTGATACATTCAGAAACCATTTCGTAAATGGCAGACATAATATAACGGCCCATCCAAATGCAGAGATATAATCAGTCGTGGTCGGAAGATTTTTCTTCCGACTTTTTTTGTTCTTTTCTAGTTAAAGAAATCACATAATTTATTGATATTCAGATAAATAAATTTGATTTTTACATAAGTATTTTGTATCTTAGATGCTGTTAATCAATTATTTATAATGAAATTTAAGGGACACAAAATTCAGGTTAATCAACTCTTAAATATTATACCTGAAAGCTTATTAGAGAACTTATCAACAACTACAAAGGTAGATCATTACTCAAAGATATTACATGGTAAAAAGGTGTTTTATTTGCTATAATATGGTATACTTGAAAATGAAAAACTCAGTCAACGTACTTTGGAAGATACGTTTAATGATCCAGTGTTTAAATTACTTTTTGATTTAGATAAAGAAGAAACTGTTTGTAGAAGTTCTATATCTGATAGGCTTTCTATGATAAATCCAGATTATTTTAAACAAATTTACGAATGTATCTACGAACAGTTTTCAGAACATTATAAAGAAATAGAAAGGCATAAGCATAATCTTATTCGTGTGGATAGTTCAATGGTAAGTGATACTGTTGGGAAATTAATGGAAGGCTTAAGTAACAATGGAAAAAAGGCTGTAAAATATAGTGTTGCTTTTGATGGCATATTACCGTGTGAGCAACAAACTTTTACATCATCAAGTTATTGTAGTGAAGATATCGAACAGCCTGAAGTTGTTCTGAATCATATAAAAAAGAGAAGAAGCATCAAAACATTTATGTCTTAGATAGAGGTCTTCAATCTACAAGAACAATGAAAGCATTTTCTGATGATACCATTAGATTTATTTGCAGGGCAAAAGAAGATAGGAAGCATGTAGAATTAAAATCTCTCATTTCAGCAGGGCAAGATTTGGACTGTGGAGAGTCTACTTTAATAAAAGATGCAAAAATTAAGTTGTATACAGTAGTTCCAATTAAAAACAAAAGAGGTAATATTCATTATAGGGAAGAATTAGTAGATACTGAATTTCGTCTGGTTATTGTAAAAGGCAAAACTAATGAAGAACAGCAGTATTGGTTTTTAACAAATGATTTTGATTTATCGGCAAAAGAAATTGCTCAAGCTTATAGGCGAAGATGGGATATAGAAGTATTTTTTAGATTCATTAAGCAAAAGTTGAATGTAAGTCATTTAGTTTCTTTAAATAAAAATGGGATTGAAGTGATCATGTATATGACCCTGATAGTTGCAATGCTGATTCTTATACATAAAAAAGCAAATAATATTGGTTATAAAACAGCTAAAAGAAGGATGGCAATGGAAGTAAGAAACCTGACAATTGCTTTAATAGTAGTCGAATGCGGTGGAAATCCTGACCTAATGTTTAAAACCTAAATGCCATCAAAAGGGCATAAAAAATGATCGGAATTTCTTCCGACCACCTGTGCAATTTGACTCCTTTTTTTTATTTATTGAAAATTTATTAATACAATAATTTGATAATGTACCTGGAACCGGTGTTACAGTAACATAATCAATGTAATAATAAGCTAATTTATTTTCATTTATGGTTTGCTGAATAGTACCTCGATAAATGGAAACATCTAATGTTTCAATTTCAGTATTATAGTCATCAAAAAAATTCCCAATCGTAATATATTGTTCATCTCCCTTTGACCTAAAGGTATCGCACACCTGATACCAATTGTCCCGATCATTATAAATCTTGCTTGTATCCAAAGAAATTTGTGGCTCAACTTCGATAACTTTA
>JANQHE010000047.1 GCA_028282785.1 Bacteroidales bacterium | reverse complement strand
CAGATGTTGATAATTTGTTAATAAATTATGCAGATGTTGTAATTACTAATATTCAGATAAACAAGTTAATAAAAACATTTTACGATTTTGTATTTATTGTATTTTAAATATTAAATTTATTTCTAATTAAGTTTATGAGACTTAATTTAGTTTTAACCTTGTTATTTACCATAAAGAGATGAAAAAAGAAATCATTTACCTTACTTTTTTTGTAACTATAGGTGTTTACCCGTTTGCGCAGGAAATTACTACAAATTCTAATGCGGTTAGTATGGAGCATAATATTTTATTTAATGCTCATCAACGTTATGGTGTAACTCAAACCGGTACTGCCATTGTTAGTTTAGATAAAATGTTTGATGGTGCGTTTTTACCATCAACAACAACTTCAGCACCTTCATTTAGCGAACCGACTGTTATTTTAATTGAGGATTTACCTAATAATCATACTCAATGGGAGCATGGATTGGTTGGAGTTCAAGAGTATGGTATTCTACAAAGTTTAAAATTGAAAATCAAAAAAAGATAATTAATGATCTATTAAATCGTATCAAAAAAATAGAAAGTAAATAAGATGAAAAAAATAATTTCAGTTTTCATGCTCTTTGCAATTAGTTCAGTAATATTTGCACAGGAATATAATGTACTTGAATATGCTTATAATGGAACGCCAACGAATGGTATTAAGATAACTACGAACCTGCCATTTCAAAATGGCTCCCAAATGCCAACCATTACTATTACAGGCTATAACTATGGAAAATCAAAGCCTATAGGTATCTTGTTAGTTTGGTATGTTTATAATGGAGTATTTACACAGTATAAAGCATCATCATTTGGTGCATATACACCAATCATTAAATTAGCAAATGAAAATGGTAAGGTTGTTATTTTTATTGATGATAAACAATACTATAACAGGTTTAATGTAACAGCATTTGCCAAAGGTAAGGGAGAACAAGCTTCCTGGTTTGAGGGATGGATAGTTTCTGATACACCTTTAACTGGTGCAAATCAGGTTACATTCGAATATGAGAACAAGTTCAGTGGAAGCAGTCAGAGCTATGGAAATTTTGAGATTAATAAAACAGGCACTATAGGTGGTAAGTGGAATCCTTCAGGTAGTCTTTTGACCTTAACGAATGGTTCAATATCATTAATTGCAGATGGTAATGAAATATATAGTACAGATGGCTTACACTTAGGAACTGCTTATAATAAAGATTTTACATTCCGAAATGTGGATGAAAATGGCGTTTCTAATTTAATGATTATAAAATCGGATGGAAAAGTTGGTGTTGGAACATCAAGCCCATCATTTATTTTAGATGTTGATAAAATTGCTCGTATGAATAATGTAACCATAGGAACAAATAGCCCTTCAAATGGAGTTACAATTCGTGCAAACTTCCCTGGATATAATGGTGGGTGGGCAAGAGGTTTTAATGTAGCAAATGAAGACGGTACAGAACGTTATATAGGGTTAGGTTCATTTGGCTCAGCAACGGATGGAGTTACCAGTTTAAACTACTCATATTTGGGCAAGGCATATAATGACGCTTTCATGTATTTTCTACCAGATGGGCGGATAGGAGTTGGCAAATCAAATTTTCCTTCAAATTATAAATTAGCTGTAGATGGTAGAATTATATGTGAAGAAGTAAAAGTAGAAATGTCAGAAAACTGGGCTGATTTTGTTTTCGAAGACGATTACAACCTGATGCCTTTACAGGAACTCGATTCGTACATAAAAGAAAACAAACACTTACCTGAAATTCCAACAACTGAGGAAGTTGAAGAAAATGGCATTTCCGTTGGTGAGATGAATGCGAAATTATTACAAAAAATTGAGGAACTGACACTTTATACGATTGAACAACAAAAAGAAATAGATAGGCTTAAAAATCTTGAGAATGAACTAAATGAGTTAAAAATTATAATCAATAACATAAATAAGTAATGAGAAAAATAATTTTACTAATATTAGTTGCTTCTATATTTTCATTAAGTGGATTTGCTCAAACGTTGGTAGGTATTAATGTTAGCTCAGCTGGATGGAAGAGAGTAGCAACATTAGGAGGTTCAGTAGGGCGTGGAATCCATGAAGTAACAATTTTAACTTCTGGAGGTAACTACACACCACATATGACAACCTTTAAGTTTTTTAAAGGTTGGAGTAACTACGGAGGTCTGTATATTACTAATGAAAGTACATCTGCTCACTGGTCGGATGCAAGAATAACTTTTGATGGAACTGTAGCTTATCTTGAAGTTAATTTTACTAAAGCGATTACTTCAAATTTGGCTGCTTTTGTGCACGAAAGCTCATGGGGATCTATATCCATAAACGCAGGAGTCTTACCCGAAGGAGGTGGAGATATTGTTTGTGAGGCTAAAGTTGGTAAGTTAAATGTAGATAATAAATTATTTGTAAATTATGATGGTAAAGTTGGTATTGAAACAACAAGTCCATCTGAGAAATTAGAAGTAAATGGCGGAATTTCTATAACTGGGAAAAATTCAACAGGTTCAACAAATAACTTTTATAATTTAATTCAGTTTAAAAACTCAAGTCATGCTGCTATAGTTTATAATCCGGGTGAAACAAATGAACTAATGTTTGGATTCCATAGTAATGGTAATTTTTATTGGGGTAGAGGACAACAAAACAACAATGGTTATTCTATGCACTTATCAAAGGATGGTGATTTAAAAGTATATAATTCAGTTGGTATCGGTTGTACTCCCGGATTGGATAATTATAAATTAAATGTAAATGGTAAAATCAGAGCTACTGAGATTCAAGTTGAAACAGGTTGGGCTGACTTTGTTTTCGAGGATGATTACAATCTGATGCCTTTACAGGAACTCGATTCCTACATTAAAGAAAACAAACATTTACCTGAAATTCCGACAACTAAGGAAGTTGAAGAAAATGGCATTTCGGTTGGTGAAATGAATGCGAAGCTTTTACAAAAAGTCGAAGAATTAACATTATATATTATCCAATTAGAGGAACGAGTTTCGGAATTGGAAAATAAAGAATAAGAAATATTGATAAACATAATATATATGAGAAAATTACTAACCTTAGGTTTAAACCTTATTCTTAGCGCTACTGTTTTTGGGCAGCTTGAAGAAAATATTACGTTAAGCAGACCTATAACAGGTAATACTACAGTGGTTGCAAAAAGGAAGATAACATTGAGCCCTGGTTTTCATGCCCCGGCAGGAACAAAGTTTACGGCTCAAATCGATTATTTTGCAACAAGCGAAAATCATTTCGACCACAATTATGTAAAAACTGAAACGGCCTTGGTATCCGGTGTAACAGAATCTAGCATCGAAAATTTAAATGAGGAGCAAAAGAGTACAACGTATAGTTATTACGATGGTTTAGGAAGAAAAGTACAAACCGTTGCAGTAAAAGCCAGTCCAACTAAAAGAGATATTGTACAGCACATGGAGTATGATCATTTAGGTAGGCAGGTTCGTGAATATTTGCCTTATTCAGTGGAATCCCAAAACGGTGTTTTCCGCGGCGAAGCAGCTGGTGAGCAGGGGTATTATTTTAATCACGAGGAGAACATTGCAAACTCAACTTACCCTTTTGCAGAAAAAGTTTTCGATAACTCTCCGTTAAATCGTGTTTTAAAGCAAGGTGCTCCCGGAGCCGATTGGCAACCTCAAAATGGACATACTGTTGAAATCGAATATTTAACAAACACAGTTGCAGATCAGGTAATAAAATGGACCACAGATCCTGATGGATATTGCGATGGAAAAGGTTACTACGAAAAAAATAAACTATTTAAAATAGTAACCCATGATGAGAATGGAAATATTATTGAAGAATTTAAAGATTTCTCAGGAAAATTAGTACTTAAAAAAGCACATAATAGGATAAAAAATCCTGATGGATCAACTACCGATGAGGAATTGCATACTTATTATGTATATGATTATTTTGGTCAGTTGAGGTATGTATTAACTCCTTTAGCTGTAGATGTCTTAAGTCCAACCATCGGTTTTGGTTATAATAGCGTAATTAACGATGTTGTATTGAGCGATTATATCTATTATTACCAATATGATGATCGTGGAAGAAACATATGGAAAATAATACCGGGTTCTGATCGCATCTACATGGTTTATGATAGACGAGATCGTTTGGTATTAAGTCAAGATGGCGAAATGAGATTGAATGATGAATGGGCCTTTACCAAATACGATGAGTACAATCGAGTAATTATGACAGGAGTAGTTAACGTGGCAGGAAGAACCAGAACACAATTAGCTAACGACTTTGCTGGCCATTCAATTCATGCAGAAAACATTAGTTTAGGTTTAACACATGGCTATACATTAAATCAAAGTTACCCTGCAACTGTTTCAATTTCTACGAACGATGTGTACGTTGTAAATTATTATGATACCTACGATTATCAGGATATAAGTACTTATCCGAATTTGTCGTATAGCACAATACACGATGATGTTGAAACTTATACCGACAATGATGGTAACAATAATGGTTATTTTGATTTTACTACTGGATTGGTAACAGGAAGCAAAATATTAGCATTAGATGGTTCTGCCACACCCAACTGGTTGTATAGTGCCAACTATTACGATGATAAATCAAGATTGATACAAACCGTTAGCATTAATTATACCGGAGGTCACGATATTGTAAGCAACGGATATGATTTTGTTGGTAATGTATTAGCCACAAAACATGTACAATCGGTATATTTTGGTGGATGGGAAACCATTGTAGAGTATACTTTTAATACCTACGATCATACAGGAAGATTACTAAAAACCGAACATCAGATGGGCGAAAGTTCCAGTACTAAAACTACTTTAGCCGAATTGTCGTACAACGAAAATGGCCAACTAAAAGAAAAAAACATTGCAAAAGATGCAAACGGAAAATTCCAGCAATCGGTTGATCTAAAATACAATATTCGTGGTTGGGTAGAGTCGATAAATGATCCTGATTCTCCACAAACAAAGGATGCAGGCGATGATTTTGCCGACTTGTTCGATATGCAGTTTTATTTCAATAATCCCGTCACAGAGTTAGGGCAAACAAGCCTTGATAAACAATACAACGGAAATATAGCCGGAGTAAAATGGGCACATAAAGGAGAAGAAATACGATCGTACGCATTTACCTACGATAACTTAAACCGAATGTTAACTGCCGATTACGGCGATGAAACAGGTGGATGGAGCAATTCCGAATTTGATGTTATGGGTAGAAACAGCAAGGGAGATATTATATACGATAAACACGGAAATATTCTTTCGCTTGGGCGTAAAAGTGAAACAGGCAGTTGGCGAAGTAACTTACAATACAGGTATAATGGAAACCGGTTAATGGCTCTGGGATTAGATGGAGCAGATGTTGACCCAGCGGTAGATGATTATACCTATAACAAAAACGGAAACATGGTGCAGGATAACATCAAAGGTTTAACTGTTCTTTACAATGTATTGAATTTACCAAAAAGAGTTAGCTATGGTAAAAGTAATTATATAGAATATATTTACAGTGCCAGTGGACAAAAATTGGCACAGGATATTTATGTAAGTGGTAAACTGGAACATACTACAGATTATGTAGGAAACATCATATATAAAGATGGCAGTTTCCAGTATTTATTAACCAGCGAGGGTAGAGTAAATAAACCCACCAGTAGTTTTGTTTACGAATACCAGTTAAAAGACCACCAGGGCAATGTTCGTGTGGCTTTCGAAACTGATGCTGCCGGCCCGGTTGTAACACAAAAATCCGATTTTTACCCATTCGGCTTACGTTTTGCAGGTATGTTAAATAACGACAATAAATATTTATACAATGGCAAAGAGTTGCAGGAAGGTATCGATACCGATGGCGATGGCGTATTCGATTTACCACTAAACTGGTACGATTATGGCGCACGTATGTACGACCCCGAAATTGCACGTTGGCACGTAACCGACCCAATGGCAGAGAAAGCCCGCTTTTGGTCTCCATACCGTTATGCATTTAATAACCCGGTGAGGTTTATTGATCCTGATGGAATGATGGAAAATGAATGGAATGATTTTCAGCAAGATCAAAGGAGTTATGAGTTTTTTAATGGTAAAACGGTGCTTTTTGATCCTGGTACTGGTGAGGTTTCTGGAGCAATAGCAAGAAATGAAACTCAATCGAAAGGTGATCCTCCAAGCGGTAAAAGATATAGAACTGATGAAAACGGAGATTTAATTCATCCTATCGAAGAATTTCAGAGATCCAAACCAATAATAAATGATGAAAATTCTAAAAAAGTTGAAGAAGGAACTCCTTATAAAATTGATAGTAGATTTAAAAGAAGATTGGAAAATTGGGAAAGAAGTTTTGGAACGGAGGCAGATGAGAATTCTCATAGCGATGGTGTTGGAGAAGGCTCTCCATACGGTAAATATGGTCGTAAGGAGCCAATAAGAAGGAAAATTAAAAAACAAGGAGAATATAATAAAGAAAAATATGGTGAATATGAAGGTGATACTGTATCTCCTTTAGAAATAGGTGTAAAATGGATACAAGGAGATTCCCTTGTTACACCCGATAGCACATTACATTATTTAAAAGATGGAAAATGGTACGAAATAGAAGAATAGCAATTAAAACACTTATACGTTTATATTTAAGCTTATTATTAATAAGCTTTATCAGTTGTGATAATAGAAAATCATCTTATTTTATAAAGAAAGATTTTATAGATGATAGTACGTATATAGAAGTTATGTATCAAAATAATCTTATTATAGATTCTTCAAAGTATAGAAATGGAAAAAAGATTGGCCTTTCAAAAATTGTTTTACCTGAAGATAGCTTATATATATATACTAATTTTGATATTAATGGAAAAGAAAGTGGACAAATAAAATATTATAATTTTGAGAATGAGATAGTAACAATTGGACAAATGGAAAAGGATGATAAAATTGGGAATTGGTATTTTTATGATGATGGTTTATTATCAGAATTTAAACATTATAGAACGCCAGGAGTGTGCAGCTTTTTAACAAAGTATGATAGAAACGGAAATGTTACTAGTATTGAAGGAGAACCATTGACTCATTTTTATGCATATCCGGATTCTATTGTTAAATTAAACGAAAAATTCTTTACTCAAATAATGATAGTTAAAACACCTAAATGTAGTATAAAATTAACTGGATCGTTATTTAATAATAATAGTAAAGAAGTTATCAAAAAAAAATCATTGCTAAGTATGAATGATTCGACATTTATTTTTCCAATAATATGTACAAAAACAGGTCAGTTTAAGGCAACCCACTATTGGGAGTTATTTGATCAAAAAAATACACTTATAGCAAATGATAGTATTATTGTTAATTTTCAAGTAATAAGTTACTAGAATATTAAGTAAGTGAAATTATCTAATTTCTCAATGTAATAATTTGAATTGAAAAAAACATTAAAATAACCCAACTAGCGCGCGTTTATAACGCGTGCGACTGAAAAACGAGCACTAACAAAGAAAGTTAAAAATAAAATATAAATGAAAAGCCACGCGATTCTACCGCGTAGTAGCAGCTATCAAATGTATGATAACATGGTAAATGAAAATATGTCATTTGGTAAAACGGGGATAATCTCCTCATTTAGAGCAATATATAGCACTGATTTTAGTGGACAAAATAATGTAGAATTACAGAATAGTTTTAAACCAGAATTTAGATATGAAGGATATTATGACAATTTAGCTAATAATTATAACCAATATTCTGCAAAATCTGGCGAAGATGATCCAATAATGAATGCTATAGAGAAAACAGGTGATGCCATAAATAATGCAGCTGAAAAATTTACTGATGAATTAATGTTCCTTGTAGAAATGTATGGAGCTTCAATTGATTTTTATCGGAATTATTCAGATATGAAAGAAGCTAATTGGCTAAATTCTGATAAGTATTTTCACGCAAAAGCTAATTTTTTCGCTGCTCATCGTGGACCTGGTGGTGTTTATTTCGCGATACACTTCAGTAACCTGAGAGAGATTTGGGATCAAAACATTATGGGTTATCCCAGATCAGATTCTGTTTTGGATCAAAAAGCAAATAGCTTTGGACGAGAACAAGCAAAGTCTTATGCGCCAGATCAGTTTATGGATGCATTAGGAATTTATAGACCAAAAAAGTTACCACTTACATATTGATATAATGAAAAGAAATTACTTGTTTTATTTAATTATTTTCGGATTACTATACTCTTGTAGCAAACAAAAGATAGAATATAAGCATTATGAAACCGGAGAAATTAAAGAAAAAATTGTTTTTGACAGGGAAAATCCTAATTCTTATGTAGCATACTTGTTTTCAAAAGATGGAAACTTATTAAAGGAGATCAAAATCAAAAATGGATTGTATCAAGGATTATGTAAATCATACTATAAGAATGGTAATATAAATGATATCGTGGAATTTGATCAAGGGAAAAAAAATGGTTCATTAACTGTTTTTTGGGAAAATGGGAATATTCGAATGCATAAGAATTATGTAAATGATACAGTTCATGGGATTGCTAGAAATTACAATGAAGATGGAAGTATAAAAGAGGAATTTTTGTTTATAAACAGTTTTATTTTAATTCATAAAAAGTATTTCCAAAGTAGAGATGGAACATACTTAAAGTTTGAAAACTATAAAGCGATAAATGACTCAAGCTTTTTAAAAAATGGTCAGTTAGTAATTAACACTGCAACTAATACAATAGATATAAAAAAGAGCTTATATTATGATATAAATATTAAAAAGGATACAATTAGTATTAATGATAGCTTAGAATTAGAAATTAAATTTATAAATAGTTATCCATGGAAAACCAAATTTCTTTATGGTGATATAAGTAGTAATGGAAATCTAATAGATACTATTTCAGAATATTCGGGTATAAATAATATTGTAAAGGTTAAAATATTACCAAAAAAAGAAGGATATAATTTATTGTTAGGAAAGCTTATCGTCGATTTAGATACTTTAAAAAAAGATGCTCATTACGAATTTATTGTATATAAGGAATTTTATGTAGATTAACTCTGCTAGCGCTCGTCATGCCTAACGGCAGATAAATTTGTAACGAATACTAGCTTTTTATGTACTTTGAAAAATGATAGAGCACAACCTGGCAGAGATCCTTTAATAATTATAATTGAACAGGTATGTTAAATAACGACAATAAATACTTATATAACGGCAAAGAGTTGCAGGAAGGTATCGATACCGATGGCACATTTGATTTACCACTGAACTGGTACGATTATGGCGCACGTATGTACGACCCCGAAATTGCACGTTGGCACGTAACCGACCCAATGGCAGAGAAAGCCCGTTTTTGGTCTCCGTATCGTTATGCATTTAATAACCCGGTAAGGTTTATTGATCCTGATGGAATGCTCGAAACTGAAATCGGTGATATAGGGGCAGGCCCTACAAATGATCCTCCAAGGATAGAAGATACACCAAGAAACAAAAAGGAAAAAGATGAGCCATCTGGTGGAGCTGTTTATGTTAATGGAGTTTTAGTTTTTGCTTGGTATCCCGGCGAAGTTAATGAAAGCAATCCAAATACAAAAAGTGAAGAGGATTCAAGTAATTCAGAAAGAGAATCATCTACCTCTTCTGTGGGAGAAGAAAATAATGAGTCTAATTCTGACAATGATAACTGGCATCCGCCAATGGTTATACCGGTAAAAGGAAATAACGAAGCTGGCGTAGGAGAACATATAATAGGGCCAACCTTAATTGTGTTGGGTCAGCCAATAAAGTCATTAAAACCTGTTGGAGCATTAGGTTCTAAACCGGGTTCCTCAATAGCTTCAAGTTATTTATCTAAGAAATTTCCACAAAAAATGGGATTCAGATTGTTTGGAACTCGAACACTAGGAAGGATGATGGGAAGATTTGTTCCATATGCAGGATGGGCATTGACAATAAATGATGTGAATAATGTTCTTAAAGATAATATTCCCTCATACAAGCAATTCATGGATGACCAAAAATATATTCAAAAAAATTATCCAACTGGACCTGCTTACATAGATAGTTATGGCATGTATGTATGTTTTAAAGGAGGAACAAAAGTATATACAGAAAATGGACTTATAAATATTGAGCAATTAAAAGAAGGTATAAATGTATATAGCATTGATCTTGAAACAGAAAAACTCGAATTAAAACCAATTGTTAAGTTTTTCAAAAGTGAGGTAAATGAAGTTTATAATATTTTTATTGGTAAAGAGATAATAACAGTTACTTCAGAGCATCCATTTTTTGTTGAAAGTAAGGGATGGATAAAAGTAAAGGAATTGAAAGAAAGAGATTTATTATTAACTTCAAATGGAATTAATAAAGAGATTACAAAAATTACAAAAGTAAATCAAAATGTTATTGTCTATAACATTGAGGTTTTGGATAATCACAATTATTTTGTAAGTGAGATTAAGGTATTAGTTCACAATAAATAAATTTTTTTTCAAATGGAGAATATATCAGAAGAATTAAGAAATTTTGTAAATGAAAGTAGAGGCCAATACTCTTTTAATTTTAAAAAAAGCACCACAATTCAAGAAGATTTGAATGTGTGGGGTGATGATGCAGTAGAATTTATTGAAGAATTTGGTAAAACCTTCAATGTAGATATTTCAGAATTTAATTATAATAAATATTTTAGACCGGAAGGAGATATGATAATGGTTACTATATTGAGAATTTTTAGAAAAACTAAAACATATGAATTTACTCCATTAACCTTGGGAGATTTAGAACAGGCAATTAAAACTGGAAAGTTATTATAATAGAGAATCTGCAAATTGGATAATATTAGTTGAATATAATATATGGATACAATGCAAAAATTAAGTTTGATAATAATAATAATTTTAATACCATTCATTTCCCTAAGTCAGGGCGATGAACGGTATCAGAAATACGTAAACAGAGATTATAGCTTTTTACGAGTGTCAGAAACTACACCAACCGTAGCTGAGTTTCAGGCTATGAAACATTTCGATTTTCCGAAATGCAATGGTAAATTAAATGTAAGTTTGCCCTTATATACTGCAAATTATAAAAATGCTAGTATTCCCATCTATTTAGCTTACAATACTGCAGGAATAAAAGTAAACGGTGTAGCTTCTCGAGTAGGTCAAAACTGGCATTTAAATGCCGGTGGTAAAATTACCCGTACTCAAAAAGGTTCCATGCTCGATTTTGATCGTGACGATAATGGGGTAGCTTCTCCTGGTTTTGTGGTTGAATACTATGGTTGGCAAAGACATAATGAAACGGTAGGGACAAATATGCGCCTACATGATGAAAATGCTGAAATATATGATTTAGAGCCTGATGTATTCTTTTTATCAGCTCCAGATTTAACTACACAGTTTATTATTAATAAAGATCACAAAGCTGTTGAAATAAAGGGAGACGACATTAAAATAAAAAACCTGGTATTTAAAAACTCTATCGGAGCATACGATAATGAAATTTTGGCTTTTAAGATTTTATCAAGCAATGGAGTATATTACAATTTCAGTAAAATAACCAGAATTATTAATACCACAGAAGGGAGGGGAGTAACTTATCCTATCCAGGATTGGCATTTAACGGAAATGATTTTACCTACAGGCGAAAAAATAACTTTTGAGTACGATGATGGTGGTAGCGATTTAAGCTATTTCAGACAATTATTTAAAGTACATGGATATCCAAATACTTATCATGAAACTAATATACCAATTGAGTCTGAAACAGATAATGGAAGGGTTCAGTTAAATTCTCCAACTCGTTTAGTTAAAATTAATTTTAACACAGGTTATGTAAGTTTTGTATACAATCATACTCGTCAGGATATTCCGGGAGATGAAGCTCTTTCGAGTGTTAAAATTTATAATTACAATGACAAGCTGGTTAAATCAATCGATTTAAATTACGAGTATATTAATAACTTGAGTGGAAATCCAAGCAGGCTTTTATTAAATCAATTGGTATTTAAAAACGCTCAAAACGAAACACACAAAGAATATGATTTAGAATATTATGATGGGATTGGATATTTTCCAGCTTACAATTCATTCAAATACGATTGTTTCGGATATTTTGCCGATCACGGACAAAGCTCTTATGATGTAAAACTATATGCTTACATTCCTTCAAGCATTAGCCAAACCGAATATTACCCCTTTTCTTTAGGCTCTGTTTCGGGGCATGATGTGGTTACCTTAGGTGCCAACAATAGAACCCCTAACGCAAATCATATTAAAACCGGAATGCTTAAAAGAATTGATTACCCAACCGGAGGATATATGGAATTGGAATATGAATCGAACCGGTTTGTAATAAAAGGAAAAATCATTGAGGGTGGTGGTTTACGAGTAAAAAGCCAATCCTTAAAAGATGTTGATGTTGATTGGGAAAAAACCTATGTTTATGAGCAGCCTTTTGTTAAATTACCTCGATTTGCTACCTTCGCTAAATACATTAGTAATCCTTCGGCACTTTCTTCGCAAGAAAAAATTCAGTTGGTTGGGGGTGCCAGTTCAGTAAGATATGAAGACAACCAGGTAAATTCTGAATTATTCGATGGTAGTCCGGTTATGTACGCAAAAGTAACGGAAGTTCAAACAGGAAATGGAAAAATAATACATTATTTTAATGTAAACTCAGATTATGCTCCGGGTAAATCTTTTAACGCTCCTACAGGTTATCAAAATTATTTTTATTATAATAATAAAAGTGGTTGGCCTTTTTGGAGTGGACGTACCCAGAGTCCTTTAAGAGGTAAAACAGAGGAGGTTTTATATTTCGACGAAAGTGGAAAAATGATTAAAGGAGAAATCTTCGAATATATTTTTAAAGCTTATAGCATTGAAGATGTTAACACTGTAACTGGCAGATATTACAAGCAATGGCAGGGAACCGAGTATTCTGATTTAGCAAAAATATCAGGTACTTATTCTATTGTTCCCGGTGATGCAAGGCTAATTAGAAAAAGAACAGTTGAAGTTCCAGATGGAGTTACTCCGGATGATCGTAGATTAAGCATACAAATTGATGCCAGTGCTACTTTGGAAGATGAACTATTAATTGAAGAAGAAACCTATACCTACAATGATTTCGGACAGGTTTCATATCATGGTTTCAAAGAGTCTAATGGTTCTTTAATGGGTAATATATATTGGTATGCAAGCGATTATTTGAGCTATAATATGAACGGAGATGTTCTTTATTATAGTAATACCGAGGGGAAATTAAAAGTGATGAGCGATATGTTCGAGGGTAATTACATGGTAGGCGTACCTATTGAAACAATATACAGAAAGTATGATGGAGATGCTCCTTATCTTTTGGGTGCAAATTTTAATGAATTTATCAGAATATATAATTCATCCATTGGAAGTTGGATGACATTAAATTCCAAAAATTATACTTTTAATATAGATGAACCCCAGTACTTATCCGGGCAGGGAATGGATATTAAAAAAGCTACGGTTAAGTATAATTCATCCACAAGCAAGTATTATTTAGATCTTTCGTCTAGTTACGAAACTTTAAATGAATTTGAATATACAGATAAAGGAAACTTAGTTACAACAAACTATGCCGACGATGTTAAGGTAGGATACGATTGGAATTATAACTTTTCATATCCGGTTGCAAAAGCTACCAATACAAAAAATAAACGAATTTTCTACACAGGATTTGAAGAGCCACCGGGCGATGGACAAGGTACTGTACTATTTGGTTATGGTTCTACTATAATAGAAGGAACACTGAGTAATGACGCAAAATCAGGAGATCACAGCCTATTTGATGTTACAGGCCACATATACTTTGAAAAAGCAGGAGAATATGTAATTTCATTTTTTGTAAAAGGTGATGGAGAGTTATTTTCGTTTGATACACCAATTAATACAAACGATTGGATCTTTTTTAGCGAAACAGTTAATATTACATCATCGGGTACTTTTGATTTTATTGCTGGTCGTTTAAATGTGGATGATTTGAGAGTATTTCCAAAAGGTGCACAAATGACTACTTATACGTACGAACCTTTAATAGGTATGACATCTCAATCAGATCCAAATAACAAAACAACAACATACAAGTACGATGATTTTGGCAGGTTGGAATTTGTTAAAGATCATAATGGAAATGTTTTAAATAAATATACGTATCATTATAAAGAGGGAGAAACAACAGGTGGAAGCACTGGAGGAAGTTCTACAGTACTTAATGTTGGTGTAAGCAATATTTTATTTAAGAATGGGATATATTCTACTACTATTAATATTACATCGAATGTTAATTGGACCATATTGTCAAGCGCATGGTTAACTCTTTCATCAAATTCCGGTAGTAATAATCAGACTATTACCGTTTCCGGTAATGAAGTTTTAGGAGATCAAACAGGTACCATAACAATTTCCGGTGGTGGTATAACCAGAACAATACGTGTTACACAATTAGGAACCGGTGGGTCAGACACTCTATAGATTAAATAATAAATTTTAGAATATAGTATAATGCCACAACTGGCGCAAGCATTTTGCTTGTGCCTTTTTATTTCTCTCTTAGAAAGGGAGATGCCTATTTTACAAACACAAGAGTTGATATAAGCTTTTATTATTATGGATTTATAGAATGCATCGTAATTACACCGCGAATGGAAATGATATATTAAAAGGTATTATTTTAAAATTAGGGTTTTGTTTCTGCGTTGTTTAAAGTATTTTTACTTTGGTTTGAAAAAAAGCAATAGCATATTAAAATCAAAAATTAAAGCTTCAACTTTAGTAGAAGCAATTATTTCGATGGTTACATCGAACACAAGGGCAATATTTATGGATCGCTTTACTGCAATGGTTTTACCCTTAAAACAGCAGCATCTTTATACGAAAATCACTTGTTAAATGCAAAAGTAGACTACTCAAAATTACCGAAGGATTTTATTGGAGTTAATTTAATTGGTAATCCTGTAAATGCAAAAATTATTAAGTGGTTAGAGTGATTTTCTAATGAGTATTTATTAGAACACCATTTTGCATTTCATACGCTAAAACAAACATTTAATCATAAAAATACTACCATACATTACTTTCATAAAACATGCGCTGTAAGCAGTTGATTATCTGAAAATTGTAAAAAATGATCAATGGTGATTTTTTGAATATTCGATAAAATCAGATGTTGATAATTTGTTAATAAATTATGCAGATGTTGTAATTACTAATATTCAGATAAACAAGTTAATAAAAACATTTTACGATTTTGT
>JANQHE010000057.1 GCA_028282785.1 Bacteroidales bacterium | reverse complement strand
TCCTGTAAGAACAAATAATAAAAGTACCACTACAAAATCATTCATATGTCGGCGCATATGAAAGAAAAAACCCATAAGCCCAAGAATTAAAGGGAGCATGAAATATGTATTCCTCGATTTTTGGTTTTTTATGTGATCAGGTATATTTTCTTGTGGACCTATAAGGCCATTATCAATAAAATTGATTCCGGTAATCCAGTTCCCATTCATTAATTCTCCATGACTTTGAGTATCATTTTGTTTACCTGAGAAATTCCACATAAAGTATCGCCAATACATATGACCTAGTTGATACCTGAAAAAGAATTTAAGATTCTCACTAAATGTTGGTATATATTTAATTTCCGGTTCGCCATTATATCCTGTAACGGTGACTTTTTTCCCTTTAATGTCAGCCCACGTTTTATATTCTTCTGCATGATTAGGATTTGTTTGACTATACATTCTAGGAAAAATAGTTGTGAATCTTTCATCGTATTCATAAATGGCGTTTTGAGAATAGGCTTTAACGTATTTACTATCTTTTTGACGATAAGTGTACGGTTCTTCACTATCAACAATTGGGGCGTTAAAATACTGTCCTTTAAATAAAGGTCTATTACCATATTGTTCACGGTTAAGGTAGCTCAATAAATTAAATACCGTTTCGGGATTGTTTTCATCGATTGGAGTATTTGCCAGTGAACGAATCACTATCATGGTAAAGCTAGAGTAACCTATCATTATTACTGTAAATGCAACAGCAATTGTGTTAAGTACAACTTTTTTCTTTTTATGGGTATAGTGTATGCTCCAAAAAATGAACGTGATGAGTATCGCCATGTAGAATAATACGCCGGATTTAAATGGTAAACCAAATCCATTAACAAACATTAGCTCAAACCAGGTTGCTACTTTTACTATTCCAGGAATTATTATATACATAATAGTTCCTAAAATGGCTATAGCTGCAAGTAAAGCTTTAAATATCCCGTTTCTTGTAACAGGATATTTCTTGAAATAATAAACAAAAACAATTGCTGGAATCGCAAGTAAGTTTAACAAGTGTACACCAATTGATAATCCCATTAAATAGGCAATAAGAATCAACCATCGGTTCGAGTATTTTTCGTTGGCGATATTTTCCCATTTAAGAATTGCCCAAAAAACTACAGCTGTAAATAATGATGACAACGCATATACTTCACCTTCAACAGCAGAAAACCAAAAAGTGTCAGAGAATGTGTAAGTTAAAGCTCCAACCAAACCACTTCCTATAATAGCAATTAATTGGCCTGTGGTTAATTCACCTTCGGAAGGAAACATTTTTTTTGCAAGGTGTGTTATCGACCAGAATAAAAATAAAATTGTAAAAGCACTTGCTAAACCTGACATTGCATTAACCATCATTGCTGCATTTTCAGGGGCTCCACCGAAAAGAGTAAATACTCTAGCAATGATCATAAATAATGGAGCTCCGGGAGGATGACCAACTTGTAATTTATATGCTGTAGCTATAAATTCACCACAGTCCCAAAAGCTTGTAGTTGGTTCAATTGTCATTAAATAAGTTACTGCTGCAATTAAAAATACAACCCAGCCAGTTATTCGGTTTACAATCTTAAATTTTTTCATCTAATTTATATCATTTTGTCGTTGCCAAATCTAATTCAAATTCTAATAAATAATGTTTCCTAAGTCTATTTTATTGTGAGAAAATCAAAAAATATATACTTCATAATCAAATTGCTCCGAAATTACGTAAATTAGCCAAATTCTAAAAATAAAATTATTACCTCAAAAATAAATACATCTACATATGTCTAATAAAAATCGAAAAAACAGAATTGATGTAGTTTATTCAACTAATCCGGATTTTGAATACAACTATGATGAGGAAGAAGAACAAGAAACTGTAGAACCATCAAAGCAGAATCTTAAAGTATATCTCGATACAAAAGCAAAGAAAAAAGGCAAACAAGCTACTTTAATAAGTGGTTTTGTAGGATATGAAGAAGACTTAAAAGGTTTAGGTAAGTTACTTAAAACCAAATGTGCTGTTGGAGGATCTGTTAAAGACGGTGAGATAATAATTCAGGGAGATTTTAGGGATAAAATTGTCCAGATCTTAACTTCTGAAGGTTATAAAGCAAAAAAGTTGTAAAAAATAAAACTGTTCGCTTTTAAAACATTTCTATTTTTACTGAGTTAAGTAAATGTGATTTTGGTCTAAAGTTGATTTTAATGAAATTAATTACAAAATATTTACTCATCTCCTTTATATTTTTAATTCCCGGAAATAATTCCTTAGCACAATATTATTCAACGGGTCAGGATCCTGCATCTGCAAAATGGAAACAAATTAAAACGGAGAATTTTCAAATAATATTTCAAAAGGATTTTGAAGATAAAGCGCAGGAAATAGCTAATATTTTAGAGTATAATTATCAGAGAGTTGGTAAAACCTTAAATCATAAACCCCAAAAGATATCTGTAATTCTTCATAATCAAACCATCGTCTCAAATGGTTATGTAACCTGGGCTCCTAAAAGAATGGAACTTTTTGCCACTCCTCCGCAAGATGCTTACCCGGATTCATGGCTTGAACATTTATGTGTTCATGAGTTAAGACATGTTGTTCAGATTGATAAACTGGATCAAGGAATAACAAATATTTTATCGATTGTTTTTGGACAGCAAGCAACAGGTTTAGTTGCAGGGCAATTGCCATTGTGGTATTTGGAAGGTGATGCCGTTTCAACAGAAACAGCATTGCTAAAATATGGGCGAGGAAGAATGCCTTATTTTGAAAGAGGAATAAAAACACATTTATTGAGCGACGATAAAAGATATTCTTTTGATAAAATGGCCTTCGGCTCATATAAAAACTACGTTCCGAATCATTATAAGCTAGGATATCAGCTAACTGCTTATACCAGAATTAAATATGGGGCAAATGTTTGGTCAGATATACAATCGCATGTAGCAAGAAATTCATATACTTTATTACCTACCCCATTTGCATTTTACAGAGGATTAAAAAAGAATGTCGGATTGTCCCAGGAAGAATTATACAATGAAGTTTTTGATTATCTGGATAGTACCTGGACCATGCAGATCGGAGAAAAAGACTTTAATAATCCAAAATATTTTCAGTCTTATGCAATAAATGATTATGAAGATTATATTAACCCAATTGTTGTTAATGCTAATAACGTAATTGCCTTAAAAGATGGATTGTCTCACATACCTCAATTTGTATTAGTAAATAATAAGAGTGAAGAAATATTGTATGAGCCTGGATATTTGGTTTCTAATGATTTTTCATATTCTAATAATTTACTGGTATGGGCCGAATATAAACCGGATATACGTTGGGAAAATAGAGAGTTTACTAGCATTAAAGTTTTAAATATTAAAACTAAAAACGAGTTTGAGTTAGTTAAAAAAACACGATATTTTAGTCCTGATCTATCTCCGGGTTCAGATAAAATAGTTGTTGTAAAGGTTGATCAGAAGAATCAAAGCTCACTGGTTTTTTTAAATACATTTACGGGTTCTGTTATTGATGAAATAAGTTCAAATCAAGGTTTTATTCAAAGACCAAAATGGTCTATTGATGAAAACCACATATATGTTATTGAGCTAGTTAATTCATATAAACAGGTGTGTAGATATGATATTGAAAATCAAGAATGGGAAACTTTATTTAAACTTCCAGGTTCAGATATTCAAAGAATTTTACCTGTAGATGGTTATATATACTTCCATTCAACTTTTAATGGAACTGATAATGTTTATGTGTTTGATGAAAAATCAAAGGAAATATATCAGCTATCAGATGCCAAATTTGGTATTTCTGAATTCGATTATATAGCGAACAAAAACGAATTGATTACAAATGAGTATACTTCGCAAGGATTTCGACTGGCAACTATTCCGGTGGAAAGGGCTTTGTGGAAAAGGATTGATCAAAATGAGGCTCATAAGTTTGAATTTGCAGAAAAACTAAAGGAACAGGAAGAGTCAGGATTTGATCAAACTATAAGGAAAGATAAAGAGTTTATTTCAAAGCCATATCGTAAATATTTGAATTTATTCAACTTTCATAGCTGGATTCCTTTTTATGTTGATTATAACGAAATGGATCTTGGTAATGCTTTTACTGATTATTCTGAAATATACAATAATGTTCATCCGGGGCTTACCTTGCTTTCTCAAAATAAATTGAGCACTATAGAGTCAATTATAGGATATGCTTATAAAGATGGAAATCATTACGTTTCATCATCAATAGAGTTGAAGGGCCAATATCCTGTTTTGAAGATTACTGCCAATTATGGAGCTGATCAGTTAGTTAGAACTACCAGTAATGCTGCATGGGAGCCACAATCTAATATTGGTTACAGCTATGAAGCTTTGATTTATGTTCCTTTTAATTTGACCAAAGGAAAATTCATTAAGGGATTTCGGCCTGAGGTTTCGGTTGAGTATTTTGACAATCTATATTATAATTATGAAAACAATTATTATATCGAAGGATTGGAAATTATGCAATCGCGGTTATTATTTTATGCATATCAAAGAAAAGCAGATCGGGATATTATACCACGCTTAGGAGCTATTTTTGATTTTAATTTATTTAATACACCATTCGAATCAGAACTATATAATTACATATATAGTGGCGATGCTATATTTTATTTGCCGGGAAAAGGAAACAGTAGCTTTAAGATTAATTTTGGTTATCAGTTTCAAGATCCTCGTTTATATTTATTTAGTAGTGATTTTTCTTTCCCAAGAGGTATTCAAAATAAGCGAACAGAGAAAATGGTAAAAGTTTATGGAGATTATATTTTTCCGATTATTTATCCGGACTGGAGCTTAGGATCATTATTATACTTGAAGAGGATACGTGGAGATATTTTTGCGGATTATGCATATAATACCTACAGAACATTAAATGAAACCCAAACAGCAATTATATGGCCAGTGGATCATAATTTTAGTTTTGGTTTTGAGTTAACAGCTGATTATCATTTGTTGAGGACAATTTTTCCATTAAGTACAGGACTTAGAGTTGGATACGCTCCAACTGAAAATACCCCGTTTTACGAAGTTCTTTTTGGAATTGATTTGTATAGTTTTTAAAAAATTATACATGTTTCACAATAATTTGAAGAATTGAAGGTTTTCAGATTAATCTATGTTATTTAAGTTAATTGTCGATCGGTAGATAATTTTTTATATATATTTGCTTTGTATTTGAAACGTTAATTATTTTAAAATAAAGAGTGATGGCTAAGTACAACGAAACAGAAACAACAACTGCAATAAATTTAATTGGTGCAGGAACCGAAATTACAGGTGATGTTAATTCGAATAGTGATATAAGAATTGATGGTATTTTAAAAGGAAATCTTAAGACCGCAGGAAAAGTTGTAATTGGTGAAACAGGTAAGGTTAAAGGTGAAATAGTTTGTAAAAACTCTGATGTTCTTGGCGAAATAAATGGTAAGATTAAAGTGGGAGAATTACTTTCTCTTAAAGCTACTGCAAAAATATTTGGTGATATTGTAACTAAAAAACTTGCAATAGAACCAGGCTCACAGTTTACAGGTAACTGTAATATGGGTGAAGAATCACTAAAAAATGTCAGCACAGGAGAATCAAAATTCGGATCAAAAGAACAAAAAAGCGCCTAACGATTTCGTCAAATAATTTGCTATAAGCTCTTAAGCTGTTATCATTACGGTTATTGGTGTAACTGACGAAATATAAGTTGATAAATAGAATAAACGAATAGAATTTCTTTGTTTAAGTAGTTCTTGCGCTAGTAAATGTTAATTTTAAACCAATAAAAGATTTTATTTAGACCTAAAAATAATGCAAGCTTTTAAAAGATTCCTATTACGTGAGCTACTTTTTACGATTTGTGTAGCAGGTATCGCGTTTTTACTATTCGGTTCCCTTTTAGCAGATTATTATTTACCAATATTCTGGATAATGCTGGGAGTTATAGCTTTATTAACCGGAATATTCCATTACTCTTTAATTCAAATCCAGGAGAATCAATCTTCGAGATTTAGCCAGCGATTTATGATGATCTCCGGAATTAAAATGATGATTTATCTCGTTTTTATTACTTCTTACGCTTTTATGAATCCTGAAAAAGCAACAAGTTTTTTAATTTCTTTTTTTATACTTTATCTTCTTTATACCGTTTTTGAAGTTATCTTAAGTGTTCGCTATTTAAAGAAAAAACAGTAGTTTTAGAACATTATGTTGTTAAACAGATAACACTGTTATAAAAATAACAACAATCTTCTTGGAGTTTAATAATGACTAATTTACATTTGCCAGCAATGGATGATAAAAAATAGTTTTATTAAACGACAAACACTTGACACAACAAAAAAGGCAGTTCAAGTGTATAAGAAATCAGTTTAGTAATTTAAATATCAGTTAATGTAAAATATATGGTGAATAATTGAGATAAGTTATTAGATTTGTATCTCATTTTTTATTCTTAAACAATAAGAACTCATAAATATGGAAAACAAACTTCAGGAACTAACTCAGAAGCTTTATAACGAAGGGGTTGAAAAAGCAAATGCAGAAGCTGAAAAGATCTTGGCTGAAGCAAAATCTGAAGCTGGGAAAATTAAACAGGAGGCTGAAAAAGAAGCAAAGGAAATCATAGCAAGTGCTGAACAAAAATCTGCTGAAATCAAAAAAAATGTTGATGCTGAACTAAATCTTGCAGCGAAACAAGCTGTAAGAACTACTAAGCAAAAAATTACTGATATGATCGTTAGCAAGGTTATAGACGAACCTGTAAAAAAAGCTTTCGATGATGAAAAATTTGTTAAAGAAGTAATAGAATCTGTTGTAAAAAACTGGAATCCACAGAAAAGTGAAACAATTGATCTTTCTGTATTACTTCCTGCCGATCTTGAAAAAGAGTTTTCTAAATATTTTGCTGCAAAATCAGGTAAAGAATTAAACACAAATCTTGAGTTAAGTTTTAGCGACACAATAAAAGGTGGCTTCAAGGTAGGACCTGCTGATGGATCATACAAAATTAGCTTTAGCGAAGAAGATTTCGAAAATTTCTTCAAATCATACCTTCGTCCGAAAACTATTGAAATGTTATATCCGGGAGAATAGTTATGTTTCGTAATTATTATCACTACTTTATAGCAGGATTACCAGACATTTTCTTGGACGATACTGAAGTTCAGTTTCAAATGCTTGACTTTAAGCACGAACTTCAGGAGCATCTTCGCCCGGAAGATTATAAATTAGTAGAACTGCTATTCCTACCTTACGATAACCAAAAATTGCTTCAATTTTTAGATGAGGATTTTGAAAATCAAAATAAGTTAGGAAATTATTCTTTCGAGGATTTTGAAATTGAATTTTCAGACGAAAAACAAGGAATCCTTCCCGTTTACATGTATGAGTTTGTTGAAATTTTCAAAGACGAGGAATTATCTAAAAACATCAATAAAAGCTGGGAAAATCTATTAACCGAAATGTATTTCGATTATGTTTTAGAAACTAAAAATAAGTTTTTAAAACAATGGTTTGAGTTTAATCAAAATTTAACAAATATCCTAATAGGATTAAATTGTAGAGCATACGATTTTGATGTTGAGAAACAAATCATTGGTGATAATGAAGTCTCGAAAGCAATTGCTAAGAGCAATGCTAAAGATTTTGGTTTAGGAGTTGATTTACCATATGTTTCAGATATTATTATACAAGCTGAAAAAGAAAATTTAATGGCTCGTGAAAAAGGCCTGGATCAAATCAAATGGGATAAGGTAGAAGAGATTACTCTTTTCGATTATTTCACAATTGAAGTTGTATTAGCATATACCATTAAGCTTGATATGGCTTACCGATGGTTAGAACTCGACGAAGAAAAAGGTCACGAGATGTTCAGTAAGGTCATCAACGATTTAAAATCCGGATTTGAGTTTTCTAAAGAATTTGCAATAAATGGAAAAAATAAATAAAATGACAAAAGGAAAAGTAGCAGGAATTATCGCAAACCTTGTATTTGTTGAGGTTGACGGACCTGTTCAACAAAACGAGATATGCTACATTAATTTGGGTGAAACCAGGTTAATGGCCGAAGTTATCAAGGTAATCGGCACACAAGCATATGTTCAGGTATTTGAGAGTACACGTGGCCTTAAAGTTGACGATACTGTTGATTTTACCGGTCACATGCTAGAAGTAACTCTTGGACCCGGTATTCTTTCTAAAAATTTTGATGGTCTTCAAAACGACCTTGATAAAATGGAAGGTGTTTTCCTTAAACGTGGAGAACATACTAACCCATTAGAAGATGACAAAAAATGGGGATTCAAACCAATTGCTAAACCTGGTGATGTTTTAGAAGCAGGTGGTTGGTTAGGTGAAGTTAAAGAGAACTGGATGCCTCATAAAATTATGATTCCTTTCAAATTTGAAGGTAAATACACTGTTAAAAGTGTAGTTGAAGAAGGAGAATATACCATTAAAAATACAATTGCTGTTGTTACCGACGAAAATGGAAAAGAAATTGATTTAACCATGATTCAAAAATGGCCGGTTAAATTAGCGGTTAAGGCATACAAAGAAAAACCACGTCCATTCAGGTTATTGGAAACAGGTGTTCGCGTAATTGATACTTTAAACCCAATTGCTGAAGGTGGTACAGGATTTATTCCTGGTCCTTTCGGTACAGGAAAAACAGTACTACAGCATGCTCTTTCAAAACAGGCTGAAGCCGATATGATCATCGTAGCTGCTTGTGGTGAACGTGCAAACGAGGTTGTGGAAATCTTTACTGAGTTTCCTGAATTAGATGACCCACGTACAGGCCGTAAACTAATGGAACGTACAACCATTATTGCAAACACATCGAATATGCCCGTTGCTGCTCGTGAAGCATCGGTTTATACAGCAATGACATTAGCTGAATATTACCGTGCAATGGGATTGAAAATATTACTTCTTGCAGATTCAACTTCACGTTGGGCACAAGCACTTCGTGAGATGTCGAACAGAATGGAAGAATTACCAGGACAGGATGCATTTCCAATGGACTTGCCTGCAATTATTTCTAACTTTTATTCTCGCGCAGGATTTACATACTTAAACAATGGATCAACCGGTTCAATCACGTTTATAGGAACTGTATCACCAGCCGGAGGTAACTTAAAAGAGCCTGTAACTGAATCAACTAAAAAAGCTGCTCGTTGTTTCTATGCCCTTTCACAGCAACGTGCCGATAGTAAAAGATATCCTGCAATTGACCCATTAGAGTCTTATTCTAAATATGCAGAATATCCCGAACTGGAAGAGTATTTCAGAGATAGCATTGATCCTGAATGGCCAGAGAAAATTGCATTAGCAAGGGATATTTTAATTAGAAGTAGAGAAGTTGCTGAGCAGATTAATATTCTTGGTGATGATGGTGTTCCAGTTGAATATCATGAAAGATTTTGGAAAGGCGAGGTAATGGATTTCATTATTTGCCAGCAAGATGCTTTCGATAAAGTGGACTGTTCTGCGCCATTAGAACGTCAAAAATATATGCTAAATTTAGTATTAGACATATATCATACTGATTTCACTTTTGAATCATTTGAAGAAGTATCAACTTACTTTAAAAAAGTAATTAATACATTGAAGCAAATGAACTATTCGGTTTACGAATCTGAGAAATATTATGAAAGTGAAAAGGAATTTAATTCATTAATCGAAGAAAGAAAAACAGCATAATGGAAACAAAAGCATTTCAAAAAATCTATACAAAGATCACCCAGATTACAAAGGCTACTTGTTCTCTTAAAGCAACAGGAGTTGGTTATGAGGAAATGGCAGTTGTTAACGGCAGATTAGCACAAGTTGTTAAAATTATGGGTGATGAAGTAACACTTCAGATTTTCTCCGGAACAGAAGGTATTCCAACAAATGCTGAAGTAGTTTTCTTAGGTCGTCCTCCTGTTTTAAAAGTGGGTGACGAATTATCAGGGCGTTTCTTTAATGCATATGGTGAACCAATTGATGGTGGACCAGAAGTTGAAGGAGAAGAACGTCAAATTGGTGGCCCTTCTGTGAATCCGGTTCGAAGAAAACAACCGTCAGAATTTATCCCTACCGGAATTGCCGGTATTGACTTAAATAACGCATTGGTAACTGGACAGAAAATTCCTTTCTTTGCTGATCCGGACCAACCTTTTAACCAGGTAATGGCCAATGTAGCACTTCGTGCTGATGCTGACAAGATTATTCTTGGAGGTATGGGATTAACCAACGATGATTATCTGTATTATAAGAGTGTTTTCGATAATGCTGGTGCATTAGACCGTATTATCAGTTTTGTGAACACTACTGAAAATCCACCAGTAGAGCGTATTCTTGTACCGGATATGGCATTAACCGCTGCAGAATATTTTGCAGTTGATAAAAAGCAAAAAGTTCTTGTTCTTTTAACAGATATGACACTTTATGCTGATGCTTTAAGTATTGTATCCAATCGTATGGATCAAATTCCATCGAAAGATAGTATGCCAGGTTCTCTCTATTCTGACTTAGCGAAGATTTACGAGAAAGCAGTACAGTTCCCGGACGGAGGTTCTATTACCATTATTGCAGTAACAACTTTATCCGGTGGTGATATTACTCATGCAATTCCTGATAATACAGGTTATATTACCGAAGGTCAATTATTTTTACGTAAGGATACTGATATAGGAAAAGTAATTGTTGATCCGTTCCGAAGTTTATCACGTTTGAAACAGTTAGTAATTGGTAAGAAAACGCGAGGAGACCATCCACAGGTGATGAATGCTGCTGTGCGTTTATATGCTGATGCCGCTAACGCAAAAACAAAATTGGAAAATGGTTTCGACCTGACTGATTATGATGAGCGTGCATTAAGGTTTGCAAAAGATTATTCTGATAAACTATTGGCTATTGATGTAAATATCCAGGTTGACCAGATGCTATCAACTAGCTGGAACCTGTTTGCTGAGCATTTCGAACCAGCTGAAGTAGGTATCAAGCAGGAATTTGTAGACCAGTATTGGCCAAAAGAAGATTAGTTAAAAGTTTAAAGTTTGGAGTTTAAAGTTTCTTAATGCTTTAACTCGCAACTCAAAACTCAAAACTCAAAACGATTATTATGGCAATAAAATTCCAATATAATAAAACCGCTTTACAGCAATTAAACAAGCAGCTTAAAATCCGTTTAAGGGCACTCCCTACTCTTCAAAGTAAGGAGGCTGCGCTTAGAATGGAGGTTAAGCGTGCCAAGGATCAATCGGATGAATTACTTCGCAAGTTGGAGGCTCGTATGAAAGAATATGAAGCAATGGTTCGACTATGGGGAGAATTTGAAGAAGATTTAATTACTGTAAGTGACGTTAAAATGAGTGTTAAGAAAATTGCTGGTGTCAAAACTCCGGTTTTGGAAGACGTAGTTTTCAAAATCAAGGAATTTAGCCTTTTCAATAAACCAAGTTGGTTTTTAAAAGGAGTGGATATTATTGAATCACTTGTAAGAATTTCAATCGAAAGTGAATTCTTTTTACGCAAAATGGAACTTTTAGATTTTGCAAGAAAGAAAACTACTCAGAAAGTAAACCTTTACGAGAAGGTACAGATTCCTGGATATGAAGAAGCTATTTCTAAAGTAAAACGATTCTTAGAGGATGAAGAAAACCTTTCAAAGTCGTCTCAGAAGATCGTTAAAAAACGTCAACAAAATAAGGAGGCTGCGTAATGATTATTCCGATGTTGAAATATTCTTTTTTAATCTATCATAAGGAGTATGTTCCGTTTCTTGAGAAATTACAGGAATTAGGAGTACTTCATATCATAGAAAAAAACAAGGATATAGATGATAATATCAAATTCTCCTTGCAACAAATCAGTGAGTTAAATAAAACATTGAAGTTTCTTGCGAAAAGAAACCAGGAGGAAGCTCCTGTAAAAACTGAAATGGACGGGTTGGAAATAGTTGAATCTATCAAAAATCTTACTGCTGAAATAAATATAATTGAACAAGAAAGGCTTTCATTAAATAAGGATATTCAGAAAGCTGAACCCTGGGGCGATTTTGATACAGAGTTGCAAGAAAAATTCGCAAAGCAACTTATTTACTTAAGGTACTTTGTTTGTAGCGAGAAAAAATATAATCCTGAATGGGAAACTAAATACCCAATTCAGGTTGTAAATACATTTGAAGGCCATTTATATATTTTAGCACTTCAACATGGTGCTAATCCAATTGACATCGATGCTGAGGAAGTAAAACTTCCGGAGCAAAGGTTAACAGATTTATTAGCAAAAGATAAAGCAAATAACGAGCGTTTAGAAGAAATCGAAAAAACATTTGATGAGTATGCGATTAAATATCAGGATATCGTGAAAGAAACTCGCCAAAGGCTACAAGAAAAAACCGATTTCGATTTAGCTATCAACCATACTGAAAAACAGGCAGAAGAAAAAGTAATGCTTTTAGAAGGCTGGATACCAACTGAACAAAAGGCAGAGCTTGAAAAAATGCTTGATGAGCAAAATGTTTATTATGTTTCGTCCAATCCAAATTCGGAAGATAATGTTCCAATTAAATTGAAGAATAGTAAATATTCTAGGTTATTCGAACCAATTGGAGATTTATTCTCATTACCTGACTACAAAGAATTGGATTTAACACCGTTTTTTGCTCCGTTTTTTATGTTATTTTTTGGTTTTTGTGTAGGAGACGCCGGTTATGGATTACTATTTTTGATAGGAGCTTCGATTTTTAAAAGAAAGGCTTCAAAAAAGATGAAACCAATTTTATCCTTGGGACAGTATTTGGGCATAGCAACTATAGTTCTCGGAGCTGTATCAGGAACATTCTTTGGCATTAATTTGATTGATACCGGATATATTTTGAATGATGCAGCAATTGCTAACTTGTCTAGAGTTCTACCATCAGAACTTTTAGTTAACATCCAAAGCATTGTTGGCGAACATTTTGCTACTAAAGATGACTATGTTAAAGCATTAGTTTCTGCTATTGGAGAAAGTAATTATACTTTATATAAGACAGAATTTCTTAAAAATGCAATAAGCGATTTTAATTTCCTTAATAGGTTTAGGTATCTATTACTAGATGCTAACGCGATGTTTAATTTTGCGCTTGTTTTAGGGGTTGTTCAAATCATTTTTGGAATATGTGTTAGAGCCGCTAACAAAATAAAACAATTTGGATTTTTACACGGGTTATCAAGTATAGGCTGGGCTATGCTATTTATTACTTTAATTATCTTTATGGGTGGTAATAGCATGGGTTATTTGAATCTTGAAGAATTAAAATTGATTTTCTATGTGTTAATGGGATTGAGCTTAATATTTATTGTATTCTTTAATAACCCATCTGTCAGCATTTTTGCCAGTTTCGGAGGTGGCTTATATGATATCTATGGTACAGCAACAGGGGTATTTGGAGATTTATTGTCGTACATTCGTTTATTTGCATTAGGAATTTCAAGTGCAATTTTAGGACTTGTATTTAATCAGATTGCAGCTAACTTTTTAAGTATTAAATATATTGGTTGGTTGCCATTTGTAATACTTTTATTATTTGGGCACGGAATAAATATTTTTTTAGCTTCATTAGGTGCATTTATTCACCCAATGCGTTTAACATTTGTTGAATTTTACAAGAATGCCGGCTTTGTTGGAGGCGGTAAGAGATACAAACCTTTTTCAAAATAAAATAATTAATAATTAAATAGGAGAACAAAAATTATGAACACACCAGTAATCTTAGCTTATACAGGATTAGCGTTTATGTTAATTTTATCAGGTATAGGAAGTGCAATTGGAGTATCTATGGGTGGTAATGCATCTATTGGTGCTTTGAAAAAAGATTCGGAAAAATTTGGTAATTATATGTTATTAGCAGCACTGCCGGGAACACAGGGATTATATGGCTTCGCAGGTTTCTTCGTTATCAATGGTAAGGGAGTAATTGGCGCTGATATGAGCATGGCATCTGCTGTTGCTATACTGGCTGCAGGTCTTGCATTGGGATTTGTTGGATTATTTTCAGCTATAAAGCAAGGAAGTGTTACATCAAATGGTATCGCTGCCATTGGTGGTGGTAACGATGTTTTCGGTAGTACAATGATTTTAGCAGTATTTCCTGAGTTATATGCTATTATTGCATTTGCTGCAACTTTCTTAATTAGCGCAAGCTTATAAAGAAACATAAATAATTTTATTTCGTAATAAGGGACAGTACAAATAAATTGTACTGTCTTTTTTATATATTTCAGTGAACAATTTTGCGTTTTATTCCTTACATTTGTTGTGATTACTCAAAGCCTTTAGTATGCAAAAATTCCTTTTATACATTTCAATTGCTTTACTGCCATTTATATTATTTCAAGAAAAAGTAGTTGCAAGTCCGGAGGAGCCACAACATAAAGAGGAGCATAACGATCATCACGCAGAAGAAAAAGGATTTAATCCTGGTACATTTATTTTTGAGCATATTCAGGATGGCTACGGATGGCATGTTTTTACTTACAAGGGTCATCATTATTCAGTTCCCCTTCCGGTAATTTTATATAGTAAAAATCAAGGTTTGGTAACTTTCTGGTCAAGTAAACTTGGGCATGGACATTCATATAGAAATTTTGAAATAGCACATGATGGGCCACATAAAAACAAGATAATTGAAGTTGATGATCATGGAGAGTTTCTTGAACGCCCATTCGATATTTCAATTACAAAAAATGTAGTTGCTATTTGGTTTAGTGGTGCATTATTAATTTTTATTTTTATTTCTGTAGCAAAGACATATGCAAGAAGAGAAGGTTTACCTCCAAAAGGGCTGCAATCTTTATTAGAACCCCTTATTTTATTTATTCGCGACGATATTGCGAAAAATAGTATTGGAGAACATAGCTACGAAAAGTATACACCTTTCTTATTAACAATTTTCTTTTTTATATTATTAAATAATTTATTAGGATTGGTACCTATTTTACCTGGGGGAGCTAATGTAACAGGCAATATTACTGTGACCATGGCTCTTGCTTTAGCTACTTTTTTTACTACAAACTTAACTGGAAATAAAAACTATTGGAAACATATATTTAACTCACCAGGTGTTCCCTGGTGGTTGAAGCTGCCCGTGCCATTAATTCCATTTATTGAATTAATGGGCATAATTATTAAACCTTTTGTATTAATGATTCGTTTGTTTGCAAACATTTCGGCAGGGCATATTATTATATTGGGCTTTTTTAGTTTGATCTTTATTTTTGGAAGCATGGATGCAAAGTTGGGATATGCGGTATCACCAGTTTCAATTGCATTTACTATTTTTATGACAATGCTTGAATTGTTGGTTGCATTTATCCAGGCTTATGTGTTTACTATATTATCTGCCATTTATTTTGGAATGGCATCAGAATCTGATCATTAAATAACCATATATTCACTTTAAAATTAACACTATGTTTACACTAGGTACAATTTTATTGGTAATTGAAAGCATAGCAATTTCGCATGCTACCGCCGGGTTTGGTGCTGCACTTGCTGCATTCGCTGCAGCATTCGGTATCGGTAAAATCGGCATATCAGCTATGGAATCTATTGCTCGCCAGCCTGAAGCTGCAGGTGACATCAGGTCAAATATGATCGTTGCTGCCGCACTGATTGAGGGTGTTGCTTTCTTTGCTATTGTGGTATGTTTCCTTATCTTATTTGTTTAAGGATTTTACTTTACAGAGCAGCGGTTGGCTGCCTGTAAAGTTTTAATTTAAAATTGTGTATTATGGAAATTATAAAACCAGACCTTGGGCTTTTAATATGGATGTTGATATCCTTTGGTGTTGTTCTTTATGTTTTGATCAAATATGCCTGGAGGCCAATATTAGCTGCATTAAAATATCGCGAAAGATCAATACAGAAAAGTTTGGAAGCTGCGCAGCAGGCTAAAGAAGAAATGGCTAAAATCGAATTCGGAAATGAAAAAATTACTCAATTAGCTAAGATTGAAAGAGAGAACCTTTTAAAAGAAGCGAAAGAGTTAAAGAATAATATTATTGAAGAGGCAAAAGAAACAGCTAAAAAAGAAGCAAAGAAAATTATTGAAGAAGCAAGGCTAAGTGTTGAATACGAAAAGAATCTGGTAATAAATGAGATTAAAAATCAGATTGCTACATTATCAGTTGATATTGCGGAAAAAATCTTGAAACAGAATTTAGGAAATGAATCAACACAAAAAAAATTAATTGATGATCTTGTAAAAGATATAGATTTGAATTAGGTAAGTTATGCATCAGAGCCATATTAATATCAGGTATGCCAAATCGCTTTTTCTCCTGGCTGAAGAAAAAAATCAACTCAATTCGGTAAAACAGGATATACATACAATACTTCAGTGGTTCGAGGAAAATGAAGATGTTAATGTTCTACTAGAGCATCCTCTAATAAAAGCATCAAAAAAGGCTGAGATTTTAACCAAATTGTTCAAAAATAAAGTGACGGAATATACTTTATCGTTTTTGAGCCTAATTGTTAAAAATAAGCGCGAAAATCACATAAAAAGTATATGTAATAATTTTATTTCAATATATAAGAAAAATAAAGGAATAAAAACTGCTGTTTTAACAACATCGTTCGATTTAACCAGAACTCATAAGGAAAAAATCAAAAAATCTATAGAACAAACATTTAAATCTCCTGTGGAATTAAATACAAAAGTTGATGAATCAATTATTGGAGGAATGATAATTCAGGTTGATGATAAACAATTAGATTTAAGCGTTTCAAGACAAATACAAGAATTACGAAATCAATTTGTAAGTATTGATTTTAATACTAAAAAGAAAAAATAATATATTAAAATATTAGCTATGGCAGGAATTAAACCCGGAGAAGTCTCATCAATTTTAAAAAAGGAATTAGAAGGCTTTACTACGAATTCCGAACTCGAAGAAGTAGGTAGTGTTTTACAGGTAGGTGACGGTATAGCCAGAATTTATGGTTTATCCAATGTTCAATCAAACGAGTTGATTGAGTTTGAAAGTGGAATGAAAGGGATTGTTCTAAACCTTGAAGAGGATAATGTAGGTGCTGTACTTTTAGGTTCTTCAGAAGAAGTTAAAGAAGGTGACCAGGTAAAAAGAACAAAAAGAATTGCTTCCATTAGAGTTGGAGAAGGTTTGTTAGGAAGAGTTATTAATACGATTGGAGAAACTATTGATGGTAAAGGGCCAATTAATGGTGAGCTTTTTGAAATGCCATTGGAGCGTAAAGCTCCGGGAGTTATATATCGTCAACCTGTAAATGAACCAATTCAGACTGGATTGAAACCAATTGACGCTATGATTCCTATAGGGCGCGGGCAACGTGAGTTAATCATTGGTGACCGCCAAACAGGGAAAACAGCCATAGCAATTGATACAATCATTAATCAAAAAGAATTTTTCGATAGAGGAGAGCCTGTATATTGTATTTATGTAGCAGTTGGACAAAAGGGTTCTACCGTAGCGAACATAGCTGATACCTTAGAAAAACATGGTGCAATGGCCTATACAACTATTGTTTCTGCCACAGCATCGGATCCTGCGGCATTACAATTTTTTGCACCGTTCGCTGGTGCTTGTATAGGTGAATATTTTAGAGATACAGGGCGTCCTGCATTAATTATTTATGATGATCTATCAAAACAAGCTGTAGCATATAGGGAAGTTTCATTGTTATTACGTCGCCCTCCCGGACGTGAAGCATATCCCGGTGACGTATTTTATTTACATTCAAGATTATTAGAAAGAGCTGCAAAAATTATTCAATCGGACGAAATTGCCGCTCAAATGAATGATCTTCCGGAATCTTTGAAAGGAAAAGTAAAAGGAGGCGGATCATTAACTGCTTTACCAATAATTGAAACTCAAGCTGGTGATGTTTCTGCATATATTCCAACTAATGTAATATCGATTACAGATGGTCAGATATTCCTGGAATCAGATTTATTTAACTCAGGTGTAAAACCTGCAATTAATGTGGGTATTTCGGTATCTCGTGTAGGAGGTAATGCTCAGATTAAATCAATGAAAAAAGTGGCTGGTACATTAAAACTGGACCAGGCGCAATATCGCGAATTAGAAGCATTTGCTAAGTTTGGTTCTGATTTGGATGCAGCTACAATGGCTGTTCTGGATAAAGGAGCAAAGAATGTTGAAATTCTTAAGCAAGGCCAGTATAAACCAATGTCTGTTGAGAAACAAATTGCAATCATATATTGTGGAACAAATGGTTTATTAGGTGATGTTCCGGTAGAAAAGGTGAAAGAATTTGAAGAAGATTTTCTCACAATGATGGAAACCCGGTATCAAAATGATCTTGATGTTTTAAAATCAGGAAAAATAACTGATGAAGTAACAAATACTCTGGAAACAGTAGCAAAAGAAGTAGCACTAAAATATAAAGTTGAATAGTAGATGGCAAACTTAAAGGAAATACGTACTCGAATTGCTTCGGTTAAATCAACCAAGCAAATTACAAGTGCGATGAAGATGGTTTCTGCAGCTAAACTGAAAAGAACTCAGGATGCAGTTATTAATCTTAGACCTTATGCCGGTAAATTACATCAGATTTTATTTAATATAAATAAAACCATTGAGATTGAAGAAGAAAATATTTATTCAAGAAAGGGTATACCCAAAAAGATTTTAATAGTTTCTGTTACTTCGAATAAGGGCCTGTGCGGGGCTTTTAATGCTAACGTAATTAAGCAGGTTACTAAACTTGTAGAAGAAGATTATTTCGGTGAATATAAAGAAGGAAATGTTGCTATTTTTTCAATCGGTAAAAGCGGATCGGAATTTTATAAATCCAAAGGATTTGAAACGGTTTTTGTAAATAATGATATTCTGGACAATCTTACGTTTAGTAATGCTGTTCCTTTAATTGAGGATATAATGCAGAGTTATGTTGAAGGAAGTTACGATCAGGTATTATTGGTATATAATCGTTTTAAGAATGCAGCAGTTCAAATTTTAACAACAGACCAATATTTACCAATTGAACTGCCTCAAGATATAGAAACTGTCGACAGCTTTGATTATATTTTTGAACCTACAAAAGAATATATAGTAAAAGAATTAATACCAAAATCTCTGAAAATACAGTTTTATGAAGCAATGCTTGAATCCTTGGCAGCTGAGCATGGTGCCCGGATGACAGCCATGCACAAAGCTACTGATAATGCTACAGGACTAATTAAGGAGCTTCAGTTACACTATAACAAGGCAAGACAAGCTGCAATTACTAACGAGATACTTGAAATTGTCAGTGGTGCCGAAGCTCTTAGTAAGTAATTTTATTTATCGACTTCATCCGCCGTTTGTACATAAAACTCACCTGTTTCAACTGCCACGGCAGAGAAAAAACCTAAGGCATCAGGAACATTACTTTTTACATTTGCTAATGGACCTGATAACCCTAACGGGTCCGGTTCTTCACTGGCAGAATTAACTTCCTGTAAGAAATTATAGTATTCTTCGGATATTGACATCAGCCTGAAATTAAGGGTCTGATGAACAAATTTCTTTGAATCTTCATAATAAAACAATGGAACAAGACCTTCATCTTCAGTACCCCATTCCAAAGGATTCACAATGATTGATTTTGTAATTGTATCTGTTATTATACTATCATTTTTATAAATTTCTCCCAAATAGAAGTTTTTATCTGAATCCGGTTGTTGCCCGTATAAATAGGTGATCATTTGATATGTGGAATCATCCTCGGTGATAAAGTCTATTTGATCGATATAAGAGATCGCACTTTCAAAAATAAACGGATCTTTCATTACATCGCTGGCTTCGTAGTATGATTTTCCATTTATAGGTTCATCTAAATTAATAATAAGCGTATAGGTTGTCCCTGGCACACCACTAAAAACATCTATAGTTTCATACTTTCCTTTGTTACCAGGAGCTTCAATCAGATCATAAGAATTTGTTCCATCGGTAATGTTTAAGTTTGCACCATTTACGGGGATTTTATCTACTTCTTCATATAAACCGGTGGTTCTTGCTAAATAAACAACATGATTTTTATTTTCGTTGCTTATTTTTCCTTCTACAACAAGCAATGTTTGTTCGTTTTTAACTTCCCATTCTACCTCTTCTTCACACGATGTTAAAAGAAGCGATAAACTGAGACAAATTGATATAAATATTGATATATATTTCATGATTTTGTTTTTTAAAAGTTGAAGTTATAACTTATTGTTGGAATGATAGGTAAATAATACTTTTTAGCCAGCATTTTTGTAGGGTCGTTTTCGTCCTCAACAAAAACAATGGACATCATTGGGTTTTTTGCAGAATAAGCATTGTATACCGATAGATTAACACTACTACTAAACTTTCTGTCGGGTTTTGGTTTTGATTTTATCTGTATTCCTAAATCCAATCGATGATATGCAGGTAGCCTGTCTTCATTTTTACCGGAATACAATAGTAATTGCTTATTTCCATAACGATATTTTCCGGTTGGAGAAGTAAATGCTTGTCCTGATGTGTACACCCAATTGGCTGAAAGAGACATTCTTTTTGTGATATCATAATTCATAACAATCGATAAATTATGGGTCCTGTCATACGGAGAAAGATACCATTCGTCATTATTTAATGATTCTATTTTTCTTTCGGCCCGAGATAAAGTATAACTGATCCAACCATTGAACTTTCCTGTTTCCTTTTTAATGCTAACTTCCATTCCATAAGCACGGGCTTTACCAAATCGCATTTCTTTCTCGATTTCTTCAGTCAGATATACCTCAGCATGATCCTTAAAATCAATTTGGTTTTGCATATCACTATAATAGAATTCAACGGAAGTTTTAATATCTTTAAATTTAAGATTACGAAAATAACCGGCCGAATAGAGATCCCCAATTTGAGGCTTAACGTTCGGATTTGATGGAACCCAAATATCTAATGGTGTTCCGGAGGCTGTATTTGAAACCCGTTGTATATATTGCCGTGTTCGCGAGTAACTTGCTTTTACCGAGTTATAATCATTAAAAACATAATTCATACTAACTCGCGGTTCAAAACCACCTTGAGTATTAAAAATTTCACCCATATTATAAATGGTAGTATCGATATGTTCATATTGATCATTGTAGGTATAAATAGTATTTTTCCCTACATTTTGAAATAAAGAGTAATGTAAACCATATTGAATCGAGAATTTTGGTGTGATTTTTTGATTGTTGCCTAAATACGCTCCGTACTCTAAAGACCTAATTGATGGTAGCTTGAAATTACCTGATAGGGTATCGAATTTGGATTCTACTTTTCCCGGACTGAAATAATGAAATGTTGAATGAACTCCAAATTTGATAGTATTCTTAGGATTAGGAAAATAAGAAAAATCAATTTTGGTAGTGTAATCTTCTAATTGAGCATCCCATTTAAATCCATCTTCTTTATATTTCATTTCGTTACTAAAATTGTAATTACTTACAATAAATGAAACATTTGAGAATAACTTACTACCATATAAATGATTCCAGCGTAATGTCCCTGTATAGTTACCCCATCTTAATGAATAGCTGGGTTCCTGGTCTTTAACCCCAAAATGATCCTTACCAAAGTATCCTGAAAGATAAATACGATTATTATCATTTATTTTATAGTTAGCTTTTAAGTTTAAGTCGTAAAAATAAACCTTGGTATTTTGTGTATCCTTATTCTTACTGAATGCCGTAAACAGATCAAGATATGTTCTTCGGCCCGAGATAAGGAATGAACCTTTATCCTTTACTATTGGAGCACTTATAGTAAGTTTACTTGCAATCAAACCTATTCCACCATCAACGGAAAGCTTTTTCATATCACCTTCTTTCATTCTGATATCAATTACCGATGATAATCTGCCACTATATTCTGCTGGAATATTTCCTTTATAAAACTCGACATTATTTATTGCATCCGTATTAAAAACTGAGAAAAAGCCTAAAAAATGCGATGCATTGTATACGGTAGCCTCATCAAGAATAATTAGGTTCTGGTCGTAATTTCCACCTCTTACGCTTAAACCTGAGCTTGTTTCGCCCGTAGATTGAACCCCTGGCATAAGTTTTAAAGTTTTTATTACATCTGATTCACCAAGTAGTACAGGCATTCTTTTAATTATGTTAGGTTGCAATTTCTCGTAACCCATTTTATGAGAAATAATGTTATCATTCTTTTTCTCACCTTTAATTACAACTTCTTCAAGTTTGGTTGTAGCTGTTTTAAGTTCAATACTCAACGTTGTATTTTTAGTTAGGTCAACTTCAACTATTTGTTCTTCAAAGCCAAGGTATGAGTAAACAATTTTATGTTTTCCTTCCGGAAGTGTTAAAGAATAAAATCCGTAAACATTTGTGGTTGATCCCTGGTATGATCCTTGCAAATAAACATTTACTCCAATAAGTGATTCGCCGCTTTCGTTATCTTTAACATAACCACTTAACGAGTAAGTTGAATTATTTTTTTTAAGTGTTTGTTTTTTTCGAATTATGATTTGTTTACTGGCGAATTTATAATCTAATCCCGCTTGTTTTTCCAATTCGGAAAGTATTTCCTTTATAGAAAGGTTCCTTTTGGGAAATTTAACATTCCGATTTAAATCTAATTCATTTTCGTTGATACTCAGAAAAATATCATTGTTTTTTTCTAGTTCGGAAAATATTTCTTTCAGAGTATAATCTGTTTTATTTAAGTTTAATTTATTATTTTCTATTGATTTGTAATTCTGTGAATTTCCTGCAAAATGCAGAAGGTTGAGAATTAAAAAAACCAAAAGGCCTACCCTGAAAGAGCCTGAATGTCTCTTTTTACTAATTTTCACTAACATTTGATTGATTTTTAAACTGGTTGTTGGTTATAATTGTTTTAAAATAATTGATGAGTTTTTAATTTCATATTTGGTATCAAGAGTAAGATTTATTACATCCAGAACGTCTTCTAAAGATTGTTCATGAAATGAAGCAGTAAGTTCCAAACCTTCCATATTTTCATTTTCCAGCAATATTTCCTGATTATAATATTCCGATAAATGATCACAAACCTCATTTAAGGGAGTTTGATTAAATCTTAAAGTTTTAGTTTTCCATGCAAGGAAATTCATGTTTGGGTCAATCTTATCTTTAATAAGATTGCTGTTTGTTATAACTGCCTTTTCATTTTTAGTAAGAACCACTTTACGACTGGTGTTTTTACTATCGCTAAAAGCGACCTTTCCGCTAATTACATTTATTTCAGTTTTATTAGATTGATCTTTAGTATCAATGTTGAATGATGTTCCTAAGACTTGGGTTACGGAAAGTTCGGTATACACTTTAAATGGCTTTTTTCTATTATGTGCTACTTCAAAAAAAGCCTCTCCGTTAAGTTTAACTTTACGATTTGTTTTATTAAATGATTCAGGATACTTAATTGAAGTATTTTTATTTAACCATATTTGGGTTCCATCCGGCAAAATAACCTTTTTATTTTCCTCGAGTGTATTTACGGTAATCCAGTTTTGCTCTGTATTTTGACCTGAATATGGATTAATCTTTAAAAACCATGCAATAGTAAATATTAATAAAAATCCTGCTGCTATTGCTGCGTATGGATAAAATCTTTTGATAACGGATTTTTCCTTATCCTCCACTTTTATTGAGGGATTGATGTTTTCCCATGCTTTCCGGGTGTCAGGTTGAAAGACCTGTTTGGTTTTTTTTGAAGTTTCCCAAATTTGCTTTATTTCATCAAATTTTAATTGATTTTTTAGATCTGATTTCCAATCAATTATTTCATTGATTTCTTGTTCAGAAGCTTCATTTTTTAAATACTTTATTATTTTAGAATAGTCCATAAACAATTCCGATTAGTTTATAACTACTCTTAAGGCGAAAAAAAATGAAAAACCCCCAAAAGAAAATTGAAAAAAATCGTTTTATTTAATTGAAAAATCGCTAAAGGCAAGTATATTAGCTGTTTAGATTGACAAAGATATGCTCTTTAATCCTTTTAATTGCAATACCAATCTGGTTTTCCACTGTTTTTAAAGAAAGGTTTAATTCTTCTGCAATTTCTTTGTGTTTCATTTCTGAGAACCGGCTTAATCTAAATATTACCTGGCATTTGGAAGGAAGTTGTTTTATGGCTTCATCTATCAACATTAATAACTTCTCATTATTGTTGTAATTATAACCGGACTCATCAGTTTCAATTTCAATATTTTCAAATGATTCGAATGAAGTTTGTGCAAATCTAGATTTTAAAAAATCTAAACAGTCATTTTTTATTGATTTAAATAAATAAGATTTTTTGTTCTTTTTTATCGTAAGAAAAGTTTCTTTTTCCCATAACTCTTTGAAAAATGATTGAACAATATCTTCTGCTAACATCTCATCATTGAGATATGTATACGCATAATTACACAAATCATGATAATAATCAAAAAACAATTTTTCAAAAATTGCTTTATTGCTCACTGTATAGGTCGATATAGGTCTATTGGTAAACACAAGAAATTACAAATTTGGTTATTTTGCTTAATATTTATGCCATACACGAGTTTAATAATTTGTAAAGAAAAGATAGAATATGATCAAATTTTAAACTCAAGTTACTTAAAAGAAAGATAAAATAAAACCAAATATTACTTTCTCAAAAAATTTTTCTTATACTTTGCTTTTATATCTTCGCTAAAAATTGATAATTCGATGAGTGCTTATATATATAATTTAATACGAGAGGGAGAAAATCAGGAGCTTGATTTTAAGCACTCTATTAATGATTCAAAAAAAATTGCCAGATCGCTTGCGGCTTTTGCAAATACAGATGGAGGAAAACTTTTAGTAGGAGTTCGCGATAATGGAAGTATTGCTGGTATACGAAGCGATGAAGAGTTCTATATGGTACAAGCTGCTGCAGATTTATACTGTAAACCTGCATTACAATTTGAGACAAAAGTTTGGGAGATTGAAGGGAAAACGATTCTTGAAGTAGCTATCCCAAAAATCTCGGCGGAAAAACTTATAACAGCACCGGATAAAAACGGGAAAGAAAAAGTTTTTATTAGGGTAAACGATGAAAATATAATCGTAAATAATATATATCTGAAAGCCTGGAATCAAAAAAAATTTGGAAAGGGAGTTTTAATTAGATATGATGAACCCGAAAAAATATTATTTGAGTATTTGAGGGAGAATGAAAATATTTCATTCTCAAGGTTTAAAAAACTAACAGAGCTTAACCGCTATAAAGCAGAGAAAATTCTGGTCAATTTATTAGTATTAGATTTGATTCAAATAGATTTTAATGATAATCAGATAAAGTATAAACTTTTAAAAAAAGAACAATAATTATATATCCCGAACCTTGCTTGTAACACATTGTTATTAATTTATATATGTAAATAAAATTTTAAAATAATTTTATTATTTACTGCGTTTTTATATTTTAGAGCCGAAAAAGAAGAAAAATAATTAATTTAATCCTATAACTAAAACTTAATACCATGAAATTCAAAATTATGAGTAGATTAACTGCAATGATTGTATTATTGGGTTTTGCAGTAACATTAAATGCTCAATCAGAGGCAGAAGCTGTTGAGGCATTAAAGGATGGAGTAGCTAAATCGCAAGCAAAAGATTATTTAGGAGCGATTGAATCATTTAAAAATTGTGTAAACATGTATGATGAACTTGATTTATCAAATAGTGAAAATAGAGCTACTGCTGCATCTCAAATACCTAATATGCAATATAAGCATGCAATGAGTCTTTATAAAGAAAAGAAATACGATGAGTGTATTGCAGCTTTCAATAAGGTAGTTGAGTATTCTGATACTTATGAAGATGCTAAGATGAAGAAAAAAGCAGAAAGAACTATCCCAAAGATTTACTATGCAAAAGGTGCAGGCTTGTTAAAATCAAAAGATTATGCCGGGGCGGTTGTTGCTTTGGATAAATCTATTGAGTTAGATCCTAAATATCCAATGTCTTATGTTAGAAAAGCACAGGTATATAAAGAACAAGATGATGAAGCAAACTTTAAGCAAGCAATTGATGGAGCCTTAAATGCAGCTGCAGCTAAGAATGATACAAAATCCGAAGGTACAGCCAAAAAATTGGCAAGTAACTACTATTTGGTTGCCGGAGCAAATGCAATTAAAACACAAAAATGGACAGATGCTGAAAAATATTTTAATACTTTAATGGAATATAAAGAAGCAGACGAAGATGTATACTATCAATTAGCTGTTATTTATAACAAACAATCAAAGTGGGATGCTTCTATTGAAGCTTCAAACAAAGCATTAGAAATAATGGGTGAAGTTGATACTAAAGATGCAAAAGTTCATTTCGAAATGGGCAATTCTTACTATGGTAAAGGAGATAATACTGCTGCGTGTGAAGCTTATGGAAAAGCAAATAAGGGAGATTATGCAGAAGCAGCTAAGTACCAAATGGAGCATGTTGTTAAGTGTAACTAAAATATGATCATATAAGGAAAAAGGCGATCATCCTATATAGTTTTGGGAGATCGCTTTTTTATGTTTATACCATCTCTCTTATTTTTTGAATCAGATGTAAAACAGCCTCTGTATCCTTAATAATTTCTTGTTTTTGATTGTTTATTTCTTCTGTTCTTGAACTTAACTCTTCATGTAAGTAATGATGACAATTTTCTATTTTGTTTAGATTGTTAAAAATTGCAGTTGCCATTAACTCACACGAATCATAACCACAGCTTGAGCAATTCTTTATATCCGAATCCTCATGCTTGTCCATTATAAAATAGATTTCTTGTAATTGCTTTTCATTTGGAATCTTAATTTCGTTAGTATTGGAGGATAAATCTTTATAACTTCTGTTATATAAATCTTTCTTCCAATATTTATTTACAGTGTTTTCAAACTTAGATAGATAAGAGATATTATTTTCTTCGGTTTTATGAATTTCTTGTGCTTCTGTTCTTCTTTGATGTATATAATATTCCAATTCATCAGGGGATTTTTCATGGTTAGCTGTTCCCGTTCCCCCATTACAACCTAATTCGCAATTCAAACAATCTATAAGCAAAGGAGACATTCCTTTTTTTAGTTGTTCAGGTAAATGATCAAGATATTTATAAGTTGTTTGAGGTCCTTCGATTTTTCTACTTAAATATCGAATACTTGGAATTTTTCTTTCAGCAGTTTCCAATAAACCTCCCGGAGTCGAGAATAAAACAGCTCTTTCAGCAGGATCATTATCAAACTCCACTTCAGGAAAAGCGCTTAAATCAATTTTTTCATCTGAAAGATAGTTTTGAATTTTGGTGATCGTTACATTATAATTTCCAATTCCTGTTTCTTCAAACTCTGCTTTTTTAGCTAAGCATGGAGATACTACCAACATTTTATGGTTTTTAAATTCCGGATAGAAATCTTTAACCATTTTCATGCTATGAACCATAGGGCTATCTGCCGGAGCAAGGTATGGTATAAGTTCTGGCCTATAAATTTGTATATACCTCACAATGGCAGGGCAAGGTTGAGCAATAACCAATTTAGGTTTATTCGTTTGAATATGTTCAACATAAGATTTGACTGTTAGTTCCGCGCCAAAACTAACATCAAAAATTGCATCAATTCCTAAAGATTTTAACCACCCGTTAAGGTTTAAATACCGGTTTGGAAAGTTTGATGCAACAGCAGGAGCGACAATGGCAATAACTTTTTCTTTGTTCTCAAGGGCATTCATTGCAATTTTAAAATCATCGACAGGAATTCTGGCATTGTGAGAGCATGCTTTTATACATTCTCCGCATCCAATGCATAAATTACTGTCTACCTCAATCATATCGTTAATACCATTATTAGAATACTTCGCTGAACAAACAGCGATACACTGATGACAGTTAACACATTTTTCTTCGTCAACTGTAAAAAAGGTAGTTTCAGTCATTAATGGATTTCTTAAGATTTGGTTTTATATTTCTCAATTGTCTGTTTTAATTTTTCTTCCTGAACCTGCATTTCATTGATCACTTTTTTCATATGATCTTCCTTTCGCTTCATTTCTTCCTGAGTAGCCTGTAACTCTTCCATATTCTGTCGCATTTCTTCTTCCTGAGCTGCCATTTCTTCGGCTTGCTGTTGTGATCTTTCCAATAACTCATTTGTACGAATATTAATTCTCACTGAAGAAAGTGTTGCACCAATACTTTCAGCCAATTTTTCAACAAATTCAACTTCGTGTTTTTCAAATACATTAAATGAAGCTATTTCTAATACCCCTAACACTTCTTCTTCAAGTTTTAAAGGTACAATTAAAAGACTACCCGGACTAGCACCTCCCAAACCAGATGTGATTTCCATATAATCCTGCGGAAGATCGGTCATATAAACCGTTTTCTTTTCAATTGCACATGTGCCAATTAAACCTTCACCGATCTTAATATGTTTTTGCATATATTTTCTTCTGTCGTATGCAAATGCCGATAATAAGTTGAAATGAAGATTTTCTTTGTCTTCATCATTTAAGATAAATACACCTCCCTGATTAGCTTTTAAATAATCGACAAGGTTCATTATTATTTCAGTAGCTAACATTTCAAGATTGTCGTTATTTTGTCTTAAAATATCTGCAAATTTTGCTAATCCTTCATTTGCCCATCTACGTTTTTCATCTTCTGTCTTGCGTTTTTTATCTTCTTCTTCGGCTTTTACCAAACTTGCTCTCATTTCAAGCAACGATTTTCCAAGTACGTCTTCATCGCTTAATAAATCAAACTTTTCATCTAATTTACCTTGACCAATTGAATTTGCAAATTCAGCTTTTTTATTTAATCCTTCCACCGATTGATTCAGTGCTTTCGCCATTTCTTCAATTTCGTCACCCGATTCAATTTTTATTTTCATCTCTTCACCAATATGGCCTTTCGCAATTTTGTTTAATAAGTCGGTGATTTTTGTAATTGGATTGGTAATGTTTTTACCGATTATAGCAATTACAAGTGCCATTAATAATATACCAATTATTCCAACAAATAATGATATTCTGAAGTTTCGGATTGCATCAGCCATTATAGTTCTTTCCGGTACTGATATGGCAATTGACCATGGAGCATTATTTTCTCCAATAAATATTGGAGCATAAGTAACATAATTTTTAATTCCATTTTCATCCTTATTGGTATAACTAAATGCTTCACCGATTTTAATATTATGAGCTATATTATGCTCTTTATTATCTTCCGGGAAGATATCTATTATGTTTTTGTTTAAAAGTTCTTTATGCGGATGTCCTGCAATCAAACCCAAATTGGAAATAATAAAAGCATAACTACCCTCAAAAGGTTTAATTTGTTCTACTAATTCCTGAAGCTGTGATAAAGTAATGTCGAACGCAACAACGGCGACGAATTTTCCATTATCAATAACAGGAGCCTTTAAACTAGTCATAAGCAAAGATTCTCTGGTACCATCGGTTACAACATCAAAATAGGGTTCATCGATTGAAGGCACTAACGTAGCCTTTGTTTCTGCATATAGAGGGGAATCGCCATCAAGGCTTCTTAACTCAGTTTGATCCTTTACTATTCCATTTTCTCTCCAATAAGTGTGTGATATACGACCGGTAGGTCTATCCCAATCAGGATCAATCATATTAAGTTCCCAACTTGACCATAGTGCATACACGTTTTCATTTTCGGAAAAAATATTATAATACATTTTATGAACCTGTTCTTGCCATTCATCTTTATTGAAATCCTTATAGATTTTAAATGCATCGGCTAATGAGGCTAACCCTGCTAATTCTGCACTTAAATTCGCCTTAATATCTTTTGCCGCTTCACTTACTTGATAATTGGTAACTTCAATGGCATCATTATATGCCATTTTACGAGCGTTAAAGCTAATATATCCAATTGCTGCCACATAAATAATAATTGAAGCAGAAATGATGAATAATTGTATTTTTTGTTGAATTTTAAGCTTAAGTTCCATAGTTCATAAAATTTGGGAAATATTATTTAGGTGTGATAATCAGTAATATTTGTCGAAATTTTAAGTATTTTATAAACATTACCCTCTTCATTTCTCAGAGGAGTGTAAGTTTCTGCAAATACCAATTCCTTATTATTGACTTTCACTTTTGTAGTTTCTTTTTGGATCTTTCCAGCTCTTAACTCTCTCCAGAAATTGTCATAAGCATCTTTTTGTTGAGCTGTAAATTCCATATTTAGTGAGTGGTGAGTACCAACAATTTCTTCTCTTGATAAACCTACTAAATTCAGATAATAATCATTAACACTTTGTATGTATCCATCTAAATCATATTCAATTACAAAACTTGAAGTATTAAGAGCTTCAACCAGACCTTCCATTTCAGTACTTTTTCGTAATGATTCTTCTTGAGTAGCTTTTAACTCTTCCATATTTTGACGCATTTCTTCTTCTTGGGCCGCCATTTCCTCTGCCTGTTGCTGTGATCTGTTTAATAACTCATTTGTACGGATATTTACTCTAACTGATGATAAAGTTGAGCCAATACTTTCTGCTAGTTTTTCGATAAATTCTATTTCATATTTTTCAAATATATTAAACGAAGCAATTTCCAATACACCTAATACTTCTTCTTCAAGTTTTAAAGGAACTATTAATAAACTATTTGGATTTGAACCTCCCAAGCCAGATGTAATTTCCATATAATCCTGAGGAATATCTGTCATATAAATAGTTTTCTTTTCTATGGCACAATTTCCAACTAAACCTTCGCCAAGTTCAATTTGTTTTTGCATAAACTTTCTTCTGTCATAGGCATAAGATGAAAGAAGGTCAAAATATATATTTTCTTTATCGTCGTCATTTAGAATAAATATTCCTCCCTGATTAGCCTTTAAATAGCCTACAAGATTCATTATGATCTCAGTAGCAAGTTTTTCCAAATTATCATTGTTTTGCCTTAATATATCTCCAAATTGTGCTAATCCTTCGTTGATCCATCTTCTTTTTTCGTCTTCAATTTTACGTTTTTGATCTTCTTCTTCTGCTTTTACCAAACTTGCTCTCATTTCTAGCAAAGACTTTCCTAAAATATCCTCTTCACTGAGTAGCTCGAATTCTTCATTTAATTTGCCTTGGCCTATTGAATTAGCAAATTCTACCTTATTATTTAAACCATTAACCGATTGGTTTAATGCATTAGCCATTTCTTCAATTTCATCTCTCGTTTTTATATTAATTCTCATAGTCTCATCAATATAACCTTTAGCAATTTTCTTTAGTAAAACCGTAATTTTAGTAATAGGGTTTGTAATATTTCGACCAATAATAGCAATAATAATAACCATTAATAATATTCCCAGAATACCTACAATTAATGAGATTCTAAAATTTAGAATTGCTTTAGCCATTATGGTTTTAACAGGAACAGAAATTGCAATTGACCATGGGGTGTTAGTGTCAACTACATGTATAGGAGAATAAGAATAATATGTTTCTACTCCATTTTCATCCTTGCTTATATAGTTAAAAGCTTCTCCTGCTTTGATTTTTTCAAGTATATCATTATTTACATAATCTTCAGGAAAGACATCTTCTAATTTATTATTTAAGAATTCTAGATTTGGATGGCCTGCAATGGTCCCTTCATAAGAAACTAAATAAGAATAACTACCCTCGTAAGGTTTAATATCAGCCACAAGTTTTTGGAAATTGTCAAGAGTAATATCTATCGCAACAATACCGACATATTGGCCATTGTTCATAATAGGAGAGTTTAAAGTTGTCATTAATTGTTGTTCATTTTCTCCCACTGTATATTCATCGAGATATGGTTCCCAAATAGAAGGTATTCTTCTATGTTTTATTATCTTATCATATATTCTTGATTCGGTTTCCATGCTTCTGTAGCTAGAATCAACTATAAGAGAGCCATCCATTTCTCTTGCTACTACCATTGAATAGCGGCCAATTGACTTGGTCCAATTAGGGTCAATTACTTTTAATTCCCAGCTATCCCAAAGAGCATAGAAATGTGGATTTTTAGAAAATACCTTTATATACATTTGCTCAAATAAATGTTTCCATTCGGGATTAGGCATAGACTCATAAACTAAATATGCATTTGATAATGTTTTAACAACACTCATATCAGCATCAAGTTGAGCTTTTATGTCCTTTGCAACTTCGCCAACATATTTGTCGGTTACTATAATAGCATCATTGTATGCCATTTTACGGGCATTAATACTGATATATCCAAGAGCTATTAAATAGATAAGAATGGAGGCAGTGATTATAAAAATCTGAATTTTTTGCTGTATCTTAAGTTTTATTTTCATAGTTTATAATTATTCATTGAACTCTTTTAATGAATTCGAGATTTTTAGTATTCTTATTATAGATTTGTTTTCATCCAGAACCGGAGTGTATACTTCAATGAATTCAGTTTTTTTACCATCGATTGAATAGGTTGCTTTTTCTTTTCTGGTTTTACCAGATGATAAATCATTCCAAAATTTATCATATTCAGCTTTTTGTTTTGAGGTAAACTCCATCTTATCAGAATGATGTGCTCCAAGAACTTCATCTCTTCTTAAATTAAGAAGATTAAGATAGTTGTCATTTACTTTGGTAATAAATCCCTCAGGACTATATTCAATAATGCAACTTGACTCTTCCAAGGCATGAAAAAAACTTTCCATTTCGGCATTTTTTCTACCTGCTTCTTCTTGCGTAGCCTGCAGTTCTTCCATGTTTTGGCGCATTTCTTCTTCTTGAGCGGCCATCTCTTCAGATTGCTGTTGAAACTTTTCTAAAAGTTCATTGGTTTGTATATTTATTTTTACCGATGATAATGTAGCGGCTATATTTTCCGCAACCTTTTCAATAAATTCAATTTGGTATTCTTCGAATTTATTGAACGATGCAATCTCAATTACTCCATACACTTTTTCTTCCATTTTAAGAGGAACAACAACTAATGAACGAGGGTTTGAGTCTCCTAATCCTGATGTAATTGTTATATAATCTTCCGGTAAATCTTCAATGTAAGAAGTTAGTTTTTCTAATGCTACTGCTCCAACGACTCCATCACCCATTTCGATTCGCTTCTCTAAATGTTTTTTTCTATCAAAAGCAAAAGCAGCAACTAAGTCAAGAAAAATATTATTTTTATCTTCATCGTTAATTAGAAATAACCCACCTTGGTTAGCTTCAAGGTAATGAATTAGATTCTTTATAATTTGATATGAAAGTTCGTCTAAATTATCATTATTTTGACGTAAAATATCCGCAAATTTGGCTAATCCTTCATTGCTCCACCTTCTTTTTTCGTCTTCAATTTTTCTATTTTCTTCATCAACTCGGGCTTTCTTTAAACTATCGCGCATCTCTACCAAAGCTTTACCAAGCATATCATCATCACTTAGTAATTCAAATTCGTGATCTAAATCTCCGGATTCAATACGATTGGCGAAATCAGTTTTCTTATTTAATCCTTCAACAGAGGTTTTTAATGCGTAGGTCATTTCTTCTATTTCATCACCAGATTTTATATTTAAATCTAATTGCTGATCAGTTTTTCCTTTAGCAAGTTCTTTCAGAAAATCAGTAATATTTTGAATAGGGTCAGAAATGTTTTTAGTAACAATATATATTGCTAAACTGATGATTAAAATTCCAATTATACCAACTATCAACGATATCATAAAATTCCTGTCTGCCTGTGCCATAATCGAATTAATTGGAACAGAAATACCTAAAAACCAAGGAGTACTTGTTCTTCCAATATTAATAGGTGAAAAAGCTATATAGTGGGTTTTACCTAAATCGTCAAGTACTTCTAAATTAAAACTTTCTCCGTCTTTAATAGCATTTATAATATTAAAGTCTTTACCGGATTTAATTTTATATTCAGCGATTTGGTTTAATAAATGAGTTTCCGGATGGCCTGCATATTTGCCTTCTTCTGTAATTAAGAAGGCATAATTTCCTTCAAATTTTGAAAGACTAATTTCTTCAACCATTTTTTGGAATCGTGCCAAAATAATGTCTATCCCAACCATTCCATGGTATTCATTATTAACCATTATTGGAGTAACTAAACTGGTCATTAATTTTGAGGTTTCACCTTCATCAGTAAATACATCAAAATATATTGGTAACATCATTTCCTTAGCCTGGATTTTAATATTAGCATAGGTTGGATTATCTCCATCCAAACTTCTAATGTCTTGTTTTTGTACAACACGACCATTAATACGAGAGAATACATTAGCAATTCGTCCGGTTGGCCTATCCCAATTTTCATCTATTTTACTTAACTCCCAACTATCCCATAATTTGTAAAAAATCGGATTATCTCGATAAATTTTATCATACATTTCAATAAATAGCGGATCCCATTCTTCTCGAGGCATGTCTTTATATACCTTAAAAGCATTGGCTAAAGTTCTAACTACTGCCATGTATTCGTTTAAATCCGATTGCATTTTGAATGCAAACTTTTCGGCATTTGTATTTACCAATTCAACAGAATCTTTATAAGTTGTTTTCTTAGCATTAATACTTATATATCCTAAGGCAATTGCATAAATTACAACTGATAAAGAAATAAGATAAAGTTGCATTTTGTTTTTTAAACCAAGCTTTAATTTCATACCAAACTTATTTTAATCATTGATAATCACTAATATCTATTGCTAAAAATAATATTTTTTCAAAACTTTCATTGACTATTACAGGAGTGAACGATGTAACTAGCTTTAATTCGTTTCCTTCTTTATCTTTTAAGAACGTAATTTCTTGATGAGAGTTTCCACTCATTACTGTATTTAATATCTTTTGAAATTTTGTAACATCCTTTTCTGAAACAAATTCTTCAATTTCCTTTCCTACAATTTCATTTAGCGAATAACCAAATTTCCTTATAAACAAATCGTTAGCTAATATAAGTGAAGCGTTTAAATCGAATTCTGCTTTAAGTAGAAATTGATCTATTCCATTTAAGATTCCTGTAATTTCTTCACCTTTTCTTGTAGACTCTTCTTGAGTTGCCTGAAGTTCTTCCATATTCTGACGCATTTCTTCTTCTTGAGCCGCCATTTCTTCGGCTTGTTGCTGAGATTGTTCAAGTAACTGAGAGGTTTTGGAGTTAATTTGAACAGATTTTAATGTCGAAGCGATGCTTTCTGCAACTTGTTCAGTAAATTCTATCTCATGTTGCTTAAAGCTATTAAATGATGCAATTTCAACAACACCTAATACCTCATTTTCGGTTCTGAGAGGAACAATTAATATACTGTTCGGATTAGCCTCTCCCAAACCTGATGTAATTTCCATATAATCTTGTGGAATTTCAGTCAAATAAATTGTATTTTTTTCAGCAGCACAAGTCCCAATTAAACCTTCTCCAAGGCCTACCTTTTTTGTTAAGTGTTTCTCCCTATCGTATGCAAATGCAGAAATAAGCTCATAAAATACATCATTTTTATCTTCGTCGTTTAAAATGAATAAACCTCCCTGGTTCCCGTCAAGGTAATATACCAGGTTTTTAATGATATCATTTGCAAGTAGATCAATGTCGTCATTGTTCCTACGAAGTATATCTGCAAATTTTGCTAATCCTTCATTAGTCCACCTGTGTTTATTATCCTCAAGCGCTCTTCTTTCTTCATCGGATTTAGCTTTCAATAAACTATTTTGCATGCTAACAAGCGATTGACCAAGTTTATCTTTTTCACTTAATAATTCTAACTTTTCTGTAATATTCCCGGAGCCTATTTGGTTGGCAAAATCAGCTTTTTTATTTAAACCATCTATTGAGGTGTTTAAAGCTAAAGCCATTTCACCAGCTTCATCTTTTGATTTAATATTTACTTTTAGCGATTCATCAATTTTGCCTTTTGCAATATCCTTAAGGGTATTTGTAACTTTTACTATGGGTTGAGTAATATTTCGGGCAATAATCCAAATAACAATTATTAAAAGAATTAATCCAAGAAAACTAACAAAAAGAGCATTAATGAGGATAGATTTTGCTTTTGCAGTAATGACTTTGTATGGTACAACAATAGCTAACGACCATGGCGTATCTATTTCATCAATTATTAAAGGAGCAAATACATAAAAATCCTTTTGACCATATTCATTTTTATGAGTAAAAGAAAAGTTAAGTCCTTCTTTTACATTATCAACTATATGGTATTGTTCATTAAATTCCGGGAATTCTGTCCCGATTAATTTTCCCATTAGGCTCATATTTGGATGAGCGACATAAGTTCCATCATTTGAAAGAAGAAATGCATAACTCATTTGAAAAGGGCTAATTTTCACAATAATATCCTGAAATAGTTGTAAATCAACATCTATGCCTGCCAGTCCGATAAATGTATTTCCGAGTTTTACAGGAACTGAGATATTTGCATTTATATATGCATCTTCTGCTTTTCCAGTTGGTGACCATAGTTTAGGATCAACAATCATGGAATTTCCGGAGGCCTTCATTTTATAATAATTACTTGTTATATCGTCTCCTTCGGTATTCAGTCTTGTTTCAATCTGCGATATAATTCCATTTTGATCTTTTACCCATCCATTTAAATAACGACCAAAGGGTCTGTCCCATTCAGGGTCTATATGATTAAGTTCCCAACTTGTTGCTACTGCTAAATAATGCGGGTTTTCGGTTATAACATGTAATTGTTGTTCAAGAAAGATATTATTCCAGTTTTTCCAATCAGTTTTTTGATATGCTTGTCCTGATTGTGCAAGAGTCTTCACAATTTTAAGATCGGCAACTAATTTTGATTTTATCAAATTTGCATACTCATGTGCATTTTTGTTAGCAATTTCTTTAGCTTCTTCTAATGCTAATTGCCTTGATTTTGAGGTAATATAACCAACAGATGCAATAAAAATCAACATCGAAGTTGATAGGATATATACCATCATTTTTATATTGATCTTCATGTAAGAGGTCTATTAGAAAATAACGTTTAAACTTACATTATTTTAAGAAAAAATCAAATTAATGCTAAGTAATTATTAGGGATTTAGCCTTTAATAAATTTGTATGGAGTGCTTTTGTAATTCTTTGGATAAACTTTTAGCATTTCCAAGAACAGAATCCATTAATTCCCAGAATTGTCTACCATGATTTTTTTCTATTGTATGACATAGTTCATGTATTATAACATAATCAATTAAGTGATCAGGTAATCGCATTAAGTGTAAATTTAGGTTTATGTTGTTTTGTGCACTGCAACTTCCCCAAAGAGTTTTGGTATTTTTTATGAAAACCTTGTTGAATTTGAAGTTTAATTGTTGGGCAAGAACTTCAGTTCTTTGAGGTAAGTATGATTTAGCTTCAGTTCTAAGGGTTTTGGTTATTGTATTACGAATTATTTCTTGAATTCTATGATCTTTTACATGAATATGTTCGGGATATTTAATAAGGATTTTTTCCGGTGTAATTAATGTTTTTACATGGTCTGTTTTTTCAGGTATAATGATTAATTGCCGGTATTTTGTAAAAAAGTCTGTTGATGGAGTAAAAACGGTTAGTTTGTTTTCGATCTTTTCAATTTTCGGAAGATGTTTCAATATCCAATCTCGCTTTTTTTCAACAATATTTTTTGCAAATCCATAACTAACATATTGTGGTAGATTTACTATCACTCCTTTCAAAGGACGGATAGTAATACTTACGTTTTTAGATCGTTTATTTTTACGGAACGTAACATCTCCAATACGATCAACGAGGATTATCTTATCGGGCATTTTGTAATTATAATGAACTACAAATTAATTCAAAAACTTTGAGATTTTTTGCAATAAAACCTGGAAAGTTATTGGTTTTAATATATAATCACTATATCCCAAATCCTGCATTTCATATCTTTGATCATCAGATGCATATGCAGTTTGTGCTACAACCGGAATCTTATAACCACTTTCTTTTAGCTTTTCTAATGCATCATGACCGGTCATGATTGGCATGTTAATATCCATTAAAATCAGGTCATAATTAGGTTCTTTTTCAACCATTCGCAAAACTTCTTTACCATCTTTAGCCCAGAAAATATTGACTTTAGTTTTTTCAAGAAAAGTATACAGAAGTTTGTAGTTTGCTTCAACATCTTCGGCAATCAATATTTTTTTTGAGCTCCAGTCGACATTATCCTTAAAAGCAACTTTAGGCTTGATTTTTTTCTCTGGTTTGATTAAATCAAAGGATATTGTAAAACTAAATTTGGAACCTTCATTTTTTTTAGATTCTACCCATAATTTTCCCCCTAATAGTTCAACCAATCTTTTACAAAGAGCTAAGCCTACTCCTGTTCCTCCATATTTACGAGTTGAAGACTCATCAGCTTGTCTAAACTGATCGAAAATAAACTCCTGATCTTTTTCTTCAATTCCTATCCCGGTATCTTTTACATAACATACCAGGTTTTTATTTTGCACATGATATCCAAATTCAATTAATCCACTTTCTGTGAATTTAAATGCATTATCTAAGAGATTTGAAAATATTTGTTTTAATCTTTTTAAATCAGTAAGAATAAAGAGTTCCTTTTCTTTTATTTCTTTGTTTAACTTAAGCTCTATATTGGTTAAATCCATATTATTTTTTAATTCAGTGAACTCAATCAACAACTCATCGAGCATTGTGTTAAAATTGCTTTTGGTTTTATTTATAATAAGGGTAGATGATTCGATTTTAGAGATATCAATAATATTATCTATAATCTCAAGAAGCAACCTGCCACTATTGGCCATCAACCTTAGATACTCTTTTTGATCTTCTATAGGAAATTCTTTTGAATTTAGTAAAGTTGAGAAACCGATAATTGCATTTAACGGAGTTCTAATTTCGTGAGAAAGATTTGTTAAAAAAGAAGTTTTTAAACGATCTGATTCTTCCGCTTTAATCATGGAGGTATATAATTGTTGCTCAAATTCCTTCTGATCGGTTATGTTTCTATAAATTACATAATATCCTATTGGTTTGTCATATAATTTAACTGGCAATCCAACGATTGACACATAAACCTTTTCTTTGTTTTTTGTAGTACGAATTGCTTCAATTTGATTTGTAGAGCCTTCAAGAAAGTTTTTATTAATTAGTAAAGCTTCTTTTTTTAACTCCGGAGGTACAATAAGATCATCTAAGGTTTTATCAGCAATTTCCGAATTATTGAAACCAAATAGTTTAGTAAATGAAGTATTTATTTTTTGGATATTACCCCTTGCATTAAGATATACAATTGCCTCAGGCGATTTTTCAAATAATTGTTCATAGTGAGCTTCTTTTTCCTGTTTTCTTTCCTTAGATAGTTTAATCTCAGATATCATTTTGTTAGCAGAACTGGCAATGGCTTTAAATTCTGTTAAGTTTATACTCGATTCATCTATTAGAATATTTTCAGATGAAGCCACATTAAAAAATCGAATAAATGATTGAATATTGTTTTGTGCTTTTCTCGAAAGGTATAAAGCAAAAATATATATTAAAGTGAAAAGTATACTTAACCAAATAATAATGAATATAATATCTTTTAATATAACTTTTTTTAATTCCGCTTCTTTCGCATCTAGTACCTGGTTTATTTCTTCAAGATAAACTCCTGCACCAACAATCCATTTCCATTGGGGAATTCCTTTTACAAAGGACATTTTTTGTCCAATTTTATCGTTAGTAGATTGTCTCCAGGAATAATATATGAAATCACCATCCGGATTTTTAATGGCTTTTCGCTCTTCCTGAATTACTTTTATTCCATTTGGATCATCTTCCAGGTTCCATAAATTTTTTCCCTTTAAAAAGATTTCTCCATTTATTAAAAGAGCATCACCATCGTAAGTATTTACAAAAATATATCCTTCATTATCAAACCTATAATTAGATAACCAGAGTAAAACTTCTTGTTGAATACTAGCATTGAAATTATTGTAAAATTCACTGGCCCCAATATACCAGTTGAGAGGTTCAATAAGTTTTACATATGTCAATTTTTTTGATCCGGTTATAGTATCTCCACCTGGTTTTGTCGGGTAATTGGAAACAAACCCTTCTTTTTCTACACGAATAATATTTAATATGTCTTGAATGGCCATGTTGCTTATTTCGTCTTGTCCGTGATATGAGTTTTTTCCTTCATATTCAGGCAAAAGATCTATTTTACCACTTAAATTTCCTATAAAATAGCGACTACCGGTAGTTTCAAACCGAATTGGACTAAGAGCATCAATTATTAAACTTTTAATTTCTGTTACGGTTTTAGTATCGCTATTTTCATTATAAATATTAAGCGCAATATCAGCTGCAACATCAACCCGGTTTTTTAATGAAGATCTTATATTAGATTCAGTTTGTTGTATATTAAAGTTTATATAACTAACTGCTCTTTCCGTTTCTCTTTTGATATTTTCTTTTTGTGATTCAATATAATTCCTTTGTATGTCAGAAATTTCCGATCTTAAATTGCTGTATTCTCTTTTAATCCAAAAGTATAGAACAACAACAAACATTATAAAAACTAAAATGATTACCTGAGTAAGAAACAGACTGACAAGTTGAATTTCTTTATTAGATGATTTTTTGAAAAAATTTATAAAATTCTTAAAACTAATCATTTTTTGGCTTCGAAAGGTTTCTGAACATCTAAGTTATAAAATTATTGTGGCATAAAAAAGACCTCATATAATCTTTTAATAATGATATGTTTTCATAAATTTGATATTTTATTTAACATGATTGCTTATTAATTGTTTTTATTTACTACTTAAACTACGATTTAAATGAAAGGTAATAAATTACTTAAAATATTATTAATAGCTGCGGTTGCTCTTATAGTAGTTGCAGTAATAGGTAAAAAAGCAGGTTGGTTTGGAGGAACGCCTGGTATAAAGGTTAGTGTAGAAAATCCTGAATTTAGAACTGTTACTGAAGTTGTTACAGCAAGCGGAAAGATTCAGCCGGAAACGGAGGTAAAAATCTCACCTGATGTTTCCGGAGAAATAGTTGAACTTCATGTAAATGAAGGAGATTTTATTAATAAAGGTGAACTTTTATTAAAGATAAAGCCGGATATTTATCTTTCTTCTGTCGACAGAGCAAGAGCAGCGGTAAATTCTGCAAAAGCCAATCAAGCAAATAATGAAGCTTACTTGGAACAGATAAAAGCAAAATATACTCAGGCTAAAAATGCTTTTGATAGAAATAAAGTGTTATGGGAACAAGAAACGATTTCTGATGCGGAATACGAAAATGCGCTTTCAACTTTCGAAATGGCAAAAGCCGAATTAGAAGCTGCAAAAAAATCTATTGAAAGTGCTAAATATTCAGTTCAAAGTGCAGAAGCGTCACTTTCCGAAGCGGAAGAAAACCTTCGAAAAACTACGATATATGCGCCTATGAGTGGGACCATATCCATGTTAAATGTAGAAATAGGAGAGCGCGTTGTAGGAACTATGCAAATGGCAGGTACAGAAATGTTACGGATTGCCGATCTTAATCGTATGGAAGTAAAGGTAGATGTAAATGAAAATGATATAGTGAAAGTAAAGTTAAGTGACACTGCACTAATTGAAATTGATGCATATTTGGGAGAAACTTTTAAAGGAGTTGTAACAGAAATAGCTAATTCGGCAAATATTTCCGGTATGAGTACTGATCAAGTTACAAGTTTTGATGTAAAAGTATTGTTATTAAAAAAATCATATCACCATTTAATTTCAAGAAATAATCCGAATCCATTTCGACCAGGTATGTCAGCATCAGTAGATGTTCAAACTAATACTAAAAGAAATATTCTTACAATTCCAATTCAGTGTGTTACAACCAGAGCTGATTCTACCGAAAAATTAAGCGAGGATTTTGCTGAAATGGAAGAGGAACTAAAGGAAGTTGTATTCGTAGTTTCAAATGATTCTGCAAAATTAACCTTAGTAAAAACAGGAATTCAGGATAATAAATATATTGAAATTACCCGGGGGCTGGATAAAGAAAATGCTATAATTTCATCTCCATATAGTGCTATTTCCAGAAGGTTAAAAGATGGCTCGATTGTTAAGGTTGTGGATAAAAAAGAATTGTTCAAAGAAAAAGATTAATTTCGGCCATTTAAATGGAATGATATATGGGTTTGATATTAAATATTGAAACATCAACAATGGTGTGCTCGGTTTGTATCTCAAGAAATGGTGAGCTCATCGGAATAAAAGAAAGTATTGAGGAAAAATCACATGCTAAAAAACTTACCATTTTTGTAGATGAACTAATGAAAGAGAATGGTTTTAGCTATAGTGATTTGGATGCTGTTGCAATTAGTAAAGGGCCGGGTTCTTATACAGGTTTACGTATTGGAGTATCTACTGCAAAGGGATTGTGTTACGCCAAGAATATTCCTTTAATAGCTATAAATACATTACAAGCTATGGCTATTGGAATTATTAGGAAGGTTGAATCAAAAGAGATTATTATTGAACATTTTGAGGATTCTGTTTTAGTTCCAATGATTGATGCGAAAAGGATGGAGGTGTATTCAGCATTTTTTAATTCAAAAGGAGAGATGGTTCGTGATGTAAAAGCAGAAATAATAGATGAAGGATCGTACCTTGAGATATTAAAAAAACAAAAAGTGATTTTTTTTGGTGATGGTTCTGAAAAGATTCACGGTGTAATAAAACATCATAATGCAGAGTTTATAAAAAAAATAAACCCATCTGCAAAGGATATGATTGAATTATCTGAGCAGATGTTTAAAATAAAAAAGTTTGAAGATGTGGCATATTTTGAACCATTTTATTTAAAAGACTTTATTGCTACGGTACCCAAGAAAAATATTTTTAAATAATTGCATGGAATTTGTTTTGATACCCAAAAACTGAAACATATGAAAACAGGATACCTGAAAATTATCATTATTGTTCTAACATTGCTTATTAGTAATGAGTTTAAAGCTAATGCACCAGGCAATGTTAAGCCATATATTTCAGGGGAAAAATTGGTATATATAGCATATTTTGGTTGGTTAAATGCAGGCGAGGCAACATTTACAATAAATGAAACAGAATTTGAAGACCTTAATTTGTATCATGCAGTTGCAGAAGCAAATACAATTGGTTTGGCAGATAAATTATTTAAGGTACGCGATATTTATGAAAGCTATTTCAGATCGGAAAATAATCAGACTTATATGGCAATCCGGAATATTAGTGAAGGAAAATACAGATATTACAACGAAGTTCGATATTATTATGATGAGAATAAAGTTGTAAGTCAAAAATCCGGTGAACATGAAGTACCGGATAATATTCTGGATATGCTAGGAGCATTCTATTATTTCCGTGAATCAATGGTAAGCAGAATAAAAGAAGTTGGCGATGAACTGATTATGGATACTTATTTTGCAGATGAGATTTTTCCGTTAAAAATGAGATATGTCGGCGATGAAAAAATAAAGACAAAACTGGGAAAGTTTGATACCATGAAGTTTACTCCTGTTGTTGAACCGGGAAGGATCTTTGATTCGGAAGACGATGTTACCATTTGGATTTCAAAAGATAAAAATTATATTCCCGTTCAAATTCGTATAGATTTAATTATAGGATCTATTAAATGTGATTTAGTAGAATATTCCGGACTTCAACACAAATTGGAATATAAAGATAGGTGACACGCTTATTTTTATTGATAGTATACTAAAAACAAGCTTTTATTTCCTACAGATGATACGGTTATTAAATTAACATACTTAGCTTTACATCAAATAACTAAAAAATGGGCACAACCAACCTTGAATTGATGACTTATTATGAATCAATTTATTACTATTTTTGAAAAAGGGCCAGGCTCTGATTGAGCTGACCCCGGGTAATTCGTTTACACAAAACTATGGATAGTTTCAGGAAAACGGATGACACTCTTATTTCTATTTAAATTGTCCCATAACATAGGTAGATGTTAAGCTATTCCTTCGATCTTCAGGAGTGTTTTTTAACACGATCTTCAGGATCTCCTGAGATTCTTCTTTTTTATTCAAACGATGCAGCAATGCCGCTTTAATATCCAGATAGGAAATCTTGTTTTCAGGATTAAACTTAATAGCTTCATCAATCAATTCTACTGCTCCATTAAGAACATCATTATTGATATTTTCCGTATAAGAAATCCATGAAGTTATGCTTTTGTAAATTGAAACCTCCTTTGGCCCGTACTTGTATGCATATTGAATAGCCAGTGCAAATCCTTCATTTGTTTTTTTATCTTTTGTGATCTTGAAAGTATAGTCCAAGTAATCTGAAAATTTTTCAAAATCACCCCCCATTTTATTTTCCAGGTATTTAAATGCATTTTCATATTCATTCTTATTCTCCTGAACGTATAAAAGACCCAGTTCTCCTGCAATAAAATTATATACGATCTTAGCATACATTTCACCAAGAACTTTTTCATATTCGGATTTATAATCAAAAACAAAATCCATCGCTGCTGAATTAAAGGTAGCATGTCTCATTAAAAAGATAAGCTCTGTTTGATTTAAGAATTGTTCCTTGGGAGAACCTTTGAAATATAAATCAAGCACTTCTTTCCACTTGGGATCTTTTTGCTGTTTCAAATTACTCAAATAAGTTTTTAAGAATTCTGATGACCGGTCTCCTGACTCATATCTTTTATTCATTCCATATTGATTTCTATTTGGGTCAATTGCAATTTTTCCCAGTTCAGCGATATCATGATGACTGTCATTTTTGCTTACTCCGGTTTTTTTGTGAATGATTTCACCTTTATGGTTTACAAATAAAAATGTTGGATAGTTGTCAACTTTATACTTTTTAGCTATGTCAGGTCCCTCTCCCTTTTCAGCATCTATTTTTAGATTGACAAAATGTTTGTTGTAAAATTCTCCGATGTCTTTTTTAGGGAAAACTTCTTTTGAAACCCTTTTACATGGCCCACACCATTCTGTATAAAAATCAATAAACACCAGTTTATTTTCAGCTTTAGCTTTTTTAAGGCATTCTTCAAAAGTACCTTTCTCAAAAACTATTCCCTGGGCATTTACAAAGAAAACAACACCAATCAACAATACGGTCAATACTATTTTTTTCATCATTATTCAATTTTTATTTTTTATCCGTCATAATCACTTCAACTTTTACAGCCTTTTTGAAAAATTTATTAGCCATTTTTACTACCGATTCAGGCGTTATGGAGCCAACAAAATCATAATAGTCATCATCGGCCAAATAAGTTCTCCCATCATAAACATAAAAGTAAAGCATGCTATGCCAGTAGTTAAGTCTACCAACACTTTCCTTGCGGGATTTTATGAATGACTTTTTTACTTTTTCAAGATCTTCCTCAATTATGTTACCGTCTAATATTTTTTGAATCTCGTTTAGTGCAATTCCCTTCAGTTTCTCAGCATTTGCCGGATCACAATCAAAGGTTAAAACCAGCTGTACTTCATCTTCAGGGTACTTTATTGTTTTTGCAAAAACATTCACACCATAAGTTCCACCTTCCTTTTCTCTTATTTCTTCTAAATATCTTTTGCTTAAAAGCTTTGAAATAATCCGGGCATATAAATTGTTTTGGGGATTAAAAGTGTATTTTTTATTATGAAGATTAACATATATCGTAGACTTTGTCGTTTCCAGTTCTCTTTCAAAGTAGTTGTTTAAATCGCTTTCCGGCGAACGTACTCCATGATCAATAAAATTTTCCTTTTTAACATTTTTGACAGGTAACGAAGCAATATATTTCTCGATCATTTGTTCCAATTGTTCAACGTCAAAGTCACCGCTAATGGCGAATACAAAATCGCCGGCATTTGAAAAACGATCAAGGTAAACATTCTTTATTCCCTCATAGCTTATTTGTTTGAATAATTTATCTCCCCATATTACTTTTCTGGGATGATAATTGGCCATTGTACGGATTGTTGAATCGTTAAAAGCTCTTCCGACATTGTTTTTCATATTCTCCAGATTTTCTCTTATTTTCTGATGTGTACTTTGATAAGCTTCTTTATCGAACCTGGGATTAGTAAATTGGAGATGTATCAGTTGAAATAAAGTTTCAAGGTCTTTAACATTTCCACCACCATATACGGATTCAGTAAATTCGTCCATAATAAACCCTCTGTAAACAACCTTACCCATAAGTTTTTTCTTCAATTCAGAGCTGGAGAAGTCTCCTAAGCCATAAGAATCTATAAAATTTTGCAAAACGTACGCATTGGCAATCTGATCCATTGGAACCTTTGATTGTCCACCCCAAGAATGTGCGTTACAAATAATACTTTCTTTTTGAAGATCGGAATATCTGTACAATACTTTTATACCATTACTCAATGTTAACTCCGTAGCTTCAAACTGATCGGTTTTAATTTGCTTTCTGTTTACAATTTTACCTGCAACTGGTTCTTGTTTTAAGAGAGGCTTATCAACAAATGAATCTACATAAGGCTCTAATTCCGCATTCTTGACCTCAGCTATTACCTTTAGAACATCTTCTTTAGAAGGATAAATCAAGCCTTCTTTTTCCGGGCCTGATGCAATGATTACCAGGTTTTCATCACTTAAGAAATTTTTGGCCAGATCATTAACCATCTCGACAGAAACCTTAGGCAGATATTCTTTTACAAACTCTAGTTTATACTCGATACTTGGAATAGGGTGTTTAGTGAAATAATGCATTTTGTATTCAATGGCATACATCAAGTTCTGTTTTTTATCACGTTGTGCATAGTCGTTTTCAAGATTATTGACAAGTTCGCTAACTGCTCTATCCAATTCACCCTGTGTAAAACCAAAATCCCTTACTTTTTCCATGATGGTTATTATTGCCCTGGTGGCCTTTTCCCAACCGGTTTCATTGTGAGCAGAAAAAAGTACGGCCAGGTCAGAATCCCGGACAAAGCTGTTTATCTTTGCGTCTGCATACATAAATGGTGGTTCCGGTTGCTCCAAAACTTCTTTTACACGAGCATTTATCATCATGTTAAACAAATCACGGATGTACTTTTGTTTGAAGTATTCAACATCTTTATTTTCAGGTTTTGTAGCCGGAATCTTATACATTAATGAAGTGACATTGTTCGATGCTTCTTTATCATCTGCCAATGCATACAGGGCTTCTTCATTATCCGGGATCGTATACGTTTTTCGTTCTTCTGCATTTGGAACAGCTGGTATTTTTGAAAATAGATCTATGACCTTTTTTTCCATTTCTGCTGCATCAAAATCTCCAACTACAATCACAGCCTGCAAATCGGTCCGATACCATTTATTGTAGAAATCACGCAGGGTTTGATAGTCAAAATTTCGGATAATATCCACATCACCTATTACATCTCGTTCGACGTATTTACTACCATAAAACAAGGCCTTGTCTCTTTTGGCATTCATCCTGAACTGAGCATTGCGTCTGGTTCGCCATTCTTCAATGATCACACCTCTTTCGGCATCAATTTCTTCTTCGGTTAATAAAAGTCCGTTCGACCAATCGTATAGAACCAAAAGGCAGGAGTCTAACAACCCTTCTTTGTTTGTCGGGACCCGAAAAATATTATACACTGTCTCATCATGAGATGTATAAGCATTTATATTTGATCCAAATTCAATCCCGTGTTTTTCTAAAAACTCAATGATACCTTTGCCCTTAAAATGCTCAGTACCATTAAAAGCCATGTGCTCAAGAAAGTGTGCCAATCCATTTTGATCATCATTTTCGAGTATAGCACCAACATTTTGAGCAAAATAAAAGCTTGCCCTGTTTTTTGGTTCTTCATTATGTCGTATATAATAAGTCAGGCCATTTTCAAGTTTTCCATATCGAATGGCCGGATCCATTGGAATTTCTTTATCAGCTATCGCTTGTAAATTGAACACTATAAGTGTAATTAATAAATAAATCTGTTTTTTTCTCATTATGTGTTGCTTTTTTTAATTCATATTTAATTTAGCTAAATTAAGGACACAGGTGATGTTCAAAAGGGTGTCTTACATACGATCCAATATGATTAAAAGTATTTATCCAAGGAAACACAGCTGATTTACATAAGTTTGTATATCAGGGAGTCACAAGGTTGGAAATTTGTTAATTTTGATGTTTTTAATTTTTTTTTAGATTTGCATAAAACATAATTTTATGGGGAATGCTCAATAAAGGGGAATATGCACTTGAACTTTTAAAAAAGGGAGATAAACAAGGCTTAAAAGAAATTTTTGATCTTTTATACACCCCTCTTTGCCTTTTTTCACAAAAAATTGTGGGAGGTATAGATATTGCTGAAGATATTGTTCAAGATGTATTCATATCTTTTTGGGAGAACCGGAACTATTTAAAGGTTAAATCCAATTTAAGCTCTTACCTTTATAAAACTGTTCGCAACCGAAGCTTGAATTATGTCCGTGATAACAAAATAAAAACGACCGAATGGATTGATGAATACGAAAATATTTATTCGGACATTACCGATAAAAACGATTTAAAAGAAGAATTATTAAACAAAATTGAAGCGGCGGTCAATGAACTTCCTCCCGGAAGCCGAAAAGTTTTTAAATCTATCGTAATGGATGGATTAAGCTATAAAGCCGCAGCCGAACACCACAAGATTTCAATTAACACAATCAAATCTCAACTAAAAAGAGCAACCAGAATGCTTTCTGAGAAATTAGACGGATTAAGCTTTGTTCTTGCAATGGAGCTACTATTTAATTTCTTTTCAAAATAAACTTTTACACCCGATTTTTAAAAAACTGTGTCTTTTATTTAAACCTTAAAAGACTATATTGAATATGAATAGAAAATTTGAATTTGTTCATGAAACATTTTATCTTTTATAATCAAATTCTTATAATTAACTGGTATGAATGATAAAATACTAAATCTGATAATTAATAAACTTAATAATACACTAACTGAAAAAGATAAAGTATTATTGGATGAATGGGTATCAGGTTCTTCATCAAATAAAGAGTTATACTATAAATACCTTAAGACATTCACCTTAGTTAACGACATTGAATTAATTGGGCACATCGATAAAAATAAGGCATGGATGATCGTTGATGAACGGACCAATCCTAAAAAACCAATAGTTAAAATGTTCAGATCCGTTTTCCGGTATGCTGCAATTTTAGGAATTCCTTTATTACTTGGAAGCATTCTTTTATATTTTATATTTCTAAATAAACCGGATCACTCAACCGATACTTTTGCTCAATTGGAAGAAATCAGGCCCGGTAGTAAAAAGGCAATCCTTACATTAAGTGATGGAAACACCATAACACTAGACAATGCATTACAGAACAAGGTACTATTAAAGAGCGATAAAGTTGAAATCAGAGATTCAAGCAATGCAATCGTTTATAGAAACATTTCTTCAGGTCAAATATTGGAAAACAATAAAGTATCCGTACCAATCGGAGGTGAATATAAAGTAATCTTATCAGACGGGACAAAAGTTTGGCTGAATTCTGATACGGAATTTGAGTTTCCTGTCAGGTTCATTGGCGAAAACAGAGAGGTAAGTTTGCAGGGTGAGGCGTATTTTGAAGTAACAGAAGATGAATCCAAACCCTTTATTGTAAAAACAGATGGTATTGCCATAAAAGTACTGGGAACTTCATTCAATGTTTCAGCATACAGGGATGATGATATTACGACAACCCTGGTTGAAGGCCTGGTGAACGTAGTCAGTCCTAATGAGGAAATGGTATTGCGTCCGGGTTATCAGTCCCGGTACATTCAAAACAAATTGGTTCTTAAAAAAGTCGATACCGACCAGTTTACACTATGGAAAGAAGGAGTGTTCATATTTGAAGATACTACACTCCGGGATTTAATGAAAAAACTGGGTAGGTGGTATAGTGTAAGTTTCATTTTCGACAATGAACAATTAAAAGAAATGAGGTTCAACGGTATGGTTAAAAAGGACAAACCTTTAAGTGCCATTTTAAATATTTTACAAGAAACAAATCATTTAAGCTTTGAAGTCAATAATGATAGAATCCTAATTAAGGAAAAAATATAGGATATTACAACGAAAAAAAATTATTAGCTAATAAAAACCGAAAACGCTTTAAAAACATTTTCGGTTCAGGTCAATTAACATAATGCCAAACGATTTCGCGGATCAATGGCATTATAATTAATTTAACGATAAATACAAATTTATGAAATTAAAACTAACTATGTCCACTTTTGGGCATCAAAAAGAAAAAAAGCCTAAAGACGTACACCTGAAAATTGTATTATCATTTTTATTGTGTATCGTACTCCAATCCTTTACCAACCTCAACGCTCAGTCTAAAATCAATTTGGAAGTTGAGGATCAAACAATATCAGCTATTTTTAAGGCTATTGAAGAGCAAACCGACTATATGATCGTTTATAATAGTTCGGATTTGAACCCTTCGAAAAAAATAAGTATAAAACTAAAGAATGCGAATATCAATACCGCAATGCAATCGATCCTGAAAGGCTTAGGCCTTACATATACCATTGTAAACGATTACATTGCCATAAAGAAAAAGACACCAAAGAACGAATCTAAACCAAAGCAAAAGGATTTAATTGAGATTACGGGGAAAATCATAGATTCGGGAGGAATTTCATTGCCTGGTGCAAGTATACAGGAAGAAGGAACAACAAGGGGTACAACTACAGATGTGGATGGAAACTTCAAGCTAAAAGTTAACAGCAAGGCATCAATACTTAAGATTAGCTATGTTGGATTTAAAACCCGGAGAATTATTGTGGCTGATCGTATCCACTTTAACATCACACTAGAAGAAAAAGAAGAAATTTTAGATGAAATAGTTGTTACAGGTTATCAAACCCTACCATTAGAAAGAGCAACAGGTTCATTTGCCAAAATTGAAAGTGATTTGTTGGAACAAAGAACTTCAAACAATATATTGGATAGAATTGAAGGCCTTTCTTCCGGGATTGATTTTGTGCAAGATCATGCAACCGGAAGAGTAGATGTACGTGTACGAGGTATAAGTTCTATGATTAGTCCCTATACTGACGAGAATGCAACTCAACCATTGTATGTTGTTGACGGATTCCCGATTGAAGGTGATTTGTTAACCATTAATCCATATGACGTTGAGTCTGTAACGGTGCTAAAAGATGCATCGGCTGCATCAATTTGGGGAGCAAAAGCAAGTAATGGAGTTATTGTTATCATAACCAAGAGAGCAGGAAAAAATGAGAAACTGAAAGTCAATTTTTCTTCGATATTTTCTATAACAGAAAAAATCAACTACTCAGAAATGGACTGGATGAGTCCTTCAGACAATTTAGATATGATTTTGGAATTTGAAGAGAAAAACTGGTACGATCATTCTTATCTTGTTCAAAGCGGGAACCCTATTTCATTAACTGATGAAGCTTTTATTTTATACAATGGAGATGCTCCTGATGGAAATCAATGGTCAAAGGCTCAGTTAGAGGCTTACTGGGATGAATTGAGAAGCAGGGATGCTACGAAAGATTATGAAAAATATCTACTTAGAAATGCATTTCAACAAACCTATAATTTATCGGTCAGTGGTGGAGGTGAGAAAAATGCTTTTTATGGTTCTTTTGTATTCAATGACAATTTAAGCAGCTCAATTGGAAACTCAAATAACCGCTTTATCATTAATTTAAAGAACACTTACAAATACAACGATAATATTAGTTTTACAGCAGGTCTTAATGCATCACTTCGCAGGGCGTTTGATAATGGAGTAAGTCCTGCTATTGCCCAACAATCAGCACCCTGGGAAATATTGGTTGATGACTATGGACAAACCATCCCTTATTACAACAGTGGCACAACCCTTCTTAATAAGTGGGCTGCTGCTGAAAGAGAAGAGCTAACAGGTATATCAATGCACAATAATATACTGGAAGATGCTCGCAATAGTGATATTACCAGCGAAAACCTGGACGTAAGAGCCAATTTTGCACTGGAAGTGAAAATCATTAATGGACTGAAGTTTAAGTCCAGTTTTCAATATGAAAAAGGAGTTTACAACAGAGATGAATACTATTCCATGGAAACTTCCAGGATGAGATTAAAAGCAGCACATTTTTATGATATATCTGAAGAAACGTTTCATATTCCGGTAGGGACTGAATATTATATGACCAAAAGAAATAGTCAACCCTGGAATTTAAGAAACACACTAAACTGGAATAAAAACATTAACAAACACAACATCAATTTGTTTGGTGGTATGGAAATGAGGAAGATCACTTATGACATTTCACGGGATAGAAAATATGGATATAATAAGAAGCAATCAACTTCTGTTTACATCAACGAAGCTGATTTTACCAGTGGAGTTATAACCAATTTTAGAGGATACAGGCTCTGGGAAAATTTTTATGAATTTGAAGATGACGATATCAGAGAAGTATCGACATTTGTTACATTAGGATATGATTTTGACAACAAGTACTCATTTAATGCCAGTTATCGTGTTGATCAAAAGAATCTTTTTGGCAGCGACCCTGATTATCGTTACAAGCCCCTTTGGTCTGTAGGAGGTGGCTGGAATATGCACAATGAAGAATTTTTTAAACCTTACGAATGGATAAATCGTTTAAGGCTAAGAATTTCTTATGGTTTAACAGGAAATGCCAGTAATATGTTTTCTCCCTATGCTCAGGCTAGCAACAGGAACTTTGCAGGAGGAACAAATTTATACGAATATTTAGCTCTCACAAATCCAGCAAATCCACAATTAAGGTGGGAAGAAACCAGAGTTTTAAATTATGGTATTGACTTTGCTATATTCAAAAACAAACTATTTGGCAGTTTGGAAATATACTCAAGAAAAAGCAATGATTTACTAAGTTCAAGGATAATAGATCCTACCAATGGATTTAGTTCAGCATTGGTAAATTACGCATCCATGAGCAACAAGGGTTTTGAACTATCTTTAAATACTTCCATACTAAAAAAAGAGGATTTAGGATGGGATGTTACACTTAATTTTAGTTATAATCAAAATCGCGTAACAAGCTTTGATGATGCCATCTCGGGGATTACTAACTTGGTAGCCAGCGGCGAGCTGGCCGAAGGAAAACCCCTGGAAAATATAATGTCTTACAATTATGCAGGGCTGGATGAATTTGGCAGGCCACTAACCTACGATACCGAAGGAAATGCCAAGCCTTATAAATCTGAAGTTGAAGTTGATGAATTACTATATCAGGGCGAGCAAATAGCACCTTATTATGGTGGAATAAATACAAAGATTTATTACAAAAACTTTGACTTGACAATAAACCTGCTTTCCAAATTCGGACATAAGTTTAGAGAGTATGCCTATGGGTCTTATTATGCTTCACTGGGAAGACAGTTGCCTACTTATTTAAACGACAGATGGCAACAGCCTGGAGATGAAACGCAAACCGATATCCCAGCTATTCCATACAATCAAATGATTAATCCTTATTCCGGTGAATACGAAAGTAAATGGGATGTGTTCACAACCGGAGAATACTGGAGAATGGGGCAGGATTTTATTCACGATGCAGCCTTTGTGAGAGTAAAAGAGATTACGCTTGGCTATAACATTCCCAGGTCAGTTAGTGAAAAAATCCATATTAAAGGCCTAAGGGTAACAGCCCAGGTTACTAATCCGTTTCTGTGGACAGCCAACAAAAAAAACCTGGATCCGGAACTGGGAGGCATAAAAAGTGCGTGGAGCAATTTAAAAACATTCACTTTTGGAATTAATGCAACTTTATAAAGGAGGATATTATGAAAAACATATTAAAAATTATAATAATTTCAATCATACTGGTATCATGTAACAATGATAACTTTTTGGATGTAATCCCCAATGGAACACTTATACCCCAAACCGTAGAAGATTTTGATATGCTACTTGAAGATCCATTTGTGACATATGGAGTTTGGACCAACTTGAATTATATGGACCCTGATTTATATATGTCTGATTTAACCTATAGCGGTTTAACAGACATGGAGCGTCAATTGCAATACGAATGGGATGAGTCACCTTATGGACTGACAGAAGATGATAGAGATTGGATAGACAGATATAAATACATTTACATTTTTAATTTAATAATCAGTGAGATCGACAATGCCGGTCTGGGCAACCGGACAGAATCTGATAGAAGCAGAGTTAAAGGTGAAGCATATGCTCAGCGGGCATTTGAATATTTCATATTAGTGAACGAATATGCTCATCAATACAGCAGCTCAAATCTTGATTTAGCAGGTGTTCCTTTAAGCCTGGAAATTGATCTGGATGCGAAATTATCAAGAGCCACCATTGGAGAAGTGTATGATCAAATAGAAAAAGATCTGGATGTGGCCGAGCCGTTATTATTAGAAAACGCTGAAAACCATAACGAAACGGCAAACTTCAGGCCCGGAATAGCTTCATTATATGGGTTAAAAGCTCTTGTTGCCCTACACAAAGGCGAGTTCGGGAGTGCAGTCACTTTTTCCGATAAATCCTTGGAATATTATGATTATTTGTATGACTATAATACGTTCTCATTAGTAACACCGGGAGATCCATGGTCAGGCCTTACAATTCAGGATTTTGAAGGCAATTATGACAATATGGAATGTATTTGGAACAGAAACTTAAAACAAGCACACTTTGACCCGGCTTCACTATATAGTCCTGCACTGGCAGATTTATATGACAAAACGAATGATTTAAGATGGACACTCTTTAGTTCACAAACGAATATCGATGGAGTTGACTTAAGTCCAAACTATTGTTTTGCCGCATTTAACTATTATACTCAATCAGGCATAAGCACACCCAATATATACTTGATTAATGCAGAAGCGAAAGTAAGAACAAGTGACGGTTCCGGGGCAATTGCAATCCTTAATACACTGATGGAAAAAAGAATTGCAAACTTCACTCCGCTTATATACGTTGATGATCAAACAACCTTACAACGCATAAAAGAGGAAAGACGAAAAGAGTTAAGAATGACCGGTAATAACCTGATCGACCTTAAACGCTATCATGCCTATGGTGAAGTTATTGATACCTATACACGTACAAATCCTTCGGGAGAAGTATTTACATTGGAACCCGGCAGTGACAAATATGTTGTTCCAATATCCGAAAAGATTAAGCTAATTAATCCCAACCTGAATTAATTGGTGTTTAACGATTAAAATTATAAAGTTATGAAGAAACAAAAATATATAAACCTAATTGTTACAACATTACTTATCATACTAATGATTGCCTGTAGTAAAAGTGACGAATTTGATGCCGCCGTTGATCCTGAAAACATTGATTGGCAGGCAAATGCCGGCATATCTATTACGGCAATTGATAGTATTACATCCTTTATATGGGAAACAAATCTTTTGACTATGGAAAGTTATCCTGTGTCTGACACGTTGGAGTTAAGCTTTAAAATTGAATCAACCGAAAAAATTGAAAACATTTCAAAGGTTGAAATATATGTTAGTGCAGAAGAAAAAGAAGGTTATAACTATTCAGAACCATTTGATTATACAAGAAAATTATTTGCAACGATTACAGAGATTCCTGAAGATGGGAAGTTCTCATTAAAAATCCCTGCAGAAGATTTGTATGAATTATTCAGATCTGATTTTTTAAATGATCGTTCGGAAGTTCATCTATTGGATGGTGACTTTTTTACGTTAACATGGCAAATTACACACCTGGATGGAACTGTATTTGATTCCAATGACAACCCCATACCGGAAAATAATTTTGGCTTACAAGTAAAATATCAAGACTATTTACCACCGGTTTTTGAAGGAACATATACGTATGAGTACTTAGAAGTTGGACCAGGTATGGCTATGCTTGGCATTGATGTTGGAAGAACAGGCAACATTGAAATTTCCTTGACAGAACCTCCGGGAACTTATTATGTTAGTGATGTTAATTTCTCATCATGGTTCCTTCCTAATACTTTAACTCATGATTTCTTTAGTGGCTTGGTTACAGTGGAAGAAGGTTTTTATAGTACTACCTGGGCCATACTTGATGTAAACGGAGCCTCGATAGATATTTACTGGCAAAATGATTTTACTGTAGCATATGGTTTCTGGGGTGTTGTAAGAATAACCAAAGACGATGGAGTAGCATTTCCTGATAATATCTATACAAATGAAACAAGGCCATAAGAAGTTTTACAGTCTTATTGGGCCTATTGTGGAAGTTTCTACTGTTACGTCCCTTAGGTTCATATTTCTTATAACCTAAGTGTTCGTTCATCTGGGTCTTGAGTAATTGATTTACTCCTTAAGTTTAAAGTTCATAAAAAGTTATGATTCCAATGTTTTCATCGGGGCCAGCCCCGATGAAAACGTTCCTTAAATAAAACTTCTTAAAACCATTTACACAAAATTATGAAGGCTCTTAAATAATAAGACAATCTCTACTTTATAGATATAGAAAATTAAATGATTTACACTATTTTTGCACAACTAAATAGTTTAAACAGATAGATTATGGCAAGTACAGCAGATTTTAAAAACGGATTATGTATTGAATATAATGGTGACCTGTATACAATTGTACAGTTTCAGCATGTTAAACCTGGAAAAGGGGCTGCATTTGTTCGCACTAAATTAAAAAACCTTAAAACCGGAAAGGTTATTGATAATACTTTTAATGCCGGTGTTAAAGTAAATGTTCAAAGAATAGAGCGCCGTCCTTATCAATATCTTTACAAAGATGATATGGGATATCATTTCATGCACAGCGAAACATTTGAGCAGGTGGCATTTCAGGAAGATTTAATTAATGCTCCTGATTTACTGAAAGAAGGACAAGGAATTGAAGCTGTTTATCACGCTGATACAGAAACTGCATTGTATGCGGAACTTCCGGCTTATGTTGTATTAGAAGTTACATATACCGAACCGGGATTAAAAGGTGATACTTCCTCAAGTACTGCTCTGAAACCAGCTACACTTGAAACAGGTGCCGAAATTATGGTTCCTCTGTTCGTTGATACAGGTGATAAAATTAAGGTGGACACAAGAGATCATTCATACGGTGAACGGGTTAAAGAATAAGACTTTCTTTTTGTATTTAAATTTTGTACATTTATTCAGATTTGAAAATCAGAACAAATGGATCTTGCCGGCAAAGCATCAATTAACAGGTTAAAGCTTTCTACATTTAAGCTGAACACCTTGCTTACAATTACCAAAGCAATTAACGAGAACCTTTCTACTGAAGAGTTGTTAAAGCGTTATGAAAAAATCCTGCGCGAAGATTTAAACATTGGTAAGATACTGATCTTTAAATACGATAAGGAGTGGGATTTAATTCTAAGCTCTGGTTGTTCAAAAGAGATAATTAAACGAATTGATGTGGAAAAAGATCTTTTAGGACACGAAGAGATATCTTTTATCACAGCATCTCCAAACCCTACATTAAGGGTATTTGATAATATTATTCCGGTAATTAATAATAATATTCCAATTGCCTTTGTGCTAATAGGTGATATTGATGAAGAAAAAGAAGGTGTAAGTCCTACCATCAAACACTTGCATTTTATTCAAACTCTCTCAAATATAATTATTGTTGCCATCGAAAACATTCGATTATATAAAGAATCGCTTGAGCAGGAGGCTTTTAAGAAAGAGTTAGAGTTAGCATCCAAAATGCAGTCCATGTTAATTCCGGACCGCTCCATACTTCCTCATAATGATAAAATTTTGGTTTCAACTTTCTACCATCCGCATCTTGAGGTTGGTGGCGATTATTATGATTTTATTCAGTTAAGTGATGATGAAGTCGGGTTTTGCATTGCCGATGTTTCCGGTAAAGGGATTTCGGCAGCTTTATTAATGTCTAATTTTCAGGCTAACATTAGAGCATTATTTACAACTGAAAAACCTTTATCAGAAGTTATAAAAACGCTTAATGAACGTGTTATGGCAAGTGCGAAGGGCGAAAAGTTTATAACTTTATTTATTGGTAAATACAGTTATCAAACCCACATACTTGAGTACGTAAATGCAGGGCATAATCCGCCAATTTTTTATGATTTGGAACAAAAGGATCTTACCTATTTAAAAGACGGTTGTGTTGGTATGGGAATGTTAGATGAAATTCCAACTTTAAAATCAGGATCTGTTCAAGTAAAAAATAAATCAAAATTGTTTTGCTATACAGATGGTTTGGTGGAGTTAGTAGATGAGGAAGGTGTAACCCTTGGGACAGATCAAATTGAGAAACATCTTGCTAACAGCAAAGATATAGATGAGAACATCAGTACAATTGTAAAGCAGCAAAGGGTTCTTGAAGATAATGCAGCAATTTTTGATGATATTTCAATTATTGGGATAGAGTTTTATAGCTAAAACAATAAGTTTTGCTTGCCCTCAGAAAATATATTGAACGATATACAAAGCTTCCCGAAGAAGATTGGCAAATAATAAGTAAGGCATTCGAGCGAAAAGTAATTGACAAGAATCAAACTTTTGTCGAAAAAGGTAAAGTTTGCAGATATTTTTATTTTTTAGAGGAAGGTTTGGTTCGCTTTTATACTTTAATTGATGGAAATGATATAACAAAAATGTTTACTATAGCTCCGGGATGTTTTACCTCCAAATCAAGTTTACGAAAACAAAAACCAGCACAGGAAAGTATTGAAACATTGGAGAACTCAGTAATTTGGCAAGTAAAATTTAATAATCTAGGGCATCTTTCTCAAGTGGATTCGTGGAATGAATTTATACGTAAATTTATTTATGAAGTGGATGAATTTGCCGAAGAGCTTTTAATGCAAGTTAAAACCGAAACCGCCGAGGAAAGATATCTGAAATTAACACAGAAATATCCAACCATTATTCAAAAAATCCCATTAATGCATTTATCCTCTTTTTTGGGAATTGCTCCTCAATCATTAAGCAGAATTAGAAAAAAACTACACGAAAATCGTAAAAGTTAACATATGTGAAGTGATTTTAAGTTTATAATCCGAATTTTTGCTGTTAAATTTTAAAAAATAAAAAATGACAAGTTTTAAAAGTAAAATGGTTAACTTTTTAATCCGTAATCGTCATCTTTTTCAGGGAAAGTTGAGAAGAGAAACCTTTGATCTTAATACATCCATCAAGGATTTTCGTGAGTTATGTGAAAAAAGTGCAGCAAAACGGACAAAAATCCCCAAAGGCATAAAAATAATTGAAGAAACTATTGAAGGTATTAAATCGGAATGGATAATTCCGGAAGGAGCAAATTCAAAAAAGTTGATTTTTTATGTTCATGGTGGAGGATATGTTTCAGGTTCTTGCAGTGATCATAGGTATGTTGTTTCAAAACTGGCTTATGATAGTAAAATTACCTGTTTGCAATATGAGTACAGGTTAGCTCCGGAATTCCCATTTCCGGTAGCTTTGGATGATTCATTAGCAGTTTATTTTACGGTTTTATCGAAAGATTATAAACCGGAAAATATACTTTTAATGGGAGAATCAGCAGGAGGAGGATTGACTCTTGCCATGCTTTTAGCGTTAAAGCAAAATAATATTCCTTTACCAAAGGCTGCAGTTGCTATTTCTCCATGGACAGATTTAACTTGTGCCAGCAAATCGTATATTACAAAGAATAAAGTTTCAGTTGCTCCGAAAAATTCCTGGTCGGTTTTTAGCCACCATTATGTGGGTAATAAGGATGCTAAAAATCCTTTAATCTCTCCTTTGTTTGGCGACTTGGAAGGTTTGCCACCGATTTATATTAATTCCGGTGAAGCAGATGAACTATTTGATGATGGAAAAAAATTTTATGAAAAAGCAAAAAAGGCAGGAGTTGAAATAACCTTTAAAGAAGGAAAGGGAATGATACATTGTTATCCTATACTGGCACCTATGTTTAAAGAGGCGACAGAAGCAATGAATGAGATTTTGGATTTTATCAGGAGACAACTGAACTACTAACTTCTCTTCAACTGTAGTTAATTTTGAATTTTGTTTATCAATACTAATTGATTCTGCTTTTCTTACAGCTTTGAATAGTTCGCCAATTTCTTCACCTGGTAATAAGCATTTTTGAACAACCCATGGTAAGAACTTTAGCTATTTAAACCAATTCCATTGTACTTTCCAGTGAAAAATTAATTCGTAATAATCATAACTAGAATCATCATACAAATCACTGGGATTAAAATGAGTATAAATAAACCCAGGACCAAGTTCAAAGGTAAAAGATTTTTTATACCGTTTATTTTTAAAACTTTCATGTATCCAACCTCCTCCTGCATAAACCGTATCAAATCCTCCCATACCAATACCTGCATTTAAACTAATTCCATTTAATTTAACTTTTTGTCTTTTTTCTTTAAAATACTTTCCAATAAAATATTTAGCTCCTAATCCGTAAATAATAGAATGCTCATAGTAAGTTTTAGTATCTCCCCAATAGTTTTTTATTTTAAACACCGCTGGTCGATAGTTTAAATTCATTTCAAATGCAAACTTTTCTGATGGATGAAAACGAATTGGAACACCAATTATTCCACCACCACCAAAAGAAATACCATATGAAAAGTTACTACCATATTCACTAAGATTAAGATTTTGTTCCTGTAGGATTTGTTCGATTTCAATGGAACTGAATGAATAAAGCTGACCATCACTTGTTCGGATAATAATATTTGGTTCCTGAGTAATAATTTCTCCTTTTATTACAGAACCATTTTTTAAGCATATAACACTCTGATATTCTTGCGAAAAGGAAATAAAATGAATAGAAATTCCCAACAATAAAAATATAAATTTTCTCATCTTAAATAAGGATTAGTAAGGCGGAGTGAAGATATAAAAATTTAAGTGACTTTTGTTAATATTTTAACTCCAAACTCGTTTCTTATTAACCTCTTCTTTTTTTCTAAATGCAGTTTCCAAATCAATTTTATATCTATTGGCAATGGAACATATGTAAATTAAAATATCTGCTAATTCTTCTTCAACTGTAGTTAATTTTGAATTTTGTTTATCAATACTAATTGATTCTGCTTTTCTTACGGCTTTGAATAGTTCGCCAATTTCTTCACCCAGCAATAAGCATTTTTGAACAACACTTTGATCAATGAAACTACGTTCAATTTCTAATTCATGAACATATTCCTGAAAATCTTTAAAAGTTGGATTTTCCTTTAAAATCAATTTACTATTAGGCATTTTCTTTATTATTAGTGATTTTTTGAAAATAACAAATACCAGCTAATAAACAAAACCCTGCGAGAGTTTAAAACTCTCGCAGGGTTGCTATTTTATGCAGGTTCTTACCAATTCAACAACCAGGCAAAAATTAGCGGGGCCACAATAGTTGCATCGGATTCAACAATGTACTTTGGAGTGTCAATATCAAGTTTTCCCCAGGTAATCTTTTCGTTTGGAACTGCTCCTGAATATGAACCGTAACTAGTCGTTGAATCGGAGATTTGGCAGAAATAGCTCCAAAACGGTATTTTTTCCATTTCTAAATCCTGGTACAGCATTGGAACTACACAAATTGGAAAATCACCTGCAATTCCACCACCAATTTGGAAGAAACCTATTCCTTTTCCTTCCGAATTTTTAACATACCAGTCAGCTAACCACGTCATATACTCAATACCGGATTTCATGGTAGTTGGTTGTAATTCTTTTTTTATGCAGTAAGATGCAAAGATATTACCCATAGTACTGTCTTCCCATCCAGGAACTACTATTGGTAAATTCTTTTCAGCCGCAGCAATCATCCACGAATCTTTTGGGTCGATTTCATAATATTGCTCCAATACTCCCGAATTGATCATTTTATACATATATTCATGTGGAAAATAACGCTCTCCATTACCTTCTGCTTCTTTCCATATTTCAAATATATGTTGCTGTAAACGTCTGAATGCTTCTTCTTCCGGAATACAAGTATCAGTAACACGGTTTAATCCTTTTTCCAGCAGATCCCATTCTTCTTTTGGGGTTAGATCGCGATAGTTAGGAACGCGCTTGTAATGAGAGTGAGCTACCAGGTTCATCAGATCTTCTTCGAGGTTTGCTCCTGTACAGGAAATGATTTGTACCTTATCCTGGCGGATCATTTCAGCAAGACTTTTACCTAATTCTCCGGTACTCATTGCACCAGCAAGCGTGATCATCATTTTTCCACCTTCATTTAGATGTTTTTCGTAGCCTATTGCTGCATCTTTAAGAGCTGCCGCATTAAAGTGTAAAAAATGATCCTCGATAAATTTTGATATGGTATTTCTAATCATAATGATTTAATTTTCAAAATTATACTTTAATGGGTTCAATGTCGATAAAATGACAATTTGTACAAAATTCCGGAGCTTTATTTTTAAACCAAAGTTTGCGAAACTTTTTGTAATCAGAGCTATTTAAAACTTTCATTACTGAACTTTTAAAAACGTTTCCGAAATTCAATTCCCTGGGGAATGGTTTTGCACAACAAGGAGGCATAAACCCATCCCAGCAAATATAGAAATGAGTCCATGGAAACGGGCATTTTTGGAAACTATTATCTGTTTTAAAATTTCGGTTGGTTACGGTAACTGACTTGTGTTTTACGATTTTATTTTCAAGCTCTGATAAGGTATCCAAAAATTCATTCGATTTATAAAAATTATAATATGATCTTTCCTCGTTTGTTAAAGAAGCTAAGTTTAAAAGCGTAAAATCTAAATACTCTACTTTAATTTTATCAGCATATTCAACTAATAAAGGAATGTGCTTATAATTCTCTTTGGTAACAACCATATTTAACATTAAGGTTGTTTCTGATCCTTTAGATAATTCTGATAGTTGTGTTAAATTTTGATCTAAAAGTTTAAAATCGGCATTTTTACGTATTGATTCATAAACATCGCCTAATCCATCTATAGAAACCTGAATTGTATCAATTTTATTAATCAGTCCTGAGACTTTTTCAATAAACTTTGGAATAACTGCATTGGTTGATACAGAAATAATAATTCCCTTATTTTTTGATTTTATATAATCAACAATCTCCTTAATTTCTTTAAAAAGAAATGTTTCGCCCATACCGGTTAATCCGACCGAATCTAGATAAGGCCAAAGTTCATCTATAATTTTTTTTGCCTGATCTAAATCAATAAACCCTTTATCCATACGCTTGCCATACTCATATTCACGAGGGCAGGTAGTACAGGCTAAATTACAATGATTTGTGAGCTCCAACATAATAGTTGATGGATAAGCAACTTTGGTAGATTTAATAAGTTTGAGCCATAATGCGCGGAACTTATTAATTAAATACAACAACAAATATTTATTTTTTGGTAAATACTTTATTCGCTTTAAGGCTTTTTTTAGTCGGCGCTTATTCATTTTATTTGGCAAAAACGTAACTTAAAATTTTATAATAAAGTTTTGCAGCTAAAAAATCCGGGGCTTTGTTATGACTACTTGGGCAAAGTTCCATCATATCAAATCCAACAACTTTTTTATTATTGACAACGAATTTTAAAAAATCGATAACCTGTCCCCAAAATAACCCGCCTGGTTCAGGAGTTCCTGTTGATGGCATAATGGATGAATCAAAAACATCCAAATCAATTGTAATAAACACATTGCCATTGATTTTATCAAGTGCTTTGTTCATCCAGTTCGGATCTGTATGAATATCATGAGCAAAAAAGCAATTCTCCGGTTTAAGGAATGGTTTCTCAACAGTATCCATACTTCTGACTCCAACTTGAATCAAATTGGTTGTTTTCTGGGCTTCATATACTGCACAGGCGTGATTGTATTTTGAACCTTCGTACTCGGGACGTAAATCAGCATGAGCATCAAATTGCAAAACAGTTAAACGATCAAAATTCTCACGAAAAGCCCTGATTGAACCTATACTTACCGAATGTTCGCCACCAAATAAAGTTACAAATTTTCCTTGTTTAATATAGTCCGATGCAGTTTTATGTACTGAATCTACCATTTCTTCGGGAGAGTTATTTTCAGTTACGGGATCTGTTAAAAATATACCATGCTTATATACTTCAGTGTCGGTTTCGATATCATAAATTTCCATATTTTCAGAAGCTTCTAAAAATGCTTCCGGCCCATTATTGGCACCTTTTATCCATGTGCTGGTTCCATCATAAGGTACCGGTATCAAAACAATTTTCGATGATTCCAATTTAGCGTATTCTTCAGGTATTCCTGCATAAGTTTTCATAACTGTTAGTTTAAACGAAGTTATTTATAACCAAGAATTCTTAACATATCCTGAGGTTTTTGTTCTTTAGTAAAAACCTGGGTTATGAAGTTTTCTTCCTGATCTTTATCAATAATAATATGCTTAGGGCCTGGAATCAAACAATGTTTTAAACCACCGTATCCACCGAGGGTGTCCTGGTATGCTCCTGTATTGAAAAAACCAATATACAGTGTGTCGGAAAGAGAGAATTTGGGTAAATAAATCGCATTACTATGTTGTTCAGAATTATAGTAATCGTCGCTATCACAAGTTAAACCACCTAGAAATACGCGTTCATATGTACTGTTCCAACGGTTAATTGGGAGCATAATGAAACGTTTATTAATTGCCCAGCTATCAGGTAAAGTTGTCATAAAAGAGCTGTCAATTATGTTCCAGGCTTCTCGATCATTTTGTTTTTTCTGCCCTAAAACCGAATAGATAATTCCTCCGCTTTCACCAACTGTAAACGAACCAAATTCTGTAAAAATATGAGGTTCTTTTAAATTGTTTGTGTCGCAAAATAGTTTGATCTGAGAAATAATCTCATCGGCCATGTATTCATAATCGTAATCAAATGAGAGTGTATTTTTAACCGGGAATCCACCGCCTATATTGAGAGTATCAAGCTCAGGACAAACCTTTTTTAACTCACCGTAAACATTTAAACATTTAGCCAATTCGCTCCAGTAATATGCATTGTCTTTTATCCCTGTATTGATAAAAAAATGCAGCATTTTTAGCTTAATGTTTGGATTGTCTTTAATCTGCTTAAGATAAAAATTTACAATGTTTTTATATCCGATTCCTAAACGAGAAGTATAAAATTCAAATTTGGGCTCTTCTTCCGAAGCAATTCTAATTCCGACTTCAAAAGGTACTTCAATCAGTTCTTCAAGTTTGTCAAGTTCCCGGTAATTATCAATAATCGGGATGGTATTTTTAAAACCGTTATTTATTAAACGGGCAATATTTTCTATGTAAGCATCACGCTTAAATCCATTGCAAATGATGTATGTTAATTTTGTTATTTTCTTGTCTTTAAACAACTCTTCAACGATGTTAATATCATATGCGGATGAAGTTTCAATATGAATATCATTTTTAAGTGCTTCATGCAAAACATGTTTAAAGTGCGAGCTTTTAGTGCAATAACAATAGTGATATTCGCTTCGGTAATTTACTTTTATCATGGCATTTCGAAACCATGTTTTTGCTAGTTGTATTTGATTTGATATTTGAGGAAGGTACGTAAACTTAAGAGGAGTTCCGTATTCTTCTATAATATCCATTAATGGAATGTTGTGAAATAGTAAGTTATCACCATCCAGTTCAAACTCTTTTTGCGGAAAATCAAACGTTTGCTCAATCAGATCAAGGTACTTAATTTTCATTCATAAAATAGATAAATTGGTTTTGAGAAATGCAAATTAAATAAATTTTACATACCAAATTATCATTTCAAATAGAAACAGAATAATATTTTTATATTTTAACGAAAAAACCGCATTAAATGCGGCTTTCAGCTAATGTTATTTAAAGATTTAAAAGTATAAGATCCAAGCTTCTAAACCTTTTTCCTGTGACAGGAATTTATATTCAGCAATCGCTTTTCTTTTATCCGCAAAAGAATTATAACTTACTGCATACATACCATTTCTTTCTGATAACTTTTCTGCGTTATATCCTTCTGCTTTTAATTTATTCATGTATGCAATTGCATATTTTTCGTTTTTAAAACTACCTGCAATAATGTAATATTTCTTTTGTGGAGGAGAAGGCTTCTTAGTTTCTTGCTTTTTGGGTTCTGTTTTAGCCGTTGTTTCCTTTTTTACATCCTTAGCAGGAGTTTCTTTTTTAACTTGTTCTTCTTTTTTATCTGTTGCGGCTTTTTCTTGTGTGGTTTTCTTTTGAGCTATTTTTTCTGTTTTAGCACGTTCTTTATTAAAAACTTTTTTAATAGTGTTGATATTCAGTAACGCCCAAATAAATATGGCAGCAACAGGAACTCCGATTGCGATAGCCCAGACTAAACCTTTATTAACAGGTTTCTTTTGTTTTTTGTAACTATATATGGGTTTTGTTTGGGCAGCTTGTTTTACAGGTTCTTTTTTGGGAGCCACAGGAGGAATTTCTTTTTTTTCTTCTTTAAACTCTTCTAATACAATTTCTTTTTTTGTTTCAGCAGCTTTTACAGGTTCCTTTTTAGTTTCTTCAACCTTTGGTTTCTCCTCTGGTTTACTTGCAGATTTATCAGTTTTTTTCTCTTCCGCTTTTGCAACTGGCTCTTTTGTAGCTGTAGTTTTTTTTGTGGTTGAGGTTTTTCGGGTTGTAGTTGTTTTTGGTGTTTCTTTTGTTTCTTTTTCCGTAGGTGTTTCTTTGGCTATAGTAATGAATTGAACCTTCCCCTGTTTATCTGCTTCAAATTTACCAAAATTCTTAATGTTGTATGGTTTTTCTTGCTCTAACTCTTTTTTAACTTCTTCAATAAATTGTATTATTTTTTCAGCAGCTTGTTCTTTTGTAACACTTTCTTTTTTAATGATATATTTTTCTAACAATTCATCATTAAATTTTAGAAACGGGCTAAAATAAACATCCTTTAATTTTTCTTCTAAAGTATTCGCGTCCTTGCTTTTTGAAGTTGCTCTTACCAGAAAAGCTCCAAAATTCGGAACTATAACTCTATTATTTGTGGCAAGTAATTCCTGAATGTAGGTTGCGATCATAATGACAGTTTTTATGTTAGCATTAAGGATATAAATGTAATTATTTTATACTAGAATTAAAAAGTCTTTAGTGCCGTAATATTAGTTACATCATAACAAATGTAATAAAATTTAAAACACTAAATTACAGCTAAGTACTGATTTTAATTAGATAACGCAAAAATGAAGAATTAATTTTTTGTGAATGCCTGATTTATGGTTGAAAGCAACGTATCAATCTTAATAGGTTTTGCAATATAGTTGTCAAATCCGGCATTTAAGCATTTATGATGATCATTATCATGAGCATATGCAGTTTGGCCAATAATGGTTAAGTCTTTTTTGTGTTCCTTTATTTTTTGAGTAGCTTCAAAACCATTCATCTTTGGCATTTTAATATCCATTAATACCAAATCAATATTGTCATTTTTAAGGCAAAGTTCTACAGCTTCCTTGCCATTTTTTGCCCAAAGGATTTTGGCTTTGGTTGGCAATAGAATTTCTTCGATAAGTTTATAATTAATGTCAATATCATCAGCTACCAAAACAACTTTATTTTGCCAGTTAAATGGATTTTCGAAATCATTTTCTTCTATTTCAAATTTAGACTCCGGAATTTCATGCGGAAGTGTAAAATAAATATTTGTTCCTTGTTCCGGAGTTGACTGAACCCAAATTTCTCCACCTAAATGATCAACAATTTTTTTAGCGATGGTTAACCCGATTCCTGTTCCACCATATTCACGAGTAAATGATTCATCAGCTTGTCGGAATAAATCATAAATCATATCAAATTTTTCGTTTGATATTCCAATTCCTGAATCAATTACATAAAACTGAATTTTATTCTCCTTTTCAATCAGGGTATATCCAAACTCTACAAATCCTTTGGTGGTAAATTTAATTGCATTCTCAATCAAATTATATAAAATTTGTTTTAATCTAACCGGATCGGTAACAATTGAAAAATCCTTAATTTTTGAACCTTTATTCATTGAGAGACGAACATCCTTTTTAGCATCATTTTCAATTTGAATACTAAAGCTTACATAAAGATCAAGCAGTAGTTTATTTAAGAAGCACTCGGTTTTATTAAACTGAATATCTCCTGATTGGAGCTTCGAAATATCAATTACATCATCAATAAGTTTAAGCAGGTTTTGACTATTATCATTGATAAGATGATTTAACTTAACTTTTTCTTCTTTAGGCATTTCTTCGTCAAGAAGTAAATTTGAAAAACCAATAATTGCGTTCATTGGAGTTCGTATTTCATGAGATAGATTGGCTAGAAATGCGGTTTTTAATCTATTAGATTCTTCTGCTTTCTCTTTGGCATCAATCAATTCTTTTTCGTTTTTCTTCCTTGAAGTGATATCTTCAGAAATAACAACAAATCGAGTAATTTCATCTTTATCATTTTTCACTGCCGAAATGGATGCCAGTTCCCAGTAAACCTCTCCGTTTTTCTTTTTATTATGGAATTCACCTTGCCATACTTTACCTGAAACAATTGTATTAATTATTTCATGGAATTTACCCGGAGTATTGGAGTGCAATATGCTTATATCTTTTCCAATAACATCTTCGGGAGTATATCCTGTAATTTGCGAAAAGCTTGGATTTACTATTTCAATCTTACCCTCAAGGTCAGTAATTATAACACAAGCAGGTGAATGTTGAATGGCGTTTGATAGTATTTTTAATTCTAATTCGGTTTTTTTCTTTTCACTAATATCAATGGAAATACCTCCGATTTTCCAAGAGTTATCGGCACCACGGAACCTGAATTTATGTGTTTGATAAGTTTTAAGTTCTCCCAGTCGATTTGGTAGTTGATCTTCAACTATTAAGACTTCACCATTTAGAACACGATTGTCTTCATCTATTACCCGATTAGCATATTCCAGAGGGAAGATTTCTTCCGGTGTTTTATTTTGGCAATTGTCGTTAGAATGAACGTTATCCATGTACTTATTCAAATAAACCGATCTGAGTTTTTCATCCTTAATGAAAACACCTAACGGAAGATTATCCATGAACATACCAAATTGCTTTTCGGCTTTTAGAAGTGCCTCTTCAGCTTCAACACGCTGTGTGATATCTTTATAATCTTCAATTATACCCAGAATGCTTCCGTTGTCGTCTTTAAAAGCTACTGCATTTAAAATTCCCGGAATAATTTTCCCAAGCTTGCTTTTCTTTTTTATGTCTTGCTCAACACGGTCCTGGCCATTTTTTATTTGATTCAATGGACACTCTGCAGTATGACAATATGGGCCCGGAAAAACATTATAACATTTTTTCCCCTCTGCATTTTCTTTACTGATACCGGATATTGTTGTAAATGCTCTATTTACGCGAAGAATATTATAATTGTTATCAATTAAACGCATACTATTTGCAGTAGTATTAAAAATTTGGTTTAGTTCTGCGTTTGCTTTAACTATTTCTTTGGTTTTTTGAGCAAGTCGTTTATATAATGAATCTTGTAAGTTAAATACTTTAGTAATTAACGTGTTATAAGAAAAATGCAGGATGACATATGTAGATAATAAGATCAGGAAAATAATAACAAGTGATTGGTAAAGAATTGCCTGAAATTGATTTTGAAAGTTTGTAATATCACGCGTGTAAATCACTCCCTCAAGTCCTTCCTTCAAAAGACTATTTTTTACTTTAACAATGTCTAAATAATAATACTTATTCTGATATTTGAATTTTCCCGGTTGTGATAATTTATTATCGGCAATTGAATTAAAAATATTGTGATTGCATAGAGATCTAATGAGTAACTGATCACTTAAATATTTAGGATTTAAACTTTCTATAACCTCATTATCAATAAGTTTGGAATTAAACAGAGAAGAAATATGGATATCAAAACTTTTCTCGATATACTCAATAATTTCATTTTCACGTATAGCAAATTCAATACAGCCTACATATTCGCCATTATAACTAACGGGCTCTACAATTTTATAGTATAGTTGGGAATTGTAAATTTCAAAACTGGTTTTCTTTGTTTGTTCCGAGTTAGATTTACAAACCACAGAGTTTTTGTCAATCTTTTGTCCCGGGACTCTACTTCCGGTTTCCATATTAAGAACAAGAATGTTATCCTTGGTATAAAAACTTATATCAAAATGAAAAGGATCTTCTGACTTCAATACTGTATAGTAAGGGAATATTTTGCGATATAAATTTTCATAATTGCCTGAATGGAATTCCTTTTTTATTTCAGGATTATTAACAAAATACTGAATTTTATTGCGATACAGCTGGTTTGTGTTTTGAAGAAGTGACTTAATTTCAACGTTTACAAGTTCATTTTCTTTTTGAATTTTCCAATCAATAAATTGTTTTTGGTTGCTTATATCAAGGGTGAAATATATTGCACAGAGAACCAGCAGTACTGACATTACAGCTATGATGGTTTTATTTTTTAGTCTTCTTTCAAAATCCATAAACTCCTTACCCTCAACTCTTAAAAATAAAGTTGCAAATAAAGTAAAAATAATGGAACTATGAAATTACGGTTAAAAGGTTTGTAATCTTTTTTTCAATCTTTTTATCAAATTTTTTTTTCTTAACTGTTGATAACCTTTTTGAAATTAGTATAAAGCCCACATAATTAGATGTATAGCAATTTGTTTGTATTAATATATAATTAATTAAAGTTTAATAAAATGTTAATTGTTTTAAATTATTCAGAGATTAACTAATTTACGATTAAAATTTGGATATGAGTCGGGTAGTATTTGTAATATTATTTATGGCATGCTGTTATATATTAAAGGGACAAGGTGAACAAAAAAATCCTATTGCACTTGCGTTTAAACCTCAATATGGATTTATTTTACCTCATTCTAGCAAGGTTGAGCATTTAACACATACTAATCCATATGGATTAGAGCTGGAATATGCATGGAATATGCTAAAAAAGAAAAATTGGAGGCAGTGTAACTGCTATTCTAAAACAGGAGTTTCGCTTCTTTATGTAAATTATGATAATCCTGATATCGTTGGAAAATCGTATAATATAGTTGCATTTGCAGAACCTTATTTAATCAGAAGAAATTGGTTTTTGTTTTCGGCACGAATGGGCGTTGGAATTAGTTTGTTAGATAAAATATATAATGAAAATACAAATCCGGAAAATACTTTCTTTTCTACAACTTTGAGTTATATAATTCATATGGATTTGAACGCATATTTCAGATTTAATGAACAATATAGTTTAACGGCCTATGCAAAGTATAATCATATTTCTAACGGGGGTGTAAAGCAACCCAATTACGGAATGAACTTTCCAATGCTTGGATTAGGACTGGTTTATTATCCTAAGGGAAAACTTATTTTTCCTGAACATGTCAAGGATGAATTTAAACCTGAGATGTTTTATAATTTATATATTTTCGGAATGTTTAAGAAAGTTCGGGAAGATACAAACTATCCCGAAAAAACAACTTATGTATATGGTTTATATGGTTTGGTTGGAAGAACTGTTGGAGTATTGAATGGATTTAGTATTGGAACTGAATACTTAAATGATGGCGCTGTTAAAGAAGAAATAAGAAGGGCTAACCAAAATGCTGATCATCAAAGTTTTTCAGGATTGGTCGGACACCATTTGCTGTTTGGAAAGTTTGATTTTTCGCAATATTGGGGAACGTATATTTATGCACCAAATAGGTCACGAGCTTTTTATCAGCGATATACACTTACTTATAAGTTTACCGATCACATATTAGGAGGAATAACTTTAAAAGCTCACGGTGATGCTGCAGATAGTTTTCATGCTGTGTTAGGATGGGCGTTTTAGTATTAGTTATATTGTGTTTTAATTATTATTTTTCCGATGCAAAATATCGATATTAAAATGATGAATTGGGATAAACTGCTTTCTGCAAAAAGACTTGGATTAGAAGACAGAGAAATAAAAAATACGGATGAAATTCGTTCGCAATTTCAACGAGATTATGATCGAATTATTTTCTCATCGCCTTTTCGCCGATTACAAAACAAAACACAGGTATTTCCTTTGCCCGGAAGCATTTTTGTACATAACAGGTTAACACATAGTCTCGAAGTTGCAAGTGTAGGGCGATCTTTGGCTAATCTTGTTACTCAATTTTTGCAGAAAAGAGATGATATTCAAAATAAGGACATTTTGAATGAATTAGGCTCAATTGTTTCGGCAGCTTGCCTCGCTCATGATATGGGTAATCCTCCATTTGGTCATGCCGGAGAAGAAGCGATCTCAAAATACTTTTCCAAAGGAAATGGTAAAAAGATAAAGAATGTAGTAACTGAAGATGAATGGAACGATTTAACCCATTTCGAAGGAAATGCAAATGCGTTAAGACTATTAACTCATCAGTTCACAGGAAGGAGAAAAGGGGGCTTTGCGCTTACCTATAGCACTTTGGCAACTTTAATAAAATATCCTTACGGATCAGATGCTATGATGCAAGGCAAAAAAAAATTTGGATATTTTCAGGCGGAGAAAGAAACATTTTTAAAAATTGCTAATGAATTAGGATTAAAAAAATTAAGTAACCAACCTGAAAGATTTGCCCGTCATCCTATGGTGTTTTTAGTTGAAGCTGCAGATGACATTTGTTACGAAATAATGGATATTGAAGATGCACATAAACTTAAGATTTTAGATACGCCAAAAACTTTTGAACTTTTACTAAACTTTTTTGATCCGGATGCAGATAAGATCTTTTTTGAAACTAAAGATCGTGTTTTCGAAGAAGTTACCGATTTAAATGAACAGGTTGCTTATCTGCGTGCTTCAGTAATTGGAAAGCTGATCAGGGAGATAGCTCAGGTTTTTATTAATAATCATGATAAAATATTGCAGGGAGAATATAATCAAAGTTTAATTAAAGGCTTGACAGGCAAAAGCGAAGAAGCATTTGAAACATGCAAAAATTTAGCCATTCGCCAAATATATAACCATACATCGGTTGTTAAAATTGAGCTAACCGGATTTAATGTTTTGGGAACACTACTGGATGAGTTTATTACCTCGATTTTCAATCCTGACAGCGATTATTCTCAAAAGATACTTTCAATTCTTCCTTCGCAATTTAGTGTCGAAGAGCATAGTTTTTACAAAAAAGCGATGTCCGTCGTTGATTTTGTATCTGGTATGACAGACCTTTATGCTGTTGATTTATACAAAGATATCAAAGGAATAAATTTATAGATAAAGAAATCTTTACGGGCTCTTAAACTTAAGAGTTATGAAATTATTTAGGGTAAATAGCAAATGTTCTCAAAAAGCCTGAAGATTGACAGTCTAGTGAAAATAATACCATATACTAGTGTAAACTAAAAATACTATCTCTATTCAACAATTTAATTTATCTTTGATATAAAAACATTTCTATAATGGTATTACGAGGCTTGCTGGAAAGGCTTGATTTACTTTCTAATAAGGCTGTGTTCTTTTTAAATGAAGAAAATAGCGATGCCCCTGTATTTTCTTCTGAGACACAGAAGAAACTCAACATTATTAAGCCAGATGCTTACTATTCTTTTAATAATCAACCATATATATTGTTTTTTGATTTAGAGAATGAAAAAAACAAACAAAGAGAAGATGACATTCATAAAAAAGTATGGTCTTTTGATTATTCACCTTTGATATTTATAATTAAGACTGATGAGATAAAAATATTTAATGCTTTTTCTTATAATAAAAAAACCGAACGGTTAAAAGAGGTTGAATTTGAAGAAGGTGAATCAATAGATAACCTTTTCTCTTTTTGGAATCTACAATCTGGAGAAACATGGAAATGGATACAAGAAAAAAAGTATAAAGATTCAATTAGTAAAAAAAGAGTTAATCAAAAGTTATTTGATAATATTAAAGAGGTTAGGGAGAAATTACATAAAGATGGTCTGCCTGAAGAAGATGCTAATATCTTTATTTTGCGTTTGATTTTTATTAGATATCTGATAGACAGACAAGTAAAAATAGACACGAAATATATTTCCGGTAATAATGTTTTACAGAGAAGAAGAAGTTTTAGCAAATTAATTACTAATACCGAAAAGTTAAATCTATTTTTTGATTATTTAAATGAAAGGTTTAATGGTGTTCTTTTTAAGAATACAAGCATAAATTTGTCAGCCATTCAAGCATCTTCATTAGCATTAGTGTTTGATGAAAAAGCAGAAATTAATACACCAACCTTATTTGATAATCTCGATGATTTTTATTTTGAGATTTTTGATTTTAGTATTATTCCTGTTGAAGTTATTAGTGGAATTTATGAATCATTAATCGACAAAGAGAAAAAACAAGAAACTTCTGCTGTTTATACACCATCATTTTTAGTTGAGTATATTCTAAAAGAAACAGTTGATCAGTATCTTGTAGAAAATAACACTTCTGAAAGCAAAATATTTGATCCCGCTTGTGGTTCAGGAATTTTCCTTGTCCAAGCTTTACGAAAAATGATAGACAAAGAATTAGAACTGAATCAAGGAACCCTCAATAAAAAAGAATTTAGTACAAGAATCAGGGAAATTGCTAAAAACAATTTGTTTGGAATTGACATCAATGAACAAGCGTTGAAAGTAGCTTGCTTTTCAATATATGTAGCTTTACTAGATTACCAAGAACCAAAGGATATTGATAAATACACATTCCCCAATTTAATTAATGAAAACTTTTTTGAAGCTAATTTTTTTGATGAAGGTCACTCATTCAATACTATTTTCTCAAAAAAGAATATCGAATTTGAATTTATTTTGGGAAATCCTCCTTGGAAAAGCAGCAAAGATAAATTACACATTGATTGGCTCAAAAGACATAAAAAAGTAACAGGAAGATATGAAATTGCCCAATCATATTTATTAAGGTCTAAGGATTTTATGACTAATCGTACTATCAGTTCTTTGATAGTAACTAGCACAATATTTTATAACATTTCCAAAACGACAAAAGCATTTAAAAAAGAATTTCTTACAACATTTTGTCTTGATACTTTTTTTGACTTATCTCCTGTAAGAAGACTTGTTTTTGAGGGTGAAAAAGTTAAAGTCGATGCAAATGGAAAAGAGAAGAAAGAAAAGTACAGTAATCCTGCATCTGTATTAATTTATAGGATGTCGAAGAATGATGATTACAAGAACAATATTGTAAAACACTATTCTCTCAAATCAAATATTTTCTTAAAGCATTTTAAATCTATTGTTATTGAAAAAAATGACCAAAAAGAAATTCTTCAGAATCACTTTATCGAAAATGACTGGATGTTTAAAGTGGCTTTGTATGGGAATACTCTTGATTTTGCATTTTTAAAAAGAATCAAAAAAAATAAAATTCAAGTTTTTAACTTAATTGACAATACCACGCTTTTTAAAGGAGCAGGAATTGAAAGAGGAAAAAATAATAAACCATATCTTTCTTTAGAAGGACTTCCGATTATTGAAAATAGACAAATTAAAGAATATTACACCCCAATTAATCAAGAGAAAATATTAAAAAAAGAAGAAACATATCTTTCAAGAGGGAGGAAATTAGAAATATTTAAGGGAGAAAAGATTTTTTTAAAAGAACAAAATAGAGAGGAAAGCACTCCTGTTATTTCATATTCTAATGAAACCTGTGTGTTTAGGAAAGGAATTTTCTCTATATCATCTGAACAACCTAACTTGATAAAAAATCTTTATGGGTATCTTTTGTCTAGACTATATTCTTATTATTTATTTTCAATTTCCTGTTCTTGGGGAGTATCAACCCGGCCTCAAACTAGATTAGATGAAGAATACCTTTCTTTTCCTTATAAGAAATTAGATGAAAAAGGAGAAAATGAGCTTGTAAGCTTAGTTAACAGCTTTTTGCAGCCATTAGAAAGTCATTATAATCAAGAATTACCAATGGGTGAGCCTCCTGTTTCGCAGGATATACTTGATAAAATAAATAAAAAAATTGATTCTCTTTATGAAGTCTCGGAAATTGAAGAAGATTTAATTGATTATGTATTAGAAGTTTCTCGTTATCAATTTCAGGAGAGTAAACAACACAAGGTGCTGAATTATAGAGATAAAGAAAATGATCTAAAAAAATATGCTGAAGTATTTTTAAAGGAATTTAATGATATTTACGACAATGAATATTTAAATGTTGAAATATACCCATTGAATTATTTTACAGCAATCAATTTTAAATTCACAAAAGATAAATTAGCTTCAAACGACCAAGTAAAAATGGTTTATAACAAGAGTTCTGAAAACGATGTTCTTTCTAATATTTCAGAAAAATTATCTATATGGAATATAACTAATAGTAAAAATCCAGAAAACAACATATATATTCAAAAGGATATTAAGGGATTTGAGGAAGATTCGTTTTATATCATTAAACCGAATGAATATAAGTGCTGGCATAGAGCAATGGCCTGGTATGATGTTGCAGAAATAAAAGAGGTTATTGAAAAAGCAGAGTTGAAACTTTTAAATAGTACCAAAGATGTCTCTTGATGCAACGCATTTTATATCTTCAAGATCAAACAAAATCGCATTAACCCAAAAACGAATAAAGGAAGTTTTATGGTATTTTGCTGAATGTTACACATTTCTTCAAAATGATAATATTAAATATAGCAAAAAATGGTGCAGTACAAGCACAAAATACCATTTTGAAGATTACCTTAAAATGGAGTTTGTTGATAATTATCTTATCAAAAACAAAAGCATTATACAAAATAACCTTTCAGCCCTCGAGCAAATAAATTTCAGCTATGAAACTATAAAAAGATATGAAGATTCAGATGGGATTGAAGGATCTGATAAAATTGATATTTATATTAACAAGTTAGGATTACAAGATATTTGGAAGGATAATGATGAGCACATATACCTGGCTGTTGAATGTAAAAGAATTAACCAATTATCTGACTGTAATAAGTACATTGATGATATTCAAAAATTCTGTAGTAGAAATTATAAACAAACCCGTTTGCCAATCGAAGGAATGCTGGCATTTCTTGAAAATCCTAAAATTACACATGAAAATGTATCAATGGATATAAATTCCAGGTTAGAAACCAATAGTATGATTAATACAAAACAGTATCTTTCTAGGGAATTAATAAATAAGTCTTTTGAAGGAAGTTATTTATCTTCACATCTAAAAAACTACAATCAGAACGAAAGACTTTCAATATATCATTTGTTATTCGACTATTCTAATAATATTGTGGATTAATTTTATATTTAAAACATTCCCACAAATAAAACGATATTGTAAAAATTATTCTCCTCTAATTACAGTTTTCGAAACTACTTCTTCACCTGCGATAATCCTTATATGGAACATTCCTAACTGATTTCCAACATCATCACTTCGAATTATTTCAGTGTAGTATCCAGCTTTCAAATTTAGTTTCTGTATTGAATTTACTTTCCTTCCGGAGTTATCATAAATTTCAATTTTAACATCCGTATCAGCAGCGATTGTATAATCAAGCATAAATTCACCCATGAATGGATTTGGATAAATGTTTGCTTCAATATTCTGTGCTACCAATTTTGTTGACAGATCACTATATGTTTTATTTACGGCTTTTGAATAATATGCTGTTCTGATGGTTTTTATCCCTTTTGAATTTTGATTCTGGATGATCGTAAGTAAAGGATAACGAATATCTTCCGAGTACCACTTATATGAGATACTTGAGCAATTACACGAATTTTGTTTATCATAACATTGTTCTTTTACCGTTTTTATTCTGAATACATTATCGTACGTAATATTTCCCGGTAAAATTATTGTTCCATAAGCATCTGCTTCGAGTAAATAGTTGCCCGTAAATTGAGCTTCAAAATTATTTTTGCCGTATACAGTTCCGGAAAAATCGCCAGCGTAAGAATCTCCATAGTTAAATGGAAATACCATCTTAACAAATGGTTTATCATATTTTGTAAAAGTGTTATTTTTTGTAACCGTACCGTATTGTTCTATTATTCCGTCCGATGCCTTAAAAAAGAACCTGGTTCCAAATTCCTCCAGTACGGTATTTGCTTCCGGAATTTCTGCTGTTTTTTCAGTGGTAAATGCACTATACATATAGCTTGTTAGTGTTGATTTGGTTTCCAAATCTCTGAAATCCCATACAACGGAAGGTCCTTTTACTCCCGGATCAACATTATTCGTAATGTTAAAATAGTGTTCATCTCCCGAACGAAGAATGTGCGTATTGCTCTTCATTAAAAATTGAGCCTGTGATGTGAAGCCTATGCATCCAATCAAAACCGAAGTAAATATTAATTTTTTCATAAGACGAATTGTTTAATGGCTAATAAATCCGTAAGATAGATAAATTCAAGTTACAAAAAAGAAAATCAAATGTAAAGACTTTACTGTATAAATAACTGTTAAATTTAACCTGGTTAATTCATAACATTTATGAATTAATTATCTAATAAAGAAATAATAAATAGTTTGTTGCTTTTAAAGCACTTATTTTTTCTTGTTAATTGTTGTAATTTTAATGTTTACAGATTTATTTTCTAAATAATAAGTTTTGTGAAAATTCATAAACATATTTTAATTGCAACATTAGTGCTGATTGTTCTTGTTCCGATTGGATTTTATTCAAAAATATATTCAGGAACAGGTCATGAATGGATTAATAATAAACTCGGAGGAGTGTTTTACGAAATATTTTGGTGCCTGATATTTTTTATTTTATTACCTAAATCAAAGCCATTAGGAATTGTTTTGTTGGTGTTTATCATAACCTGTATATTGGAATTTGTTCAGTTACTTAATAACGAATTTCTGGAAATTATAAGATCTAATTTTATTGGACAAACAATTATAGGAAATTCTTTTACTTGGAATGACTTTCCTTATTATATGATTGGAAGCGCTTTAGGGTATTTTATTCTTAGAGTTATTGAAAAGTATAAACTACAACCTATTGATGAGTAATAAAGTACGATCATCATCAAAAGATTTAATTTTATTGTCTTTAATAATTGTTTTTTCTAGTAAAGAAATATTCAAATCCTCATAACTTCCTAAATTTTTTAAAACTTTTGCAACAGCATTAGCGGATAACATTTCATTGGTTTCATAATTTAGGGTTTCGGAATATCCATCTGAAAAGAATAGAATTTTATCATTTTTCTTTAGTTCCAGCTCCAACTGCTGATATGATGAATCTTTTGATATACCAAGCAACATTCCTGTAATATTCAATGTACTTATATTTTTATCTTCTGATTTATACATTAAAGGTTGCATTGCACCTGCCGCTGCTATACTAATTTTATGGTTTTTATTAATGATAATAACGGAAAATGTTGTAAAGACTTCAGCAATCTGCAGATCATGAGATATTTGTTTATTTAAATGTTCTATAATTGCAGATGCGCTCAATTCGTTTGATGAGGTATTACCTAATAAAAAATGGATAGTACTTCTAATATAAGCCAGGTAAGCATTAACAAAAAACCAGGCACCCCATTTTTTACCCATTACATCACCTATCACAATTATTTTTACATCATTTTCTTTATTAGAAAATATTTCATAAAAATCACCGCCCGGAACATATTCGTAGGGTTCATGAATTAAAGAGATTTTATGATCGCTAAAAACTTGTTCTGTCTTTCGTTCAAATCGTATCGGAGAATTATCTGCTGCTAATTTTATAGCATTGATGTATTTGTTTTTTAATTCTATTTCTCTGGATATTAGGGCATTTAATTGGTGATAAAACAACTTTTCCGGAAGCGATTTTGAAATAAAATTGCCTATACCGCTATATATCATATCTTCTATTTCATCATAATTATTTGCTATAAGAACAATTGAAAATTCAAGATTGGATGAAATTTTTATTTTACTGATATCGTATTCATCTTTACTATTTGAATCAATTAAAACAACCCAAATTTTTAAACTATCAATGACCTCAAATAATTCTTTACTACTATAAATAGTTTTAACATTCGCATATAACATCTCTGAATTTAGCTCATAATTGCTATCCTTTGAGGTACAGAATAAAACGGTTCCTTCGCTAAGGTTAATGTTATATTCCTTATTGCTTTTAAGCAACTCTTTTCGTAAAAAGTGCTTTTTAATATAGCTACGAAGTTTAAGAGCAAGTATTTTTTTATCAAAAGGTTTGGTTATAAAATCATCAGCACCTGCATTTAAATTTTTTATCCATGTACTTCGTTCATTGGCTCCTGAAAGAAATAGGAAAGGAATATTTTTATATTCGTGAAGTGATTTAATGTTTTTTATTAATTCATGCCCATCCATCTCCGGCATGTATAAATCCGAAATAATAAGGTCGTAAATATGTTCTTGCGCCAGGTTTAAAGCCTCTTTGCCATTGGTAGCAGTTGTAGATTTATATCCCAGCTGTTTTACTATTCTTTCTACGGAATCGCGGATAAATCCATCATCATCAACGATAAGGATATGAGGTTGTCGGTGCATATTTATCAGGTTAACTATACTAATTTAAACCATTAATTGACATGAGTCAAATTAAATAGTCCGAACCTTAATGTACATGCATTAAAATTTTACAAGATAATTTGTGCTTATCCCTGAAAACCATTGGTATTATGTGTTCCATCACAAAATGGTTTGTTAGTTGAACCACCACAACGGCATAATGCTACTGTTTCATCTGTTGGAACAACTTCACCTTTGCTGTTTTTCAATTCAACTTTTCCGTTAACAATTATAGGGCCATTTTCCATCAAATCTACTTTTACATTACTCATAGTTTGTTCTCCTTTTTCTTTTTGATTGTTTAAATAATAAGATAATGCTCCGGATGGACATTTCTTAACTTGTGAGATAATTTCATCTGTACTTGCTCCCTCGGCATTGATCCATGGGCGCTTATTATTATCGAAAACTTCAGGCAGACCTTTTACACAATTTGTTGAATGAATGCAAAGGTTTGGTTTCCAAACAATGGTCACTTCTCCGTTCGAATATTTTTTTACCTTGTCCATAATAATATTATTTAATTTGCATTGGTACTTCCATTAAAAGAACTTTTGAATCTTCAGATACAGTTATACTAAACTTTTCAGTATCAGATATTCCTAAAGCATCTCGTTTATCCAGTTCCTGGTTTTCTATTTTTACTTTTCCATCTATTATAAAAGCATATACCCCATGACTTTTGCCTTTCAATTGGTATTCTCCTTCCCATCCCTGTTTTAAATTTCCCAGGTGAAACCACGCATCCTGGTGTATCCAAACACCATCATCATCTTTGTTTGGAGAAACTATTTGAACCAGTTCATTTTCTTTTTCCGGCAATGAAATTTGATCGTATCGTGGCTCAACATCAAGTTTGTTAGGGAAAACCCAAATCTGGAGTAGTTTCAACTCTTTATTTTGATTGTGGTTAAATTCGCTATGTTGAATTCCTGTTCCGGCACTCATTACTTGAATTTCTCCATTCTGAATAATTCCGGAATTACCCATACTGTCTTTGTGTTCCAAATCGCCACTTAAAGGAATAGTTATAATCTCCATATTATCATGTGGATGAGTTCCAAAACCTTCTCCGGGGGCAATTGTATCATCATTTAAAACCCGAAGTGCTCCGAAATGAATTCTTTCCGGATTGTAATAATTTGCAAAACTAAAAGAATGGTATGCATTTAACCATCCATGATTTCCATGCCCTCTCGAATCCCCACTATGATATATTGTTTTCATAATTTTTTAGTTTATAATTACTAACAATATTTTAAACAAAAAGTTGAAAGAACGCTTTTTGATTTAAATTCATTCTTAATGCCCTAATTATTAAATTTACTGGAACTTAAATTGTTAGAATATGCAAGAACATGATCCAACCAAAAAGATACAACGCCGGAAATTTATAGGCAGTTTAGCCACAGCTTGTGCTTTACCGTGTTTAGGAATGAATGCTTTGTATGCAATGTCGGAAGATTCAAAAAGTTTTTTTGAGCAGGATCCAAAGAGCACTGAAAAACATAAATTCGAAAATCCGTATCCCCGGGAATTCTCTTTTGAACAAGTTTTTGATATGAGGTATGGAGAGTTTATTAGACTAGCTAAGGATTTGGAAGATGAAATGGGTAAGGAAAATCTAATAGAGTTCTTAAAAAAGAGAACCGAAAAACGGATGTTTGAGTATGGACAAAAGCAAGCTGAAAATGCTGCTGATAATTCACTAAAAACGTATGTAGCTCAATTCAAAGCTGACTATTATGATAAAACCCTAACTAAAGAAATAGTTCAGGAAACCGATGAAGTTTTCGAATTAAAAGTAACAGAATGTATTTGGGCAAAGGCTTTTCAAAAACATAATGCAGGTGATATTGGATTTGCTGCAGTTTGTTATGGCGACTATTCCTGGCCCAAAGGATTTAATCCTAAAATTAGGATGGAAAGGGACAAAACCTTAATGCAAGGCCACGATTGTTGTAACCACAAATATATTTTTGAAGGGTAAAACAAAAGGGTTTTTTAAAAATACAGGTGTAATTGACAAAAATGCAACGTACCGTTTTAAATAAGACGCTTGTTATTTTTCTTTGGCTGGAGCATTCATTTTACGCGTAACACACGCGATTGGCTGGATAAAAAAGCCGGCTACTCAGGCTTAATAGTCTATTCTTTTATCATTGTTAAAAGCATCTTGAACTTAGCCGGGGCTTTAACAGCATGTGGGATATTCGCAGGCATAATAATTGAGCTCCCTTCAGAAACATCATAAGGTTTTTTATCAATGATAATCTGTGCTTTACCTTCTAAAACCTGAATTAAGGCATCAAATGGTGCTGAATGTTCACTTAATTCCTGCCCCTGGTCAAATGCAAATAATGTAACATTTCCAACGGACCTTTGAATTATCTTTTTGCTTACAATTCCATCGCTAGAGTACTGAACCTTTTGAGCAAAATCAAATACTTTCGAGTGATTTATTTTATCTTCCATGTAATGTTGTTTCGTTTAATAATTAATAACAATAAAACAAATATAAAGTTAAAGCATAATACACATTTATTTTAAAATTATAATTCTTTTTTGGCATACATGTCTGAAATAATTTTCCATTCGCTTAGCTAGTGCGGATATCCACATACATGCTTTAATAACTATTATATTATTCTATTTTATAGCCTCAAATGAACTGAGAAAGACAAGGTGGACTTCCTAATAAAAATTCACCAGTACCTCAAAATGAATCTAACATTGCTATTTTTTAAAGATTTTTAAAATTTCAGTTATAGGCCTTTTGGTAAAAAGGCTTTAAAAAATTGAGCCATAGCTTTGATTTTATCATTTGGTGTAAATCTCAAGATTACCATGGTTAATAAAAAACCAGCTATTCCTATTAACAGTGTAAGCACTTTTGTTTCCATAGTATTATTTATGCTTTATGATCAGTTTATACTTTGTTTTATCTTCTCTTTAATATATTATACAATTTGATGTTATTTTATTTAAGCCAATTTCTAATTAATTTTTATTCATCTTTCTTTTACCACATTTCATAAATTCAACATACGAAACGGGCAAACAATTAAGAGCGAAAAAAATCTTATCAAGCCCTACAACTTGTATTTTTTCAAAGTTATATTCTGTATAAGCAAACTATAGTTTATAATTAACCCTTTAGATGTTATTTTAACACTATTTTAAGCGAAGTTAAATTGCGTAATCAAATTTGTAAAGGACAAAAAAGTGAAATTTCTATAAGCATTATAAGTTAAGGCTTACAAAGGATTTTAGGTAACAAATCTGGCATTTTGAAGGCTTTGGAAGCCACATTTAATGTTAAAAAAAGGCTATTTTAACGGGCATAGGGAGTAGGAGTTTTTTATTTTAACGGACAAAAGGGCAACGACTTTTTTTTATTTTCCACGCTACACTTAATCCTTTCATATCGCTTCATTAACTGTTCACTCCGCAGACCAGTACAAGACAAAGCTTACATTAATATAATAGCTTCTTATAGGAACAGCACGGGACTGATTTAAGGTCCCTAAAACTGTCCTATAAGGCAATTATGTGAAAGTAGCCGTGCAGGCTGTGCGCTCTAATAAATATAAACGTAAACCGTTTTTCGCCCATCAATATCCCCACCTGTTCCACCTTTCATTCTTTTAGATTTCTCTTCGGGATATTCATTTAAAAAATAAGTTTCTACTTCTCTTGCAACTTTTTCTGAATCTGCATCCCACATTGTCCAATATTTTGGGTCACCATGTGCTTTTTTTCTTGTCACAGGCTCTGAAGTAATGCCGATTACCCAATCTGAGTAAGTAGAGTTTTTAGAGTCTTCAATACGAGACTTTATCCTTGATTTAATTGTTGTAGCTGATGCCATATTATAATATTTTTATACTGTTAATTAATTATTAAAAGAATAGGATGCTCACGCATCCTGTTCTTTATCCATCGTTTATCTTATTATACTTAGGATTATCTCCACCATGATTTTTACGATAGGTTTTTAACCTTTCTTGTTCCCACTTATGAGCGGCTTCTTCAGTTGTTTTCCTACCGACCAAATTCATGTGAGTAAATTCCTTTTCATTCTCATGTTGCTTTAATCGTTGTTCTGGATTATTAGTAATTCCAACGTAAACAACTTTCTTTCCGTTCTTCAATTCGTACTTGTACGTGTCTCTATCTGACATAATCTTCCTTTTAAAAAATTTAACAAAAATTTATTTTTAAGGGTGATACTCTGTATGATTGCATTTTGGGCATGGTGGTAAAGTATCAGAGTTATCATCTAACACAACCGTTTGACCGCAACGCTTACATGTGTACACACCTTTTCCTGGTTTTTCTCCTGTGCTTGACATACGTAATGTTTTAAGTTAACATTCGAAGTAGCTTACTTCAAGCATGTGTGTTATTTTTGGATTTTTAAAAAGGAAGTCATAAATTTGATGCGCGAACATAAAAGACTTCGTCTTTTAAATATCCTGCCCCACACACATTTAAAGGGCAGGATTGTTATTTAAATAACATTATATGTTTTAAGCAAAAACGATGCCTTTATGTTTTACAGCATACGTCTAAGCGTTCAACGTTTTTAACTAATTATTAACAATATTAATTAAGTTCCTATCTTTCTGGCATTTAACCTATTCTTGTAATTGTCTAGTATATAATCATATAGACATAAAGATAAGTTTATAATATGTAATGATGTCATTATCAATGACTAATGTTACAATTTCATGTCATGATTTTTTGGCATAAAACACACTAAATCTTAACAACTGATTCAGCAATTTTTCAAGCTGCGGTGCGAAAGCCTGCCTGCATCGGCAGGTAAATGTCAAGGTTTTTGGGGGCACTTCAAAATGGCTGGGTTTGTTTTTTTATTTTCGTTATTACCCGAACTACAAATTTGTGCGAGCAGAGAAGTGAATTTATTGTAATAATCCTTTTTCTTCAAGGATTGCAATGTATTCTTCTTTACTTAACGGGCAATTAGCTAAATCAACAAATTTATTTTTATCTAACTTACATTGAAAGGACATTTGTTTAATTAAATATTTTCCGATGTCTTTATTCCCGTGGCTTATTTTAGTGTGGCAAACTAACTTATCGTTATAAAACAACTCTAACCGTTTATGGTCTTTGCTATGATTTACAGAGTCAACAAATCCTTTTTTCTTTAAATTCTTATATGTTTTTTTGGCATCAAGTACACTCATTATTCAACTTTTACAACAATTTGATTTAAAATAGTTTTTGCTAAAAAAATTTTTTGCGTTAATTGTTCATCTTTCAGTGCATTATATCTTTGATATATATAATCAAATTCTTCACAAAAGGATTTCTCTGCATCATCTTCTGTTAATCCTGTTCCAATAATATCAAGCATTTCATTTTGTATTACAAAATAATCATCGTCTTTTTCAAACAAACAACGTAAAGGATGCTTTAAGATATACTTTCTATCTTCAACAATAATAACTTCTGGAGCAAATTCAAGCGCGATATTTTTCTTAGAATAAAAACTCATTATCTGCCTTTTCTTTTTGCCAGATTTTGTTGTTGTAGTTTTTATTTTACCAAATCCTTCATCAACAGACTCTTCAAAAGGTTTCTCTTCAATAATTTCTGCTGTAAGATCTTTTTTAATACTCGATTTAAACTTGTTTATTTTATATAAAGGGATGACCTTATTTTGTTTTTCTTCATAATCTACGAAAGACACAGGAGTTGTTCCAAAAGCATTTGTAAAACCATAAAATTGTTCAACAATAGGATTTCTTTTTGATGGCTCTGGATAAATTTCTTTTAACTGGCTATAATCGCCTTTATTTGATACTTCAATAAGTTTCTCAAATTTATCATTTATAGCGTTTCTATGAACTTGCCAATTAATACCAGTTAACTTTTCTGTCCTTTGAGAGAAAGCAAATTTAGGAACAGCACTTCCTTTTTTAAAATCAGTTAGTTCGATTTGGAAGTTATCAAGATTAATAGCTTCATTGGATGGTAAATCATACTTAGCAAGTGTTTTTATTAACTCCTGAAGTTCTTGAGCAAATTTCACAAGAAAATCAATTGGCAAAGTATTATATTTCCCTACTTCTCCACTAATTTGTATGAACACACCCTTATTTAAGTCCATTTTCATAATAGTAAAATTAATAAAATATATTTAACTAAAGTCACTTTAAATACACTTAACAACTGCTTAAGCAGCTTTTCAAGCTGTGCGGAGCGAAAGCCTGCCTACAATGGCAGGAAAATGTCAAGGTTTTAGGGATACAATTTCTAAAAACTAAACCCAGCCTAAAACGGCTGGGTGTTTTTTATATATTTTCCGTTATTACACGAACTACAATTCCAAGCGAGCAGAGAAAGTAGCTATATTTTGTTTGAAATTAATATTCATTTTTTGTTTAAGATACTCCCATCTTTTGTTAGCAATACCGCAATTCCTCTTGTGCTTGAGAATTGTGAAAAGATAATGATCATCATTACAGAAATAGGGACACTTAAGATCATTCCGATAATTCCCCATATAGCACCCCAAAAAGCTAAGCCAATTAAAACAACCAAGGGGCTAACATTCAAAGAACTTCCCGTAAGTTTAGGGTCAATATAATTTCCAACAACCAATTGAATTGCTCCAACAACCACTAATACCCAAACTCCGGGCATTAACTCACCAAATTGAAGCATGGCAAACATTGCAGGGAATATTGTTGCAATTAATGAACCAACTGTTGGGATGTAATTCATAAGAAAGATCAGAAATGCCCAAAATAATGGTGCATCAATACCTATAAATAGTAATGCAAAATAACTTAAGAATCCGGTTAATAAACTAATCAGAGTTTTTAATGAAAGGTAACGACCGATTGATTTATCCAGTTCACGAAGTATACCATTTACATCGTCCTGATCATCTTTTTCTGCATAAATTGCATTTATTTTTCTGGAAAAGTAAGGTTCTTCTAATAATAAAAACAATGTATAAATGATGATTAAAAAAGCATCACCAAAAATTTCGGTAATTGAATTAAATAGTCCAGATAAAAGTTGTGTATACTCATATTCTCCAAGAAACTCCCGAACTGTACTTACAACATCAATATTAAAAGTTGTATTTATAGACTCTGTGATTTTTGCTATATTGCTCTGATAAACAGGTAGTTCTTCTGATAGTTGCTGAATGTTTACAGTTAGTATTTTTGCTATTCCTCCAATAATTGCAAATATTGCAGCAAATCCTACTACATTAAGAATTGCATTAGGAATGTTTTTATCGATGAATTTTACTTTATTCAATACACCACGAATTTCTTTGATTAAAAACCAAAAAATTAACGAGACAACAAAAGGCAGGATCAAATTTTTACCATAAATAAACATAACAACCATAGCAAAAGCTATGAGTAATCCGTTTGTAATTTTTGTTGGTTTCATAAAAGGAAATTTTAAATTATAAAGTTACTCAAATTTTGAACCTTAAAACCATTATTTCTTCTTTTTACTACTCTTTGCTTTTGGATTAAAGTCAAGTGCATATTGAATCCAGTTTTCCAGATCTTCATCCATGTCAGTTCCGACAGGGTCTACGTATAAGAATCCTTTCATTGGCCTTTTGGTAAAATCCATAATACGACAGCCAGATTTTTGTAATAATTCGTCCTGAATTTCGGGATCAATCCGAATCATTAAACTATCATTGATTATACCTACACACATTTTATCATCAACCATATAACATAAACCACCCATCATTTTCTTTTCTTCAAAAGGAATTTTTTTAGCGTTTAATACCTGACCAATTCTATCAGCTAAATGAATATCGTATGCCATAATTATTTTTTTGTTTGATACAAGTTATAATTTTACTTTGACAGATTAAGCAAAATTAAGATTTTTCACTTTACTCCGGATCACTTTAAATAAATTATGGGAGTATTAAATAACTTTATGTTTTCAATTTTTTGGCTTCTTGCCTTCTGCAAGCAGGGGTCCAAAAAAGTTATGAATCCGAAAACTTTCGAGGCTATGCAAATCCCTGCCCTCTCGGCTAATGGCAACAAGTTTAGAAACTTCTTCATGATTTTCAATAATTTTGACCCCTGGCCTAAAGGGTGTATTATTGAAAATCAATATTCTATGAATGAAGACTTTTTGCTCCCTTTAGGGGTGGGGCAAACAAAAAGTCTTAACTAATTGCCATTGGGCGGACTATCGAGGAGTAAGCCGAATTACCAACCTGTTCCCCTGACTGCCCTGTCTGCCGACAGGCAGGCTTTTGGTTTTAAGGGTAAATACGGGTTGATTTTGATCCTAAACTGCAATCTGTTCTAGTAGTTATGAAATAAAATTATAATGTAATTACCTCCAAGGTTATTTTTTTGATAAACTTTTGCTTTTCCTTTGTTTGGCAAAATGTACGGTATAAATTCCAATGACAACAATAAAACCTCCGAAAATTTGCCACAAAGTTAGTTCTTCTCCAAGCATAAAATAAGCAATTCCGCCTGCCAATACCGGTTGGGCCAATAAGGTAGGAGAGACTAAAGAGGCAGGTAAAAAACCTTGAGCAAAATTTATTAAAAACCAGGCTCCTGCCTGAATCATAACACCCATAATAATGAAATATACCCAGGTTTTAGTAGAGAAATTTATAAAATCGAAATTTTGAACTTTCATAAATATTCCCAGAAATACGGTAGTAGCGAAAGTACTGATGAATAAAAAAGAGATTGTATCCAGTTTTTTTCTGCCGGATTGTGCAAGGAGCATAAAAGCCGCATAAAACATTCCACCCAGTAGCCCAAACATAAGTCCTTTAATTATGCCGTTGGCAAGTACCAAATCCTGAATTATTAAAAAGCTAACCCCTAAGAATGCGATTAAAAGTCCCATCCAAAATAATAAACTTTGTCTTTCTTTAAAAAAGAGAAAGGCTCCTATCCCTACCCAAATCGGAGCCAGGTTTGCCACTAAAGTTGGCATTGCAGCATTTGTCGCTACAATTCCTGTAGCCCATAGGTTCATGTCAATTGCCAAACACAATCCTGCGACAATAGCTATTAAAATACCCTTTTTATTTAGCTTGTCCTTGCCTTTTATTCTTGATATTACAAATGGAATTATTAAAGTAACAGTTCCAAAAAATAACCTGTAAAATACTGCAGTTGTTCCAGGTGCTCCTGCCCCCTTAATTAAAACAGGAGAAAAAGCAATTAAAATTGCCCCAATAATGAGGAATATATATGATTTTTTGATGTTGTTCATGGATTTTTTTAACTAAGCTTTAAAAGTAAACATTAAACTGATAGAAAATTTTGTAAAGCTTTTGAAATACGATCTTTTTTCCAAACAAAAATTATTTGTCGCTTAAAATCTGCATCATTCAAAGGAATAAATTTAATACCCTCAACTGGTTTACTTGGTTTTGCTAATAATGATATTCCAATTCCGGATGAAATAAGTGATGTTACCGTATCATCATTATTAGCCTTAAAAACAGGAATTGTTTTAATGTCATTTTCAGTAAATGCTTCCTCAACTTCATTAAACAAAGGACAATTACATCGCTCAATAAATGGTAATCCGTTTAAAGATTTAAGGTTAAGTTGATTTTTTAAGGCTAATGGGTGATTTAACGGTAAAGCAACATCCAGCTTTTCCTCGTAGACCATCTTGTTTTCAAAAATATTTTCATCTATCGGCTCATTTTCAATATAAATCCCATCGAGCTTTTCTTTTTGAAGCATTGCCAGAAGAGAATCCTTATTTTCTTCAGTGATTTGAACCTGGTATTGACTATATAGTTCCTGAAAGCTTTTAAAATTGGGAATTATGGCATCAAAAAATATATTATTAAGAATTCCAACGTGTAGTATTTTTTGATCTGTATTAGTAAATTCTGATTCTATTACATTCCACTGAGAAAGAAGCTTTTTTGCTTTTGGCAATAAAGCAAACCCTTCAGGAGTAAGATTAACATTTCGTTTATCTCTATAAAAAAGCTGGCAACCCAAATATTCCTCTAACTTTTTTATTCCGGAGGAGAAAGTAGATTGAACTACATACATCTTTTCGGCGGCTTTGGTAAAATTCTTTGTTTCAGCAAGTACTATAAAGTATTTAATAAACTGCAAATTCATCATCGATAATCTCGATTAAATCCATCTAAAAATTCTGTTATGCAAATATATAACTTTTAATTTTCTTTGTATCGTCAAAAACGATAAAAGAAAACAAACAATTTGATAAAAGCGATTTAAAAAATGAAAAATGTATTATTAATTAACGGGCACGAACCTTATGCTTTTGCAGAAGGAAGGTTTAATCAAACGATCTTGGAAGCAATAGAAAATGAGCTTAAAGATGATTTTGCTATTACAAAAACTATTATTAAGGATGGCTATACTGCCGAAGAAGAACAGGAGAAATTTAAAAATGCTGATTTAATTATTTTTCAGTTTCCAATTTACTGGTTTAGCATTCCTGCTCTAATGAAGAGGTACATTGATGAGGTTTATGCTTATGGAGTATTTTTTGGAATGGTAGAAGAGAATTCAAAATATGGTTATGGAAATGGAATGATGAATGATAAAAGCTATATGTTTTCTATTACTTCAAATGCGCCTGAAACTGCATTCAACAACCCGGATCAATTTTTTGAAGGACAAAGCTTGGATCAGTTTTTATTTCATATGCATAAAACAAATGAGTTCTGTGGTATGAAAGGGCTGGAAAGTTTTGCAGCATACAATGTTATTAAATCACCACAAATTAAAAATGATTTGAAGCGATTGAATGCTCACATTGAAAAAGTTGTTTTACCTATTTTGAATTAGCATATCATGAAAAAGTCATTGGAAATAAGAGCTATTTATAATAAAAACTCCGACATGAAACTTTTAAGTTTTGTTAATGAGGTAGATAAAGAAATTTTAAAACAACCAAGGGGTGGATGTATTGCGGGAAGCATTCAGCCGGATATTTCTATGTTCGATCTTGTGGGGCATTTAGTATATGCTGGTATTTTTTTATATCAAATTTTGTATAGAAAAGGCGTGAAAGCAAGCTATAATAAGAATTTTCTTAATATGAGAGTCGATATGAGACCAGACCCTTCAGAATCTTATGAGGATTTAAAATCATTACTTATGAAATTTGATGATGCATTGATCGAATTCACACAAACGGTTGACCTGTCAACTATTGATTTAGAAGATTATCCGGCTCCTCCGGCAGGTAATTTTTTTGCTCCATCTCCGGCAAGTTGGTTAGAACATTTATTTTCACATCAGATCCATCATAGGGGTCAGATATCTCAAATTTTGAGTGAACTTGGTGTTGGTTATGATATTTCACAGTTTAGAATTTATGCTTTTACAAATGATTTATAAAAAAATGTAATTCAATCAGTATTAATATTTTTAGAACATTCGGTATAATTTTTCTGTTTATATTTAATGTTCTAATTTATATAGATTCATATGAAAGTACTTGTATTATTTGCTCATCCGGCATTTCACAAATCAAGGATTAATAAAATACTTGTTGATGGTATATCGCATATAGAAGGTGTTACATTTCACGATTTGTATGAACATTACCCGGAGTTCGATATTGATATACAGAAAGAACAGGATTTGTTATCAAAGCATGATTGCGTAATTTTTCAGCACCCTTTTTTCTGGTATAGTACACCGGCAATTCTTAAGGAATGGCAGGATTTGGTTTTAGAGCACGGTTGGGCATTTGGCAGTCAGGGGAATGCACTAAAAGGAAAGTTATTTTTCTGTGCATTAACAACCGGAGGGCCTCAGCAAGCATATCAAATAGGAAGTTTTCATAACCATACTATTAATCAACTTTTATCTCCCTTAAGGCAAACAGCCATATTATGTAAAATGGTTCCGTTGCCGCCTTTTGTTGTACATGGCACTCATGCAATTGAACCGGATGAAGTGCTTGACCATAAGAATGATTACTTTAAGATATTGAAGCTTATTATTAATAATGAGTTCGATTCAGAAAAAGCTGTAAAGTTAAATTACTTGAATGATTACCTAAAGATGGAGGAAAAATAATATGCACGAAGGAGGATTTTTTTACCAGGCTTTTGTTTATTTAAGCGCAGCTGTTGTTGCAGTGCCTATTGCAAAAAGGTTAGGTTTAGGTTCCGTGTTGGGATACTTAATTGCAGGAGTTTTAATTGGCCCATTCGTATTTGGTTTTATTGGAGAAGAGGGACAGGATGTTATGCATTTTGCAGAATTTGGAGTGGTTATGATGTTATTTTTAGTTGGATTAGAACTTCAACCATCATTATTGTGGAAAATGCGTGCTCCAATTTTAGGGCTTGGAGGGTTACAGGTGTTAGTAACTGCTATTATAATAACAGTTATAGTTTTAATAGTAAGTTCTTTAGCTTGGCAAACAGCGTTAGCCATTGGATTAACTCTGGCTCTTTCTTCAACTGCTATCGTCCTTCAAACCCTAAATGAAAAAGGGTTATTAAAATCAGAAGGAGGGCAAAATGCGTTCTCTGTATTGTTATTTCAAGATATAGCGGTAATTCCTATTTTGGCAATTCTTCCATTACTTGCAGTTAAAGAAGTTCACCACACGGGAGGCCATGAAAGCCATACATTAATAGAGAATTTACCGATCATTTGGCAAACACTAATAGTTTTTGGAGTTATTGTTTCCATAATAGTTGCCGGAAGGTATTTAATTAGCCCTGCATTTAGGTTAATTGCCCAAACCGGCCTGCGTGAATTATTTACAGCTGCAGCTTTATTATTGGTTATCGGAATAACCTTACTAATGACTCAGGTTGGATTGAGCCCGGCACTTGGAACATTTTTAGCCGGAGTTGTTTTAGCACAAAGCGAATACAGGCATGAACTGGAAACGGATATTGAACCGTTCAAAGGATTACTTCTTGGCTTATTTTTTATTGCGGTTGGCGCATCTATTGATTTTCAGTTGATAATTCAAAATCCAGGCCTGATTGCAATGATTGTTTTGGGTTTGGTGGTAATAAAGTTAATAATCTTAATAGTTATTGGAAGGTTATTCGGAATGAAGATGGATAATAACCTACTTTTTGCATTTGGTTTGGCCCAGGGAGGTGAATTTGCATTTGTACTATTTTCATATGCCCTGCAAAACGGTGTAATAGAAAATAATACTGCAAACCCTTTAATTGCGGCTGTTGCAATTTCAATGGCTTTAACGCCACTATTAATGGTACTTAATGAAAAATTGATACAACCATATTTTGGGACCAAAGAAGTTAGTGATAGAGAAGCAGATGTGATTGATGAGAAAAACCAGGTTATTATCGCAGGATTTGGAAGGTACGGAAGTACAATTGGAAGGTTTTTGCAGGCAAACGGAACGCAGGCAACTTATCTGGATATTAACCCGAATAATGTTGACCTTTTGAGAAAATTAGGGTTTAAAGTATTTTATGGAGATGCATCAAGGCATGACTTGTTACATGCGGCCGGAGCTGCGGAAGCTAAGCTATTAATTATTGCAGTGGATGATCCGGATAAAGCTTTTGAAATAGTTGAAACAGCTCAAAAACACTTTCCAAACTTAGAAATTATATCACGGTCAATTAACTGGTATAACCATTATGATATGATGGATAGAAATATTCAGGGAGTTTACCGTGAGTTCTTTGATAGTGCTTTACGTATGGCTGCTGATGCCCTTAGCTTCTTAGGCTATAGGAGTTACCAGGTGCAAAGAGCATTAAAAAAATTCAGAAGGTATGATGAAAAATACCTGTTCAAGTTAGCTGAATCCCGCCACGAACGAAAAACATTTATTAAAACAGGAAGGCAATTTATTGAGGACCTTGAAAAGATGATTTTGGATGATATTGAAAATGAAGCAAAAGATAAAGACTTAGGTTGGGATACTACAACCATTATTGAAGAATTTGCTCCGTTTGTCAGGAAGTTAAAAGAAGAAAGCGCAAAAGAATAAATTACAAAAAGGGCCCTATAGAGAAGCGAGTCAATTATTCCATAATTTGTTTAAGGGCCCTGTTAACTTCAGTAACAGGTAATTTACATGTTTTATTCTGGCAAACATATATTGTAGTTTGCCCTTTAACCAGTTTATTTTGTAATAACGAAAGTGAGCCTTCATTTTTCCCACCCAGGAAGATTACATTTGGTAAATAATGCTGCCCGAATTCTTTAAGAATGCTTTCATAATCATTGCCCAGAATTGCAACCTCGTATGGTTCCCGGATAAACCATGCCATTAAAATATCCCAGTTTGCAAAATATGCCCCATTTTTAAAAGTGTTTGGTTTTATATTGTTTAATATTTTTTCCGCTCTTTGTATGTATTCATCTTTAAAGAAATACTTTCCTAAAAGAAACATATTTTTAGCCATTTCCGAATTTGATGCAGGAATAACATTATCGGTAAGTTCCATTTTTCGTGCTATTAGTTCCGGGTCTATATCCGATGTATAATAGAACATTCCGGTTGTGTAATTATAAAAATGATTAAAAGCATAAATCAATAATTCATGCGCAATTGTAAGCCATTTTTCATCAAATGTGGATTGATATAATTCTATAAGTGCGGAAATTGTAAAAGCATAATCATCTAAAAATGCATTAATCGTAGCATTTCCATTTTTATAATTCCTGTATAACCTGTAGTCTTTATTAATCATTTTAGAATTAATAAATTCTGCACTTTTTAAAGCTTCATCAAGATAAATTTGATTACCGAGAGCTTTGTAAGCATCAACATAAGCTTTAAGCATTAACCCGTTCCACGAAGTAAGGATTTTATCATCTAAACCCGGACGGATACGTTTTTCTCGTTCTTTTAATAGAATTTCTTTGGCTTCTTTGACTCTTTTAGATAATTCAGTTTCTGAGATATTATATTTATTGGGTAAAGCTTTTTCTTTTTGAGAGCGGAGCAATATATTTTTCCCGTGTTCCCAATTTCCCTCTTTGGTTACATTGTAATAATCAATGATTAATTCAGCTTCTTTACGCAATAATTCTTGAAGCTCTTCGTACTTCCAAACATAAAATTTACCTTCTTCATCTTCACTATCAGCATCCAGCGAAGAATAAAATCCTCCTTCCGGTGAAGTTAATTCCCGTTTTACAAATTCAAGGGTTTCTTCTACGATGGTTTTATAATTTGGATCTTTTGTTTTCTGGTATGCAGTTGAATATAAGCTTACAAGCTGGGCATTATCGTATAACATTTTTTCGAAATGAGGAACCTTCCATACGTCATCAACAGAATACCGCGCAAAACCGCCTCCAACCTGGTCATAGATTCCTCCCATAGCCATTTTATCCAGGGTTGAAGTAACTGCCTTAAGGGCATCTTCATTATTACTTAAATAATTGTAATGTAATAAGAATTGATAGCCAATGGGTAAAGGGAATTTAGGAGCTCCAAACGTTCCTCCGTTTTTATAGTCAATGTTTTTTTCCCAGTTTGAGAAAATAGTATTTAGATCTGTTAATTCGAAATCGGGCTTCTCGGTATTTAGCGTAATCAGCTCGTTTGATTTTACACCTTGTGTTAAGGATCTGGCTTGATTTTCAGTTTTTTCAGGATTCTGTTTAACGAAATTTGAAACTTGTTCCAGTACTTGTAACCATTGTTCTTTTGGGAAATATGTGCCTCCATAAATTGGCCTTCCATCAGGTAATGCAATACAATTCAGAGGCCAGCCTCCCTGGCCTGTTATTAATTGAACAGCACTCATATATATTTGGTCAATATCCGGTCTTTCTTCACGGTCCACTTTAATAGAAATGAAGTTTTCGTTCATAAAAGCAGCAACTTCTTCATCTTCAAAACTTTCATGTTCCATTACGTGGCACCAATGACAGGCAGCATATCCAATACTTACTATAATTAGCTTGTTTTCTTCTTTTGCTTTGGTTAACGCTTCTTTACCCCAGGGATACCAGTTTACAGGATTATGTGCATGTTGCAGCAAATAAGGACTGCTTTCGTTTATTAATTGGTTTGTATATTTATATTTCGCCATCTCTGTTTTACTTTTTATGTTATGAATCCGGACACATGAGTTTAATGATATAACACTGTTATATCAGAAAAAATAGAATTCTCATGATACACAGAAATTAGAACAACATTTATTGGAGAAACACTCAGAATTTAACAATGTTCATTGAATCTGTTGCAGGATATTAGTTTGTAAAACCAGTTTATATGTGGATTATAGTTTCATTTTAATGCAAAATAGAACCAACAGGCTAAAACAATTAATACCACACCTGAAGAAACTTTATGAACAATTACAAAAGGCTTTATTATTTCTACTTTGCTACTGATAATTCCTCCCGAAACTAAAACCAAAAGGATAAGAAATCCTGATAGGATCAGAAACAGCCAATTCATTGAACTCATTTCAACAGTTTTTACTAACCCTTTTGCTAATATAATGGTATAAACAATGAAAACCAGTGCGACGAACTTATGAGTATTAAAAGTCACAGGGTTATATGGTTTCCCTGGCTTACTTAACCAAATTCCTGAAATAATAATTAAAATAAATAATATGGAGTTTGCTACCAGTTTAGTTGCCATACGTTTATTTTTTCCGGGTTTTTATCCATTGATCAAAAGTAATTTCAGGTTTTCCTAAAATTTCATCAGTTTCGGAGTTATTAGCTGTTTCACCAACTTTTTCAAAATATGCAAACATGGATGTTGCCATCTTTAATTCTTTTTTAGCGGTTAAAAAGGCAATGAATTTCATCAATCCTATTGGCAAAGAAGATACTTTTTTTACTTCAGGGTGCAGTTCAGTGCAATACTTTGTTAAAATATCTTTCATTAAGAATTTTTCCGGGCCATAGCAATAAAAGATTTTATTTTGGGCCTCTGTTTTCTTAAATGCAGTAGCAACCATTCTTCCAAAATCATCAGCAGCTAACCAGTGCGAAGGGTTTGGCTGTTTCCCGATTAGCATGGCTCTTCCGTCCATTACCATCAAACTCAAAGATTCCATGAACCATGTTGGCCTGAAAATAATGTAGGGAATTCCGCTATTAATGATCGCTTGCTCAGCTTGAAATTTATTATCAATCATCCAAAACCACCTGTTTTCTTTTGAAACAGATGCTCCTGAAACCAGCCCGATCAGTTTTATATGCTTTTTTTTAGCTGCTTCAACGATGGATTTAACTGCTTCCGCTTCATCTAATTTAGATAAAGTGATATAAATTGCATCACAATGATCCATCGCTTTTTCAATGTCCGGTTTTACAAAAACATCTCCATTAACGATTTCATAATTTTTTTCATACATCGATGAATTTACAGTTCTTGAAAATAACCGGATTTTAAAGCCAGCTTCATCCAGTTTTTTTACAACTGGTTTTGCAAGCATTCCACTTGCACCAATAACTAATATTTTCATGATTTTTACAAGTTTAATTTTTGTAAAGATCAGAAGTTTAGGCTAATAGATTGTTTGATAAATGTCAAAAAAGGAAAAGAACATTAAAATATACTCTTGGATTTTACTTCATTCATATCATTTTTCCATTGTTTACTCTTAACTTTTTTTCCGGAATTAAAGGAGTAGCTGAATTTAAACCAAAATGGGAATATCGAGAATGTTATGTTTTCTTCCTGGTTGAAGTTAAAATTTTCAGCGTTGTATTTATTCCCATAATAAGTAAATGAATTTTTAAACGGAAGAGCTGCCGCAAGCCCCACCTTCATATTATTACCAAACTTTTTGTCAATGCCAAAGAAATAAAGATCATCGGTAAATGTTCTATTCTGAATAAAATAGTTAGTGCTTGCATATTGATACATGAAAGATACAGAGAGATCATGCTTAAATGCAATTATTGCTGATAGGGAAGCATCAATGCTTGTTCCTGACTTATTACTTTGATAAAATAAGTTTGCATTATCTTTTATTTTATATCTATAAACTTTAAAATAAGGAACTAAATGAAATGCTTTTAATAATGATAGACTCCCTGATAATTTAAGGCCATAATTAGTTTCTCGTTCAATATTTTCAGGTGTGAATAAGATCAGTCCCTCAGATGTATACTCTCCAATGTCTTGGATATTATCTTTTTTAAGTTCATAATATCCTTGAAATGCTAAATAACTGGTTTTTATTTGTGTTGAATATTCAAGAGCAAAAATATTATTGTATCCTATAACTAAACCCGGATTACCTGTTTGAACTGAATATAGGTCGTTAGCAATAATTGCGGAGTTTAAATCGTAAAGCCCCGGACTAAAGGTTGATCTTTTATAGCTTAGCTTCAGATTATGATTTTTCGTTATGTTATAACTAATTACAAAATAAGGTAATATGGAATAATAATTTTTATTAAGCTCATCTTCAAGAAAGGCATTTAAAAATTCTCCCCGAAAACCTAAGGTTGTTTTGATTTTTTTATAATTATGAGTAAACATACAATATGCAGCCAAATTCTTTCTAAAATAATTAAAATCATTAGAATTCCTGTTTTTATAATTACTATACATATACTTAGAACCTAAATCCATTTTTATTTTATCATTGATGATGGTTGTATAATCCAGTTTTATATAATGTGAAAATCGATCCGGGTGGTATTTCGTACAATATTCTGTACTATCGGAAGGTAAATAATTGTAATTTCCAGTTTTACTTATGTTCCAAACCGAATAATTGCTATTTCCCTTAAAATTATAAAAACTTAAATCAATAGTTAGTTCGGAAGAGTTATTATCAAATGAATGCTTATAAAATAACGAATATAGATTAGCCGTATTTCGGTCTTTTTCATTATTTGAATAATTGATATTGCTCTGAATGTTGTCAGAACTGATTATTTCAGACTTGGTTGTGCCATCAAATTCACTTTTGTACGGATTATAGTAAGAATAAAATGTTAGACTATTCTTTTTATTAATTGAATAGTCTATAGATAGATTGATACGATGGTTCCAGTTTTTTTGATTTAAAACTGAATTATTTGAAATGTCAAAATCTTCATTATTAGAAAATGTATTGTATTTTCGGTTACTTTCTATATCAAAATAATGAAATCCTCCGGTATAATTTAAAAATAAGTTAAGCTTTCTTTTTCCATAACTGAAACTATAAGAAGGATTAATAAAAATGGCAGAGCTTGTTAAAGGTAGTTCTAAATTTAAATTACTTCCTAAGCCCTGGTTTTCTTCTTTTTTTAAGATGATGTTTATAGTGCCGGCGGCATCGGCATCATATTTAGATGACGAACCAACGGAAACTTCTATTCGGTCTATTTTTTCAGAGTTTAACTGATCAAGAAAGCCTTTGTCCCGTTCTTTACCGTTAACTAATATGATAATATCCGATTTTCCATCCAGATAAATGTTTTTCTTTAGGTCCAGTTGTATACCGGGAATATGCTTTAACAATTCGGTTCCGCTGTTCGAAACATTTGCCATTTCACTTTTAACCGTATATATGGTTTTTTCATTATTGGATTTTCCTCTTGCCCTGTTAGCAGTTACTTGTATTTCTTCTATTAAAAATGATTTTTCTTCCAATTCGATCGTTTTGCAATCATACTTTTGCTGGTTAGAATTGATGTGGATATTTTTTATTACCGACTCATTAAAGCCAAGGCAAGAAGCTTTTAAGTAGTACAAACCATTTTTAACCTGATCTATCGAGAAAATACCTTCATCATTAGTAATCGTACTAAGATGAACTGAAGAATCGTTTTGGTTGTGTATGCTAACCGCTGCATACATTACGGGTTGATCAGTATTAATATTTTTGATCTTTCCGAAAATAATACCTGATTGTCCTTTAGTATGATTAAAACTTATTAATGTAATTAAGAACAGTAGCAGAATTCTTTTTTGCTGAGACAAATTATTCATAAAAATTAGTTTGGGATTAGTAAATAAATTGTCTGCAAGTAGAGCATAAATAATTAGCCACCCCAAAATATGGGATACAAATCAAAGAATTGTTACAGTGAACAAGATTAAGCTTTTCTGGCCCTTTAGCGATGTTACGGATGACAAGAATTTGTTATAAAAAACAAACTATTTAACTTTTGAGATTTTATAGGCAGCGTCAAATCCGGTAATTTTTTTTCGCGAAACAGGTATTTCTTCATTCACCCCTTCAAGAGTTAAACGATAACCTTGGGCATTTCCTTTTTTGTTAATTAAGAAATTTATATTTACTATATACGCTCGGTGAGTTCTTACGCAAAAAGGAAAGTCTGCCAACTGTTTTTCAATGTCATTTAAACTGTTACGCAGCGTTTTTCTGATAATTTTATCATTTTCATTTAAATAAAAATCAACGTAGTTACCATTGGAGATAATATATACCAGGTTCTCTACCGAAATTTGCAGTTTTTCTTTTAACGCGGATTGAATCTCTACAATAGAGTTATTAAACTGTCCTGTTTCCTCAGCAATATCGTAGGTGCTAATAAATGGATTTCCAATATTTTTGATCAATAGAACTCCAAATGGAATAATACCCATTAAAAATATCATTTTGACTGCGTCAAGTAATCCGCTGATACTTACCGGCGAGTTTTTTAGATTAATCAAATAACCTAAAAAATATACGGTAATTCCTGTTATAATCAAAGACAAAACAATAATTAGAATTTCTTTTAAAAAGGTCCAATTTTTAGTACTATAAAATTTGGGGAATAAAAATTTTGTTAGATAAATAAAACCTATATAAGAAAGACTTCCTCCCAAACCAAATAATAACAAACTGATACTAAAATGAAAGCGTGTATTATAATCAAATTCAAAGGGCCGGTAAAGCAAAGCAAAACACCATATAAAAATGATAAATGTTAAAGCACCAACTGTTGGCTTTTTTATTAAATAGTTTTGATTAAAGGATCTTTTTATAACCTTCATATATTTAAAAAAATCTAATTCGTTTCAAAGATATTTTATATAACGTTTTATACAAGGTATGGTATAAAAATAATGAAAACCGTATCAAGTTAAATATTTCTTCTGATCCTGCTCAAGGTTGCGATATCGATTCCCAGATAAGAAGCAATTTGTCCAACGGTGGCACTTCTGCAAATTTGCGGATACTTTTCAAGGAATTTCAAATATCTTTCTTTGGCAGACATTGTTTGAAGCTCAAGAATTCGTTTTTCTTTTTGCCTGTTTTTATATTCGGAAGCAGCAAGAGGAATTTGTTGCCAGGCAGGAACTCTTTTAAGTAGCTCCTGCATATTTTTATAAGTAAAAATGATCAATTTAGAAAATTCAATTGCTTTTATGTTTTCTCTGGAAAGAACTTGTTGGTTAAAACTTGTATTTGATATAACCAGTGTTCCGGGAACATGAAATTGTGTTGTAATTTCATTTCCATTCTCATCATAACAAAATGTCCTTAAAAGTCCCGATTCCACTACACCAATTCTATCCGAAACTTTACCTTCGTTCAAAAAGAATTCCCTGGCTTTTAACTCACCAATATGAAAATATTGCTCGGTTATTTCCCAATCCACGTTAGTAAAATTGAAATGTTTAAAAAGACTTTGTATGAAGTTTAGTTCCATAGCAAAGAAATATTGGGGAAATTACAAAAGATAATTTATTTACCCAATCAAGATATTTAAAATCAGGATAAATAATTCAAAGGAAATGGTTTTCCATGACCGGGATAAATTTTATCAATTAAGTAGTTCTTTAATTTGTTTATACTGGTCTTTGCATCTAATTCATTTTCCATGATTTTATTTATTTCGGGCTTTTTAATATTGGTAAATAAATCGCCGCAAAATAAATCACCATCATCGGTTAAAATTCCTATCGAACCCCTTGAGTGGCCGGGCAAATGTATTACCCTTGCATTTATTCCGTAGCATGATAAACTAAATCCTTCATCAATATTGAAATCGGGTTTAAATTGGTTTATTTTTATAAATAACAGGAATAAATATTTTATAAAGCTCTTACTTTTTCTTTTATATTTAATTGCTCTTCCGTAACGCATCATTCTTTCATCTCTGATATGCATTGCTACTTTAACACCATATTTTTCTTTTAAATAAGCACAATTGCCTGAATGGTCGTAATCACCATGGGTTAAAATGATCAAATGAAAATTTTCAGAATTACATCCGGCTTTTTCAAGTTCTTTTTCAAGTTTTTTACGTTTCGATTTTCCACCGGTATCAATCAAGACAAAACCGATATGGCTTTTAATCAGGTAACAATTACCTGAAGAGCCTCCTAATATTATGGTTTTAATCTCGCAATTCATTTTATTAAATTTTAATTTCAACTCCTTTCCAAAAAGCCACTTTATTTCGAACGTTCTCAGCCATTGGGCTGGGATCAGGGTAGTACCAAGCCGCGTCTTTATTTAACCTGCCTTCAACAATAATATCATAGTATGAAGCTTCACCTTTCCAGAAACATACCGTTTTGGTAGTACTTGGTTTTAAATAGTCCATGTTTAAGGATTCTTTTGGGAAATAAAAGGCATCAACTACTTGAACGATGTCTTCACTTTCTGCTATTACTTTTCCGTTCCAGATTGCTTGTGCCATAACAACAAATTTTAAATGGTTAGTAATTTCTTGCTGCGTTTTATTTTTATTTGATCTTTATAAATACGATTAGTTTAACGAAAATTCCCCTATATCTATTATGTTTATTGATATTTCTGGTTTTTTAAACAAACACTGGTAATCAGGAACTTAATTGCGAAAAAAATATTTTAGAAGATAAATTTTAATTTAACATTAACATGTTTTAAGATATAGGATGAAACATTTATACCAAATAATGTTTAATTACCGTTTTTGTATAGTTCGGATAAACAATTTTTTATAACTTGAGTTTACTTTTTAGAATGTGATATAATTTTTAGGGTAATGTTATTTCGATTTAAAAATTTGCAGAGATCTTTTCATTTTACCCCAACAAAGGGTGCCGAAAAAATCAATTTCCCTTTAAGGTTTGGGCTAAAATTGATTTTTTACTGTAAAAAGTTTTTAAGTCGAAAATATGTTTGGGTATTTATTATCATGTCGGTTTTTCTAATATTCTTTTCGTGTGTCAAGGATGCACCGAGCGATTTCGGTAATCCGGAATCTGCCTGGGAGCCTGGTTTTTCTTTGGCTTTGGGATATGGATCATTAGGAATGAATGAGGATAGTGGATTTAATATGGATCTATTTAATGACTATGATTTATCCGGTTTCCCCGATTGGATCGAGGAAGTAGATATTCCTTTAACCTACCAGTTTCCGTTTGATTTGGAAAATTTAAATGAGTTTTCCGAGGAAATAGTTACCCTGATGTTTCGAATCAACACGTATAATGGTTTTCCTGCTTATGCAAATGTACAGGCTTACTTTTTAGATATTAATGAAATTGTTGTTGATTCTCTTTTTCCTGATGAACCTCTGATAATTGAGCCAGGCAACTTACAAGGTAACGGAGAAACTGTTGAAAAAAAACATACTCAAACCGATGTATATATTTCGCAGGAAAAAATTGATGCGCTTTCTTCGGTTAGATACTTATTAGTGGAGGGTGGCATTCAGAATCTTCAATTAGATACTGCCTTAATTGATTATTATCCGACATATACAATAGATATCCAGATGGGTATGCAAGCGGAATTGAACTTAACAATTTCCAATAATGAAGCAAACTATAACCTTGAATAAAGAGTAACTTTTGAAACATAAACCTTTAAATAAAAAAAGCATATTCTTTATTTTAGGATTTATCCTATTATTTTTCTGTGGCTCTGCACAACAAAGCAATACATTTTATTTATTACATGATATTCCTCAATCGAACCGGTTAAACCCAGCGGTACAGATAAAATGTAAATGGTTTTTAGGATTTCCTCTATTAACATCTACACATTTAAACTATTCGAATACCGTATTTTCATTTAATGAACTCTTTTCGTCCTCGGGAGGTTCTGCATCTCTTAACATGAGCTCGTTTTATGATAAGATAAAAAAATCCAATTTAATCGATAATGCAATTCATTTAGACCTAATTTCACTTGGTTATCGCAGAAACGATTATTATATAACCTTCAATATTGCAGAGAAGATTAATTCCGGAATAACTTACCCCGGTAGCTTAATTGAATTGGTTTGGAAAGGGAATACGCAATTTCTGGGCGAAACGGAAAAATTCAATAATCTTAGAACAAATACGGTTTATTACAGGGAATATTCATTGGGAGTATCTAAGGTTTGGGATACCTATAATACTTTTGGCATAAGGGCAAAAATGCTATTTGGTAAGGCTGGTATATATTCCGGTAAATCAAAAATGAGTTTATATACCGATGAAACTACATTTGATCTGAATGTTGAGGGAGATCTTATCATCAATACGTCATTTCCAATGACCGTTAACCAGGATGCCGACGGAAACATCACAGGTGTTACCATGGGTGATATTAATATCTTAAGCTTTTTAATGAATGGTAAAAACAAAGGGTTCGCCCTGGATCTTGGTTGGATTCATAGATATGATGAAAATTTAACGCTATCTGCAAGCTTGCTTGACCTTGGTTTTATTCGATGGAAATCCGATGTGAATAATATTCGTTTAACCGGTAATTTTAATTATACCGGAGCCAACCTTGATGATGTGGATTATCTGGCTGATTTTTCAGATACTCTGTTTAATAGTTTTAACCATACTGTTTCGCAAAATAAATATTATTCGTGGTTTCCAACCCAGTTATACCTGGGAGGGATGTATCAGTACAAACCCAAATTAGGGATTGGAATTGTAAACAGGAACATGATCTATAGAGGTAAACTACATTCATCTTTAACGCTTTCTGCCAACACGAAATTGTGGAACAAACTTTCGGCAAGTTTAAGCTGGTCATATCTGAATAATACTTACAAAAACGTAGGACTTGGCTTGGCGTGGCACAGTAAGGGATTACAATTTCACATGGTGAGTGACAACCTGTTGGGAATAATAAAACCATTGGATACAAGAACATTAAACCTCCGGTTTGGATTTAGTTTCTTGTTTGGATGCCCAAAAAACAAGAAAGAAGAGGAAAGTGTCAGTAATCCATATGGTCCAATAGGTGAGGGAAATTGCTTCTGGGCAAAAAAAATGGATAAGAATTATAAGGAGTTTTTGAAGAAGAAAAAGAAAAAAGAGAAGAAAAGGAAATAGTATGGCTATAAGTGCAGCTCTACGAGGGTTTAAAACCCTCGTAGAGTTCTTTACGAATCTCTCGAATCTGTTCAAGTAACTCATCAAAATAATCTTTCCCAAAATGTTTGCCTTGTTTTAACCGTTCATCATCTAATACAAATCCTTTTGTTATAAACTCGTTTAAGACTTTAGTTGACCAAATCCGAAATTTTGTTGCTTTATTTGAATTTGCCCTGTATCCAACAGCAATAATTGTGTCTAAATTGTAAAATGTTGTCTTATATTTTTTTCCATCATCTGAAGTATGTTTCAAAATGGAACTAATTGAATTTTCCAATAATTCCCCTGATTTAAAAATATTTTTCAGGTGTTTTGTAATTGCAGGTCTTTGAACTCCAAACCTATCAAATTTGTACGGAGACGGAGCTTTTGCTTCGCCGGTGTTTCATCGAAGAACTGCAGTTCAATAACCCACTATCTGCCTTATTTGCGATATACAGTGTTGTGCGCTGGGCTTGTATTATTATTCAGTCAATAACTTTGTAATTTCTTTAGCTTGCTTATAAGTTGAAATGTCATCATCTAGCATAAGTTTACACGATTCATTATTTATCAATTTTGATATTGTCATAGGATTTTCAGTTAGAAGAATAATCCTGTCACTTAGAAATATTGCGTCATCAATGCTGTGTGAGATTAAAACTATTATAGTTGAAGGATTTTCATTATGAAACTTTAACAATTCTTCCATTATTTGATGTTTAGTTTTAATATCTAAATTTCTAAATGGTTCGTCTAAGAGTAAAACTTCAGGCGTATCCATAAAAGTTCTTGCAAAAGATATTCTTGCCTCCTCACCTCCTGATAAGTGTTTAACAAATGAGTCCCTTTTATCTTGTAGGTTAATTTTATTCAACCAGTCCTCAATTTTTCCTTTATTAGCATTTCCATTTTTCTCTAATGCAAATTTCATGTTTCTGTAAACAGACATCCATGGAAATAACCTATTATCTTGAAATACAATTTGAATACGTCGGGAAGGTCTTGTTATTGATTCATTGTTAAGGCAAACTTTTCCAATGAATCTTTTTTCAATTCCTGCAATTATCCTCAATAAAGTTGTCTTCCCTGCTCCACTAGGGCCTAAAAATGAAATTATTTCTCCTGAGCTTACAACAAACTCAACATTCTTTAACAAACAATCATTCCGTTGAGCATCAGGATGAATCATCTTTTTTATATCTACATTTAATTTATTGTTCATTTACCTTCAAGTTTATTTTTCCAACTCAAGTAACGTAATTGTAATTTTACAGTAAGAAAATCCATACCAAAACTTAGTAATGCTAAGACTATAACTCCTGCAAATTGTTTCTCTACATTACCCATTGACCTATTGTATCCGATATAGTATCCTAGTCCACCAACATTTTGAGTAGAATTTCCATATTCTGTCACATATATAACAATCCAACCTATTGCAATGCATAATCTTATTGTTGTAAATAAGCTCTCAAGGCCATGAGGAAATAATATTTCTTTAAACCTAGCCCAGAGTTTTTTCTCATAAATTAAACCAATTTCTATATACCGCTTATTTATTGATTTGTATGAAGTATATAGGTTTATATAAATTAAAAAGAAAGTGGAAACACTTATTAAACCAATTTTATAAAAATCAGAATTTCCAAAAATCATAATAAAAAAAGGTATCCAAATTACAATTGGAATTGGTGCAAGAAAATTTAAAGTCGGTGAAAAGAACCTATCTAGTTTGAAAAAAGTTGCATTTATAAATGCCATTATTATCCCAAAAGAAACACCAATTACTAAACCGAAAAACAACCGATATAAACTTAATAAAATTTTTATCGTAAAGTCCCATGTTTTAAATTCTTGCCCAATTTGTCGAATAACATCAATTGGAGTTGCTGAAAGTGATTTTGGTATTAATCCAAATTGAGTTATTAGTTGCCAAATCAATAAAAGAATGATTGGAAAAACATAAGGGATAAATTTTTTCCTATTTTTCATTGGAAGAATAAATAAGCTCAGATTTAACGTCTAATGAAATACCATTACGAGTAGCACCTTCATCCTTTAAAAAGTTAGTTTTTTCTTGGATATCTTTAATTAAAGTATCATCCATTTGAGCTGACCAAAAATGCTTTGGCCAAGCCAATCTAACTACCTCAATATCCAAATCCAACTCATTTGCTACAATACTAATTGCTTCATCTGGATTTTCTTCAATCCATTTCTTAGCCTTGTCTATGATTGATATTATTTCATTTGTTACTTCAGGGTAATTTACTATTGTTTTTTGCGGAATGGCAAATACACTTTGTATTATAGCATCACCTCCTTTTAATACTTTTCCGTTTCCGTTTACTTGTTGTTGCTCAACAAAAGGTGGCCATACAGCCCAACCATCAATAATATCTGACTCAAAAGCGATTCTTGCTTCATTGGGTCCCATAAACTGAATGTTAACCTCATTAACTGCAACGTTGTTGTTTTTTAATATTTTCATTAAACCATAGTGAGAACTAGTCCCTGCAAGAACAGCTATTTTGCTACCTTTTAATTCATGAGGGGTGTTAATGTTTAAATTGTTACGTATTAATATCTCTTGCTGTAAGGTACAGGAAATTCCAGCAATTTTAATGTCAACTCCTTGCGCTTTTGTTATAATCATTGGCGGTTCTGCAGCAAAAATTGCATTTAACTCATTTCTTTCTAATAAAGCTGCAAAACTTTCTCTGTCATTAAATTCACTATACTTGATTTTTTTGCCTTCAAATACTTTTGAGTTTTCAAACCATTTGAAATGTTTTGCTATATAAAATGGAGAGTAATCAATTGCTCTTGAGAATGTTCCAATTGAAACTGTTTTTAACTCTACATTGTTCTTACAACTTATTGTTATTAAAACTAACGAAACGAGAATTGCAAAAAAATTAATTTTTTTCATTTTGAATGATTTTTAAAGTTATTAATTCATCTTTAGTAGCCTTGATATTATTAATATTTGCTCCTTTCAAGGATTTAATTTTATCGATATTCCTAGCATACATAAAACTTGCACCGGATAAATCGCAATTTTCAAAATTTACCCCTTCCAAATCTGCATTCATAAAATCAACTTCTCTTAATACGGCACTTTTAAAATTACAAAATCTCAAGCTTGTGGTGCGTAAAATTGCATTTTCAAAATTTGATTGTGTAAAATTGCTATTGTCTAAAACTGCATTAGTCAAATCTGAATTTTGAAATATTGCTCCTTTTCCTCGTACTGCATTAAGACTTGCAAAGTTAAGCTTTGTTGAATTTAATGATGTTCCTTTCATATTTGCTGAATCAAGTCGGCAAGAACTTAGAATTGCACCATCAAATATTGCTTTTTCTAGATATGAGTTTCTAAAATCGCAACCACGAAGCATTGAATTGCTAAAGTTAACTTTCGAGAACCAAATATTATTAAAGTTTTTTAAAGGACTATTAGCTTTTGATAAATCTGCGTTATTGAAAAACCATAATGTTGGGTCGGTTCTCTCCTTTGCAAATTTTTGTTTTTCTTTTTCAATCCAATTGAGACCAACAAGAATAAGGGAAGTAGAAACTGGATTGTATTCTGAATTTGTATTTTGTCGTTTATTTTTGGCAAAATCAGTAAAAACAGCTCTTGTTCTTTCTAAGAATAAATATTCTCTTTTGTTAATTATCCAACAATACAAATTTCCAATTGGAGATAAAATACCTGTCTTGGGCTCAATTAACATATAATTAAATGCAACGCTTTCTAATGTTTTTACCCCTGTTGCCCTTACTGCACTTGAATTAGATTCTAAGCTATTTACTGCGAATAGTAATATTTGTTCTTGATTGTCTATCCTCGATTCAATATTTCTTTCAAGATACTGCTGGTAACCAAATAGCACTGAAATTACAGCTGCAACTGCAGTAATATTTTTTAGTAATCTTTGATTTCCTTTTTTCTTGATGATATCAAGTTGCACTAACTCATTGTAGCCGTCATTTATTTTTTGAAGAGCCTCATTTACTTGAATAACTTTATCTTTTAGCTCTTCATGTTTTTTTCTTCGCTTAAAGAATTTTGAAAGGCTTGTCATCCACTTCATAAGTATTATCAATTATTTGTTACGAATAATCTGTCTTGTATCGTGCTTTTGCCTTGCGCATAACGGTGAGTATATGCAAATTAGGCGATTGCAGGCTTCAAACTCATCAAATCGTTACAGCTTTGAAGCGGGCTGCAACCCTTGTATTTACTACTATCATGCCCATTTGCGTATACCTTGTTAGCAAATGCCGTTATGCCATTTTCATCTTTGCAATCTCTTCATCTGGTATAAATTGATTTACCCACATTGGTAAAAATATCTCTTTATCATTCTCTTCTAAAGTATCTCCAATTCTGCAATCTATATTTACAAAATACACCATATCTACAAATTTCACTGCTTGTCGAGCTGTTTCTTCTCTTTTAGACAGCAAATCAATCGCCTGCTGAGGAATTTTATCTTTTAATTGATTAAAACAACCCTCATCAAAATCAAATGAAACTACGTAGGTCTCGTCATTTTCCTTTATGGCTCCAGATAGAGAGAAGAAATCAGGATCCATTTGACCAATTTGAGTTATAGGCACATTAGGAAATACTATGCTTTCAAACTTATTAAAACCTAATTTTTTCAAATGCAACCCGAAGTCTTTTTTATAGTCAAGATTGTTTAAGTCGAAAACATTGTTAGGTGCAAGTATTTTTTTCAATGAATCCCAGTAAACAGGAAGCGAATATGTTGGGATTTGTAAAACTGGTTCATTCTTGGAAACATCATATAAAATAAACTCAAATCCATTACATAAGGCAAAAAATCTAGTACGAACCTCACTATGAATTGCATATGAATAAGCTTGTTCAACATGTTTTGAATTTGTTATTTGCTCAGATGGAGCTTTAGCATCCAAAATCCAAGCTGGCTTATCATTAACTTCAAATAAATAGTCTGGAACTATATAAATATTTTTTCTTTTGGAACCAATTGAAACAAATGGATGAAGCAGTTTTCTACTTCTAACAATTTTATTTGGTTTTTGAGAACTGTATCCAAGTCCCTTTATTATTGGAACTATTATTTCCTCTCTAACAGCATCTTCTTTAAATTCAGGGTCATTAAGTAATCTAAAGTCAAAACCTTCTAAAACATTATATAATTTTTCTGCTCTCATTTTAATCTGTTGGTTGCTTTTGTCTTTAGGTTTTTGCTAATTTGTCGTTATAGCAAATAAGCTATAAATGAATGGTTTTTGTTTAAAATGGACATATAAATCCAAGGTTTTTACGTTTTGATCTAACTTAATTGACAAAACTCGTATTACAGAATTTGTATCTCCATTGCATAAAATCCGTAATTTTTGCATAAACAATATCACCAAGAAAATATCTTGTAGACAGAGTTAATAACAAGTTACATTTTTGAACCATTACAATACTTTTTTGCTCTCTTTCGATTCGTAATAGTTCCGGTAAGTATTTTAGAATGATAAATTTATAAAACTATTTTATAATAACAAGGTGGTCAGGCAGTTTTTTTAGAAATGGTTGGTAATATGCATAGTACAGGTTTTTGGCAGAACCTGTGTTTTTTGTTTTTTATGCAATAGCTTTTCAAATAATATTTTACTTCAGAGAAGGAGCAGATGAATTCTGTCGAATTGAGGAATTTTGATAAAAAGACAGCTGGGCTTTCTTGCTGCTTGCCTAATGTTGATGTAGTTAAAGAATATTCACCCTCTGCCCAAAGGGTGAAAAACAAAAAGGTCTTAACCAATTAACATTAGCCAACCGGCAGGCAAGGTAGTTAAAGTTGTTTTTATACTAATCCTGGCCTTGTTCCTGTTCCCGGTCATTTTTTAGGACCTGCTCTATTTTTCTTGCCAGAATTTCATCATCCAGCTTTTTTACTAAAGCTTCGGCAATGGCAGAAAGGGTTTCGAGCATTTTAGTATCTTCTTCGGTACGCTCGTAGAAGTAACAGTTATCACAAATACTACCTCCTTTAGCATTATCTTTAAAGTCTGTATTAATGATAACTTTAGAATTTTCATTTTCAAACCATTCTTTATAATCAACCCCCAAAGCTTTGCAGGCTTTTTCCAGTTTTTCAACAGAAACGGCAGTTTTCCCGGATTCGAGCTCATAATAATCGTTCAGGTTCAGTTCGGCTTTTTTAGCAACCTGGTCGGAAGTGAGGCCTTTTAAGTTACGCAAGGTCCTTAGTTTATTTGCAGTTGTTATGGGGTTCATGATATTTGTTTTTCCGGGCGTGTAATAAATTTAAGTTGTAGTTTTCTTTAAACTCCATACTGGAAATTATAATTTCTTCAATTTGCTTACTTAGTATTGTTTTAGCAATATTTAACTATCTTTATCTTTTGTTTTTGTATCAGGCATTTTATGTTATTTAACAAGTGGTTTTTGTTATGAATGTATTCTTTTAACTCATTCTTTTGTTCGGAATAAAATTTAGTTGCCAACAACTAAAGAAGGCGAATCAGCAATAGTAGAATCGTAAAAGAAGGAAAGAATAATTTGTTTTTGTATTTTTAAAAAATATTTAAAAGTAAACAATGAGCAGAATTAGAATAAAAAACTTTGGTCCGATTGTTAGTGGCTATCTTGATAATGACGGATGGATGGACATTAATAAGGTTACAATTTTTGTCGGAAATCAAGGTTCTGGGAAAAGTACAGTTGCGAAACTAATATCCACTTTTACCTGGATTGAAAAAGCATTAGTTAGAGGGGATTATGATAAAAAATGGTTTGAAAAAAAGAACAAACTTAAAAACCAATATCTAAATTATCACCGATTAGAAAATTATTTTAAATCAAATGGAAATAGAGAAACAGAAATAGAGTATGAAGGGGATGCCTATAAGATTATCCTTAAAGATGGAAGTTTGATAATATCTGAGAATTCGGGTATTTCAACTTATCCGTTACCTCAGATCATGTATGTTCCTGCTGAAAGAAATTTTATTTCTTATGTCAAAACTCCTAAAGAGCTTAAACTATCTTCTGACTCATTAAAGGAATTCTTAACAGAATTTGATAACGCGAAAGATAATTTGAAAGGTTTAAAAAGACTGCCAATTAATGAAACAAATGTTGAATATGATAAGCTTAACGATACGTTAAACTTAAAAGGAGATAATTATAAGGTAAAACTTACAGATGCCTCAAGCGGATTTCAATCTCTTGTTCCATTATTTTTAGTTTCTGATTATTTAGCTACTTCTGTAAAAAGGCAAAGTAGTAAGGAAAAAGAACAAATGAGTAGTGAAGAAAGAAGCAGGTTCAAGAAAGGAGTTGAAGAAATATGGAGTAATGACAACCTTACAAATGAACAAAAAAGAGTAGCATTATCAGTTCTTTCTTCGAAATTTAATAAATCCAGTTTCATAAATATTGTTGAAGAACCGGAACAAAACCTGTTTCCTTCTTCTCAATGGGAAATGCTCCAAAGCTTACTGAAATTTAATAACTATAATAAGGGAAATAAACTTATAATGACAACCCATAGTCCTTATATTGTAAATTTTATAAGTATTGCAATTCAAGGGGAAAACCTATCGAGGCTAACTGATAAATCAAATAAAAAGGAGTTGTTAAGAGATAAATTAGATAAAGTTGTTTCAAAAGATTCACTAATTTCTTCAGATAAAGTTGCCATATACCAGTTAAATGAAAAAGAAGGTAGCATTTTAAAACTTGATACTTACGAAGGAATACCTTCAGATAAAAACTACCTGAATGATATATTAATTGAAGGAAACAATTTGTTTGATAATTTGCTGGAAATCGAAGAAGAATTATAATTATGGATTTTTACAACTCTGCCTGTCAGGAACCACCGATAAATGAAAAGTTATTTGGAATATGTGACGACGAAAATGGAGAAAAAGCTTATACTAACACAAGTGATAATTCAAAATGGATTGCAACAGTTAAGAATAATAATGAGAAAAAGTTAATTTTTACAGCTGTTGACAAATGTATTATTAAAGATTTTGAGCAGAAAGGAAGAGGCAGGTGTGATGGCATGCTAACCTCTTCGGAGCATCTTTATTTTGTAGAACTAAAGAATGAAGCTCGCGGGTGGATAAGTGATGCTATAGAGCAATTGGAATCGACAATAAAATTCTATATTGAGAATCATGACGTTACTATTTTTAAACATAAAAAAGCGTTTGCTTGTAATAAAAAACACAAACCATTCAAAGTAGTAGATAACGAACAAAACAAGAGATTTTTTCGAGAATACGGATTTCGAATTGATGTTCAGGCAGAAATAATTGTTGTCTAGAAAATTGAGTCAATGCTCATTGTAAACAAATATATATACAAAATGGGCGTAAAAGCACTAAATTTTGGAGTTGTACCCCACTTCAAAATTATCACAATTTAATAAGTTTGAAGTCCGCCTTTGCCCACTTTGTTATATATTCACCGTACTATAAAATCATTTATCTTACTCCCAGAATTCTTAACTTCATTAAAATTATTCTTTATTTCATAACCAGGAATAGGTAGTATATCCCTGTTATTCCGTAAAGGTATTTGGTTGTTTGTTAAACCCGCCTGTATCAGTACATAGAAACCAGGTTTACATCGCCATATGCGGTAATTTTACGTACACTGGTTTGATAAACAGCATTATCGCTATCCCATACTTTTAGGTACAGATCGAAATTTGTAACATTTATAGGTTGTTTGGCTTTGCTGTTATTAGGAACAGACATTAAGAAAAGATTTGGGCCGGTACCAACTACATAAGCCTCACCGGTGGAGCCATCACTTCTTTTCAGCCACCACGAATATGAATATGGGCTTACACCACCACTTGCTGTTGCTGTCCACGATCCGGTTCCGTTTACGGGAATTGAAGTACTTCCTGAAAAACCGGCAGTTAGCGGGGGAGGAGGTGGCGGGGGAGGTGTTCCAACGGTAAACCTTTTGTTGCCTGTAACAGTAACCGGAAACGCTTTTCTATGTGAGCCATCGCCTGTTGGCGCTGTTTGGTGTGTAGCCCGTAGAGTTATCGTTACCTGCTCATAATCATCGCTTACTATTTTAAATGTAGCTGAATATCCCGAAGGTTCTGCATAAAACTGGACTACGTTGCTTGGTGTGCAGCTCCAGTGATATGTTACACCAGGAGCATGGCCATTTGTCCTTACTGTAAAAACATCCCCGTTTTCAGGATCAGGGTTACTAATTATCAGATCCATGTTTAAGGAATATCTTCTTAAGTAACTATATGAAGAAACGGTCGGATCCAGGTAATAATAGTAAATGCTGTTTTGGTACAGGGCACCTCCGCCTTCTTTGGAACGGACAACATCTCCGTCCGTTATCATTGCAGCATGAGTAATTCCTGTGGGGTCTTTAGCTGCATAAGATGTTGCATCACTCCAATAAAGCACTTTGGATGGGTGTAACCCTCCTTCTTTAAAAATACCTGTTTGGACGTAGTCGTTGTAAAAACTAAAACCATCACCAATTTCTTTAAATCCGGTTTCGCACAGTGTAAACGCAAGGCCAAAACAATTGTATAAATTATCAACTGCACCAATTTGAATATGATCGCCGGTTGGTTCATCACCGCGAACGAGATTGGTACTGTATGATTCCTGTTCGGAAGGAATTTCGTTATCTACTAACAGTTCTTCTTTTTGACAGGAAAAAAGTATAACGGTCAGGCTGAAACACACTAATAAAATTTTTTTCATGTTTAATTAATTTTAATATTACAAATTACTTTAGCTTTTGGCTAAGCTATAAGTTATATATGAAAAGTTAAACTATTTTCGGACATAAACCCAGATTTTTTTATTATAGTTCAAAAATGGAAGTTCGAAAGAAGATGTTCCTAAGCTTATAAATCGTAGTTTAATATTGCAAAACAAAAAACGTAAATTTCACCTAAACTTTGTTATCATAATAACTCAACCTGTTTCTGTTTTACCGATTTGATTTTTAATCCTTCTTTCGTTAATTTCGTCCATACTTTCATAACATAATTACTCAATTAACTAAATAAAACGTACTACCATGAAATTAAATCTTAAAAAGCCCTTTATTTTTCAAGGCTTATTTCTGTTATTGTCAGCAGGAATAATAACGGGGTTGTTATCGTGCTGCAACTCTATGGTTAAAGACGAGGCCCCGATGATCGGAAAATCGGATATAAAACTGGAATCGGACTTAATGACTCCGGAGGTTCTTTGGTCATTCGGGCGTTTAGGCGATGTTCAGGTATCACCTGACGGAAAAACTTTACTTTACGGAGTATCTTATTACTCAAAGGAACAAAATAAAAGTAACCGTGAATTATTTACTTTACCTGTAAAGGGAGGCGAGCCAACTCAACTTACAAAAACGGCGGGAGGCGAATATGCTGCAATTTGGGCGGTAGATGGAAAAAAGATCTATTATCTGGCAGCAGCTGAAAAAGGAAATGGAATGCAAATATGGTCGATGAACCCTGACGGAACAGGCAAGGTGCAAGTTTCCAACGAGCCGGAAAGTATTACCAATATCAAACTGGCTCCGAGCGGAGATAAAATTTTATTTACTTGCGATGTTAAGGTGGATAAAAATGTTCATGATTTGCATGAAGACTTACCCTTAGCTGATGCAAAATTGTACGACGATATTATGTACCGCCACTGGGATGTATGGGAAGATGGTTACTACGGGCATATTTTTGTTGCGGACCTTATAAACGGGAATGTTGAAAACGCTATGGATATAATGGAAGGAGAACCATTTGAATCTCCTTTAATGCCGTTTGGAGGGATCGAAGAAATTAACTGGAGCCCGGATAGTAAAACGATAGCTTATACTTGCAAAAAATTAAGAGGTAAAGAATATTCCTTAAGCACCAACTCTGATGTTTATTTATATAACCTTGAAACAGGCGAAACAAAGAATTTTACAGAAGGAATGCCTGGTTACGACTGGCAACCCCTTTATTCACCCGATGGCACAAAACTGGCCTGGCTAAGTATGGAACGTGCAGGTTTCGAGGCTGATAAGCAAAGGCTGTTTATTGAAGATTTAACTACCGGCGAAAGAAAAAATTATTCGGAAAATTTCGACCATAGCCCTTTTGGCATGCAATGGACAGAAGATGGAAAATCAATATATTTTGTTGCTGGTGTTTTTGCTACGCATCAAATTCATAAGCTGGATCTGGAAACAGGAGAGATCAAAGCTATTACGGAAGGCATGCATGATTATCATTCTGTTGCTATGGCAGGAGATAAACTTATAGGCACAAAAGTTTCTATGGTAAAACCTCAGGAGATCTATGTTATAAATCCTGAATCCGGAGAGGAATCAGAGTTAAGTTTTGAGAATAAACATATTCTTGACCAGCTTACCATGCCAACGGTTGAAAAACGATATGTAAAAACTACCGATGGAAAAGATATGTTAACCTGGGTTATTAAACCGCCTCATTTTGATGAAAATAAAAAGTATCCTGGAATTTTATATTGTGAAGGAGGGCCACAATCTCCACTGAGTCAATTCTGGAGTTATCGTTGGAATTTTTCGATTATGGCTTCAAATGCTTATGTGATTGTAGCTCCAAACCGCCGTGGAGTATTAACAAACGGTCAGGAGTGGACAGACCAGATTAGTAAAGATAACAGCGGGCAGGCAATGAAAGATTTGCTGTCAGCTATTGATGAAGTTAAAAAAGAACCTTATGTTGATGAAGAAAGGTTGGGAGCGATAGGTGCAAGTTTTGGAGGGTTCTCGGTATTTTGGTTGGCAGGTAACCATAATAAACGGTTTAAAACCTTTATTGCACATTGCGGAGTATTTCATTCCGAAATGGAATATATGACAACTGAGGAGTCGTTTTTTGATACCTGGGAAAAAGGAGGGGCACCATGGGAAAAAGATAATAAAGTTGCGATGAAATCGTATGCAGGTTCACCCCATCATTTTGTTCAAAACTGGGATACGCCAATTTTAGTGATTCATGGAGGCAGGGATTACCGTGTTCCTTATTCACAGGGAATGGCTGCATTCAATTCGGCACGATTAGTGGGAGTTAAAGCTCGTTTCCTTTATTTTCCGGAGGAAAATCATTGGGTGTTAAAACCGCAAAATGGAATTTTATGGCAAAGAACCTTTTTTGACTGGCTTGATCAGCATTTAAAAGAATAAGTTAAAAAAGAACTGTCCAAAAAAACTCGAAAACGTCATTGCTTCATCCTGACATTTATAGTCAGGATGAAGCAATCTGTTTATTCTTGTAATCAATAAATTACCTGCCTGCTGCAGGCAGGCTTCGTCGTTTCTCCTCGTAATGAAGGTAGGTTTTGATTTTTTGGACAATTCTTCTTTTTGGCAGGAAAAAAGTACAACGGTTAGGCAGAAACACACGAATAAAATTTTTTTATGTATAATTAATTTTATTTTTTAGTTAATAGCTAAAACCCTGCAATTTCATTGCAACTACTTTAGTTTCTACAAACTTTAATTAAAATCACAATTTACAATATCCAAATTCCAAATAAATCACAAAACATAATATTCAAAGTCTAATATTAAGGACCGGCTCATTAATAATTAGCTGATAATGTTTAGGATTTTGACATTTGATTTTTTGAAAATTGAATATTGTTTTTTTTGATGCTTACTAAACGAATTTCATTTGTAACCCAAACCTATCGATTGAAAATCCATAGTGATTTAGTTAGTTCGGGCACTTTATTATCCGCTAAACTTTATTGTTTTAAAACGCTATAAAGTTCAGGTGCTGCAATATTTACCGGGAAAATCGTTAAAATTACATAGCTACCTTGATTGTAAACAGGTGTCATTATTCATAACGCATAATATTTGCCGGGTTTTGATTTGCAACTTTTATGGCATTTGTTCCTACTACCAATACAATAAAGATTACAGATAACAACAAAACAACAACCGGTATAAATATTGGGAAATTTATTCGGTATGAATAATTCATAAGCCAATTTTGCGATAATTTAAATGCAACCGGAAACGAAATAATATTGGCTAAAATTACCAGGATTAAAAACTCTTTTGAGATCAACATAAATATATTCCTGAATTTTGCCCCAAAGGTTTTATGTATGCCTGCCTCTTTATTTCTTTGCTTTGAAATAAATAATGAAATTCCGTACAATCCTAAAGATGCAATTATTATTGCTAGGGCAGTAAAAAATATAATTGTATCTCCGAACTTTTTATCGGCGTCATACATTTGTGAAATTTTGTCTTCAATGAAATAATATTTTAAAGTGCCACCTCTTCCGTATTCTTCCCAATTCTTCAGGCATAAATTAATAGTTTCGCTTAATGTCTCATCTGACGTATATTTAACCACAATATGATTAATAAAATAACCATCATTTAAACCTATAATTAACGGAGGGATTTTTTCATGAAAAGAACCAATGTGAAAGTCTTTTACAATTCCTATAATTTCGGCGATTTCATCCTCATAGGTAAAAAAGGAACCTGCATCACTCTTTATTCCTAATTCTTTTATTGCAGTTTCATTTATGATATACTTATTTTTATCAGACAAATTTTCCGGATTAAAATTCCTTCCTTTTATCAGCTTAAGGTCAAATGTTTCAAGATATAAATGATCAGCAGCAAAAAGCTGGGCCTGAATTATGTTCTCCGGATCGTCTAAGCTTGTAATATTCCTTGAGCCTTGCGTTGAAGAATATAAACCTGACGAAACCTGGGTAACTGTTTCAATCAATGAAGAAGATTTAATACTGTTAACAAATAGATCATATTCAAATATATCATGTCTATGCGGAGGAACTAAAGCTAACAATTTATCTGTGGAGTAGCCAATATTTGATTTTTGCACAAAATTAATCTGAAGAATTATTACTCCGGAAAATATTAATAAAATAACAAAAACCACTAATTGTAATGATATTAATACTTTTCTAAATACTGATTTACCATATTTAGCGGTAAATCGTCTTTTTAAAATATCTTCCGGTTTAAAACGTGATAAGAACTGGGAAATATAACCTGAAGAAAGAATACCCACAAGAATAAGAATTCCTATTATCCCTAATAAATATGGCACATTCTCAAGGTATTTTATTTCCATATTTCTGTTCAGTAAATGATTAATTAACGGGAGTAATAACTCCGAAATCATAAGAGCAAAAGGAAAAACTATAATAATAAAAAGAAATGTTTCGATTAATATTTGATTAATAATATTATATCTGGTAGCTCCAATAACCTTTCTAATTCCAATCTCTAAATTACGGCTTACTCCTTTTGCCGTTGAAAGTATCATATAATTTATACACGCTATCAGGATAATTAAAAATGATATGATCGAAAACAAACTTACGGTTTTTTCATTTCCTTGTGCCAGGCGATACCAATCCAGGTCATCCGAACCAAAGTAAACATCCAGAATACTTTGCAATGAATATACAATTGTACGATCAGGATGTTTCTTCTCAAAGAAATCATTTATTTTTTTCTCTATCATAGCTTTATCGGTATTTTGATCTAAAAGAATGTATTGCATAAAATTAGAAGCTAGCCAGCCTCTTTTTTCATACCTCGATTCAACCAATCTAAAATCAGCTATAAAGCTTGCCTGAAAAGTTGAATTTGCAGGAATCTCCTTAAAGACTGAAACTATTGTATAATTGATGGTTCGGGAATTGTTTTTAACGGTTATTACTTTACCCACCGGATTTTCTTCTCCAAAATACTTTAATGCTGCTTTTTCCGATATTAATATGGTATTAGTTTCTAATATATTGCCAGACTTCTTTCCATTAATAACCGGATAAGTAAAAATCTCAAAAAACTCATTATCCACAAACATGAAATTATCTTCCTTAATCCAATTCTCTCCATTTTTAACTAATTGGCCATCACCCCAGGATCTCCCGTTAAAAACCCTTGTAACTTTCTTAATCTCCGGAAATTCACTTGTTAAATAAGGTTTCATTGGAAGTGATGCAGAAGCAAGCTTTACATCCTTATCACCATACTTCAGGCTTAAATTAATTCTGTATATATCCTTTCGGTTCTGATGGAACCTATCAAAATTGATTTCATGAAAAACAAAAAGTAATATTAAAAATGCGGAAGCTAATGCTACGCTTAAGCCTAATAAATTGATCAGGTAATAAATTTTATTATTTATCAAGTCTCTAAAAAATAATTTGAATGTATGTTTAAACATAATGTATTAATTTAATTGTCATTTTATTTATTATTCGTTTCTAATAATATCTGCCGGATTTTGACTTGCAACCTTTAATGCATTTAAGCCAACAACAAATAGTATAAACAATAGTGAAATTATAAATACTATTAAAAGAATTATATATGGGAAACTAATTCCATAAGAATAATTCATTAACCAGTTTACTGATAATTTATAAGCTATTGGCCATGATATTATATTAGCGATTACAACAATCACTATAAACTCTCTAGAAATTAATAGAAAGATATTTTTTAATGTAGCGCCATACGTTTTATGAATAGCTACTTCCTTATTTCTTTGCTTTGAAATAAATAATGAAATACCAAACAATCCTAAAAAGGCGATTATGATGGTTAATAAAGTAAAAAATACAATTGTATTCCCAAACTTTTTATCCTTGTTATATAATTGTAAAACTTTATCTTCCATAAAATAATAATTCAATACTCCTCCGGTACCATTTTCTTCCCATTGTTCTAAACAGAATTTAGTTAACTTACTAAAATCATTTGTATCATTTACTTTAACAACTACTTGTGTAACAGCAAAACCATCCGGTTTTAATCCTATAATCAAGGGTGGAATTTTGCTATGCAAAGAATTAATATAAAAATCTTTAACAACACCAATTACCTCAACAGTATGCCCTCCTGTCTTAATAAACATATCCTTATTTACATCTAATTCTAATTCTTTTGCTGTTGTTTCGTTTATTATAAATTTACCATGGTCTGAGGTAGAATTTGGATTAAAATCTCTACCATTCAACAATTTAAGGTCAAGCGCTTTTAAAAAATTATAATCTACAGCAAAAAAATGTGAAGAAACTTCTTTTTCAGGGTTTTCAGGCTTTGATATATTTTGAGTAACCTTTGTTGATGTAAATAACCCGGATGCAACCTGTGATACGGATTCGATCATAGGATTACGCTTAATGCTCTCAGTGAATTTTGAATATTCTTTAATTTCATGCCTATGAGGAGGGACTAAAGCCAATATTTTTTCTTTATTAAAACCAATATCGGTTTTAGTAACATAATTAACCTGGAGTATTATAACTCCTGAAAAAGTAAATAAACACACAAAGGCAATTAGTTGAACAGAAATTAAGATTTTACGAAAATACGGGCTTCCATGTTTTATAGTAAATTTTCTTTTTAAGATATCTTCAGGTTTAAATCGAGATAAATAAACAGATATATAACTTGCAGCCAATAAGCCAATTACTATCAAAATTCCTGTTAAACCAAAAAGGTATGTTAAATTTTCGAAATAAGCTATTTTCATTTGCCTGTTTAGCAGGGTATTGATTAAGGGTAATAGTATTTCAGAAATCATTAGGGCCAATGGAAAAACCAAAACAATAAAAAGAAATGTTTCGATTAATATTTGTTTAATAATTAGCCACCTTGAGGCACCTGTAACCTTTCGTATTCCTATTTCTAAATTCCTGCTTACGCCTTTTGCAGTGGAAAGAATCATATAGTTAATACTTGCAATAAGTATAATTATTAATGATATTACCGTAAATAATTTAACAGTTTTTTTATTTCCCCGGGCCAAACTATACCATACTAAATCGCCTGAATTAAAATATATATCAGTAAGATTCTGCAGAGAATAGTTATAAGGTAAATCAGGATGTAGTTTGGAAAAAAGATTATTTATCTTTTTTTCAACTTCAGTACTCACAGAATTTTCTCTAAGAAGAATATATTGTTGAAAGTTAGATAAATTCCAGCCCAAGCCTGAATAGTTTGGTTCAATTAGCTCAAAACTAGATATAAAATCTGCTTGAAATGTTGAATTTGTGGGAATATTCTTAAATACAGCAGTAATAATATAGTCTTTGATTAGTTGGTTGTTTTTAATCCTAAGGGTCTTTCCTACCGGATTATTAATACCAAAATATTTAATAGCCACTCTTTCTGAGATTAATAAAGAGTTTTTATCGTTTAATGCCTTAGATTTATTACCATATAAAATTGGATACGTAAAAATATTTAAGAATTCTTTGTCAACAAACATAAAATTATCTTCCATGAGCCAATCATCCTTATTCTTTATTAACTGGCCATCCCCCCAATGTTTACCATCAAACACTCTTGTGACGCTCTCTATTTCAGGAAAATTATTTATCAAGTGCGATTTCATTAAAGCCGAAGATGAAGTAACTTTAGATTCTTGGCCTACTCCCCATTTAAAACTTGTGTTTATTCTGTATATTAGATCTTTCTTCTCATGAAACTTATCAAAATCAACCTCATGAATAATAAAAAGAAGAATGAGAAAAGCTGATGCAAGCGCCACTCCTAAACCTAATAAATTAATCAGGTAATATATTTTATTATTCAGCAGGCCTCTTAGAAATAGCTTTAACGTATGCTTAAACATCTCATGTAAATTTAAATTAATTGATACAAATGAATATCGCTAACTTTAATTACATGCAGCATGCCATACTTCTTTGTGTTTGATAATCTAATACTTAACTGATAAATGGTTGAATTATTTTGCATCGTAACGATACAATTTTATGTATCGGTTCGATACATAAAAGAGATAATATTTCTTAACTTGCAATAGGTTTAATTCATTGCATGAAAAGAAAAGGTAATATACTTATCATTGACGATAATGAAGAAATACTGTTTTCGTTGAAGGTCTTATTATCAAAGGATTTTGATAATATAATAACTCTCAATTCACCTAAACAGGTTCCCAACCTCCTTCGAACTCAAAAATTTGATGTTTATATACTGGATATGAACTTTACAGCTGAAATACAATCGGGTAATGAAGGCTTTTTTTGGATGAAAGAAATATTGAATCACGATACGGATGCAATTATTATATTTATCACAGCTTTTGCAGGTATTGAGCTTGCAGTAAAAGCAATAAAGGAAGGTGCAACAGATTTTATTGAGAAACCCTGGGATAATAGGAAACTACTTACAACTGTTATTAATGTTTTTAATTTAAGGAAATCAAGATGCAAAATTACATTGCTTGAGAAAAAGCACCTGCACCTGCAAAAAGATACTTTTAACAAAACACAAATAGTTAAAGGTAATAGTGCTTCAATGAAAAAGGTGAATAAGGTTGTGGATAAGGTATCAAAAACAGATGCGAATGTGTTAGTTTTTGGAGAAAATGGAACGGGGAAACAAGTAATAGCTTATGAAATTCATAACAAATCGCACAGAAAAAATGCATCTTTTGTTTCGATAGACATGGGGGCCATCCCGGAAAGTTTATTTGAATCGGAACTTTTTGGACATGTAAAAGGAGCATTTACAGATGCTACAGAAGATAGAATGGGTAAAATTGAACTGGCATCAGGCGGAACTTTATTTTTGGATGAGATTGGAAACCTACCATTAAACTTACAATCTAAATTACTAACTGTTTTACAAACCAGAACATTAAACAGGGTAGGTTCTAATGATCCTGTTGAGGTTGACATCAGGCTGATCTCGGCTTCAAACCAAAACCTAAATGAGCTATCCGAAAATGGGCAATTCAGAGTGGACCTGTTGTATCGTATAAATACAGTTCAAATTGATTTACCGCCACTTAGAGAAAGAAAAGCTGATATAAAACCAATGATTAATTTCTTTTTAAACAGCTTGAAAAGTAAATACAATAAACCCGATTTATTATTAACCGAAAGTGCCTTAAAAAAACTGGTTAATTACGATTGGCCCGGTAATGTCCGACAATTAAAGCATACTATTGAAAATTTGGTTATTCTTTCGGAAAAGGAAACCATATCGTCTGCCGATATTATTTTTAAAATTTCGGCTAAAAAAAATACTGCTAAAATTTCGGCCAATTTTTATGAGAATGAGAAAGAGCACATAAAATATGTGCTGGACAAGAACAAAGGACATCTTTCAAAATCAGCAAATGAACTGGGAATTGCAAGAACAACTTTATACAGGAAAATTGAAAAGTATGATTTATAAACGCTTTATATTCATTATAATATTCAATATATTATTACTTGCAATATTGATCTATTTGTTTTTTTGGGCATCAAACCAGGAGCACTTGTCTTTTACCAGGTATGGTTTTATAGGGTTTGCAATACTCGAAATACTTTATATTATTTACTTTTTAAACAAAACAAATAAAGAAATATATAAGTTTTTAAAAAACTTTGTAATAAATGAACCCTTCCCTAAATTTAAAAATGCTTACAAAGAAAAATACTTTGTCAAAATTGAATGGGAACTTAATAGGATAGCAGATTCATACGGCAAAGTAAAACTGGCAAAAGAATCGGAACATCAACTTTTATTAAATACTTTGGAGCATTTAGATTCTGCCGTTTTGGCTATTGATGAAAATGGCCGGGTTATATTTTCAAATTCTGCTTTTAATATGCTGCTTCCAACAAAAATTACAGAATTAAAAAGCTTAGAAACAATTAATAAAGAATTATACCACACCTTAAATTCCATAAAGCCCGGCAAACCTGCAGTATTAAAGCTTGTACATGAAAAAGTAGTTAAACCATTCTCGGTTAAGGGTAACAACTTTATTTTAAATAAAAAGCAGGTTAGATTATTCTCATTTAACGATATAGGCAAAGAACTTGCTAAAGAGGAAATTATAAACTGGCAGGCACTTATTCGGATTCTACGGCATGAAATTATTAATTCTGTTACACCAATTGCTTCTTTGTCAAACTCCATGACAGAACATTTTAATGATTTGGACTTTAAAAATGATCCGGTTGAACTAAATGGTATTTTAAATACGTCACATAAAAGCTTTAATGCTATTGAAAAGCGTAGTAAAGGCTTACTTGATTTTATAGAAAAATTCAAAATTATTTCTGCAATACCTAAGCCTGAAGTAAAAATGATCAAGGTTACAAGTCTTTTTCAACAAATTGAAACACTATTTAAGCCCGAATTTTCAAAATTTAAAATAGCGCTATTGATCGATTCAAAAGATGATCTATACATTAAGGCCGATGAAAAACTGCTTACCCAGGTTTTGATTAATTTAATTAGAAATGCAATAGATGCAGTTAAAGAAGTTCAATATAAAAAAATTGATTTAATAGCCGAATTGAAGAATGAAACCGTAATTATTTCGGTTAAGGATAGCGGAACCGGTATTCCGAAAGAAAACATTGAAAAAGTATTTATTCCTTTTTATACTACCAAGAAAGAAGGTTCCGGCATAGGTTTAAGTTTTGTCAGGCAGGTAATGATTTTGCACAATGGGTTTGTTCAGGTATCATCCGAGGAAAACGAATTTACCAAAGTTGAGTTATTGTTTTAAATATTGATTCATCAATTATAGTTCAGTTAGAACTCTAAAATTACACCAGGCAATAACATTCTTCCAAAACTTTTTTAAGCAAAAAAAGTATAGATCCGGCGGAACATTTAAGAAAACAAAGACCCATACACAAAGGGCTTTAAATTATAAAGAAGCATTAAAAATAACCGAAATCAAAACACTAGAAAAGATACTAAATTACATAAGCCTTCAGGCATTAAGTATAAGACTCATTGAATGTTAAAAGCTTATTAAAATTAAGCTTTCCGGTTTTAGTTTATTTGTAATTTTTGTTTCTATCCAACAAATATTCTTATTACCATTATATGGCTATACAGCATTCAGCTTTTTAATTAGATGATTTTGGTTTTTAGAAAATCCTGTTCTGTATATTTTTTTCTTTTTGTCAATTGTCTATTTTTGACTAATTAATCAGGAAAGATTTGTATGGTTAAATGGAAGAATCTTTTATTAAGCTACAAATTAGCGATAAGTTATTCATTTCTAATAATTGTGTTCTTAATTGCAGGTTTTTTTACCGGAATAAGTTTAGATAAATATAAAAAAGAGCTTTCCTTTACAACACAGGCATATATACCACTAATTGAAAACACCAATAAAATAGAGCGGCTTACTAATCAGTCAATGAATTTTCTTTGGGAGTTTAATGCCCTGGGAGACCTGGAATATTATAATTTAAGTAAAAATACTTTAGATGAGCTTTCCATATCTCTTGCCCAAACTGATAGCATAATAAGTATTTCTCCTCATCTTATACAATTAAAAACAAGAATAGTAAGAATAAAAAACTGGGTAAATGAATTAAATGTTATTATAGATGAGACGGGCGAAATTCATAATAAACTCAAAAAAAATCAAAATACTTTAGAGAAAATTTCAAAGAAATTTTCAGTTGAATCGCAAAGTTTTATTTCCAGAAAAGAAATAGAGTTTTCTCGTGCATTAAGGAATGATTCTATATTACCAGAAGAACTTACTATAAAACACCTTCAGATTCGGAGAATTAATTTAATAGAAAGGCGAGGAAACAGAAGTATGATCACTGCTCTTGAAGCCATTCTTTCGAAAAATCCCGAACATTTAAAAAGTGTTATAAAAGAATTCAAATACAATTTCAAGCTAATTCAAGCTGTTGATACTTCATTAAATGATTCATTACAACGCGGGAAAATGGATCTTTTTACAAATCATTTTACTTTGTTTCAGAACGAGCTTTATAGCTTAAAGAAAAATCTGGTAACTTTAAAAAAGCTATCCGTAAAACAGGTTGAAACGGCAAATGTTGTTATTTACGAAGCCAAAGCAATGGGAGAAGATGGAATTCAGTTGTCCGGACAAGCTCTTAAAAATAATTATTTAGCATTTAACCGCCTGGTTCCTTTATATATTTTTGTACTATTAATTGCTCTTATTCTGGCTACTCTCTTTTCTCTTTTGATAACGCGGTCCATTACAGTTCCCTTAGAAAAAAGCGTAAAGTTTGCAGAAGAAATAGCCTCAGGAAATTTAGATGCGACTGTCCAGATTGACCACAATGATGAAGTTGGAATACTTGCTAAATCTCTCAAATATATGGGTGTTAAACTGAAGGAAAATATGAATAACCTTAAGAAAGTTGAGAGAAAAATGCTTACAATATCTATAGAAACAGAAGAAAAAGAAAGAAAAAGAATGGCCGAAGATTTGCACGATAGCTTAGGCCCTCTGCTTTCATCAGCCAAACTTTTTATCAATGCATTAAAAAACCAGTCATCACTTTACATAAAAGAACATCAGTATTTGATTGAAAGTGCCGAAGAGATAATTTCCGAAGCAATTACGTCAGCAAAAAATGTGGCTTATAACCTGTCTCCTAATTTACTAAGAGACTTTGGCCTTGATTTGGCAGTACGTTATTTTTGTAATCAAATAAAAAATGCATCTAATATTGAAATAAATTACTCATCGGATGATTACCCTTCTAATTATAACCGTAAGATAGAGACTATGTTATTTAGAGTTATAAAGGAATTAATTAATAATACAATCAAGCATGCGGCAGCAAATACAGTAAATATCAGAATGTATTTTGATAATCGGTTTTTTCGTATTGATTATTCCGACGATGGAAAAGGCTTTGAGATGGATGCAAATAATATGACTGATAAAGATTCAAAACATGGCTTGATTAATATATTTAACCGTATAAACTATATTAAAGGAAATATAGATTTTAAAAGTGGTATTGGAAAAGGTGTCAAAATCAAAATTTGGGTATATAAAAAATATTTAGTTTAATTAAAAACATTTTTATTTGTAAACGGATTATGAAGTTAAACCACAGGAATAAAAGCCTAAAATTAGTGTCTGTATGAATAGAATAATTAGTCTTGCTATTGTAGATGATCATGAAATTTTTCGTACCGGACTTAAAGTAATTTTAAATAGCATTTCAAATTTCAAAGTTATTGGGTCTTACCCTGATGGAAAATCTCTTTTTCAAGGGTTATCGGAAAAAGTTCCGGATATAATATTTATGGATATTAAGCTGGCTGACGAAAATGGTATTGACTTAACAAAGAAAGTCAAACAAAAGTATCCTACCATTAAAGTGATAACTTTAACAATGTTTGGAGAAATTGAATATTTCAATGAAATGGTTGATGCCGGGGCGGAAGGGTTTTTATTAAAAAACACTGAAGTTCTGGAATTACAAAGAGCGGTAACAAACGTTTTAAATGATGAAACTTATTTTGCTAAAGAATTTCTAGGGTACTTAAGTCTAAAAGTTAAAAAATCAGCTAAGAGTGTTATAAATGTTAATTTGTCAGAAAGAGAACTGGAAGTATTGAAATTAATCTGCGAAGGTTACAATAATAATGAAATAGCAGAAAAGCTTTTTATAAGTTCTCATACTGTAGATGGACACAGAAGAAACCTGATATTGAAGACAGGTGTTAAAAATGCTCCGAATTTAGTGATGTTTGCCTTAAAAAATGGATTAATTGAGTAACAATTAACTAATTTCTTTTCTCACTTTCCTTGGTTTCAACAACTATTAAATTAATTGGGCAAATAATTATTAGATGTTTTCCGTAATGGCACAATTCTCAATAACGGAAAAACACCATTCGTACACCGAATTTTCCAAAAAACATTAAATTATCACTTTACTATTTTATCATGATAATCCCTGATTTAATTACCAGGCAAGCATTTGATGAGTAAAGTTTGCGATTCTTCACTTAAAGCAGAAACAACGGAAAAACACTGTTTTTTATAATGACTTAAATAGGGCATAAGTTGAGCTGATATTTCCGATACTTTTGTTCAATAACATTTATATGAGTAAACATCATGATAAAATTCCATAAATATTTCATTGTCCTTATTTGTCTTGCAAATTTTACTTTTTCCGGTTGTGAGAAAAACCTTCATTCAACCCAAAACATTAAAACCAGTTTTGCAATTGTAATTGATCAAAAGACATACAACAATGTAGAAGTTTCCCTTATGGCATATAAAGAGATGTTAGAAAAGGAAGGCTTGAACGTTGTTATTTTGAAAGAAGGATGGAAAAATGCTGATGATATTAGAAACAAACTCAAAGTTTTATATAATAGTAAACCGCAATTAGAAGGGGCCGTTTTTGTTGGTGACGTCCCTATTCCTTTCATTATGAATGCCCAACACTTGACAACTGCATATAAAAGGAATCAGGAAAAGTACCCGATTCATATTGCTGCAGTCCCAAGTGATAGATTTTATGACGATTTTGATTTGAAATTTGAGTTTATTGAAAAGGATAGTATTAGATCAAATTATTACTATTACAATCTCTCACCTTCTTCTCCACACTATGTGCAATCGGATATTTATACCGGAAGAATTAAACCAAGTATCCAAGAAAATGATGATAAATATGAACTTATTCGCGAGTATTTAGATAAAGTCGTTGCCTTAAGAGATAAAACCAAACTGGATTTTCTTATGAGCTTTACAGGGCATGGATACAATAGTCAGGATCTTAATGCATGGGTAGGAGAAAAAATTGCTTTACGGGAACAATTTCCGGAACTCTATACCACTAAAGGAAAAATAGAATTCCTTGAGTTCAGAATGTCGCAATTCATGAAACCTTTTCTGTTGGATCGTTTCCAGGATCCTGATTTGGATATTGCATTATTGCACGAGCACGGAACTCCTGAATTACAGTTAATAAACGGGACACAAGCTACTACGAATGTCGACAAATCTATTGAAAATATCAAAATATATCTGCGAAGTAAACTCAGATCTGCTAAAAACAGAGGTAAAAGTCTTCCCGAAACAAAACAACGGTACGTTAAGCAGTTAGGAGTTCCTGAATCATGGTTTGACGGAACTTTTGATAAAGAAACAGAAGAAAAAGATTCATTATATGAATATAATATGGATATCTATCTGAATGATATTCGTGAAATTCAACCGGAAGCAAAATTTATTATGTTTGACGCATGTTTTAATGGCTCTTTTCATAAAGAAAAATATATAGCCGGAGAATATGTTTTTGGAAACGGATCAACTATAGTAGCTCATGCAAATACGGTTAATGCTCTTCAAGATAAGTGGCCTAATGAAATGCTAGGGCTTTTAGGCAAAGGTGTAAGAGTTGGTAATTGGGCCAGGCAGATAAACACATTAGAAACTCATTTAATAGGCGATCCTACTTATTATTTTAAATCTCATCAGGAAATTGATTACAACAAATTGATCGCAGCAGGTAATGAAAACAAAAAAGTTTGGAATGACTTGTTAAAAGCTGATAATCCTGAATTACAATGCCTGGCACTAAACAACTTGTTTGACCCCGGTAATCAATCTTTCTCCTCTCAATTAAAAGAAATCTATATGACTTCGCCATATTTTGTAGTTAGGATGGCTTGTTTGAAACAGTTAAACAAGTATAATAACAACGAATTCACTGAAGTATTAAAAATGGCAGTTACCGATCCTTACGAACTAATCAGGCGTAAAGCAGTAACAATGATTGGTAAAAAAGGAGATAACGAATTAATTAACCCGCTCTTAACAACCATTTTAAATGACAGGTATTCTGGTCGTGTGAGGTATAATGCTTATGGTTCACTTGAATTTATGGATCCTGATGAAGTTAAGAAAGAGTTAGTCGAAGTTGCTCAACAGTATGGCTATATGTTAAATAGTTCAGCGCTAAAGGACCAATTATACAAAAGAATAGAATGGAAAAAACAGAAGATTCGGGAAGAATTTGATTATATACGTTCTGACAGCTCTCTCTATAGATATAAAGCGATAAATATCAGAACGTTACGAAATTACAATTATCATTATATGATTCCTGATTATATCACATTATTAGATGACCCGGGCATTGATGAAACTCTTAAGATTGCATTAATTGAAGCGTTGGGTTGGTTTGTCAATTCCGTTAATAAGGAGTTGATTATTCAAAAATGTGCTGAGATTGCATCTTCTAAAAATCTTTCCAGAGAAATAAGAACAGAAGCACTAAGAACAATCAATCGATTAGAAGTTTACAAATAAATTATAAAATGATAAACCTGTTAAAACAATTAAGAGTCCTGAAAATTTTGATTTGCTGTTTAGTTATTCTAATCCTTGTAAAAGAAACCGTTGGACAAAAGTTACTGCACGATCCTGAATTATTGCATGGAAAACTTCAAAATGGCCTTTCATATTATATAAAGCCTTATAACAAACCTGAAAAAATAGTTGAATTACGACTGATCGTAAATGTTGGATCTCTTTCTGAGGAAGATTCCGAGCAAGGGTTCGCTCATTTTGTAGAACATATGTGTTTTAACGGAACAAAAAATTTCCCGAATAATGAAGTAATTAATTATCTTGAATCAAAAGGAATGAGATTTGGTAAACATTTCAATGCTTATACAAGTTTTGCAGAAACCGTTTATCAATTATCAATTCCTGTTTCAGAAGATTCTGCATTATTAAGCACAGGTTTTCAAATACTTGAAGATTGGGCTCACCAGGTAACATTTGACGATAGAGAAATTGAAAAAGAAAGAGGCGTTATTTTACAAGAGCTCAGAACGGGACAAGGTGCTGAACAACGTTTACGCAATCAATATTATCCGGCTTTATTCAGGGGAGCAAGATATCAATATCGTTTGCCAATAGGCAAAAAAGAAATATTAGAAACATTTTCTCCTGATGAATTAAGAAATTTCTATAAGAAATGGTATAGGCCCGAACTGATGTCAGTAATCGTAGTTGGTGATACAGACCCTCACTATACGGAAAAAATGGTGCATAAATATTTTGGAAATATTGAAGCATCAAGTTCAAGGAAAATGCCCCAGGTTTATCCGGTTTCTGATAATGATTCGTCACTGTTTGTTATATGTACAGATAATGAAGCGACTAAAGAATTAGTAAGGATATATTTTCTTGATGAGCCTAAAAACATTCTAACTTTAGCCGATTTCAGAGAATCAATAATTGAAGAATTAATTAAAGGAATGATAAACAGACGCTTTCAAGAAATAAATCAAGGCTCTGATTCACCTTTTATTTATTCTATGGCAAGTATTGGAGATCTGGTAAGGACAAAAGACGCTTTTACATACACGGCAAATGCAAAAAATGGAATGTCGATACAAGCTATTAAAAGATTATTTACAGAAAACAGGCGGCTGGAATTACACGGATTGACGAAAAGTGAACTAGAACTGGAAAAAAAGTTTTTAATAAATCAATATAAAGATAAAGAAAACGAAAAAACCGAATCAAAAAAAATAGTAAAACAACTTGTAAATGATATACTAAGAGAAAAACAAGTATTTGATCCATCGGAAATAAATCAATTGGCTATAAAAACAATTCCTGAAATATCTATTGCAGAAGTGAATAATGTATTAAGTACATGGATCAGTAAAAAGCCAATAATAACTCTCTCTTTGCCCGATAGTATGTTAACACCGGACTTAGAGGTCGGCAAACTGGTTAATACCTATCAGGAAATCAAACGGAGTAGCCCTGAAAAATATGTAGGAAAACAAATTAATACAGATTTAAAAGTTGCTATAAAAGATGAAGGTGAAATTATAAATATTAAAAAGAACAAAAAATATGGAGTAACGGAATGGTATTTATCCAATGGGGCTAAAATAGTTCTTATGCCAACGAATTATAAGAATGATGAAATTCTATTTACAGGCCTTAGTTTAGGTGGATATTCTCAATACGCCGACAAAGATTTTATTTCGGCATTGCTTGCCTTTAGAGTAGCTTATATGGGCGGAATAGCAGATTTAAGTTTTACGGAAATCAGAAACATTTCCAAAATGAATAAGGTGCGCCTTACCCCATGGATGAATGAATTCATGGAAGGTACAAAAGGCAGTTGCAACACGAATAGTTTAGAGTTTTTACTTAAACTAAACTACCTCTATTTTAATAAATTAGTTGCAGACAGTGTATCGGCCGAGTCTTATATTTCCCGGTTCGGAGGCCAACTCACATCCATAAAGAATGAACCCGAACAAGCCCTGGTCGATACGCTTCTAAAAGTACTTTATGGTTCAGATTCACGAAAACTTAAAAAATCCGATCCGGAGGAATTTTCTAAATTTAATGTTACAAGAGCAAACCAGATAATTAAAGAACGTTTTGCTGATCCTTCCGACTTTACCTTTATAATTATTGGAAATTTTGATTTAGATACTATAAGGCCCCTAATTAAAAAATATATTGGTGGTTTAAAGGGATATGAAACAAATGATAAAATCATAAAACAAAAATATTTTAAGATTAATTCTAGCAAAGAAATCACTTTATATGCCGGTGAAACACAAAAAAGCCAGGTGCAAATTTGCTACTACGGTAAATTACCATCGGATTTAAAGAGTAGATCTACAGCCACCATATTAACCGAAATTCTTAAAGTTAAATTACGAAATGCCTTACGCGAAGAAAAGAGCGGAATTTACGGTATAAGTGTAGGATCATCGTTTGATGATATTCCCGAAAACTATTTTAGATTCGATATTGGTTTCGGATGTTCAACCGGCGCTGTAGATACTCTTACTGCCGAAGTTAATCGTCAAATAGCACTCATAAAAGAAAATGGCCCTGACAAAGAATCTATGGAAAAAATAAAAACTGTTCTTACCCGGGAGTTTGAATCTAATACGAAAAAAAACAGGTTTTGGCAACAAGTTCTTACTGATATCTATCGTCTTAACAGAAACATAGATATTGAAATTGGAGAATATTTAAACTGTATTTCAAATGTTTCACAAGAACAAGTACAGAAAATGGCTATTGAAAATTTAAATGACAATAAAAAGGTGACTATAAAAATGTACCCTAAAAGATTAGCTCAATCACCAGATTAAGTATAATGCCTTATGCGTAACTTATTTTATAAAATTATTTCTTTATCAGTATTGACTTTTTTAGTTCAGGCTTTTAGTTATTCTCAGGAAATAAAAATGTCAAGCATCTCCGGTAATATAATTGATGCAGATACCAAAGAACCTGTATTTGCTTGTGCTGTTGTAATCGTAGAATTAAATTTATGGACAACAACCGATGATAAAGGGTATTATAAAATAGAAAAAATACCTGCCGGAAGAGAATATACCATAACTGCTTCATCATTAGGAATGGAAAAGTTTGAGAAGAAAATTCTTCTTTTGGAAAATAAAAATCAGGAGCTAAATATTTTCATTAAACAAGTTTCTTTTAAGATGGAGGAAGTGGTAGTTCTTGCAGAGGAAAAAAGCGGGCTGGGAAGCTCTTCGAATATACAAAAAACAGCAATTAATCATTTGCAGCCATCCTCTTTAAAAGATGTTATGCAGCTTTTACCCGGCCAGATTAGTTCAAATCCGGATTTATCCGGTAAAGCGGTAATTTCAATCAGAGATATTAGTTCAGATGTTGAAAAAGAAAAAACCGGGCATGATGGTTCAGATAATAACAGCTCGTTTGGAACAGCAATAATAGTTGATGGTTCTCCTTTAAGTAATAATGCGGATTTACAAATATCAAGCACTTCTTATTCGGCAATTGATGCAAGTGGGATTGATGTGAGGCAAATATCAACAGATAACATAGAGTCTGTAGAAGTTATTCGAGGAATCGCATCTGTTGAATACGGTGATATGACTTCAGGTGCCGTTATTGTTAAAACTAAATCAGGATCAACTCCTTTGAATGCAAAAGTTTCGTTAAATCCTAATATTAAAAAAGCATATTTGGGAAAAGGATTTAATATAAAAAATTTCGGAGCAGTAAACTTTGATATCGATTATACAAATTCCATTGATAATAAAATAACCCCATACGAAGGATTTAATCGTATTTCAACACAATTAGGGTATTCAAATACCTTTATGAGATCCTCAACCCCTTTAACTTTTAATATTAAAGGCAAATATTCTCAAACCCTCGATTTTTTAAAAACGGACCCGGATATTATTTCTGCCAACGAGAAAATCACTTCATCAGAAACAGGATATAAAGTAAATGTTTATGGGAAATGGGGCCTTAAGAAGAAACTTATTTCTAATATAAATTATAATATCAGTGCGAATGTTCGTAACCAGGAAAGGTTTGAGAAAAAAATCGTAACGCTCGGATACATCCAGCCTATTTCAAATGCTCGCAAAGATACACTCATGGAAGGCGAATATGCTCCATCGGAATATTATTCGGAAATGAAAATTAAAGGCAAACCATATGATTTTTTTGCTAAAATAACCGCAAGCACTGTTTCGCGAAAAGGAGAAATCTTAAATAAGATACTTTACGGTTTCGATTACAGATCAAGTGGGAATAATGGAGAAGGCAGAATATATGATGAATTAAGGCCTCCAAGATTAGGCGGAGGAAGTGCAACGCGCCCAAGGTCTTATAAAGACATTCCTGCACTTAAGCAATATTCGTTTTTCTTGGAAGATAACCTTACTCTTCCGGTTAACAAGAGCCTTTTGTTTATCCAGGTTGGTTTAAGATATAATAATTATCAGCCTGAAAGTATTTTTAAAAGTAAGTTAAAAACAATCATAGAACCTCGTGTAAATTTAAAATATCAACTTTTAAATTCAGAGAACAGTGCATTATTCGAGAATCTTTCTTTATTCGGGGGATATGGTATTCAATCAAAGTCTCCTACAATTTCGCATTTATACCCTGATGTTGCTTACTTTGATTTAAACAGCTTTAATTATTTTTCCGAAAACCCGGATGAAAGGTTATTATTAGTTACAACGAGGGTACTTGAAACTAATAATGATGATTTAGAACCAATTAAGGTTGAAAAATATGAACTTGGACTGGAAGGAAAATTGAAATCAGTAAACTTTCTTTTCACTGGTTACTATGAAAATTCCGATAACGGATTAGATTTTAGTAATCAAAATGCATTTTTAGAATTTTACCGTTGGGATATTACGGATCCGAACATTATTTATCCGGCCGGATCTCCACCAATTGTTAATCTTACAAATCCTACAGAAGTAGATACATTCATAGCAAGTTATTCTATACCCACGAATAAGCAGGTAATGATTAAAAAGGGTTTAGAGTATCGTTTTGATTTTAAAAAGATCAAATCAATTCAAACTTCAATAAATATAAGTGGAGGTTATTTATATACAAAAAATTATACCGGTTCGGAAACACAAATGCTCTTACCTGGAAACAGTGCTGAACAACTTCCTTTCGTAGCTGTATATCCAGCCGGTTCAGGAAAGGAACGAACGCGTTTCAATACGAATATTATTGCAGTAACCCACATTCCAAAGTTACGTTTAGTTTTTACTACAACTTTACAAATAATTTGGAAGAATAATTCCAAATATATTCTTGGAGGAGGCCAACCTTGGAGTTATAGCAATTCAACAGGTGATTATATTGTAAAAGCTCCTATTGCTTTGATTGATAAAAAGGGAACCAGGTATGATATTTCAAAAGAAGATATTCTTAATGTTGAATATGATGATTATTTAGTAAAAAGCACACCTGAATTTTTCAAGACAGACATTCAACCTATTCATTATCAGCTAAACTTGAAAGTGTCCAGTGAAATTGGCTCCAAAGCAAAATTTGCCTTTTTTGCTTATAACTTTACGATGCATAACCCTAAATATAAATCTAAAAGAAACAATCAGGCTATTAGTTTAAATAGCAGTCTTTATTTTGGACTTGAACTTACATTTAAATTTTAACTAACCATTAAATTTTTTACTATGAAAAAAATTGCAATTATTTTATGTTTCCTGGGAGCTATAATCAGTTCCTGTCAAGATGATGATGATCCCGTTTATGACCTCATGGTTACTGTAAATTATCCTGAAAATTATAACTCTGCTGTAGCAGAAGGTGCCTGGGTTTATGTTACTGAAGATGGCACAGAACGAACAGACTCTGCACAAACAGATGTTTCCGGAGTAGCAACAATCTTAAAACTAAGAAAAGGTATTTACAATATATCTGCATCTATATCTTTAACTGCAACGGAAGCAGAAGCGGAAACAGGAGTTGCCGAAGCTGTTTTATTAACTGCCGTAAAAAACAATGTTTCTGTTTTAGACCATACAGATGAATCTTTAACTCTTGCAGGAGCTATCCTCGGAGATTTTGTTTTTAAGGAAGTTTATTATGCAGGCTCTAAAACGCCGGAAGACGGAAGTTATTTTTCCGATCAGTATTATGAAATCTATAATAACTCAACCGATATTATTTATGCAGACAATCTGTGCCTTGGGATTGTAGACGGATGGGCTTATTCTGCTAATATTTCTCCCTGGCTTTCTGCTTATCCAACCAAACAAGCTTTACCAAGTTTTTGGTACATAGCAGGTTCCGGAACAGATCACCCTATTAACCCGGGAGAAAGTATTATCATAGCACAGGATGGAATTGATCATAAAACTGACGAATTAGGAAATCCAAATTCACCGGTCAATTTAGGTAATGCAGATTGGGAAACTTATGTTCCTCGAGATGATAACAAAGATTTAGATTCTCCAACAGTACCAAACTTGACCCTTGGATTTGCCAATTTCCTTGGTTTTGACTGGTTAACTTCAGTATTCGGCTGTGGTTATGTATTATTTCGTATAGATGGAGATATAGAAACATATGTAGAAGCGAACAAGGTAACGAAACCGGAATCAACATCAACTAAAGAATATGTATTGATCGATAATGAAATGATCATTGATGGATTCCAGGCGTATAAAGATGATTCTGAAACATCGATGCCAAAGTTACACACTGTTATTGATGCAGGTTTTACGTATGACCCGAACGGAACGTATACCGGTAAATGTGTTCGTAGGAAAGTTAAAGCTACCATTGACGGTCGTCCCGTTTATCAGGATACGAATAACTCAACAAATGACTTTTTAATTGATCAGGAATGTAGTCCGGGACAAAACTAATTTTTAATACTAATCGTAGCAGGGAATTTTAAGATTTTCCTGCTACGATACAACTTATCCAATGATGAAAAGGACTGTTTTTAAAATATTAACTGTTTTTTTTGGTGTTTTCATTTTCGTTGAAAGTTCCCAATCGCAAGATACAATAAATACAGTACGTTCTTCAGGCAGATTATTGCTCGAAAACCATTGGCTGCATACGGATAATATTGCGGGCACAGCGTTTAATCCATTCTTGCCCGATGGTGATTTTGTTTTAGGATTTATATCTAAAGAAGGTGATATGAGGCGCGTACAATTATCTCCTAATGAACAAATATATAGTTTCAATTCAGAAAAATCAGTTCGTATTAATAAGCTTTTGTTCAATGGCAATATTGGATATGAGAATAAGCAACAAAAAGATGTTGGTTGGACAGCCAGAATGAATCCTGTTACACATAATCCATATATGTTGGCAGATAGTTTATATGGTTTGTATATAAAAGATTATGTTTATTTAGCAGGTGGAGTAAGTTATATGATAAACAAACGTTTCTCAACCGGAGTACAAGTTAATTACCAGGTTGGCGATGGAGCAAGAATCAAGGACCCAAGAGCAAAAAACAAACTCTTTAAGTTAGAAGCATATCCATCTTTCATCTATTCCTTAAACAAGATGAAATTGGGATTAAACCTTTATTTACTTACAGGAAGAGAAAAAATCAATTATAGTACATTAGAAAACAGTACAACTTATCGATTCTTTCGTACATTAGGTTTGGGAAAAACAACAGTTCCGGTTAATGGTTGGAGTTATGAGAGAAATTATTATTTATCAGGGTATGGAGGAGAATTTCAGGTACAATATTCTATTGGTGATTTAAAATTGTTATCAGGATTTGGATATTCTTCCGTGCTCGAAAAATCAGAAGATGGTTCTTCATATCCACGAAAAACGGATTCCGGTGATTTTGAAGAAAAAAGTTATAGGTTTTATACAATTTTAAATTATCATAAAAATCTAATTCAATCTTTCGGTTTACATGTAGATGCTTCAACAGGACAAGGAATAGAATTTCTCCAAGAGCCTTATATCGAAGAGGGTATTACAAGGTATAGAACAATTGCGGAGATTGAAAACTATACAACATTGGAATTCATGCCAAGGATTAAGTATACTCTGGCTAAACCCTATAATGTGTATTCTAACAAATGGGAAATAACTGTTGATGCAGGAATGGATATCTTTTCATCCGAATACATGCTTGAAGCAGAGCAATCGTATACTAATATTCTAAGTGATCTTCAATTCAAAAAATCATTCTATTTAAAAAAGAATTTTATTCGCATTTCAACATCCGGAATATTAATATACAATTTAGATAATAAACTGGAACAATTAAATACTTATACCGCATCACAAGAAATTGCCATATGGAACCATATTATTGAACCTGACTTTTTTCTGACAACAAGTAATTTATACACCTTAAAAGCAAGTTTGAGGTATGGAAGAAATTTTCAACTATTAAAAGTTAAAAGCAGCTTGATTTACATCGATTTTGGAATAAACTATAGCTCTGCATCCCATGATCAATGGTCCAAAAATAAAACATTTAAGCTATATCACTTTACACTGGGATTCACATACTAAAAATTACAAAAAAACAAATTATTTATAATACAGAAGAAAAATACCATTTCCTGAATTATAATCAAGATAAAATCATAAACATGAAAAAAAACATTTTATTTATTATATCCGGCCTTTTATTGATTTTTTTTACATCTTGTCACGAGAAAAGAACAGGTATTGCAATTGTAGTAGACACTCAAAGCTATAATGCTGCGCAATACGAAATTGATAATTATGCCAATGTATTAAAGGCAGAAGGTTTAAAGCCATACCTT